>CAUPKC010000010.1:0-99284 GCA_963511665.1 uncultured Undibacterium sp.
CTAGCCTAGCGAGATATTAACTGGGTGCAAGCAAGGATAAACCAGGTCTATCGTCAGATTTAATCGTGAATTGAGGTTCTAAGACGACGACATCGCTTGCGACATTGGACAGACCAATTTAGAATAAACCTTGTCATTTTTATCCCCTATCTACCTCTCTTACCTTCTTAGATTCAATGAAAAAAGTTGCTGCTGCAGTCGAAACACTCTCCCCTGAACCACGCTTGTATCGCGTTGTCTCCGCCCGCATTCAACAATTGATCAAAGATGAAAACATCGCTGCCGGTGAACGCCTGCCGTCTGAACGGGACTTAGCCAGCAAATTGAATGTTAGCCGCGCTTCTCTACGTGAAGCGTTGATTGCCCTAGAACTGGGTGACATCGTCGAAGTGCGCGGCGGTTCCGGAGTCTATGTGAGTGAGAAAGCCAAGGCCGACGCGGATGTTTTGGAAGTCGGCCCGGGTCCTTTTGAAGTACTGTCAGCACGCCGTCTGATTGAATCTGAGATCGCGGCCATTGCTGCCAAAAATGCGACTGATTCGGCCATTGATGCCATCCTGAAAGCCGTTCTTGAAATGGAACGCCATCACGATAATCGCAATGAGAACGAAATGGCGGATAGAAATTTTCATCTCGCGATTGCGCGTGCCACTGGCAATAGTGCACTGGTGGGTGTGATTGAATACCTTTGGAATCAACGCGGCAGCTTGTGGCACAAGTTAAAGGAACATTTCCAGACGGAAGAATTACGCAAGCAAACCCTGCTCGATCATCGCGCGATCTTAGAAGCGATTGCCGCCCATGATGCGAATGGCGCGAAACAAGCCATGCGCGCCCACCTGGATCGTGTTAGCCGGACTTTCTCACGCGGTTAATTTCGGTAAGCTTGGTTCACAGACATTACGTTAAATCTACCTTGTAGGGCGGGTGCAACCCGCGCTGCTCGGGTGCTTGATGAGCTGGCGGCGCGGGTTGCACCCTCCCTACAATTTTCCCGACCATCCTGTGTTTCTTCGTAGTCAACATTCATCACAGCCGTTCAATCAATCTCAGATAACGTTCATCTCGGGATACCGTTTGCGCAGCGTTCGCACAGTCTAATTCTCACACCGACAGCATATTGACTATCATGACAACTAAGCCTCTTATGCTTAGAAGTCAGATACTTATTTGAAAATATTCTTCCTCAAAAAGACGACATTCGGCTAGTCCACATTGCATATTTGGTCTTACCACATTAAAATGGCCTGACCAAATATAAATACGCCACCAATTTCAAAAACTAGACTAGAGACGACTATGAAACTTCAAACAAAATTTTTATGCACTGTGCTTTGCACTCTGTTTATCCAGAATGCAGCACTGGCTGACAGTAACAATAGCAGCGATCGCAAGTACCGTAATCCCGACAATCCTAACCTGGCCGATTCTGGTGAAGGCACTTACCCTGTGCCATACAAGAAACCCGTTGCTAAGGAAGTCACCGACGCCTTGCATAGAATTCGCACCTATCTTGAGTCCACTACCCCAACACGCGTCATCAACAAATCGACTGGCGCAGCGATCACTGATTTTAAAAAGCCTATCAAGGAAGCGATCTTCGAACCGGCCAAAGGTGACTACGGCATCATGGTCTACGAAATGGGCGTCGTCCATTCCGGCCTATTGAAGGTGCGTGCTGCGACCAATGACAAGCGTTTTACAGATATGACTGAGCGTCATCTTGGCTTCTTTGCGCAAACTAAGCCCTATTTCAAAGCCCAGGAAGATCAATTTCATTTAGAACGTGGCAATAGCTTTTCGCGCTTTTTAGATCCACGCTCTTTAGATGACGCAGGCTCCATGTGTGCCGCGTTGATACGCGTTCGACTTGCAAAAATTGGCCCAGATTTGAATGACATGATACAAACATGTAGCAATTGGGTAAGCAAACAGCAGTTCCGTTTAAACGATGGCACGTTGGCGCGCAAACGTCCGCAAGCGGTTTCTCTGTGGGCAGATGATATGTATATGGGCGTTCCTGCCTTGGCCGAAATTGGTCGATTAACGGGTGACAAATCCTATTTCGACGATGCAGTACGCAATGTATTGCAAATGTCGACGTATATGTTTAATCAGCAAAATAGCTTGTACACGCACGGTTGGAATGCAAATAATCCTGACGCACCACGCTTCTATTGGGCACGTGCTAACGGCTGGGCAGTTTTGGCGATGTCAGATTTGCTCGACGTTTTACCGAAAGATCATCCTGGCTATACTAAAGTCTTAAACCAATTGCGCTTGAATTTGAAGGGCATCGCCGAACAACAATCGGGACAAGGCTTGTGGCATCAAATGTTGGACCGTCATGACTCTTACTTAGAAACTTCCGCTAGTGCGATGTTTGTGTATGCAATCGCCCACGCGGTCAATCAAGGCTGGATCAGCCCAACGACTTGGGGCTCCATCGCGCAAGCTGGCTGGGCAGGTTTATCCACTCGCATTACCGAAAAAGGTGCGATCGAAGGGATCTGCGTAGGTACGACCTTCGCCAGCGACCAAACTTACTACTATCACCGCCCTACTAGTGTAGAAGCATTGCACGGCTATGGACCTATGTTGATGGCTGGCGCGGAGATTTTACAGATGCTGAAAAATCCGGCATTCAATGTCGAGCATAAAGTCAGAACCTATCATTACGTGCCGACTGGTGCCGATAAAACTGACTATCGCGAACATCACTAAATCACACTTTAGGATAACCATTATGCGTCTTCCATATAAAGCAATTGCACTCAGCGTTGGTCTGCTCCCTCTTGGCTTGCTTGCCCAGCACAGCCAAGCACAAGAACGATTGACTGTCACAGTCACGCATCAATTAAACGATGCGCGCCCATCCGAGACGATCACGATTCCATGGTCACAGGTTAATCAATACTTACCCAATGCTTTAATTCAAAGAATCGCCGTTAAAGATAAATCGGGCAAGATTTTGCCATTTCAAGTCACCAATGTCGCGCCACAGGCCAAAGATCCACAAGGCGTAGGCATCGCTTATGGTGAGCTGATCTTCCAACACAACTTCGCCGCAGGCGAAAAAACTGCGGATTTCACGATAGAGAAAATCGACACAGTAGCACCCGTGTTTGAAACTAAGGCATTCAGCCGTCAGGTGCCTGAGCGGCTCGATGATTTCGCCTGGGAAAATGACAAAATAGCTCACCGTACTTATGGCTTGGCATTGGCTGCTCCCGCACCTGCAGGGGTTACTAAAGAAGTTTTAGTCACCAGTGGCATCGACATTTGGTTTAAGCGCGTTCCCTACCCTGTCGTGGATCGTTGGTACAACAAGGGTCACGACCATTACCACAAAGATGAAGGCGAAGGCTTAGACATGTACAACGTCGGCAAATCACGTGGTTGCGGCGGAACTGGCATCTGGGATGGCAAGCAACTCTATACCAGCATCAATTATGAAAAATGGAAAATCCTGGCCAATGGCCCGGTACGCACAGTGTTTGAACTCAGCTATCAAAGCTGGGATGCAGCAGGTGTAGCGATCACCGAGACCAAACGCTTCACGGTAGATGCAGGTCATTATCTCGACAAAATAGAAAGCACTTTTCAGTACACTGGTAGCGCTGCATTGACGGCGGCTGTGGGATTAAATAAGACCCCATCGGACAAAGGTCAGGAACCAACAATCAGCGTAGAAAAAAATCTGAAGTCGACCTCACTATCGCAATGGATACAACAGTCAACTAAAGGTGCATTCGGCACAGCGATTATTTTACCAACGGCAAATGACTATGCCGAAGACAATTTGAATCATTTAATTTTGGCTCCTGTAAACAGCGGCAAAACCATGACCTATTACGCTGGCGCGATTTGGGAGCGTTGGGGTGATATTAAGACTAAAGAAGAGTGGGATGCGTATCTGAGTAAGATGGCTGCGCGTTATCGAGATCCAATTAGAGTCAGTTTAAATGCTGGTAAGAAATAAGCATGGAACTATCCCCTCTCCCGCAAGCGGGAGAGGGTTAGGGTGAGGGTGGTTCAGTGATGGAAGATCTCGAATTAACCGTAGACCAAAAACTTAAGCATTGTAATGCCGGGGATTCTTTCAAAGCAAACCTGAACGCCCCTCATCCCCTGCCCTGATCCTACACAACGCCGCTTTCGGGAGAAGGGAGTCTTGAAAACCACGGAATACTTAACGAAACAAAAACGGAAAATATGACTACTTCTATCAATCTAAAACGCCGCAGCTTACTGCGTTTCTCCAGCGCCGCCAGCCTGTTCGGCATCCCAGCACTCAGCTTGTCGCAACTGACTACAGCAACAGAAAGCGATCCATGGCAACGTGCTGCAAAGATCGTCAAGCAGTTTTCCAAACCAATTAAATTCGCCAAACGTGATTTTCCGATTACAAAATTTGGCGCGAAGACTTGTGAAGTCATCACTGTCAACGCCCAAATCGCATCGGATACCGAAGGTGCAATTGATGGCGAGGTGTTGACACCAAAACCTAACTCGCACGATTGTTACGAAGCGATTAAACAAGCGATACAGGCATGCAATAAAGCTGGTGGAGGTCGCGTTATCATCCCAGCCGGAAATTGGTACTGCGCGGGCCCTATCCGTTTACGCTCCAATGTGAACGTCCATTTGGCGGCGAATGCCCATGTGTTCTTTAGCGCCAATCCAGCTGACTATGCAAAATACGGTGACATCGATTGCGGCAAGAATGGCAAGCTGGTCATCTCGCGTTGGCAAGGTAATGACTGCTTAAATTATTCACCTATGGTGTATGCCTACGGCGAAAACAATATCGCTATTACGGGCGAAAACTGGAGCAGTATTTTAGATGGTCAAGGTGGCACTTTATTTGAAGACGGTTCGGGCAATTGGTGGGATTGGAAAGGTAGAAAAAATCCCAAAAAACCTATCCTCAATTCCGAAGTGAATGTGAACCCGAACAATCCAGAAAATCTCGATCAACTTACACCATCGCTGACCGAAGAAGCAAAAAAACTAGTGCAAGGCGTCGGTGAAAAATGGCGTACTGATTCGCGCTTTTTGCCGGTAATGTCTGAACTCGGCATCCCGACTTCAGCGCGTATTCTCGGGGTCGGACACTACCTGCGCCCGTGCATGATAGAACTGATATCTTGCACCAATGTCGAATTAAAAGGCTATAAAATCCAAGCAGCGCCATTTTGGTTGCATCATCCAGTCAAATGCCGCAATGTACATATCAGCAAAGTGAATATGGATAGCATGGGGCCAAATAGTGATGGCTTCGATCCTGAAGCCTGTGACACTGTTTTAGTTGATCATTGTACTTTCAATACAGGCGACGATTGCATCGCGATCAAATCTGGCAAAAACCGCGATACCCAATTCGGCCCGACGCGCAATATCGTCATACAACACTGCGTGATGAATAGTGGTCATGGAGCAGTGACTTTAGGCAGCGAAATGGCGGCTGGCATCGAACACATCTATGCGCAAGATCTGGATTTCCGCAACATGCATTGGGACAAGGATGCTTTAAATACAGCGATCCGCATGAAAACGAATATGAATCGCGGTGGCTTTTTACGACATTTTTACGTACGTAATATCACGATCCCGAATGGCGTAAAAACGATACCAGGATTCTATAAGCCTTTGCCCGATTCGCAAATTCCAATGCAGACGGTATCCTCCAGTGCCGGCGCTGTGATTACCATTGATTGCGATTACGCGCCCGCTGACGATAGCGTGCGCATACGTCCCCCTGTGATTTCCGACATCCACATTTCAAACGTCAAAGTCGGCACGGTGAATATCGAGGGTGGCAATTACTCTGCTTATCAAGCCTTCGTCTTATTAGGACCTGTCGCATCGAGTTATAACGGCAAGACGAAACAGGCGATTTTACCGATACAAAATGTCAGTATTCGCAACTGTGATTTCGGTACAGTGCGCAATCAAAATGCACCATGGTTCTTGCATCATGTGCAGAATCTACAATTAGAAAATATTAAGATTAACGGCAAAACTTATACTGAAACTTTGTCGACCTAATTTTCTTTCGATATCATCAGACCGTGCTAATCACAAGGTCTGATGATGAGGGTATTGAATTTACAGAGCAGTTCACTCAGGACAAATTACATTGCGTCGCAAATCAACTTAATACCAGAAATTCCGAGCAAACCAGTTGCCAAGGAATAGAAATAACGCTCCGGAATCACCCGCAGTACATGCAAGCCCAGCCACACACCGAGCGGTGCAAAAATCGCTAAGCAAGCTGCGATTTGCAAACTATCCAAAGTAAAAAAACCGAGTGCCATGTAAGGCAATAACTTGCCCGCATTCACCACAGTGAAGAACACTGCTGTGGTTGCGACGAATTGTTCCTTCGCCAGATCTTTCGCCATCAAATAAACCAAGATAGGTGGACCACCGGCATGTGCCACCGTGCTAGTGACACCGGATACAGTGGCACAGACGCGTGCAAATAATTTTCCGGGTTGATGGTGCCAACGCAAGCGCTGACGCAGTTGAAACATCCTATCCAACATAAACGCCACAGCAATCACACCTATCATGCCTTTGATGTGCTTATCAGAAAAAACGCCCATCGCAAACGAACCAAGAACGATACCGACTATTCCACCAGGTAAGATGATTTTCAACTCGGCCATTGACCACTTTTTCCAATAGGCCTTCACGCCGAATACATCCATCACACACAGAATCGGTAATAAAACTGCGACGACCAATCGCGGAGATAAAAACATCGCCATCAAAGGTACGCCTACGCCTCCCAATGCGCCACCAAATGCAGATTTCGAAATACCCGTAATCAAAATCGCGATTGCACAGATTATCCATGCCAGCAAACTCATTTCATGCATAAAAACCATCCAAGCCCGAGTTGACTCTTGCGCTCATTCATCGCGATACCACTTTCGGTATTCCATTCGCCATATCCCACTTTTGTTCATTAAACGCAGCCTGCGTCATCTTTGCTTTCGGATAGCTACTGACTTCACGCTCGTCGTTGATGATCGTTCCGCGCCCTTCAGCGATATAAAAAAGTATGCGGATATCGTCCGCATCTCTATCCCAAGGACGAGCGCCCGCATATCGCAGCAATTCGGTTTCGACATCTTTAGCTGGCATCGCTTGTAAGCCATCAGGCCAATCGATAGGTGCATTTCTCAATAACAACTGGGCACGCGTCTGACCATAGCTTCCTAACAAAGGCAATGCCGCACCGAATTGATCAACCGCGATATTATCTTTCTCGAAATACGCCAAATCACCATCACCACCGAGGCTCATCAAAGGCAATCCTTTTTTCGTGGAAAGGCCGCCGCGCATCACATTGCCGACCACATTCAGTTTACCCAACTGATACGCATGCTCGCCCCACTCCAATGCCATCAGATTGTAGTGAATGGCTTTGGCGCGTGGGTTATAGATCAGATTATTCACCACACTGGCTTGTACACCGCCTTTGAGCAGTGGATTTCGTTCAACATTGTGTGCCCAGATATTTCGGTAGAAAACGATCTGTGTGATGTTGTCATGCACCAGGCTGCCTTTGGAATGTTCACCTTTGCTATGACTGGCTTCAGCCAAGCCTTCAGCTGCAATATTGTTCGAGAACAAGACATGGTGGCTAGTGCCATTGCGCCAATCGTCCGGCGTCTCGCCTTTAAAGCGCGGCCCTGACGCTGACATGTTTTCATCGATCGCCCAACTGAGGCTGCAATGATCAATCAAAACATGATGCGCTGCCGAGATATTGATTCCATCGACTTCCCAGCCACTCGCTTTAGTTTGACCGTCCGCTCCGGTACGCACGCGCAAATGTTGGATGATCGTCTGAGATGCACGAATATTGATGCCGCCGCGAATCAGCGTAATGCCGGGAGCAGGCGCAGTCTGGCCAAGGATAGACACGTTCGGCTCGCTTACTTGGAGGACGCTGCGCTCAAGGTCAATTACACCACCCACTTCAAAAACGATCGTACGTGGTCCTTTGGCGTCAATTGCTGCACGTAATGATCCCGGCCCTTCTTTCTGCAAATTCGTTACGCGTAGTATTTTTCCGCCGCGCCCACCCTGTATCGATGACACCCACGCCATATCGTTTGGATACGCATACTTTTTTTGCACCTTGAACAAATCGCTCGCGGAAACATGAGCGGACACCAACGCCAAACTGAGACATGTAAATAGTAAGCGCCATCGATACAAACTTTTCTTTGGCTCATTTTGCAATCTATCCATCGCTCTTACCTCTTCATTTTGCTCGTAAAAAAAATAACGCGGCTTAACAATTCATTCGTTAAGCCGCGCAATCCCTACTTCATGCAATCTTAGAATTTATAACGTACACCTAACAAAAACTCACGGCCTGTTACGTTATTGACGACCACGCTATCACGAGCACGACTGATGAATTGATCATTCGCCTGATTCGTCAAGTTTGATCCTTCAAAACTAAATTCCCATTTGTCATTCAACTTATAAGTCATCGACATATCAACGTTGACCGTACCATTTTTACCTTCTACGTCATTGTTGTTCTGGCCTGGAACACGAGTTAGGAAAGCAGAACGTTTCGATGCTGACACACGTGCACTGAAAGCACCATCATCATAATAGACCGTGGCATTCCAAGACTTCGGCGACAAATTCAACAAATCATCCGTAATCGTTACCGCGCTGGTTGGCGAAACGACATATTCAATTTTGGAATTGACGTAAGTATAGTTAAGCAAAGTACCGAAATTTTTACCCCAAGCTGGTAAGAAAGTGAAAGGCTGTTGATAGTTCAATTCAAAGCCACGCAACTTGCCGCCTTTGGTATTAATTGGCGCCGTTACCTGAAATACTTCTTCGCCTGTGAAGTTGGCTGGCAGTAAAGACATAGGCAAGCCGGTATCTTTAAAAGCGACGTTAGTCCGTATGCTTTGAATGTAGGTATTGATATTTTTTTGGAATAAACCTAGACCTAAGAACGCATTTTTACCAAAATACCATTCGAAGTTCGAATCAAAAGTATCGGCGCGGAATGGCTCCAACAAAGGATTACCACTGGTGACAGACAGCGTACCCGTCGTTGAGATCGTTCCACCTGGATTTAAGTTACCCAGTTGCGGACGTGCCATCACTTTGGCCGCAGCAAAACGAGCGATGAAATCTCTTGAAAGGTTCAAAGCGATATTCACTGAAGGCAACACATCATTGTACGAATTACGGACCGTCACCGCAGTGCCGCCAGCATTTGCTTGATAGCCAGTTGCGATCTGCACGGTCTGCACATACCGCACACCAAAGTTACCACGCACCGGGAAACCAGCAATATTGTTCGTGAAGTCACCCATGACGAAAGCGCTCTTATCGTTCTCAGTCACTGCGCGGTTATTACCACGTGCATTACCGTTAGTAATCGACGACAAAGTGAAATCACCTGGACCGCCTGCAGGGCCACTTTTCAAACAATTGCAATAAATATCGTAAGCCTTAGCAATTGCATTCAGATCAGGAATCAACCAAGAGGTTGATGTACCTGCCGGTAAATTTTGACCGCGGCCGAACCCGGTTAATTGCGTCGTCAAGCTGGCGATACTGGTACCCGCATTAGGCGCAAAAATTGTATCGTTTTGATTGACGCGACGTGACTCGTAAGAATCAAATGTATATTTCTTATAGTCGGCACCAGCACGCAAAGTCAGCTTGTCTTCGATTGCGTCCCAAGAAAAATCAACGTGCGCAACATCATTACGATTGTTCGCGCCTTGTGGGCGAATCCGGATTTCACTAGTTGAAGTATTGGCCACCGTGTTTGGCTGGGTACCAGTCGTGACTTGTGGCACCGACACCAAGGTCATAGAGCCGGTAGCAGAAGTCACATCAAACGGATAAGTAATCGTCGACATGCGGTCATTCGCACGGAAATCCAATGCATAACCATTCACGTTTAACGCATCTAGGGTGGTCGTGGTTTGTATAGGATTGGCAAACTTAGACGTCGCACGACCGACGCGCGCATTCATGCGGAAAGTATCGCTGAATTGATGATCCAAGGTCAAAGTTGGTTGGGTAAAAGTGGTTGATAGCTGATCGAAACGAGATTCAGCTCGAATATCTACGCCGTTATACATGCCGTATAACAAAGCGCCATTCGGTGCATATTCAGTCTTCACAACACTGGTTTGTGGCTTACCACCTTGGCTCGCACTACGACTAAAAGAGATCGCTTCCAAGAAATCTTCTTGACGTGTCGCATCTAATTTGGAATACAACAAATCCAAAGACAAGAGAGTGCCACGTTGCGGTTTGTATTGTAGCGACGCTGTCAAACCCAAGCGATCCTGGTCATGTGTCAAGCGGCCATAGCGCGGTAAACGAGGCACAAAATTGTTGGATGAACTGGCTAAGTTATAGGCGGCAATGCTTTCAGCGGTACCCGGCAGACGTGCGACGCCTTGCGCGGTCGGTCCGCATGTCGTCGCTGTGGTAGTTGGATTGGCAGGCGTCACGCCGACTGGTGAGCACCAGCCTCCGGATGAAGGACCATTATCCCAACGCACGGTACTAAAGCCCTCTTCATAAACACGACGTTTCGAAAATGCCCCTGACAACAAAGCACCGAAAGTATTGTTTGCAAAGGTATTCGAAATCAAGAAACCAACTCGCGGATCTGTCTTCTGTGACAAATCGTTGTAACGACCTTTTGCCATCACGGTTGCATTAAAGCCGCGCATATCAAACGGGCGCATGGTTTGCAAATCGACGGTAGCACCAAGCGAGCCTTCATCCACATCGGCAGAAGCGCTCTTACGTACTGTCAAAGAATTAAACAATTCAGAAGGAAATACGTTAAAGTCAAAACCACGCGAACGATTCGCGCCGCCCGAGCTATCCGTACCACCAGTGGTCGCCAAGCCTTCGATGCCGTTGATACGAACACGGGTAAAATCTTGTCCCAAACCACGCACGGTAACACTGCGTCCCTCACCCGCATCACGATCAATGACCACACCAGGAATACGCTGCAAGGATTCCGCCAGGTTGGTGTCTGGGAATTTACCCATATCCTCTGATTTGATGACGTCGACAATACCGTTGTCGTCGCGCTTTTTATTCAATGCACTTTCCAAAGATGCGCGCAAACCAGTAACCACTACCAAGGTCGGCTGTTCATCCGTTTTCTTTGCTTCCTGTGCGTAAGCACTACTGATTGCCATCGCCAGCACAGAGCTGGTCAAGGCGAATCGACCTATTCTTTGTTTCAAGTTCGTATTGCGCATGATCATATTCCTTTGGTCTCGAATTATTGTGAATAAGCTAGTGTATGAATCGCCTCTGATGCCTCACCACGATATAGTGATCAACCGGTATCGCGAACGCGAGTAAAACTCAAATACATTTCTATCTACTTAGCTTTGAACCAATTCTAAAATTATTTACTCAATCAACGCGAGAACTATCGCTGTAGCAAAATAGACAATTAGTCAAAAAATAGTTCTTAATGTTTCTTTTAAGATAATTTTTAAAAACACCACGAGTCCATAAAATCCTCAAAAATTCAATTAACTTCGTTCAAATACCAATAAAAATGGTTTTAATTTCCAAATAGAAATAGACCAAGTTCATTTAAGATCAATGAATGAACACTATAAAAAAATTTGCACATCTCCCAAAAAAACAACAATTGGTCTTACCAAAATCATTTTTTGGTTCACCAAAAATACTGCTTTGGTCAATCCAAATTAACGCTTTGTCATACCACATATCCGTTAAATTGACATGTTTTGCCGTGCACAAAGCGTTTTTTCAAGGGTAAAGGAAAACGCATTCGAGAACGATTTGATAGCAATTAGCAGTATTCAATCGCGCAAAAAAAAAGCAGCCGCAAAATGCGACTGCTTTTTTATCGTGAAATACTCAAAAAAGACAAGGCGTCAAATCTGATCACCCTCTAAGCACATGAGCAAATTAACGATCTTAGAACTCTGATTGCAGACCTATAGTGAAGCTGGTCACGCCAAAAGTCGTATCCCTAAAACCTGAAATTTTAACTTTACGGTTATCGACTTCAGCACGCACAGCCACTTTTTTATCGATTTGATACATAACACCCAAACCGATCAAAGGCTGTCCAGAGTAATGCGTTTCAGAGCCAGTAAAACCTGCTGCCTTGGCAACAATCTCGCCCTTCATAAAGGCAATACCTAATTTCGCAAAACCGACAAAGTTATTCAGTGGCGTCGTCTTAACAACACCGGCGATATCCGCACCACGACCGTTGAAAGTTGCCTTCAACGTAGAGTCACTGGCACCTACTTCATTCAAATACACATAGCTACCTTCAACACCAAAATTAGGTGAGAAATCGTAACCGCCAAATAGCTTCCAAGTTCCCGCGGCTGTATGGCAGCTAGTCGAGCCAACGCAATCAAAATTCCATTTCGCACGACCAACGGAGCCGCCAAAATAAGTTGTTTGCGCAGCCGCGTGTGCACTCGCAAATGCGCTAACCAAAACGATGGCTGCAACCAGAATATTTTTCTTTAACATGAAGAATCACCTCAAGATGAGTTTTTAAAAAGCCGGCATTAGATCATTAATTGCGCCATCAATTGAATCATTAAAAGGCTATTAATCAAACCAATAACGAGCCGTACATCTAACGAAATCAAGATCAATGCATTAACAATTTTCATGGTTTCGTACCAATTTGGCATTCTACCTGCTGAGAACTAGCATGCGCAGGAATTATTTGCATTTCGTTGTGTTTTTCTTGCATTCTTGGATGTTAGCGAATGCCGACCACTAAAGTGCGTCCAAAAGCAGCCCAAGAATACCCCCTCTACTTATTAGCAAACTAACGTATAGGCAAACTACTAACTGGCTTTATCTCTTCCATGCATATCATTGATCGCAAATTACCTACGCCCTGGACTTGCATCAACTTATCTGTCAAAAACTGCGACAAACTCTTCAAATCATTTGCCACTACTTTCAACAAATAATCGAAATCACCCGAAATAGTATGGCACTCAATAATGTCGGGAAAGGCTCTTAAATGCCGCTCAATTTCACGTGCATTGCGATTTTGCTCTCTATCTAGCGACAAACTAACGAAGGCCATTACGCCTAAGCCGATGGCCTCAGGCGCGACTTGCGCCGTATAAGAACGAATCACATTCGCTTCCTCAAGAGCTCGCACCCGACGTAAAGTTTGAGGAGGAGACAAATGTATTTTCTCTGCCAGTTGTAGATTGCTGATACGCCCATCGTCTTGCAAATGGCGCAAAATATTCAAATCGTAGTTATCCATACATCACCCACTTTCCCATAAATTCCGCATAAAATCTCAAAACAAGAACTAAATTCCTCAAATAAGCACAAAATGAAATTTAATTTCTATTTATCCGATTATACCTAATAATTACGAAATCAAATTATCGCATGTAAGCATATAATTCCCCCACCTGATGAATGCAAATTTGAATACGAATGAGAGCGCTAGCTTCATTTACTCATAAAAAAGGCATAAAAAACCAGTCCTAATCAGTGATTAAGCCAGTACCATTACGCCCGCACGCGCAAGATTGCTGCGAGAATGACTAAAGTCTGAACGTTTTTTTGAAAGCAAAGAAGAGACAATGAAAACTATTTCCTTAATTGGTGCACCGACCGATGTTGGCGCAAGTGTCAAAGGTGCAGGCATGGGTCCTGACGCAATGCGCGTGGCAGGCTTAACGCAGGCACTGGAAGCGCGAGACTTGACAGTAATTGACCATGGCAATTTGCAGGGTCCCGCCAATCCCTGGCAGGCGCCAGTCAATGGCTTGCGCCATCTGAACGAGGCCATAGACTGGAATCAAGCAGTTTATGACGAAGTCAGTAATGCATTAAAGCAAGGTCATCTGCCTATGATGTTGGGTGGCGATCATTGCCTGGCGATCGGCTCCATCAGCGCGGTGGCAAAACACTGCAAAGACACCGGCAAAAAATTACGCGTTCTGTGGTTCGATGCTCATGCCGACAGCAATTTGTCTACTATCAGTCCAACTGGAAATATTCACGGCATGCCCGTTGCGTGCCTGATGGGTCATGGGCCAGAACAGTTAATCGCGTACGGTGGCTATACACCTGCGATGCAACCAAATGAAATCCGTCAAATCGGGATTCGCAGTGTCGATGATGGTGAACGTCAATTCATTCACGATATGGGCATTCCTGTTTTCGACATGCGCTATATCGACGAACATGGTATGCGTGCGGTGATGTTGAAGGCACTCGAAGGCGTTGATGAAAATACCCATATCCACGTCAGTTTCGATCTCGATTGTCTCGATCCTGACATCGCGCCTGGCGTAGGTACTGCGGTACTCGGCGGCCCAACCTATCGCGAAGCGCAATTGTGCATGGAGATGATTGCTGATACCGGTTTATTGCGCTCACTCGACGTTGTTGAACTCAATCCTGCTTTGGATTTACGCAATCAGACTGCGATTTTGGCGGTAGATTTAATTGAAAGCCTGTTTGGAAAATCCACTCTGGTCAGAATGGCAGATAAATAAGCCGTCACGAAAGATAAGAAGGCCCGCAGCATTTTCAAACGCTGCGGGCTTTTTTTGTTCATTACTGATAGGTTCTTAGCCAACCAACACCAGATTATCTCTGTGGATTAATTCTGGTTCTTCTACAAATCCTAAGATACTTTCAATCTCAGAAGATGCTTTACGCATAATGCGACGCGCATCGCCGCTACTGTAATTACTCAAGCCTTTCGCGATGGTTCGCCCACTAACATCCACACAACTCACGACTTCACCACGACCAAATTCACCTCGCACGTCGGACACACCGATCGCCAGTAGAGATTTACCTTCATCACGCAATTTAATCACCGCACCCGCATCTAATACAACTTGCCCAGAAGTCTGTAAATGATCCATCATCCATTGCTTACGTGCGGCCAGTGGTGCCATGTCAGAACTCAATTGCGTGCCTATCGCTTCACCGTTTGCCAGGCGCACCAGCACATTTTCTTCGCGCCCCCAAGCAATCGCCGTATGCGCACCAGAACGCGCTGCGCGTTTTGCCGCAAGAATCTTGGTCAACATACCACCACTCCCAAGACTAGTACCAGCACCACCCGCCATCGCCTCCAACGCCACATCTCCAGCACGTGCCTCATGGACAAATTGCGCATCGGGATTTTTACGCGGATCGGCAGTGTATAAACCTTGTTGATCGGTCAAAATAATCAAGGCATCAGCTTCCACCAGATTCGCCACTAAAGCACCGAGCGTATCGTTATCGCCAAACTTGATTTCATCCGTCACCACGGTATCGTTTTCATTGATTACCGGCACGATGCCGAAACCAAGTAAGGTCAACAAAGTGGAACGCGCATTCAGATAACGCTCACGATCCGCCAGATCGGCATGCGTCAGTAAAATCTGCGCGGTTCCCAAATCATGCGCGCGAAAGCTGGTCTCATAAATCTGCGCCAAACCCATTTGCCCTACCGCGGCACAAGCTTGCAACTCATGCACGCCTGTAGGACGCGTTTCAAAACCCAAGCGCTGTCGCCCTTCCGCAATCGCCCCCGAACTGACCAGCACCACTTCTTTTCCCATCGCTCTTAACACCGCAATCTGTTGCGCCCAATTGGCAATAGCAACTCGGTCGAGACCACGGCCTTCATTGGTTACAAGCGAGGAACCAACTTTGATAATCAGGCGTTTAGCGTTTTGGATTAGGGATTGCATGATAAGTAAGATATCGAATATTCATTCGGAATTGAATCGCACAAATTATACATTATTCTGAATTTGTTTTATTTTTCAGAATTTTATTTTGATCAAAGAACATGAAAAATCAAGCGTAAACGTAAAAAGAGCCGAACAAGTCGGCTCTTTTTACATCGAAATCGATTCGCTTACTACGAAATTAATCAAGCACTTTAAAACGCGGATCATCCGGATCAATCGACAAAATTCCCTGAGCTTCTTCTTTCATCTGGGTTTCTTGTGAACGTTGTTCTGCTTGACGCTTCTCAGCTAAATGCGCATAGATATCATTGACCAAAGCTTGGCAACCTTCATGATTCAAGGCGGAGATTTCAAATACCGGGCCTTTCCAGCCGAAGCGTTTAACGAAATCTTTGACACGCTTCTTGCGATCCTCTGCACTTAAAACGTCGAGCTTGTTCAAGACTAACCAGCGCGGTTTTTCTGCCAGAGATTCGTCGTATTTGGCTAATTCTTTGATCAAAGCTTTAGCGTCTTTGACTGGATCAACGTCATCATCAAACGGCGCTAAGTCAACGATGTGCAAGAGCAAACCGGTGCGTTGTAAATGCTTCAAAAATTGCACACCGAGACCGATACCGTCCGCTGCGCCTTCGATCAAACCTGGAATATCGGCAATCACGAAACTCTTCTCGTGACTAACCCGAACCATGCCCAAGTTTGGATGCAAAGTGGTGAAAGGATAATCAGCGATCTTCGGACGAGCATTGGAAACAGCCGTAATGAAGGTCGATTTACCCGCATTTGGCAAACCCAAAAGACCGACGTCTGCCAGCACTTTTAATTCGAGTTTCAGTTCGCGGCGTTCGCCTTCTTTACCATCACTACGTTGGCGAGGTGCACGATTGGTCGATGATTTGAAATGGATGTTACCCCAACCACCTTCACCGCCACGCGCCAATAAAACTTCTTGACCATGTTCCGTGATATCGGCGATGACTTCATCGGTATCTCGGTCCATGATTAAGGTGCCAACTGGCATACGCAAACGGATATCGTCCGCGCCTTTGCCGTAACAATCTGCGCCACGACCGTTTTCACCGTCCTTGGCTTTGTGTAATTTAGAATAGCGGAAATCGACCAGTGTGTTGATGTTACGGTCGCCGACAGCGAAAATACTGCCGCCTTTGCCGCCGTCACCACCATCAGGGCCGCCAAACGGGCGGAATTTCTCACGACAGAAGGACGCAACACCGTTGCCGCCGTCACCTGCAATGACTTCGATTCTTGCTTCGTCAATAAATTTCATGTTTGCCGCCTAAACGAAAGGGCTTTTCAGCCTTGATTCCCAGTCTTTCTTTTTGGTGGCATCTGGTTTGATGTAGACGCGCTTAAAAACTGAACACTGGGTGATTACGAATTGAGAGTCTGAACGGACTATTGTGCTGTTTTATTTCACTAGCAGCAATAGACAATGTTCTAAGACAAAGTATGCTAATTGGCTAAGGCAATTAAGCTTGACGATCGCTACGATCATCATTTTTCATATGGAAGTTAACTAATACTAGTTTTCAGCATTTTTTGTAACATTTACTTCCAATTCCTCTGAAAACCAAAAAGGCTCTACCTATGGCAGAGCCTTTTTGTTCAGCAAATTGTACGCTTAATGAATTAAGCAACAACCATTACTGTTTGGCGACGTAACGCGCCTTTGATTGCAAATTGTACTTTGCCTGTTACCAGAGCGTACAAAGTGTGATCTTTACCCATACCAACACCTTCACCGGCGTGTACTTTTGTACCGCGTTGACGAATGATGATACCGCCAGCATTGATAGCTTGGCCGCCGTAAACTTTAACGCCTAAGCGTTTTGACTCTGAGTCACGGCCGTTGCGCGTGGTGCCGCCGCCTTTTTTATGTGCCATTTAATAGCTCCTTGAATTCTAGTGAATATGCTCTACGTCGTTCTTAACGGGATTAACCGTTGATAGAAACGATTTGCAGTTCAGTGTAGTTTTGGCGATGACCTTGGCGCTTTTGGTAATGCTTACGACGACGCATTTTGAAAATGCGAACTTTGTCGTGACGACCTTGGTCGATTACCTTAACCAGCACCGTTGCACCTGCGACCAGCGGAGTACCAAATTTAATGGTTTCTCCAGCACCCATAGCGAGTACTTGATCGATAGTGAATTCGGAGCCAATGTCTGCAGGTATCTGTTCTACTTTAAGTTTTTCACCAGCGACAACTTTATATTGTTTGCCACCGGTTTTTATGACCGCGTACATGTGAAACCTCATCAAATAAATAATAGGGATTCCCGAGCGCTTTTACTGATAGTGACTGACATCATCAACAAAAAATCAAGGGAACTGCGGATTATACATAGCTTACTTAGGTCGGTCAAAGACTTTTGCGTAATTTTTCAGCAGTCGCATGGGCATTCATACATAGAAAACAATATTTTACGGCGCAACCTTTTCAGCTCAGCTTCGGTTTGAGCCTTTACTTCACTCTTTTCCCACGCAATTGCTGGGTCTCTCACCAGATTTGAGCGTTGCGCCATCGATATACGGCTCGTTGCAAATTCCAAAAGGCAACTCCCACAGGCAACTTTTTGGGGTTTTGTAAAACGGTCAAGATACTAGAATCCAACCTGCCTTTACCCCGATTGTCCAGGCAAGATGGCATGCCAATCACAATTTGATTGGAACGGTAGCCTGCTTTTTTGCGGCAATTTACTCTAGAAACAAGGGTTTGCCGCTATGGCGGAAGTTGAACAGAATAAAATCACATAGAAAGAATCCCGCGAAAGCCAACCCTGGAAGCGCAGTTTTTGTGGGGCTATGCGTTGGTATCGCGTTGATATCGTATAATCACGCCACATTTTATTAGCTCTTTGCAGGATATCCCCTTGTCTGCCACGCCTAACCAAAACACCATCAATCTATTAATCGCGCCAGAAATGGATGCCGTCAATCTGGTGATACGCCAACGATTGCATTCGGATGTGGCGCTCGTCAGCCAGATTTCTGAGTACATTATTAACGCAGGTGGCAAACGTATTCGGCCTGTATTGGTCCTGTTGATGGCAAATGCTTACGACTATCAAGGTAAACATCATTATGATTTGGCAGCGATCGTCGAGTTCATTCACACCGCAACCCTATTACATGATGATGTAGTCGATGAATCCTCTATGCGTCGCGGGCGTCAGACCGCCAATGCCTTATTTGGGAATGCAGCGTCGGTGTTAGTCGGCGACTTCTTGTATTCACGCGCATTTCAGATGATGGTGTCAATTAATAGCATGCAGATTATGCAAATCTTGGCAGATGCGACCAATGTGATTGCCGAGGGTGAAGTTTTGCAATTATTGAATATGCATGATCCCGATGTAACAGAAGAGCGTTATTTAGAGGTAATTCGCTGTAAAACAGCTAAATTATTCGAAGCCGCAGCGGAAATTGGTGCATTAATAAGCGGCGCGACCCCAACGCAAATCTCGGCAGCTGGGGAATATGGCCGCTCATTGGGTACCGCATTTCAGTTAATCGACGATGTGCTTGATTACTCTGGTGTCGCAGAGGAAATCGGTAAGAATGTCGGTGATGATTTGCGTGAAGGCAAGCCGACGTTGCCTTTAATTTACCTAATGAAAAATGGTAGTGATGAAGAAAAAGCACTCGTCAAAGCCTGCATAGAAGAAGGCGACGAATCAAAATTTGATGCTATCTTGAGCGCGATTACCCAGTCTGGCGCACTCGCCTACACAAAGGGAGAGGCCGACAAAGCGGCTGCCCGCGCAACTGAAGTGATACAAGATCTACCGGATTCTGTTTATAAGCAGGCGTTAATAGACTTAGCTTTTTTGGCGGTTAATCGCAATCACTGATTGCGATCCGTTTAAAGCACCTTAGACATCCACCAAGTTTCGGCACGAGCCGGACATTGGTTCATTAGCAAAAATCAAGCAAACTGGTGGTCATCAATACCACGTTCTGCGTCCTGCAAGTAAGATGCCTATTTACAAAAGCCTCACTTAGTTGCATTATCACAAAGCATCCTATGATCCAACTAATTTCCGATAGAAAACTATGTCAGCGGTCCCGCCAAATTCAGCATCCAGTCTTCCCGTCTCGGGCTTAGCCCGTGCTTTAGCACAAGCAAATTTGGTTTCGCCAGCACAAATTGACGCGATCCAGAAGAAAACTCAAATAGATAAGAGCTCATTTCTAGATGCATTGATTCAAAGCGGTACGATTAATGCACGGGATCTAGCAACTTTTTGCTCGGAAACCTTTGGCTATCCGCAGGTCGATTTGACAGTATTTGATGAATCAATGCTACCAGCCAAGGTCATTGATACCAAAATGATGCAATCACAAAAGGTCATCGCCTTATCTAAAAAGGCGAACAAAGTGTCTGTTGCGATCGCTGATCCGACAAATACTATTGCGATAGATCAGATCAAATTCCAAACTGGACTAAGCGTTGACATTGTAATTGTGCAACACGATGCACTGTCCAAACTAATCGAAAAACTAACAAAATCATCGGATCAGACCATCACCGATCTAGCAGGCGATGACTTTGAACTTGACTTCAAAGAAGAAGATTTAAACGCAGGTGTGGCCGATACGCAAGCGGCGGAAGTTGATGACGCGCCTATTGTTAAATTTCTGCAAAAAATGTTGATTGACGCTATCAATTTAGGTGCCTCGGATTTACATTTCGAACCTTTCGAAAAATTTTACCGAATTCGCTTCCGTGTTGATGGTGAGCTACGAGAAATTGCGCAGCCGCCATTGGCGATCAAAGACAAATTGGTTTCTCGTATCAAAGTTATCTCGAAACTCGATATTTCAGAAAAACGCGTGCCGCAAGATGGTCGTATGAAATTGGTGTTATCGGCAAATAAAGCCATCGATTTCCGTGTTAGTACCTTACCTACGCTCTTTGGCGAAAAAATCGTTATGCGTATTTTGGATGGATCGCAAGCGCAAATGGGTATTGATGCGCTGGGTTATGATCCTGACCAAAAAGAGATTTTGATGGATGCAATTCAACGTCCGTATGGCATGGTATTGGTCACGGGACCAACGGGTTCAGGAAAAACGGTCTCACTGTACACCTGTCTGAACGTGATTAACAAACCGGGAATTAATATTTCCACTGCAGAAGATCCTGCAGAGATTAACTTACCCGGCGTTAACCAAGTCAATATCAATGACAGAGCAGGATTAACTTTCCCAGTCGCCTTGAAGTCTTTTCTTCGTCAAGATCCTGACATCATCATGGTAGGTGAGATTCGTGATTTGGAAACAGCAGATATCGCGATTAAAGCAGCGCAAACTGGTCATATGGTGTTCTCAACACTGCATACCAATGATGCGCCATCCACTTTAACCCGCCTGATGAATATGGGGGTCGCACCGTTTAATATTGCTTCATCTGTCATCTTAATTACCGCGCAACGCCTAACTCGCCGACTCTGTACTTGTAAAAAGCCTGTCGAAATTCTAGATGAAGTCTTATTAGCGGCTGGCTTTTTAGATGAAGAGCTCGACGGCACATGGAAAGCTAACGGGCCAGTAGGCTGTGAGCGTTGCAATGGCTCCGGTTATAAAGGTCGAGTCGGCATTTATCAAATTATGCCGATCACTGAAGCCATAGAAAAAATCATTTTAGCCAATGGAACCGCGCTAGAGATTCGCAAACAGTCAGAATCTGAAGGCGTAAAAGGCTTGCGTCGCTCGGGGCTACAAAAAGTACGTCAAGGCTTAACTAGCTTAGAAGAAGTTCTCGGCTGCACGAATGAATAAAGCATAGGAAAAAGAATGGCAACGACGTCAAAAAAACCAGCCAAACCAGGACAAGTAAAAGAATCCTTGTACTCTTGGGAAGGTAAAGATAGACAGGGTAAGAAAGTTACTGGTGAAATGCGCGCTGGTGGTGAAACTATTGTTGCTGCCACGATCCGGCGTCAGGGCATTGTTGTTGTAAAAATAAAAAAGAAAACCTATAGCTCTGGAAAAGCAATCACAGACAAAGACATTACTTTATTTACCCGACAATTGGCGACAATGATGAAAGCAGGTGTACCACTTCTGCAGTCATTTGACATCGTGGGTAAAGGCCACGCCAATCCATCTGTATCCAAATTATTGCTCGATATTCGTGGAGATATCGAGACGGGTACCAGCCTGAATAATGCATTTAGAAAATACCCCTTGTACTTTGACCCACTATTTTGTAACTTGGTGGGTGCTGGCGAGCAAGCCGGTATTTTGGAAGATCTATTGACCAGACTTGCTATTTACAAAGAAAAGACCTTGGCGATTAAGGCTAAAATTAAATCTGCCATGACTTACCCAATTGCTATTCTATCGATCGCATTTATTGTCACCGCAGTTATTATGATTTGGGTAGTGCCAGCGTTTAAAGAAGTATTTACTAGTTTCGGAGCAGATCTGCCAATGCCAACGCTGGTAGTCATGTCAATTTCGGAATACTTTGTTAGAAATTGGTATTTAATTTTTGGTGGGATTGGCGGCGCTATTTATTTCTTTCTCCAAACTTGGCAGCGCTCTCTGAAAATGCAGCAATTTATGGATAGAGTCTTATTGCAAGCACCAATCTTTGGAGATGTGATACGAAAAGCAACCATTGCACGATGGACACGCACCTTGGCCACGATGTTTGCAGCAGGCGTTCCTTTGGTTGAAGCGCTCGACTCCGTTGGCGGCGCCTCAGGCAATGCAGTCTACCTAGATGCCACTATCAAGATTCAAACCGAAGTAACTACAGGTACCAGCCTCACTGTCGCCATGCAAAATGCCAATGTATTTCCAACTATGGTAACGCAGATGGTTGCGATTGGCGAAGAATCAGGTGCGCTAGACGCAATGCTAGGTAAAGTTGCAGATTTTTACGAGGCCGAAGTGGATGAAGCGGTCGCCGCATTGTCCAGCCTGATGGAACCAATTATCATGGTGATCTTGGGAGTTATCATCGGTGGCTTGGTGGTTGCGATGTACTTACCAATTTTCAAACTTGGTTCCGTGGTGTAGTGATGGAGTTGATTTTCTTCGCAGAGCCAGAAACACTTATCAGCACCATTGTTCTTGGCATTCTGGGGATGCTAATCGGTAGTTTTCTGAATGTCGTGATTTACCGCCTCCCGAAAATGATGCAAAGGGAGTCGGATAATTATGTCGCACAGGAGTCGGGCAAAGAATTGCCTCATCCCGAACGCTATAACTTAATACTGCCACGCTCAGCTTGTCCGAGTTGCGGACACCAGATCACAGCGCTGGAAAATATTCCTGTGCTCAGTTATGTGATTATTGGCGGAAAATGCACCTCGTGCAAAACGCCGATCTCAAAACGCTATCCCATGATTGAAGCAATCACCGGGCTACTTTCAGCATTCATGATCTGGCATTTTGGCAGCGGTCTCCCCGGCTTAGGCGCTATGGTGTTTGTATGGTTCTTAGTCGCGATGACCTTTATTGATGCCGATACCCAGTTGCTCCCGGATGACCTTACCTTACCCTTACTTTGGGTTGGTTTGTTATTGAATATTTTCAGCACATTTACCTCGCTCGAAAGCGCAGTCATTGGTGCAGTAGCGGGATATCTGTCACTGTGGTCAGTGTACTGGCTGTTTAAATTCACCACTGGAAAAGAAGGTATGGGTTACGGCGACTTCAAGTTACTAGCAGCGCTAGGAGCATGGATGGGCTGGAGTATGCTGCCCTTGATCATACTGCTGTCTTCCACTGTTGGTGCAATCATCGGCATTTCTATGATAGTTCTTGGAAAACTAGGTAAAGGCAAACCCATTCCTTTTGGTCCATATTTGGCCATCGCTGGCTTAGTTGCCTTGGTCTGGGGAAAAGTTCTGACCAATCAATACCTAGGCATGATCAACTGAAATGCATAGTGGTGCTTTCAATATAGGACTAACTGGTGGTATCGGCAGTGGCAAAACAACCGTCGCTAACATGTTCGCGGATCTGGGCGCTAGCATTATCGATACCGACCTCATTGCCCATCAATTGACTCAAGCTGGTGGCGCTGCAATTCCCATTATTGCTGAGAATTTCGGAACCGAATTTATCAATGCTGAAGGTGCGATGGACAGGCCCAAAATGCGTGAATTGGCGTTTTCGGATGTCACAGCGAGAAAACAGTTAGAAAATATTTTGCACCCCTTGATTCGCCAACAATGCGAAGTTGAAGCAAAAGCCGCCAATGGTGCGTACCCCATCTTTGTAGTCCCTCTATTGATTGAATCTGGCGAATGGCGTGCGCGTGTGAAACGAATTCTGGTAGTCGATTGCGATCAGGAGACACAAATTGCGAGGGTAATGCAACGCAACCACTTTGAAAGAACGCAAGTTTTAAGCATTTTGAGCGCGCAGGCAAGCCGCGAGGAACGTCTGGCACATGCAGACGATATTATTAATTCCATGGCGAATTTGTCTCATGTGCGCACTGAGGTAGAACGACTGCATAAAAAATACCTGAAATTTGTAATTTCAGGCTAATCAAACGCACGCAATGTTTGTAATTTTGCGCCGCTTGGTTCAGAATCACGTGAAGATTATTTAGAGTTCATTAAATACTCATTTATAACTCACTTATAGCTCGCTAATCGTTTATCTAAAACGAAGTGGCAGCAAGCAAGACCAAATTTACAGGGAATTTATTTTGATCGTTTATGAGTACCCTTTTAACGAGCGCATACGCACTTTATTGCGGTTAGAAGACCTGTACGAGAAATTTTCTTTTTTCTTACACCAGTCTGATTCACTGCAACATCATGTTGCGATCGCCACTATTTTTGAAATGCTCGAAGTAGCAGGCCGCGCCGACTTAAAATCCGATTTATTGCAAGAACTTGACCGCCAAAAAAACACCTTAATTGGCTTCAAATCAAATCCTAATGTACAAGCCGACATGCTTGACCAAGTCATAAATGATGTCGAACGTGCCAGTGTCAATCTGATGGCATGTACCGGGAAAACAGGACAAAATATCCGTGACAACGAATGGCTCATGAGTATTCGTGGCAGGACAATCATTCCAGGCGGTGCATGCGAATTTGATTTGCCCAGCTATCACGCATGGAAAAAACTGCCGGCCGAAAAACGTTTTACGGACATTTCGACTTGGTTCGCGCCAATCGCCCCCTTATTCGATGCAATCAGTGTGGTTTTAAGACTACTGCGCGAGTCTGGCGGCACAACTAAGGTGATTGCTCAAAGTGGTAGCTATCAGCAAATGTTGCAAGGCAAAGTGTATCAATTACTACGTGTCACACTTCCCCAAGAGTTGGGTGCCATCCCTGAAATCTCAGCGAATAAATACATGCTATGGATACGCATCATGTCGCAAGATGGCGATATGAAACCGAAACCATTCGAAGGTGACGTACCTTTCGATCTGACGCTTTGTAATTTCTAAGCCTTTGTAACTTCTGACCTTTAGCAACTTTAAACTCACTGAATTATGGCAACTGTCGTATCCTGCCCCACTTGCGCGGCGAAAGTCGTATGGTCTTCCGAAAACCCTTTTCGTCCGTTTTGCTCAGAACGTTGTAAACAAATCGATCTGGGCGCCTGGGCTGAAGAAAAATACACGATTCCTGCGGTCAACTTACCAGAAGATCCGGACAATCCAGATTTAGGACATGCTAACGATTAGTCTATTTTTTCGGAATTCCATGCTTGCGCAATTTGGCTGCAATCATGGAATGAGAGGTATCGAGGCGCGCAGCCAGTTTGCGGCTCGATGGAAATTCTTGATATAGCTTAGTTAGCAATGCCGTTTCGAACTGATTGACTGAAGCTTCCCAAGTCTCTGCTTCTTCAAACACCACCGCTTCGCCCTGCATAGAATCTTCCGCCCAATCCAAATCCGCCGCATCTAATACGCGCTGGTCGGACATCGTGATCGCTCTAAACACCACATTTTGTAATTGCCGCACGTTACCTGGCCAACGATTGCTCAGCATTGCGGTGGTGGCTGCAGGATTCAATCGCGAGACCGGCTTTTGCGCCTGCGTACAAGCACGCTCAATGAAGTGGCGAGCGAGCAGCAGAATGTCGTCTGAACGCTCACGTAGAGGCGGCATTTCCAGATGTAGCACATTTAAACGATAAAATAAGTCTTCGCGGAAGCTTCCTTCCTGCACCATTTTTCGCAAATTTCTATGGGTTGCACTGATGATACGCACATTGACTTGAATTTCTTTATCGCCACCAATCCGGCGGAACTTACCGTCATTTAAAAAACGCAGTAACTTGGCTTGTAAGTACATGGACATCTCACCGACTTCATCCAAAAAGACCGTACCGCCGTCGGCCATCTCAAATAGGCCAGGTTTACCGCCACGATTGGCACCTGTGAATGCGCCCGCCATATAACCGAACAATTCACTCTCAGCTAAGCTCTCAGGCAAGGCAGCACAATTCAATTCGAGAAACGGTGCGTTAGTGCGAGAGCTGACACCGTGGCAGGCTTGCGCTAGCAATTCTTTACCGGTTCCCGTTTCCCCTGTAATCAGTAGTGGGGCATCGACCACCGCCACCCGCGCTGCGCGCTTTTTTAGCACTCGAATCTGTTCCGAGTCACCGATGATGGCTTCAAAACCGCCAATTTCGGCGCGCGAGATCGCATGTAAACGCTCACCTATGCGTTTCGGTGCGGTCAGTGTGAGTAAGGCACCAACCGCCATTCCATCACTGGCGGTACCCGCCGATAAGGGTTCAAATACGGGCGTCACATCCATTAAGAATGGTTCGCCATTCAATAACACTTCGCGCGTCGGTGCGCAAAATTCATTGGCGATCAATTCATGTTGGATCGTACTGTCTTGCAGCACCTGATACAGCGACTTCTGACACAGTTCTTTTTCACTACAACGAACTACTTCCGCTGCGGCTGCGTTGGCAATCACGATACGTCCTAGAGCATCAATCGCCAACACCGGATCTTCCATCACCGCCATGATGGTATCGAGATTTAAACTACGCCGCATGCCAGGTAAGATATCGACAACTTCTATCGTGCCAACACCGGCCACCTGATCACAATCAGCCTGCAAGCTAGCCAACATGCTTTGTTTTAACCCCGGAATATCGATATAGATATTGGGTGGATCGACTTCCACCGCCTGCACGTTCAAACCCTGACGTGCCAATACCGCGAGAATCTCATGAGCAATACCGACTCGATCTTCAAAGGGAATATTGACGCGCATACTTTGCTTGACCTTCTGAATTAAGAAATCAAAAACATCTTGCAGCAGAGGCGCAGAGTACGCAGAGAAAATACAAAAATCACTCTGCGTTCTCTGCGCCTCTGCGGCTCAATGCATATCAAATCGCAATCGGACGATTCATGCTTCCATAGCGATCCATATACAAACCTTCGGTCGAAATAGCTGGTTTATTGCCAGATATCAAGTCCGCGAGGAATTGTCCAGAACCGCAAGACATCGTCCAACCCAAAGTACCGTGACCGGTATTCAAAAATAAATTGCGATACGGTGTTGGCCCAATAATCGGTGTCCCATCCGGCGTCATAGGACGTAAGCCAGTCCAAAATTCCGCCTTACTGACATCGCCACCTTGTGGAAACAAATCGGTCACAGAGTGCACCAAAGTCTTACGCCGTGATTCACGCAAGCGTAAATCGTAACCTGTAATTTCAGCAGTACCGCCAACACGGATACGGTCACCCAAACGCGTGATTGCGACTTTGTAAGTCTCGTCCATCACCGTCGATTCCGGTGCGCCTGTCGCGTCGGTAATCGGCACCGTGATCGAATAACCTTTAATCGGATACACAGGAATTTTGATGCCGAGTTCACGCAATAAAATCGGTGAATAGCTACCTAAGGCCAATACGAACTTGTCCGCAGTAAACTGGCCTTTAGACGTTTGCACACTCTTGACCTGATCGCCTTCGGCAATGATGCGTTCTATGCTCACACCATATTCAAATTTCACGCCCAGACCCTCTGCCAGCTTTGCCAGATTTTGCGTAAATTTAAAACAGTCACCGGTTTCATCCCCTGGCAAGCGCAAAGCACCGACAAATTTTTCACGCACGTTTTTCAATGCAGGTTCGACACGTAGACATTCGTCACCGCTCAAAGTTTCATACGGCACACCATAGCGCTTGAGAATGTCGATGTCGGCTTGAGAACCGTCGAGTTGCTGTTGATTTCGAAATAATTGCAAGGTTCCTTGAGTCCGCTCATCGTAAGCAATGCCGGTGTCTTCTCGCAATTGTTGAAGCACATCGCGGCTATACTGCGCCATGCGCAACATACGGCCTTTGTTGATCTCGTATCGTTTACTCGTGCAATTCATTAGCATTTGAAACACCCAACGCCACATCGCTGGATCGGTACTCGGGCGGATTGCGAGTGGACTATGTTCCATCATCAACCACTTAATCGCTTTCATCGGCACACCAGGACCCGCCCACGGTGCTGAGTAACCAGGAGAGACCTCCCCGGCGTTCGCAAAACTCGTTTCCAATGCCGCACCGCTTTGACGCTCAATCACCGTGACTTCGTGTCCGGCTTTGGCGAGGTAATAAGCGGTGGAGGTACCGATTACACCAGCGCCCAAGATAACTATTTTCATACTATTTCCCAATAAAATATCTGAATGCTTTAAAACTAAAAAACTTTTTTGCCGCAACGGAACAGAGTACTCAGAGCTCATTTTGATTTCAAAAAAATCTCTCTGCGCGCTCTGCGGCTCAAATCTCTATTACCTAATCGACATAATGCCTTTGGTAACGAGGCCCTAAACTGGTCAAAATTTCATAACCTATCGTGCCAGCCTGCTTTGCTACCTGATCGACGGTATTGTCTGGACAGATCAAATCAACCAAAGCACCCGGATACAAAAGTTGCGGATCAACGTGACTCACATTCAAGGTAATCGTATCCATAGACACATTACCCACCATAGGCACTTCTATCCCAGCGATATGAGCAACACCACAATTGCTTAAACTGCGCAACCAACCATCGGCATAGCCAACAGACACCGTGGCAATGCGAGAAGGCTGAGTCGCACGCCAAGTTTTGCTGTAGCCAACTGATGCGCCCATTGGAATTTCGCGCGTCTGAATAATCCGACCTTGCAATTGAACCACCGATTGCATAGGACTCTCTTGACCTGCAACTGGAGCGACTCCGTACAAGGCAGCACCTGGTCGCGCCAAATCAAAGTGAAATTCTGGTCCGAGGAAAATACCTGAAGAATTCGAAAAACTCGCCTTCACATCAGAATACTGCTGACGCAATTGCGCAAGCAGATTGTTGAAGGCGCTTAATTGCATTTGATTCATAGGATCGAGCTGATCTTCGGCGCAAGCCAAATGACTCATCACGTAATGCAGATCTATGCCTTCGGTGATAGAAAAATCACTCAGCCAAGCCCGCAATTCTGCTTGGGACAAGCCCATGCGCGCCATGCCAGTGTCAATTTGAATAATTGCAGGCAGATTTGTCATGCGCTCTTTCGCCAAGATGCGCCAAGCACTGATCTGCTCCAAACTATTGAGTACGGGTGTACAGCCATATTCAATAAATTCAGCTTCGTAACCCACGGGCGAACCATGCATGACGTAAATCGCCACATCACGGTTAATGTGAGCGCGCAAGCTAATTGCCTCTTCCAGTTGCGCGACAAACAAATGACGGCAGCCTTCCGCCACCAAAGCCTTAGAAACAGGAATTGCGCCCAAGCCATAAGCATCAGCTTTAACAGCGGCACCACATTGCGCGGTACCAAGGCGGGATTGTAAAAATCGATAATTTGCCCGCAAGGCTTTCAAATCGATAGTAAGAAGAGCGCCAGCGCGCCCAGCTTCTTGTTGCATAATGACCTCTGTCAAACTAAACCTGCTCTTTGTAAGCAATCACCGTGCCATGCGGCCTGTCGCTATTTTTCTGCGATGAAATCAAAGACTTAAGAAATTCCTGGGGAATTTTAACAGAATAGCGTGTATCGAAATAAATACAATAAAAAGGATATTTGTTCACGGAGACAAACGCCTCTCTATGAATTTCTGGCAAACTAGACGTTCGTATCAAAATCAATACATCGGATCGAATTTGATACACTGCAAAGACTAAAAGGAGTGTCCAATCTTAAGGTGACGAGATCAAAACCTGAAATTGCCCGGGATTGTAAGAATTTTTGGACTATTTAAAGTTGAACATCTCAGGCTGGGATTTTGCACTTCTTTGAAAGAGCAAAATGTTTTTCCAACAAGACTTGTCAAACTAAGACAAAGTTCTTACTAAAGTTTTATAAAAAACAATATTTTTAGCAACTAATAAACGTCGTTTAATCCACACAAAAGCGCCCGCATCAAATCTCAAGCAAAAACCTCAACCAGTTTTTAGCCTGATCTAGTCTACTTTGATGGTAGTATTTTCATTTTTGAAGATATTCAAATATTGACTATCAATTCAATCGTCACCTTTCAACTTTGTCAACCAAGTCTACATTACATGAATCGCTTACTTACTTTAATTATTGGATTAATGATCTTATCCGGTTGCACAACAATACGAAAACAAACCTTAGACGCTAACAACGCGGCAGCTCTTAAAGATCAAACCATTGCCGTTACCGCTTATCCGAAACCTGACTTTGCTGCTATGACACCAGTCAAAGCAGCGTTGGGCTTAATCGGCGCTTTTGCGGCGATCAGCGATGGCAATCAACTTGTTGAAAAATATAAGCTTGGAGACCCGGCATTGATGGTGTCAAATGACTTGGCAACTGCCTTGTCAAACAGACTAGGTGTAAAACGAATAGCAACCCCACTGAATGCTACCGACGACGATGTTACCAAGATTGCGGCGCTTGCGAGCCCATCATCCCAATATATTCTGGATGTAAAAACCTTTGTTTGGAGTATGAATTATTTCGCCACTGATTGGACGCACTATCGAATTCTTTACACCGCACGTGCAAGACTAATTAACGCCAATACAAAAACTGTCGTCGCTGAAGGTTTTTGTAAACACATACCAGAATCAAACACAAATGCCCCAACTTACGACGAGTTAATGGCAAATGATGGAGCGCGACTTAAGCTAGAACAAAAGAACGCCGCAAACTCATGTGTCGATACTTTGCAAAACGAAATGTTTGCATTCTCAACTGTCGCTGCGTCGCCGACTCAATCGACAGTAGCTCGGACTCAACCAGTAGCATCTCCTGTTCAACCAACCGCAGAACGTTTGGTTGTTAGTCCTGCACCGATTACGGCAGAAAAATCGTTAGACGTGTCCGTGCAAAAAACAGTGCCGCAACAAAATGAAACCGTAGTGGCAAACACAACGCCAATTACAACATCAACTACAACACCAACATCATCGACCTCTGCGCCAACTTACGACAAAATTGAAACCATTCCTTTCAGACTCGGCACATCATCAGTCACAGTAGAAAGAATGGCCAAGGAAGCAGGCTGTGTTGGCACTAAAGGAGCGGGATTGGTTTCGCCAACAGGCAGCGTGGAAGTCTATAAGATGAGCTGTGAAGCCAAAAGGGATTTCGTCGCTAAATGCGTATTACGTCAATGCACACGAGTGCAATAAACCAAAAACTCTAACTTGATAAGGCGCTCGCCTTATCAAGTTAAGCACCCCACAAATCCCCATTCGGATTAGTACGCGGCGCAGTTAAGCCGAAATGTTCATAGGCGCTGGCGGTGGCGATGCGGCCCCGCGGTGTACGTTGTAAATAACCTTGCTGTATCAGATAAGGCTCCAACACATCTTCTATCGTATCGCGCTCTTCGCCAATTGCAGCGGCAACATTATCTAAGCCGACTGGCCCGCCACCAAATTTAAACAAGATGGCTTCGAGTAATTTTCTATCCATCACATCAAATCCGACCGCATCTACGTCCAGCATCTTCAATGCCGCATCTGCCATCGGCTTGGTGATTTCACCATTGCCTTTTACCTGCACATAATCACGCACACGGCGCAATAAGCGATTCGCAATCCTTGGCGTGCCACGCGCACGCTTCGCGATTTCGAAAGCGCCATCGTCTTGAATCGGCACTTGCAGCAGCGATGCAGAGCGAGTGACGATACGACTGAGTTCTTCTGACGTATAAAATTCCAGACGTGCCACAATACCGAAACGATCACGTAAAGGATTCGTCAACATCCCAGCGCGGGTAGTCGCGCCAACCAGCGTAAATGGCTGCAAATCCAATTTAACCGAACGCGCTGCGGGTCCTTCACCGATCATGATGTCGATTTGATAGTCTTCTAAAGCTGGATACAAAATCTCTTCTACCACGGGTGACAAGCGATGAATCTCGTCAATGAACAAGACATCATTGGCTTCTAGGTTCGTCAACAAGGCGGCGAGATCGCCAGCACGTTCCAGCACCGGCCCTGAAGTCTGACGTAGATTCACGCCCATCTCACGAGCAATGATGTGCGCCAACGTCGTTTTACCAAGACCTGGTGGTCCAAACAGCAAAGTATGATCAAGTGCCTCTTTACGCTGACGCGCTGCGCCGATGAAGATCTCCAACTGATCTCGGATCTTTTCCTGACCAACATATTCATCCAGTTGTTTTGGGCGTAAGGCTCGCTCTATCGCTTCTTCATTAGGTGAAGAGGGTGTCGCCGCAATAATGCGGGTATCCACGAATTGGGTGGAAAGATTGTCGGTTTGTATGCTCATAAAATTCGCTATCCATGTTTAGCCGCTTTAGCTCTCAATCAGCTCTCATTTAGATCTAATTTAGCTCTTAGAAAGGGCCTTCAAAGCCGCTTTAATACCATCTGAGACACCCGAACCTGCTGGCACGAATTTAAGCGCAGCTAAAGCCTCTTTATCTGAATAACCAAGCGCGAGCAAAGCATTCAAAATATCCGAGCTATGATCACCAGCCGCTGCCGCAACCCCGGCAGCGCCGAGATCAGCACCCAACTTGCCTTTAAGTTCTAGCAACAAACGCTCAGCGGTTTTCTTACCGATACCAGGCACCCGCGTTAAACGCCCTGCTTCCTGCAAAGTAATCGCCTGCGCCAGATCAGCCACCGACATACCCGACAAAATAGACAATGCAGTACGTGCCCCGACGCCGCTGATTTTGATTAATTGTTTAAAGGTGGTGCGTTCTTCTGCCGTGCCAAAGCCAAACAAAACATGCGCGTCTTCACGGATCGCCAGATGAGTCAACAAGGCCACTTTTTCACCGAGTGCAGGTAAATTATAGAAAGTGCTCATAGGCACATCGATTTCATAACCCACACCCTGACAATCGACCATGATCTGCGGTGGGTTCTTTTCTATTAGGGTTCCGGCGATACGACCTATCATGCTGAGCTTCCATACTGTATAAATAAGCAGTAATAGTAAACTATTCTGGGGAGATTGACGAGGGATGTGTCAAGTCACATACGATACTTGTTTAGAATATGACTGCGACGATCTCAATGACTAACTTGATTTCAGGTATTTTTTGCATCTATGCACTTAGCGATCGCCAAAACAAAAAAGGAGCACGCACATTAGGCTCCCTCCTTTTCAAAAGCGCCCCCAATTACCAACTTAAGCTAAGTCATCAATGATGTACTTAATTGATATGCGTTTTTTGATAAGAAACGATGGTCTGAAAAAACTACTCAAGGGAAAAACGTAATGCACTAGGCGTCAATCCGGTCCATCGTTTAAATGATCGTCTAAAATTGGTCGCATCATGAAATCCGAGATAGCTGGCGACACCTTCGTTATCCATGCCTTGGAAATGGAACAAATAAAGTGCCATATGGGTACGAACTTGATCTAGTTCCGCCTGAAAATGGGTGCCATGCCTTGCCAAGTGACGCTTAAATGTCGCACTGCTACAGTCGAAATAGTGCGCGGCATTTTCTAAACTTGGCGCACAACGCAAATTTAGTGCGAGGTAATCATACAATTGGGGAATGATGCTTTGAGCTCGCAGCTGTTGCGCTGAATGTTGTGCTGATTCTCGTGCCGCTTGTTGCATAGCCAGCTCAACACCAATCGCACTTCCACGTGGCCAAGCAATGTCCAAATATTCACTAGGAATAATCATTGCATCAAGATAGCAATCAAAGCGTAAATCACGTCCCAAGTGCACTTGATGCTGTTCGATATGGCGGGCTTGACTGCGATTAAAACAATAACGCCACGGCAGGCGTTTTTCACTCAGCCAACGACACATTGCTGTCACTGCCGTCATATGCATCTCGACCAAAAACGGTAACATGCCAGGTGCACCCCACTGATCCATCCAATACAAAATCACTTGCCCGTTTTCTTCCTTCAACCGTGGTGTCAAAAGCGGACACAAGGTGGACTGAAATTGCAGCAAGATTTGTAAAGCCTGACGTAAGTTCTGTGCATGTAATAAAGCCTGACTCGCGCCACCATAATGCCCGGGCAGCATATGCTGTCCAAGAATGAAACTCGTGTCACTAGTGTTTAAAGTCCGGGCCAATTGTTGCAGTAAATTGAGATATTGCTCGGGACTAATCAAACCGTCTTTATCTAGAAAGTCATGGTCATTGATTTTACTAACTCTGCGCAGATGATCCAAGTCCACATCAAATCGCTTTGCGTTTTCCCATGCCAGCATCGCGTGATGCTGTGCATATAAGCAAGGATCAATACTAGACAGGTAGCTCATATCAATCTAACGAATCAAATACAAGCTGGCGAGGCAGGCGCTCTTACTATTCTTGCAGGCATCTCGCCTGAGGTTGAGGTTCGTTCGAGCGGATCGAGGCGTTCCAACAAATTGTCTAAGTCCTCACCCGCTTCGCTACACACCGCACGCATGGTGATTTGGATTTGGACTTGATGGCTCTGTGTGTAGAACTGCATCTGAGCGACCATCGCACACAGGTGATTTAACTTTCTTTGGGCTTCGATAGGCGTGGTGGCGGGCATATAAATAGCAAAGCGATCACCAGCGTAACGGCATAAGACATCTTGATTTGATAAGTTAAGTAACAGCATATGCGCTACGGACTGCAGCGCCCGGTCGCCTTCCTCTACACCGTGCTCGCGGTTAAGCAGATGAAACGAATTAATATCAAGTAGAGCGACGCAATTCGACACTTCAGAATGACGGTCTTGCTCCATCAAAATCAAGCGACGCAAATAATTCGCGTCGACCAACTGAGTGACTCTGTCAAAAGCTTGATGATCACGAAATAAGCGCTCGCGTTTTTGCAAATGCAAATTGAGAGAAAACTGCTCGTGACGCCAAAAATATAAACCCGCGGTCAATATCAACATACCACCCAGGGTAAATACTGCTTCCAACCAATGATCCCAAACTTGTTCTTTGCCGACTTTGAAAAATTCATCTAAACAGTCTGACCAAGCTCCCAGCATAATTAATCCCATACCGACTGACAGCAAGTAAGTGACTTTGCCGCGTGGTCTGCTACTCAAAGTCATCAATAACCACACGCCCGCCATCAGCGACGTGCCACCTTCAGCCACCACATCTAACCACTGTATCGTGTCAGCGGGCTTCGCTATACCCACCGTGCTATAGGCAACAAAAGTGGCGAGTACGGCAAGTAAGAATAGAGCGAGAGGCGTTTTATGAAGAGAGAGCATGGTCATACCTGGGTTGGTTAAGCTTAAATCCGCGTGAATTTGTCTGAGCTTGCATAAGCCGCGCGAGCGTAAACACTGGGTGTGACAGGAAAATGACATAGTCAGATTTTTTTTACTCTTAGCAAATCGCCGCTCACAAAAACAACACAGGTGCAAACAGCTCACAGAAAAATGCGGTGACGTTTTGCACTGCGCATTTAGGTGGGGCCTAGCGAGCGCTACCACCCTAAAGATAGCTAATTGGCTCACATTCGGCGCTGGTCATATCAGCTCAAAATTCTCAATTAAACTAGACAAATCGACTGAATATCATGCATATCAAGACCTAACACATTGATCTGTAATCCAATTGACATATTTGACTTCTAGACTGCGGGCTTTTCCATCCTCAATCCAGCCAGCACATCATGAAAATCAGTAAACATCCAATGAATCAAACACACAAATCACTGGCGTCGAACAATGCTACGACGCTATGCAAACTCAGCGCCATCACTTTCGGTGTGCTATGCATGATGCAGGCACAAGCTCAAGGCAATGCGGGTGTAGCCATCGGTGCAGCCGAACCACAAAGCATTATCATCAGTGGTCAACGTGCCAGCATGCGCAAAGCCTTAGAAATACAAGAAAAAGCAGACAATATCGTGAGTGTCATTAGCAGTGATGATATCGGTGCCTTACCCGATAAAAATGCGGCTGAAGCATTGGCTCGTTTGCCAGGTGTGTCTGTACAACGCGATCAAGGCGAAGGCCGTTACATCACCGTGCGTGGATTAGGCCCCGATCTGAATGCCATTACGATCAATGGCGCGTTGGTACCTTCACCAGAAGCAAGTCGTCGCGCCGTGGCACTCGACGTGCTGCCATCTGGGATTATCCGCACACTTGAAGTCATCAAAACCTTGCGTCCTGATATGGATGCGAACTCTTTGGGCGCCACCGTCGACGTAAAAGCGCTCACAGGCTTCGATCTGCCACAACAAGTGATGTCTATGAATGCGGGTGTCAGCTATGACGAGAACATCAAGAAGACTAGCCCTAACGTCGGCCTCTTGTTTGCCGATCGTTTGTTTGATGGCAAATTCGGCATCGCTGCCGGTTTGAGTATGGAAAAGCGCAAATTCGGTTCTGACAATTTGGAGACTGGCGGCGCGTGGAGCAACGGACGTTTAGCTGGTCTCGAATTGCGCGACTATTTACCAGTGCGTGAGCGTCAAGCGTTCGCGCTCAATTTAGATTGGCGGCCAAGTGCTGAAAGCAGCTATTTCATGCGCAGTTTTATGAGTAAATTTAGTGACGATGAAGTACGTGATCGCCTGACGGTGAGCAATGTCAGCGGTGGTGCTTTAACTGAAGGGGTGCCTGCCACAGCGCGACTCGAACGTCGCTTGCGTCAACGCAAATACACGCAAGAAATTTCATCATTCTTATTGGGCACTGAACAACATATTCAAGGTTGGAAGCTCGAAGCAAATATTGCGCAAAGCACCGCTTCTGATGAAACACCCGATGCTTTGAACGATGCGCGTTTCCGCGGCACGTCCAATTTCAATGACATCAGTTTTACACAAACAAGTTTGCCAAAACTCAATGCGCCAGCCAGCGCCTACGACGCTAGCAAATTCGCCTTGAATGCACTGACATTTCAGACTCGTTTTTCTGATGACAAAGAACATCATGCTCGAGTCGATCTCGGTAAAACTTTCGATCTCGGTGATTGGGATGCGAAATTGAAGTTTGGCCTCAAAAGCAGCCAACGCAATAAGAAAAATGACACTGATCAATTCGCTTACAGCAGTAGTGCGAGCGCAGCGAATTATTGGGGTGCAGGTCCAACATCAATGTCGTCTTTTGTCGGTCAGGAAGTAGACTATCCGCTAGGACGCATCGGCGCAAGATTAGACCCTGTGGCCTTACGTGCCCGCGTAGCGAGTGCAAATCGCGCCACTGCACGTTCAACCGTCGAGTCCGCGATCAATGACTTCTCTATGGATGAAAACATTGATGCAGCCTATATCCAAAATGGTTTTCATTTTGAGAATATGAACTTCCTATTGGGAACGCGTTTGGAGCAAACTAAATTCGATGCTTCGGGGAATAAAATCGTCGCTGGTGTCGCAACACCAAATCAAAGTGCACGCTCCTACAACAATTGGTTGCCGACACTGCAAGGGCGCTACGATGTGGATGCCAAAACAAGCGTACGTGCCGCGTGGACAAATGCCGTGGTGCGTGCCAACTTTAGTCAATTGGCACCAGGTATCAATTTGATTAGCAGCACCGAAGCGCAGATTGGTAATCCTCTGCTCAATCCCTTGAAGGCGAGCAATCTCGACTTTGGTATCGAACGCCGCTTGCAAGACGATGGCAGTGTATCGGCCTATCTGTTTCATAAAGATATCAAGAACTTTACATACACCACCAATCTAGCGGGAACGGCACCGTGGACGGCCTACACCTCAGCGATCAGTTATGCCAACGGTGACAAAGCCAAAGTGCAAGGTATTGAACTCGGTTATAGCCAATCTTTACGCATGTTGCCAGCACCGTTCAATCATTTGATCTTCTCTGCCAATCTGAGCTTGAGTAAATCCGATGCCAACATTGGACGTTTTGACAAAGCCAGCAATAGCTACAAAACTCGTAGCATTCAATTACCAGGGCAGTCCGACCGAGTTGGCAATCTGATGTTGGGTTACGAAGATGGCACGATCAGTACACGCCTGGCACTCAACTATAAATCGCCGTATTTGTTAGAAGTAGGATCAGACATCCTGGCAGCCGATCAGGATCGTATGGTCGACACGCAAAAGCAACTCGATTTCTCATTGTCTTACCAGTTTAATCGTCGCTATCAAGTCGTGTTTGAAGCGAATAATCTCAACAATGAAATCTACTATGTGTATCTAGGTAACAAAGCCTTGAACGCGCAATATGAACAGTATGGTCGTACTTACAAGGCAAGTTTGAAAATCACTTTCTAAACTGCGATCAAAAAGCAAGTCACGGCCTATTCGCAAGCTTGCTTCGGATAGGCCATCAACATCTTTACTGAATAACGTATATCTATGCAAAACTTAAATCTATTCCACACACAATGGCGGCGTGCTGTGCAAGTCAGTGTATTGGTCGGACTAGCTCTGACCAGCAGCATCGCAAGCGCAGAGGCAAACCCACAGTCACAACAGTTACCCGAATTTGTTAAAACATCTGTCGATTTTCGGCCACTCAGCAATGGTGATTGGTTGATCTTAGACAAGAAGGCATTACGATTATTATCACCAACGGGTGTCGAGCGCGCCGCGATGAAAGTGCGCGCGAAACAGTTTGATGTGCGCGAGAACGCAGATCACGCCCTAGCCGTTTTGATCGACAGCGATACCCAAAATGCCTTACCGATTCGGGTTCAACAAGGTCAATTTCAACTACAAACGAAGCTCCCAGCAGCGACGACCGCGCTCGATGCAAGCTGCCTTTATCGCGATCAGCAACAATTCACGCATCTATTTTTGATTGCAAAAAGTGGCCATGCGCAACAATGGATGCTCGAAGGAGATCAGCCGCGTTTAGTTCGCAATCTGGCGCTACCAGCTAATGCCAAATCCTGTGAGGTCGACGATCAAACGGAAACTTTGTACGTGAACGAAGAAGATTTTGGTGTCTGGGCTTACTCAGCACAATCCGAAAGCAGCGCCGCACGCCAAGCCGTAAACTTGCGTCAGCCTTATGGTCGATTGCAACAAGGCGCACATGCGATGCATGTTTTTTCTGGTGGGATCGCCATCTTGGATGAAGCAGGAAAAAACATTTACCTATCGACGCTGGCCAAACAAGATTGGAAAATCACAAAGCATTTTCCCATGAAAACACATGCCGCTTGGCCGCAGCAAACGGGCTATTTGCGCACACTTGAGACAGACGGCAAAATCAACTTCTATCTACGTGATGACAGTAAAAAAAGTTGGAAGTTTGTAACTAACATACCGCGCAAAAAAGACGCTTCGCTAGAGTCGATTCCTGTTCTGACTCCTCAAGCACAAACAGAAGAAATGAGTCGTCTCGGTGACGCAGCCGATGATCCGGCGATCTGGCGTCACCCAACAGATAGCCAACTCAGCCGCATTCTTGGCACGAATAAAAAACAGGGATTGCTGGTCTATGATCTGCAGGGTAAACAAACCCAACTATTGGAAGTGGGTCGCATCAACAACGTCGATGTGCGACAACAAATTCAGTGGCAAGATGGTGCTAGCGATATCGCCATTGCCACCCAACGCGACGACTATAGCTTGGTCATTTTTGATATCGATGGCAAAGGCATAGTGCGAGAAGTTAGCCGCATTGCTACGGGTTTGAAAGATATTTATGGCACTTGTTTATACCAGCCTAGTCGAGGTGGACTAGAAGCCTTTGTCAATGATAAAGATGGTGTAATACAGCATTGGCGCATCGAGAGAAAAAACGGTACCTATCAAGGCACGCAACTACGTCAATTGAAGCTTGCGACACAACCCGAAGGCTGCGTCGTAGACGACAAAAATGCTCGTCTGTTTATTGGTGAAGAAAAACGTGGTGTGTGGTTAACCAATGCCGACGCAGCCCAGCCTAGCCCGCTCAAAATCATCGCCCAGGTTGGCGACCGTTTGCATGCAGATGTCGAAGGTCTGGCGCTGTATCACGGTAAGCAAGAGACTTACCTTGTGGTGTCCAGCCAAGGCGACAACAGCTATGTAATCTACGACGCTCAAGCACCATTTCGTTATCGCGGAAAATTTCGCATAGGTTTCAACCTTGCAAAGGGTATAGACGGTAGTTCCGAGACAGATGGTTTGGAAGTCAGTTCAGCTAGCTTTGGCGTGCCTTACGAAAACGGCATTCTGATCGTGCAAGATGGACATAAGCACTTACCCGATGGTGCGCAGAATTTCAAATATATAGACTGGAAACAAATTGCTCAGGCGCTCAGCCTTACGTACTAGAGGCTGTCCATAAGCTAAGCTGCCTTCCTCATTTGGATATTACAATTTAGCTCATGCAAGTTCTGACTTTTGTGTGTATTGTTATGGGCGCGAGAACGCTATTGATCATTTTTTCAAAAGCGTTCTCGCGCCCAACAACACATTCAAATACCGACGAGGAGAGCAAGAATGGCACAGCAGTTCCCTAGCAAAACCGCGAGTGATTTTCATCCCGAAGTACTAAAGCTATTTGATCAATACGTGCATGGCAGTTTGAGCCGTCGTGGTTTTTTGAGTTCGGCGAGCAAATATGCCGCTGGTGTTGTGACTGCTGAAGGCCTTCTGCAAGCCTTGAGCCCCAATTTTGCGATGGCGCAGCAAATTAAACCGGATGACGAACGCATTATTGCCAGTTATGTTGAATATCCGTCACCTAATGGTTACGGCACTTTACGTGGCTATTTAGTAAAGCCTGCAAATGCCAAAGGCCCTCTTCCTACCGTATTAGTCGTGCATGAAAATCGCGGCTTAAATCCGCATATTGAAGATGTGGCACGCCGTGTCGCTCTCGACAACTTCATCGCTTTTGCGCCCGATGCCTTATTTCCACTGGGAGGTTATCCGGGCACCGAGGAGAAAGCACGTGAATTGTTTCCTAAATTGGAGCAGGCCAAAACACGTGAGGATTTCATCACGGCTGCGGGCATCTTAAAAACCATCGCTGGTGGCAATGGCAAAGTCGGCGTCGTCGGATTTTGCTATGGCGGTGCGATTGCCAATTTCCTCGCGACCAAAATACCTGATCTCGCTGCCGCTGTTCCCTTTTACGGCGGCGCACCAGCGTTAGATACCGTCGCCAACATCAAAGCAGAAATTTTGGTGCATCATGCGAGCAAAGACGAACGTCTGGTTGCGGGCTGGCCTAAATATGAGGAGGCTTTAAAAGCGGCTGGTGTGAAATATCAGGGCTTCGTTTATGAAGGTACGGAACACGGTTTCAATAACGACACCACGCCACGCTTTGATCAGGCTGCGGCGAAGTTAGCATGGACTCGCACTATTGATTTATTCAAACGCACTTTAGCCTAAGCCGCAGTGCGTCGGACGCTATAGCACACGGTACGCGAGGTGATCTAAGCGTACCCGACTCAAGCGCTGCAGTAATTGTCGTACTTTATCCGGATAGTCTTTCAGGCTTTCCAAATCACGATAATGCTGCAGCGTTGTTGTATGTTGCATGATGCTGTCTAGTTCCGCTTGTCTTTGCACTGATAACTCACCGATAGGGTCAGTAAACAACAAAGCGTTTTCAAGATCAAGACTGAACGCGCGTGGATTCAAATTATTCCCGGTCACCAGCGTGTACAACTCATCGATCCACACGCCTTTAAGATGGTAAGTATTATCACCGTCTTTCCACAGATGTACTTGCAGGGCTGCACTACTGATTTCCGCCTGATGCGTCTTCACAAACCGACGCAAGTTAACTTCATACAAATAAGGCAAACATCCTATCGCCTTATAGGCCTGCTGCGGCGGGATATAAAAGTCATTGGCGGTTTTATCACCAACAATAATGCTGACCTTCACACCGCGTTTGAGGGCGCGATTGACTTCCAGCATGATAGGGCGTGGAAAATTAAAATACGGTGTACAAATAGTAATCTGTTTCTTTGCCACAGCTAATAGCTGACACAGGCTACGATTCAACAGGTTATTTTTACCGAGGCCAGAGATACTCGTCACGCAAAGGCTTTGGGCATCCTCAATACATTGATTGCCTGGCAATTGGTAAGCCACGTTTTTTAGATGTTCGCGCAATCCACGCATTTCAGAACGCAAGTCTTTCGTTCTTGGAATATCGGCGATATCTAATCGATGTACAGCAGCAGATGACAAAACATGGCGACGAACCCAATCAACCATACTATTGGCCAAACCTGCATCCTGAATTAACCAATAACGATCATGTCGATATTTATCAAACTGCTGCAAATACACATTATTGATACTGGCTCCGCTGTAGATCACAGTATCGTCGATGACAAAGCCCTTTAAATGAAATACGCCAAATAGTTCGCGTGTTTGCACCGGTACACCATAGATAGGAATGACGCCTCCATGGGCGGCGCTTTGGTTTTGATACCACGCTGCATTACCAGCCGCTTTACCTGGTATTTTTTGCTCGCCAATCAAACCACGTTGGGCGCGATGCCAATCCACCAGCACATGAATTTGCAAAGCAGGATTTAAACGCTGAGCGGCATACAGAGCATCTAACGCCACTTGCCCGGCCTCGTCATGCTGCAAATACAAACTACACAGATAAATTCTATGCTTTGCCTGCGCGATCTGCTCCAGCAAGCTTTGTCTAAACTGTGTGGCGCTATTTAAGATACGAATTGCATCGGCTTGAATCGCGATTTGCGGGAGATCAGTCAATCTAGGGCTGGATTTAAAAAGACGCATGGATTCGCTGACTGAGTTCAACCTAAGGAAGAACAGAAATGCTATTAAGACCTTGATTATATCGAGCGACAACAGAAAAAGAAATTTATTGCACGTGAAGTGTTTAAATTTGATAGAAAAAGATGAGAGCCTGTTGACCTACGATTTAGGTATGCGAACGAGTCTCCATCTATCAACAAAACTCCTTTGGTGCAAAAGATGTGCTGAACCTTCGCATGACTGAGCTCTTTATGCGTGTTTTTACAAAGGCTGAATTCTTAAGAAATGGCACTGTCAGTGATTAGTGATTAGTGATTAGTGATTAGTGATTAGTGATTAGTGATTTTGCGGTAATTTATCATTTTGTTGGTGCGCTTCATCACAGTGCTCGTCAATTCATCCTCAACACCATTCTTTAGGCATCAGTCTCCCACTGATTTTGAAAGTCACGTTGATTTGCCAACCTACAATTGCCAACCTACATTTGAGGTTGTAGACGATACGCAGCAGTCAAAATCGCATGTAGTTAGAACCCAAGCCAAGGTATCTTAGGCCCCTTGCCCCTATTGCATTTTATGTACGCCAAACACGCACTCGACCATACTGCATATCCCATTTCATTTTGGAGAAAAAAGCGGTTTGTTCAATATGAAAAAGTGTTGGCTTAAAACATCAAAAAACAGAAAATCGGGAAATAAGCGTAACTCGAAAAAAAAAGAATCCATAATTGGATTATCGTGTTAACTGTCAAAAGAAATGCCAATAGCAGACGAACCGATTCCATTACGTCTAACAGATTATCTACCTAATTTCGAGGAGTTCAACCCTGAATGCGGCTCATAAAGTCAACGACATTGAAAATATCTGGCCACCGATATGCCATTAACTCATCAGTTAAGCTCAGAGAACTTTAGGTGCAACAACATGAAAAAAGCTCTGGTCGCATCCTACCCATCGATGGATTAAGTAATACAAAAAATAGCGACTTTAACTTTCAAGAAACTCAGATTTGCTCTTTGTAAATACATGTATGATAGGCGAGCACCAACAAAACATCTTGTAAAATTTACTATCTCGGAATCAGTAAATAAACCTCCAATGGTTAGAGATTTTAAGAATGCTAGGAACTGTTTCTTACCTAAGCGATTGAAAGACAATACTATGAATTTTTTTAACAGTCCGATGTTCGCTTCAATAATGCATCCTTGCTTGCAGATAATGAGCAAACTCAGCTTACAAAAGAAGCTCCTAGGCATCTTTGGGAGCCTACTGTTTATTGGTTTGCTATTTGGAACGGCACTTCTCTCTACTAAAAATACAGAGTATCTAGTGGCAAAAAGTGAACTATATGGCGTCAAGTTCGGTCAGGATAATTTCGATTTAATTCATGTTTTGCAGAAAATTCGTACGAATACAAGTGCTCCGGATCAAATGATCAAGCATCTACAAGTGCTACGAAAAAGTGTTCAACGTCAAACCGACATTATCAAAAAAAATGATCCTCTGGAACTAAGCGACAGTTGGAAAAAAATCGACGACGAACTGCTTGTTCTCTCAGAGAAAAAAAAGCTCAATTCACTAGATATCGATTTATTGAATTCCGTTTCACTAAAGCTGTTCTCATTTAACGACTTAGTGACTGAGAAAAGCGGATTGCTATTTGACCCATCGCCAGATACCTATCTATTAATGGATTTGAGTTTGCAAAAGCTGCCCATCTGGACAGAAACCCTATCGCAACTCGCTTCAGTAACAGCAGAAAGTGGCGAACCACAAAATATCAGCCGCACAAAATTTGCTCAAATAAGTTCTTTGCACGACCGACTACAACTCGCGATCCAAAATAGCGAAAATGTTTACGCCGCCTTGCTAAGAGCTAATGTTGACGGAATACCCGCAAGAAAAAATGCTTTACTGACAAGCCAAGAATTTTTAACGCAAATTCAAAAACAGTATCTTGATGCAAACCAAACACCCAACTTAGACAACCTGAATAAAGTCAGGACGCAAGCTCTGGAACAAATTCAATTATTGGAGACGAAAACACAATCTCTGCTTGAATCATTATTACAAGAGCGGGTTCAGAAATTGAACTGGCACGCTTACCTTATCGTTTTCATCCTGCTTGTCAGCATGATTGCGGCTTCATACCTCTTGATGGGATTTTACTTAAACGTCACGCTTGCGGTAAAAAATGTCGACCTTGCAGCGAAGACAATTGCTTCCGGGGATCTAACTAGGATGGTTAAGGCTGAAGGCAATGACGAATTCGCTCAAACAGCCTTAGAAATTGAAAGGGCGAATCTCAGCTTATCTGCTTTAGTTGCGAATGTCCGTTCGAACGCAAGCATGGTACTTGATTTAGGCAAAGAATTATCTGAGGGAATCAATGACATGGCGATTCGAACAGAGCAACAAGCATCTAGCCTCTTCGATACAACACAGAGTATGGGGACACTCAGTGAGACAGTTAGGATGAACGCGGCCAATGCGAACTCCGCCGATAATTTAGCAACCAACGTCCGTACCATCACCGAGTCGAGCACCAACACGATGCGGAATGCAGTAGTAACGATGCAAGGAATTCATACTAGTGCGATGAAAGTCCAAGAGATTGTTGGGATGATCGATAAGATCGCTTTTCAAACTGACATTTTGGCGTTAAATGCTGCTGTTGAGGCCTCGCATGCAGGAGAACATGGTAAAGGTTTTGCTGTGGTAGCGACTGAAGTTCGTAACTTGGCACAACGCTCCGCTGACGCGGCAAGGCAAATACGTCGATTAATTGACGACTCCGTAAATCGAGTTGAGACAGGTGTCGAACAAATTTATGAGGTCAATGACACCTTATCCAAAATCGTCAGTGGCATACAAAATCTAGCCAAAGATGTTAGTGCTATTTCGACCGCATCTACCGAACAGAGTAACAACCTAGCTAGTATTTCTGAAGCGATTCACGACCTTGATGAGATTACCAAGAGTAACAGTCAGATGGCAGAAAATGCGAAATTTGCGTCGTCGGAGCTAGAAATACGCGCGGCTAAACTGACCTCCGTCGTATCTGCCTTCAAACTACGTCAAGGAACGGCGGATGAGGCGAGCGCTTTAGTCCGAAAAGCAAAAGACTTGTTTGCCATACACGGAATGGATCTGCTGACCAGAATTACCGATGACCCAGAAAAAATTTACGTAGATCGCGACATGTATGTTTTCGCCTTCGATCGCCAAGGACAGTATCGGGCTTATGCAGGTAACGAGAGCAAACTCTCAGTCAACTTGTTCAATGTGACAGGACTCGATGGGCGCAAATTGGTGGAAGATGCATTTGCTCTACCGGACAAAGGGGGTTGGATCGACTATGCTTTTGAAAACCCACTTCTCGGTAAGATAGAATTAAAGACGTCCTACATCGAAAAGATTAGTGATGATATCGTGATTGGTTGCGGCGTATATAAATCTCTATAATTTGCTGGACAGCATTGAAATTGTGGGGCATCTATGTTCTTTGACACTTATTTACTTAAGATCAGAGCAAGATGTGAAAGTAAAAGAGGATTGTTTTTTGTAGTTTCACTTTTCGACGATGAGTCGCACTCTGTGGATCAAACATGGATCAAGTAAAAATAATGCTTGCCGTATTGCGTGAAAACTATTTACGCGATTTACCAAGCTATATTGACGATATCGAACAGACTCTGCTGAACTTAGAGCGTAACGGGTTTCAATTGGATTTATGTCACCATCTGTTTCGTCAAGTTCACTCTCTGAAAGGGAGTGGTGGCACTCATGGCATGAGCTTTATTAGTGATATTTGTCATCCACTGGAAGATCTGTTAACAGCTCTAATTGAGCGCCCCCAATTATTGAAAATGACCATTGAAGTCGCATTGTCTTACGTAGACATCATGCGCAAGGCTTGTCTTATTTACGAGTCCAGACTTGAACCAGATGAAAACCTTAAATCTAGTTTGCATGAACTTCGTCGAAGTGTGTCGAAACATTCCTATGCTGCAATGATTGTCGAATCTTCAGATGTCATCGTTAGCGCAATGAAGGATACGCTGACTGAATTTGGGTTCAGGATTGAACTCATGCAAGATGGTTATGCAGCGTTAGGACGTTTGCTCGCTGAACCATTTGATCTATTAATCACTAGCCTTGAAAATCCTCGTCTCAACGGTATTGCCTTAATCGCAGCAGTACAAAAATCAGGTACTAAATTGGCTAGAACAAAAACGATACTATTGACGACTTCAGACCACTTAGATCATCAAGTTCGTCCCGATTTCGTGCTAAGAAAAAATGCCGAATTAAGACGGAGTTTTCGAGTCAGCGTTTCTCAAGTAATCACAAACAAAAGAAACTAACCGGATATGTGAGGCAGCAGTCCTGAGCGAATGAAATCTTGCGCAAGGGCAGCAAAGGACAACGAGGGATTAAGAAAGCTTGGCGTTTTCGTTTCTAGCATTAGCGCCTATTTTATCTGGCTGCGTCGTGAACTAAAAACTTTCAAAAATCGACTAAAGCTCTTGGAAGGTAAGTGTCCAGCGACCGAACGCCATTGGATATTTTGCTTAGCGGGAACACTATTTGAGTTAAAAAGAATTTAGCTCAAATCTAGTCTGACAGATACCCTAGGAAAACTGGTAACTGTCAGATCCGGTATGAGCTAGTACACACTAATTAAAGATCGCATCATCGTTTTCCATAGGCTTCGATAAGACTAGATATCGTATCGAGCGGGACGACTTTATCGACCGCGCCGAGTTTTACCGCTTCTTTTGGCATGCCATAAACGACGCAAGATTTTTCATCTTGAGCGATCGTTTCTGCGCCTGCATCATGCATATCGCGCATTCCCAACGCACCATCATCGCCCATGCCAGTCATAATGATGCCTAATGCATTCTTGCCGGCACATTTAGCGACCGAACGGAATAACACATCCACAGAGGGGCGATGCCGATTCACCGGCGGCGCATCTAAAATTTCGACATGATATTGGGCGCCACTGCGCTTCACTTGCATATGCCGACCACCGGGTGCCACTAAGGCTCGTCCCGGAATCACACGATCGCCGTTTTTTGCTTCTAGCACATCCATTGCGCAAAGTTTATTTAAGCGATCGGCAAAGGCTTCGGTAAATTTCTCTGGCATATGTTGCACAATCACAATCCCGGGCGCAGTGCGGGAAAGCTTGGTAAGTACAAATTCTAAAGCTTGGGTGCCACCTGTTGAAGTCCCAATCGCGACCAGCTTATCGGTTGTGACTGACATTGCACTATTTAAGCTGGCATTCAGTGCTGGCATCACTTCGTCAATTTTGATTTTTGCTGGCACCATTGCTGAATTGCTCATACCACGTAGCGGCCGTAAGTTAGCGCCTGCGGCTGCTTTTACCGCTTGTACAATATCACCGGCATCGAGCTCCAAAAAATTCTTTAGGCCAGCTTTGGGTTTGGTCACAATCGCCACTGCACCTGCGGCTAATGCCTGCATCGAGGTGGCAGCGCCTTTTTCGGTTAATGTTGAGCAAATGATGACCGGAGTCGGGCGAATCGACATGATTTGTTTTAAAAAAGTAATCCCGTCCATTCTCGGCATTTCCACATCTAGCACGATCACATCAGGCCAATTGGAGTTCATTTTATCCATGGCGAATATGGGATCTGGCGCTGATGCGATGACTTCGATGGAACTGTCTTTGCCTAGCAAGGCGGTTAGCACTTGCCTGACAACCGCAGAATCATCTACCAGCATGACTTTAATTCTTGAACTCATTTATTCCATCACCTTATCGACATGCTTGACCCAAACATCCCCTGACCATAGATCAAACATGATATTTCTATGGCCGTTACCACCAAGATGCTCGGACTTTATTTTAAAGCCATAGTGCTCGAGCAGGTGGCGACCGATGTCTACATTTTGTTCCGAGACAGAAAACACTCGTTTATCTTGCCCTGGAAACTGATTGCCGCCCCCAAATATTTTGACTTCATAGTCATGCGCAGAAGTGTGTGATTTTTTGATCTCTTGCAAAAACAGATGCATTGTATCTTCAGCGTATTTCCCATCAAGCTCATCGTGATGACCATGGCGCTTATTTTTGGGTAGCATGTAGTGACACATACCCCCGATGTGTTTTTTTGGATGCCACATTGTGATAGACACACAGGAACCCAAAATAGTTCGAATACGGGTCTCTCTATCACCAAAATAGAATTCACCTGGCTGTAAGAAAATATCAATGTAAAAACCTGGTTCACTCATTTTTCGCTGCTCATTTCACATTTGAATTCGATGAAGATATCGAATTTTACTGTCCTGCAATTATTTATTATGCTAACGCATTACCTCAGTTCGCATCTTGATTTGATGCGCAATATAAACAAATTCGTCATTTTTCAACACCAAAACCGCACAATATAGAGTCCGTATTCGCTGCATAGACAATGTCGGTAAAGACTCTACAAACATCATGGGTTTCAATCTTATTCCTGCTTTTGATACACCGATGGGGCAACCAGCTCAAGTGGTGAATCTAAACCGTTCAAGGTTTCCGAGTGACTGATGATGAAATAGCCACCCGGCTTCAATTTCTCTACGATTTTGTGTACCAATTTTTTCTTCGTATCGCGATCAAAGTAGATCATGACGTTGCGTAAAAAAATAACCTCAAAAAGACCAAGATCTGGTAATTGTTCAATCAAGTTTGCAGTACTAAAATGCACCCGTTTTCGTATAATTGGGTCCATCAAAAAGAAGTCCTCAAATTCTTCACGGCCTTTGAGGCAGTATTTCTTTAACAAGGCCTTTGGAATTTTTTCTGCTGCTAACATAGGATAAAGACCACGACTGGCTTTTTCCAACACGCGTGTGGAGATATCGGTACCAATGACTTCCCAGTTATCAGAGACAAACGAGTCAGCCAAGGTCATCGCTATCGTGTACGCCTCCTCTCCACTTGAACTGGCGGCACTCCAAATCCGAATTTGTCTCTGCTTGGCATACTTAGGAAAGACCACCTTCGCCAAAAATTCAAAATGTTTCGGCTCACGAAAAAAATAAGTCTCGTTGGTGGTCAATAAATCAATCGCCGCAGTGGTTTCGTCCTCGTAGCCTGGTCGCCCTAACAGAGCGAAATATTCCCCATAGCTAAACAAGCCACGACTGCGTAATCGTTTGTCCAGTCGTCCCATGACCAAGGCTTGTTTGCCGTCGTTAAGTGCAATGCCTGTGCGCTCATACAAAAAACGAGAGATCCATTCAAATTCGGTTTTTTGTAATTGCACAGGTGCAGCGGCGCGGATTGGTGTGCTACTCATAAATAGGCTTCCATGTTGCGGATTCAAAATATAAAGACAGATCAAAATCGTTTAAATTTTGCGTCGCTAAGGCCAATATCATCGATGTTTTTTGCTTCATTTGGTTATTCGCAGAATTGATCTGTCCAAGGTCGGCAGATTGCTCTTGCGATGCTGATGCAATCTCTTCCATTGCCCATGCAGTTTGTTTGACAACATCGCCATCTTCGGCTACTTCAATAGTAAGGACACAAAAATACCTACGATCGAAAGCTTCTGCCACATCGTCAAGGATTTGATACCAGGCTTCATAGCTGTCTTCCCCCTGTACTCATTGTAATGACATATAAGCCTGAACAGACAAGACCAAAACAATGCACTCTGATTTTTCACAAGCTTATCTCAAAATGCACGACAACTGAACTTGACAGCGAACATGTATCTCATTCTTTTAACGATCTTCTGAGAGGTCTTCATGTATGCAGGCTATTGTGACGCTGCGCGCTTGATGCCTACCTAATTCCTGCTTAGATCATCCACATCGTATTGAGCGATCTTTAACTTTCGACTTCCTCATTCCTTAGTCCACCTAAACCGTGAATCGATTGTCCTAGGGCGAGCATTTCATCAATCGATAACACCTGTTCCAAATTGAGGACGATCACAAAACGACCATCTTTCTTGGCCATACCATTGATAAAATCAGGTCGAATTTTTGCCCCGAATGATGGAGGTGGTTCGATATCCTTACCTGCGATATCGATCACTTCATTGACTGCGTCGACTACAATGCCGATGCTTTGCGCATCCTCTTGCTCACCTTGTTCCAATTCGATAATCACAATGCTGGTTCGTCGTGAAATGTTGGTAGTGCCACGATTGAATCGAGCAGTCAAATCCACTACAGGAACCACGCGACCACGCAAATTTATCACGCCGCGGATAAAATTGGGCATCATCGGAACTTCAGTAAGATCGCCATATTGAATAATTTCTTTAATATTCAAGATTCCTAAAGCAAAAACCTCTCCACCCAGGACGAAGGTCAAGTACTGTCCCGAATCGGGAAACTGACTCTTCGTGGTCGTTGTCAGTTCCTTGCTAGTTGCGGATGTACTCAATGCATTCATCTTTTATACTCCTAAAATCGTTCGAATTTGGCTTCATCAAGGCCTCCGAATCCCGAAATTTTTTTGTTTTTTTTCATGTCAGGAGATGAAACAGTCTTGTCGCAAAAGTAGATGGAGAGAGGGATCAGTATTTGGCTGAAATGCCGACGGTCCAACTCAGATTACTGGTGTTCCTATTAAGGCCTTTGGACAACGCTGTGTCGATTTGTACGGTCGGGGTCAACAAGTAGGCAACGCCGACATCCAATGTCGCTAAGACGCCCCCATTTTTGCTGCTGGCAATTTGTGGTGCCGCCAGCTCCACAAAAGAGCGAAACTTATCTGTCCATGCTTTACCGAGAACAATACCGAAAATGCCGCTGACAAATCGATCGCCGTTATCATTTTTCTGTGACATCAAGCCAGGCATGACGCCCAGTGAAAAATCATTTGCTAATTCCCATTCGGCAACGGCGCGGATCGATGGACGTATGCCCTGTCCGCGAAATGCTCGGCTGCCAGAGTCCAAATCAGCATGCACCAGAATCCCGATGGATGGCGCTTTGGCTTCAGCGTCGGCGACATGCCATTTGAGCCCGATAGACGTGTCCGAGAAACCATTAGTGCTCTGATCAATTTTTCGGTTCCTATCGGTATATTTTGAGGACAAGAAACCGTCTGTTTCAAGACGAAACTCAAGATTGTCATGAAAGCCGTAACGCAACAATGTGGGCGTCGAACTGATTTTTTCCCGGATCCCATAGCGATCGTTCTTATCGATCGCGAAACTGGTTTCGAATTGAAAACGTCCTTTGCCGACGACATTGCTTGACTCAACAAAATCTGGTCGATCGGTCGCAATCGTGTCTTTATCTGAGGCCCATGCCTGGTCATTGAGCGTGCATAAGCTGACGACCATTAGAACACCGCTGATCCAAATTTGTCGTTGGGAATTCATCATTGTGCGTGTGCTCTTAGACATATCTCACCTAGTTTTGATTCAACACATAGATAGCACTCGAGCGCCTATTTTTGTTGCGTCAAGCTTACTAACTTTTAGAAGAAACCATTTGTTGTGTGCATCTACATCGGGTTGCCGTCTTGTTGCCTTCCTACTTGATGGGTGTTGCTGCGACCAAATTCTCCTTTAGGGATTCAGCTGTAATTGTTGATGCGCCTGCTTGGTATATCGTTGGATCATACTGCCGACACTCAGGATCAATGCGACTTCCCCGCTGCCTAAGATGGTCGAACCACCTATGCCTTGCAAATGGGTGAAAAGTTTTCCTAGTGGTTTAATGACGGTTTGGAATTCGCCCATCAAGCGATCCACCACCAAGCCAGCCTTATTGCCGGCATAGCTGACGACAACAATATTTTGCCGCCTTGGTACATCACCATCAATGTCATAGATTGTGCGCAAACGTATGAATGGAAGAACCTCGCCGCGTAAATCCATGAAGTCGTTGTCGCCGCAGCTGCGCGGCAATTCCAAACATTCGATCACGTTATCTAAGGGAATGACAAAGGAAGAATCGCCGACGCCTACCAGGAAACCATCGATGATGGCTAAGGTTAAGGGCATGCGTATCCGCATCGTCGCACCGACCCCTATCGTACTGTCGATATCAATCGTACCCCGCAATGAAGTGACGTTGCGTTTGACGACATCCATGCCTACACCACGTCCTGATAGATTAGAAACTTGATCGGCAGTGGAGAAGCCTGGCTCGAAAATGAGCGAGTAGATTTCTTTGTCGCTGAGATTAGTACCTGGATTGACCAATCCTTTTTCGATCGCTTTGGCTAAAATTTTGTCTCGATTCAAACCACCACCATCATCGCTTACTTCAATCACGATACTGCCAGATTCATGATAAGCATTGAGGCGTAAAGTACCTTGCGCGGGCTTACCACGCGCGACGCGGACTGCGGCAGATTCGATACCATGATCCATCGAGTTACGAACTAGATGCATGAGCGGATCGCCGATCTTATCGACCACCGATTTATCCACTTCGGTGTCACCACCAGAAATTTCTAAGCTAATATCTTTGCCAAGCTCGATGCTGACATCACGAACCACGCGTTGGAAACGACTAAACGTGGTGCCGATGGGAACCATGCGTAACTGTAAGGCGCTATCACGAACTTCTTCGACTAAACGCATCACTTCGCTAGTCGCTTCTAGTAGGGCGACATCATTGGATTTGTTGGCGCGTAAGTTGGCACCAGCGCCAGCGATCACCAATTCGCCAACCAGATCAATGAGCTTATCGAGACGTTCTGCATCGACCCGGATATTTTGTTTTTCTCTGGCTTTACTGTCTTTGACGTGCTGCTGTTTTTGTAGGGCGGCATTCAGGATTGGTTCTTGTAACATTTCCTGATGCACTAAAATTTCGCCTATCGGTTCTTCTTTGCTTTGACCATTGGTATCGCGCTGACGTTTTTGTTGTAAACGCAAGCATTCTTCTAACTCGTGTTTGGTCAAGACGCCACTCTTAATCAAAATCTCACCAAGCAACTCATCATCATTGGGGAGATTATTGATGATGTCTATGTATTCATCGATTTTGCTGCGAGGCGGCACGATACGGATCACACTACCTTCGCGGACAAATTCAAAGACATTTTCAATCGCTTCTTTGGTCGCACTACTTTTCAACACCACCTCAAAACCAAGATAGCAAGTCTCGGCGTCCATGTGGTCGATATCTGGAATATTGTCGGTAATCGTCATCAGGTTGATGACGTCACCAAGCGTGCTCAAGTAGCGGATGAAGGACAAGGGATCCATGCCATTACGCAAGCAGTCCTGATTGAATCGCAAGGACAAATACCAATTGCCTGAATCAACGATCCCGCCTCCACTCGCATGGGTGACATGATCCTCTTGCATCGATACAACTTGGGATTGTTGACTGCTCTCACCGCCATTAATAAAGTGGCGAAGTTGCTCATGTAATTGCGCACCCGCGGTTTTTTGTTCTTCGGTCTCATCCATGTTGCCCGAAGCAATTCCATCAACTAGGCTACCGATGTGATCACGACAGGGTAAGAGTACCGCTATTAATGAAGTCGAGACCGCTATTTCTTCGTTGCGCAGCATGTCTAACAAGCTTTCAACCACATGCGTAAAGTGAACGATATGGTCTAAACCGAACAAGCCAGCAGAACCTTTAATTGTATGAGCAGCCCTAAAGATCGCACCAATCGCATCGTCAGGATTGTTATCGTGCTCTAAACCTAGCAGGCCATCTTCCATGTCTTGCAGTAATTCGCGACTTTCGATCACGAATGTGTCAAGCGCCGCCTTCATCTCATCTTCAAAACTCATACGAAGTCTCCTGCTGATCTTTAGGTCAAAACGACTTGATCACCAAATGCTGCCGTCATGTTGCACATCTCAAGAATCTCCAACACAGCTTTACTATGTATGGAGTAACGTAGTTTTTTATTGCGTTGCAAAGCTTCTTTTTTCAATAAAATCAACAACTGGAGTCCCGCACTGTCTAGCTCAGAAACTTGCGAGAGATTGACCTCTAAGTCGTCGTCAGTATCGAGAAATTCCTTAATTTTTTGTTTTTCAGAAGCTGCGGTATAGATGGTTAGTTCCCCAGCAATTGCCTGTGAGTTCACGATGACACCTCTTATGGCAGTATTAATTTAGATACGGCTGCCAACATCTGAGCTGGTTGAAACGGTTTCACAACCCACGCTTTAGCGCCGGCAGCTTGTCCTTGTAATTTCTTCCCCTCCTGCGATTCTGTTGTTAGCATAATCACCGGCGTGAATTTATACATGGCTAGTTTCTTTACCTCTTGGACAAAGGTAATGCCATCCATTTTGGGCATATTGACATCGGATATGATTAAATGAATTTTTTGACCTTTGAGTTTACTCAGGGCGTCTTGACCGTCAACACCTTCTATGACCGTATAGCCTGCACCACGTAAAGCTAAGCCTACCACTTGTCTTACTGATGCTGAATCGTCTACTACCATGACAGTTTTCGACATATCTAACCTCGTGAATTAATGTTTAAAAATGGACTTCTATCTATCTAAATATTTATATATCTAAAAAAATGTAATGTCTGCGTCTGAAACTTGCGATGAACTGTTCGATTGTTTACTGCTACCTCTGGATTGTGCGTGGTTTAAATGTTGGTCGTCCATGGTGTAGTATTTTTCTAAATCGTTTAACCAATCTGAGGTGGAGGGAATGCCCTCATGTTCATTTATAGCATGAAGTAACTTCGCTATATCGCGGTTCAATACATCTAACATTTGACTGACCCTGTCTTGATATTGCAAAGTAATGAGTAAGTTTTCGACGTCATTACGAATCACTTCGCCTTGGCTGCGCATCAATTCGGCAGCATTCCCTAAATCTTGCACATGTCCCAATACAGTTTTAACGACATGTTCAGAATGTGAAAGGATTTCCCTCTCTTTATTATTTGCTTTCTCTGCGGTCTTCAAGGTTTCTTTGACCAGAATAGAAACGCTGTTGACATGCGCCGAGATAGTCTGACCAGTGTCAGATGAGATCAAAGATAATCTGCGAACCTCACCTGCAACAACCGCAAAGCCACGACCATGAACCCCTGCTCTTGCCGCCTCAATTGAAGCATTAATTGCGAGAAGGTTAGTCTGCGCCGCAATCGTCCCAACATTATGCGCCATATCTTTTAGGTCGGCCATGGACGCCACAATACCGCTGATAGATTCGAGCAGCTCATTTTTGCTTGTGATCATTGCTTCCAACTGTTCAATGACGGGCTGCAATTCGTCGCGACATAAATTTAATAAATTCATAGTCGTTGTGTGGTTTGCCGATTCAGCATTTGCATGCTGCGCAGCAAATCCAGCTGCATCAAATTGACTGATAATAGAACTAAAACTTTCTATTAACTGGGCTACTGCGGATTCTGTTTTGTCTTTGATCGAAACAACATGATTTTGCCAAATTGGCAGGACACCTTGAAAAAAATCTGTCTCCTGATCACTCGGCGTATAACGTGTTACGACGATTTCTTTAGCCTGTTCAATGCCCACTTCATTTTCTTTTACTGAATTGCGAGGTAATTGTTGACTGTGACTAACATCGCTACGCCAAATCAGCGCGGTGACGATGACGCCAAAAAAAGAAACGAGTTCTAGAGGTCCAGGTTGGGAAAAAATCGGGAGTGCAGCAAACACAATGAGGCTTATAGGTGCCAATAACCTGAAATTGAGTCTACCGACCGCAATCGCTAACTTGGATAATATTCCAGCTGAATCCATGCTCTATTTTTCCTGGTTGTCAAAAAAAAATTAAGGTATTTTGACTGCGTTATGCGTTTAATTGTTACTCTAGGGCTTAAAGTTACTCTTGGGAATTAGCTTAGCATGCTTACAAATTGGTTTGTTATAAAAAGCAGCAAATGTGTTGTACTTTCTGCAGACTCAAGTCAAAGACCCTCTTGTAAGTCTCAGTTCAAACGAACATGGGTGGCTCAAGATTAGCATGACTTTGAAATGGAAAATAAAAAATATATCAGCGCATCCAGCAATGACCGAGTTAGTGAAAGCTAGTCTTGCATAACATGTAAAAATAGTTAAGATAAGATGTTAAGCAGCACAAGGCTTCAGGGGTAAAAGCGTGTCGACCTACGTTGTAGATATTTAAATATCCAGTGAACAGTGGTCTCACCACGTTCCAATGCTTGGAGCTCGGCTTTAAGTTTAGGAAGATTAGGGGGATTATGCTGACAAAAGTCCATCGCTGCAACATTTGAAATCATAAGAGGAACCGCTAGCATCGAGTCGAGGGTATAGTAGATGGTAAAATACGACCATGTGCCACCTATTGGGAATATAGGGAAAAAAGCATTTTTTGTGAGACGAATACACGGAGACATAAATGACTGAACAATCAACATTAAAAGTCCTCATTGTTGACGACTATGATATGACACGGACCTTATTAAAAATCATATTGAGAGGACAACAATTTGAAGTTATCGGGGAAGCGGAGGACGGCGAAGAAGGTGTTGCGATGTCCGAGGCATTACGCCCAGATTTAGTTCTGCTCGACGTTATGATGCCAAAGTTAAATGGGATAGAGGCACTCGCAAAGATAAAGCAATCTTCACATCAGCCCATGGTATTGATGGTTTCTGGCGCTGAAGATGAACAGATTGTGACCCAAGCATTAAATCTAGGCGCGAGCGGTTATATCGTTAAGCCATTTAATACCGCGAGTGTGATTGAGACCTTGAATCAGGCTAGAGAGAGTTTCATTGTTCGAAATGCTGCTGCGGTAAATCGAAACTAATACAAGACTTATTCTGATCTAACAATTTCGAACTTCAAAGCGGTTGATTGTTAGATCAGGACGCAACGGCTACATGTCTTATTATTTGGCGACGTACTTGAATTTAATGTCGTTCTCATTTTGCATAAAAGCCAGACAGTAGCCATTACAGTCACGCACAGCAAACTCTCTGGTACCGTAGCGCGTGTCTTGTAACGTCCAGGCTATCTCGGCCGCATCCTTGACTTCTAAAAAATAGTGGTCTACGTCGGGAACGCTAATATAAACAGTGCCGGACATCTGAAAATTTTGCTGCCAAAGATCAAGTTCAGTGAAAATAATAAGTGCACTAAACTTCACCACACTTAAGGACAACTCGCTGCCCTTGATGACATCAAAGTGTAAGATATCACGATAATAATCGCGGGTTTTGGTGATATCCTCACATCGTAATAAGAGTGATAAAGGCACAGTCTCTCCTGATCTCGATATTACTCAGGTAATTCAGCGCTATTAATCAACCATTTTTTCTGAAATCGTGCAGCCAGCGTGCTTGCAATTGCATGATTCTCGGAAAACGAAGCATATACCTGCTCAGCCCATTGCCAGACTAACGCGACGTATTCTTCTTCATCCTGACTAGCGTCAACATCGATCACCGTGATGGCTAGCGGATGCTGAGCATTTGCCTCAATCGACGTTTCATTTGGATGGTGTTGTTTGTAATCATCCAAGACTTCATTGAGTACCGTCGTGAGATCATAATTCCATTGCACACCATCCTGCAAAATTAGATGCAAACGTGTCAAATGAAAGTGGTTGTTCCAGCGACCGTGAATTAGCGTATGTTGTAAAGCATGCGCATCAACACAGAGGAAAATGGTCATGTGCTGTATGCCTTTTTCCTGGCTAATCTTGTGAGTGATTTTACCAGCGGTATTCACGCATTCAGTAATCCCATGCAAAGTATCGGAACCGCAAAGCTGGCACTGGCCATCTTCCAGTATCTCTAGATCATTCTTTGCTGCCTGTTCTACCCATTTTGGCATAATCCACCTCCATTGCTATGACGCACATTGAGACTTCATGTTCATCATAAAACAGGCTGCAAAAATACACTAGCGTTGGCGTTCTTTTTCCCACAAGATATCGCTGCCGCCACCGAAACGATTCAGCACTCGTGATAACACAAACAATAAATCTGATAAACGATTCATGTATTGACGAGGTGCTTCGTTAATTTCTTCCGCTTTACCAACACTCACGATCGCACGTTCAGCACGACGGCAAACAGTACGGCAAACATGAGCCATAGACGCTGCACGTGAACCACCCGGCAAAATGAAATCTTTTAATGGTGGCAAATCGGCATTGTATTTAGCGAGTAAAGCATCTAGACGCAAAACTTGTGCTTCTGTAATCATGGTGTAGCCAGGAATACACAACTCGCCGCCCATATCAAACAAATCGTGCTGTATAGAAAACAACTCCTGCTTCATCGCTTCTGGAATGTCTTCACAAATCAAAGCGCCTATGTGCGAATTGAGCTCATCGACGTCACCCATCGCGTGCACGCGCAAAGCATCTTTATCGATACGTGTGCCGTCACCTAAACCCGTCGTACCTGCATCGCCAGTGCGTGTGGCGATTTTTGAAAGCCGATTACCCATTTACTCACCCCATATTCAATAGCAAGAAAAAAAACTGTAGCAAGTAACTATTTTACCAGTCAAAATTTAATGTGAAGCTGATACCACTATGGTTAGCAATGGTAATCAAAGAATGCGCAATTGAGCTGATAAATCAACGGTCTAAAAAACGCAATTACTGAAACGCAATCTATGCAGCAATTTTGCCAGCTTGTTGAATGTAGGAAATTAACTGTCCAGCTAGTTCATCTTGTTGCGCTGGCTCGGTATGCCCCATCAAACATATTTGCAACAGGTTGCCTTTTATCAGATAGCCGCTTCGATAGCTCAGCAAAAAACCACGTCGTGCCATCGCATCACCGCATGCGACTGAACCAATGTGATCTGGCAGTTGCAAAGTTAAAACAGCTGGCGAACTTTCACCTGCAGGATTCAGAATCGCAATACCCGCCGCCTGTAGATTTGCACGCAAGCGCGCTGAAATCTGAGCAATCTGGTCAAAACGGGTGAATGGCATTTGCGACAAAGCTTGCCGCAACGCCGCGACCAGATTCGAAGAATGCGTATATGGAATGCCCGCATTGGCACGATATACACCCAGATCTAGATAACGTGGAATTTGTCGATCAGGTTCTACTTTATGCGAATACGCCACTATCGCCAAGCCTGGATACGCCGCAATGGCTTTTCCGCTGACCGTCGTTGCAAGGTAGGCTCTACTGACATCAACTGGTACACATGCAACAGAGCTCGTGCAATCGACACAGAGTTTTATTTCCAAACTATCGCACAGAGCTTGAATCTCTTTGAGCGGATTTAAAATACCACTCGAGGTTTCACAGTGTGTCATCCATAGCCAGTCTGGTTTATGCTGATTCAAAACTTGACGCAATGCGGGCAAATAAAAACTGCGCCCAAACTCAGCATGAAACGTATGGAATTCGAGACCAAAACGTTGAGCGTGATCGCACAATCTTTCGCCAAACTCACCATTTACCAAAATCAGACCACGACGTTTCAATCTTTTAATTTGTGCGGCCACCACATCATTCGCGAGGGTGCCACTACCTAAAAATAGTTCGACTTCACGACTACCCAAGAGTTGGCAGAGTCGTGCTTTGGTATCTGATAAAAGTGACAGAAAAGCCTCCGCTCGGTGCGACACCGGCGCGCTGGCAAAAGCAGTTTGAACAGCGGGATGAATTTCGACAGGACCCGGCAAAAAGCTTATGGGCGAATTCGTTAATGGTGGCCCTTCATTTTGCATGCGCACATCGCCATCATTCACGTTGTCGTTTACTATCCGACTGCGTTGCAGACGCTGTTGCATACGCAAAGCGGTCTCCAATACCAAATACATGGGTTGATACATGGCACCCGGTTTACCAACCAGATTAGCAAAGGCAGTAAAGCCCATATTTGCGTACAATTTTTCTTGTAAGACTGTGGCTGACACCAATGCCAAAGTAAATTCTTGCTTCAAACAAGTCGCTAAAGCAAAGTTAAACAACCTAGCAAAAACACTGGTGTGACGATAAGCTGGCTCAACAGCAAGTAGACGAATTTCACAAATTTTTTGCACGGTATCTGGGGTAGCTAGCGGTAAATACTGATCTAGATCGTCCACTTTACTATCCAACGAGAAAGGCCGCACGGCACGTGAAGTCAACATCCCTATCAGGGTCTTTCCTTGCAGTGCAATGAAATAAGTATTTTCTTCGTGAAATTTATCCACCAAGCGGCGTTCGGTATTCACTGCATGCTGCTGAATCTCTTCTACAAAAGTACGATAATTCAAACGATGTATCTGTTCGAATTCATGGGCTTGATCGGCAATCTTAAACTGCATCGTAGCGTGTTTCATCGGTCTCACCTGCTAAAAAATGGGTTCAAACTTTCGTATCATCGTGGGCCACATCTTGAATCGGTGCCAATACAAACGGCATGACTACATCAAGTATATTTTGGCGGTGCGCAGCCAACACCAATGCGCTAACTACGCCAAGCAATAGACATGGCACTAGCAACTCGCTGATGAAAATCTGCAAGAAAAAAATCTGATAAAGAAAATATAGAAATGGTAGAAAAAACACGCTCATAAACACCGCAGCATCAGGTTTCCACCATCGAAGAATTGAGCGAAGTAAGCAATACATACTCAAAAAAAACATCAGACCAAGCCCAAAGAAGATGGGCTCGAAACCTAGCAAGCCGCCGAGCAAACAAGCCAAGCCTTTGCCACCACGCCATGCCAACTGAACAGGCCAGATGTGACCGGCGATTACCGCACACAAAGCAAATAAAGACAAAATGACTGAGCTAGTAGCACCATCCGAACTGAACCAGATCGCACCATAAACCGCGAGAAATGCTTTTGCGCCATCCAAGATAAAAGCCAATACGGCATAAGGCAAACCCAGACTACGCAATAAATTACGACTGCCCGCATTGCCACTTCCGAGCTTGCGAATATCTACCCGTGCAAACCACTTGGCCAAATAGAAACTGGCATTCAGGCATCCCAACAAGTAAGCAGTTATGATTAATGCGAGGAATAGCATAATGAACTTAAGCACGAAAAAACATCTGGCTATGCTAACGAAAACGCAGTGAAAGACGACAGAAGAGTACCAAAGTAGCGTGTCGCAGCACCAATCGTCTTACAACGGCTAATTTGAACAGAGTCAAATTGGCAAAATGAGGCTCACGGTTAAACCGCCACTTTCGCGATTATTTAGCATGATGCGACCGCCATGGGCCTCGATGATTTCACGTGCCAATGCAAGACCTAAACCAGTCCCATTGCGTTTGGTCGAGTAAAACGGCACCAAAGCATTCGACATCACCGTATCGCTCATACCACCACCCTGATCACTAACTTCGATGCGCACACCTTCCACCATTGGTTTTACCTCTAAGGACACGCCGGCAGGCGGCGAGCCTGATTCGAGCGCATTTTTTAAGAGATTGAGCAGCGCTTGCTCCATTTGCGCCACGTCAAACATGATGTTTTCGTCTGGCAAGCGCCCTAGCAATTCAAATCCCAATTGTGATTGCAAACGGCCGATAAAACTATGCCAGTTAATACTTTCCAGACGCGGCGTCGGGAGCTTTGCAAAGCGCGCATAACCATGAATAAAGCTTTCCAAATGCTGCGCACGCTCTTCTATGGTTTTCATTATTTCAGGCAGGCGTTCGTACTGACCACGGCTGATCAAAGCACCCGCTGAATTCGCCAACGAGGCGACAGGCGCGAGTGAATTATTCAGTTCGTGGCTAATCACGCGTATCACTTTTTTCCAAGTCTGCACCTCCTGACGACGCAACTCCACGGTCAGATGACGTATCAAAAACAATTCATGTTCGGTGCCGTTTAGAGTAAAACTACGCCGAGACAAATGATAAATTTCGTCTTCATCACTATCTTCATTGACGTGCTCTGAGGTCGAGAGTTGACTGGTATTCACGGTAAAAAGACCATCGCCACCATGTTGCATCGCCTCCCGCAAGGACGGCGATACTTGTTGCAAAATTTCTTCCAGAGTATGACCTTCAAGCTTGCGACCATTGTTGAGTAATTGTCGCGCCGTGATATTGCCGAATACGACATGCCCTCGTAAGCCTATCAAGAGCATCGCCACTGGCGTGTTCTGCAACATACTATCGAGCAATAATTCACGCTGTACCAGGTCGAGGCGCTGTTCGCGCAGTACGTGGCCGAGATCATTATGCGCATCGACCAAATCAGCTAACTCGTCATTGCGCTGCCAATTTAAGCCAAATGAAAAATCCCGGTCTTGGTAGCTAAGCACCGTACCGCTCATCGCCCGAAACAATTCCAGAATGGGAGCGAGTTGCCCCCGCACCGTTACTATCGCAATGGGAATGAAAATCAACAGACATGCACCTGCAATCAAAATGCGATCATTTGGAAAAAAATAATCCAGAATAGCAGCACAGCTTAATGCCAAACTCAAAATCAAGATAAACGTCAGAGATAAGCGTGCCGCCAACGAAACCCGTATGCCTCGCGATGGCTTATTAGCTTGAGCCACATTGGCAGCATGTGCAGAGTTTGTTACTTTATCGTTAGCGTTAGCAGGAGGCAGATTCATAGCTGAAAAAATGATGTGCGATGGCCAGATTATGCCTTTGATCCTCGACTTCTCAAGATATTCTTGAAATACTTGATCAAATTGGCTGGAGAATAGTAAAGCGTCAACTCATGACTTAGTTATCAACTCTAAGTAAAGAGCACTAAGTCATGAGTGCTAAGCACTGGGCACTAAATACTGGGCAGTAAGTCAGGAACGCGAGATATTCAATCGTTCCATACGTCTATACAGAGCCTGGCGACTCAAGCCTAAATCCGCGGCCGCTTGCGCCACCACACCGCGTGCCCTGTTCAAGGCTTGTTCGATGGCTTCTCGATCCGGCTCAGCGTCACCAGAGGCTGCAGTATTGGTAACCAGTCTCGCAATAGGCAAACCCAAGTCCTCGGCTTTGATATCGTCTGTGCCCGCTAATAAACATGCTCTTTGCATAACGTTCTTCAATTCCCGGACATTACCTGGCCAAGCATGCGCCAGCAAGCTGGCTTGCGCACTCGCATTTAAGGTTTTTCCATCCTCCAAAAAAGCTTTTGCCAGCGGCAGAATATCGTCAGGACGTTCCGCCAATGCGGGTAAATTTAGTTGAATCACGTTCAGGCGATAAAACAAATCTTCTCTGAATTGTCCGGCCTTGATCATTGCTGGAAGGTCTGCATTAGTGGCACTCATCACCCTCACTTTGACCTGGCGTTCTTTATTAGAACCCAATCGTTCAAAGCGGCCTGTTTCCAATACGCGCAATAATTTAATTTGACCAGCTAAAGGCAAATTACCGATTTCGTCTAAAAACAAAGTCCCACCGTCGGCGGCTTCAAATTTACCTTCACGTGCTTTTGTCGCTCCCGTGTAAGCACCTGCTTCGGCACCGAATAATTCCGCCTCAATCAATTCGGCTGGAATCGCACCGCAATTGAGCACGACGAAAGGGCCATCTTTCACTTTCGAATTGGCTTGTACGATCTCGGCAATCCGTTCTTTACCCGCGCCATTGGGCCCGGTAATCAAAATAGACACATCCGATTTTGCGACCTGACACGCCATACCTAGAACGCGTTCAGTTGCTGGATCTTGCCAGACAAAATTGCGCAAATCGTACTTAGTTTCTAACTCACGTTTTTGTTTACGCTCACGTTGGACGCGATGTTGCAAGGCACGATTCACTTGTCCAAGTTCAATCAAATTCTTAACACTCGCCACCAGACGCTGATCATGCCAAGGCTTAGCCAAATAGTCGGCAGCGCCCGCCCTAATCAAATCAACCGCGGCGTCTAGGTGCGTCCAAGCAGTCAATAAAATCACGGGTAAGTCAGGATGCAGCGCACGGATTTTTTTGAACAAGGCGACGCCCTCTTCACCCGAAGTCGTGTCTTCCGTAAAGTTCATGTCCTGGATCACCAAATCAATCGCATGCTGCTCCAGCAATGCCAGACCTTGCTCGGGTGATTGCGCACTGAAACTGCTGATATCGTGTAAAGACAACAGCACATCAAGTGCCATCGCAATAGAAGGATTGTCATCAATAATTAAAACACTGGGCATGAGATTCACATCAAAATATTAAAGTTGAAGACCTATACATATCGCTTACCTCTTTATAAGTTACATGTCCAATTTTTTTGGTGGGTAAAACCCGCGCCGCCAAGCCATCATGCACCTGAGCAGCGCGGGTTTCACCCGTCCTACGAGATCGACCTACTTATTGGCTACATCAATGCTAGCGAGGCTCAGGTAAAAAACTAGCTTAAGCCCGAGCCCAAATGCCATCGCCAAACTCGCTACACGACGTTTTTTCCCCGCAGAAAATTAAAATGCAATATGCGTAAAACGCCATACTATACGCCACGCGTCGCGGTTGCTGGTGAAATACTCGCTGCACGCCAAGCCGGCGCATACACCGCAAGCACGCCTAAGATCCAGAATACCAACGGCGACAATAACAGATAGCTGACAGGGAGTTTAGGCAATTCAAATTGACCGACTAACACATAATTTAAGCCTAGTGCCAGCGCGATGCCGAATACGATACCACCCGTGGTAATCAACCAATTCTCTGCGATGAAGTAGGCCAGCACATCGATACGGCGCGCACCTAATGCGCGACGAATACCGATCTGTTTGCGACGCTGCGCCACCCATAAGGTACTCATACCGACGATACCGCTAGCAGTTACGACCACCAATAAAGCGCTCACCGCGAGCAACATCCACGCCAAGCCTTTTTCACTACGATAGCGATCATCGCGGAATTTTTCCATGCTCGAGGCTTTCACATACACTGGTGTTGCAGAGGCTTTGCGTAAGGCTTCTTCGACTTCTTTCATGACACGATCACGCTGCCCCGCTTCTGCGCGTACGGCATAACCGTCCCAGATTTGACCAGTCACACGAGCCGGCATAATCGTTGCAAATTCACCGTTCGGCGTGGCTTGAGCGCCGGAAGTTTGCAAAGTGTCGACGACGCCTATGATGGTTACCGCATTCGCATTGTTCCCCGTGCCGAAAAAATACTCTTTCCCCACGAAATTAGACTGCCCTGGAAATAGTTTCTGTGCCAGTGCCTTACTAATAATCACTTTTTTTGTAAAGTCGCTATTCACGTTAGGATTCACTTCAGAAAAATCAGTTGCTTGAAAATCCTGCCCCTCAACCAAACGCAATTTCCAGGTCTTTACGAGTGAATCTGGAGACACATACATACCCGTGTTCGCGGTCGGCACTGCCTGCTTGCGATCGATAGACACCGACGTATTACTACCAGATCGAGATACTGGGAAAGAGTTAACACGTGCGACGGAAACTACGCCGGGCACTGCACCTATCGTATCGGCTTCGCGCTTTTGCAGAGCGAGTTGATCTTCATGCCCACCCAAAATCTGATTTCTGATATTAACCCGAAAGACTTCCTGTTCGTCCGCAATACCACTAGGACGTGCTGCCACATCAAGGCGTAAATTAACAATGTAGATGGCATTGACCAGTATCGCCAAACTCAATGCCACCTGCAACGCGACTAACACGGGTCCCAACTTATTGCGCAACAATGCAGAAAAAATCGGACGTAGTTCAAATAATGTTTTCATGATTTTTGTTTCCTACTTTATTGCGATTTAAGTTGGATAGCTGGCGTCACCTGACATGCACGCCAGGTTGGCAACAGACCGGCGATCATCGCCGCGCTCACCGACATGAAGAAAGTCAAACCTAACATCGCCCAATCCATATGTGCGACCACCGCCAAAGCCTTCGATTGCATAGCAATTAACTGTAAAGCCCCCGCCGCCAATAGCACGCCTAACAATGCGCCGACCAAACCCACCACGGCGGTCTCAATCAAAAACTGCGTGAATATCTCCTTCCGTGACGCACCCAGTGCGCGTCTGACACCCACCTCTGAGGCTCGCACTGAAAACTTCGCCAGCAATAAGCCCACCGTATTGACCAAACAAAGCAACAGAAAACCAAATGCCAGCCAAGCGGAAAGACGGCTATCATCGCCTATCACTTGCATTTCGACCAAAAATTCACGCACATTAAACAAGCGATTTTTCGCCTGACGTTGAAAGCGCCCTAACTTAAACTGTTCGCCGACATAGCTGTCCAAATAGTTTTGCAATTCAGCGCGCTGACTTGGCGATTTCAATTCAAACCAAAAATGAAACCAGGTACATTCAGAATTTAGGCGACCTTCCCAACCTGGCTCTTGCCTGCTGGTACAACCCATGCTACCAGCATGCGCAGTTTCACGGCGTATTGCATTACTCAAAGGCAGCATGAAATCGGGCGCCTCAACAAATGCAGCTTCACGACCATTAAAGATATAAAATTTTGGCTTAGGTGCCCAGTCATCGGCCACACCGATCACCGTAAAATCACCTTTCAACAAACGAAGCTTTTGTCCTACAGGGTTCACAGCACCAAAGAATTTTTCTGCCATTTTTTTACTCAGAACCACCACATCGGCAGAGCTTTTATCTTCTGAGGCTTGCCACCCTTGTCCAGCAACAAAGGGAATATCAAACATGGCAAACATATCCGCGGTTACTGCCAAGCCTTCCATAGAGATTGCGCCCAAATCTTTACGTGCAGGTTCTGCCGTGGCATCAATTCCATACATTGCCGCACGGCGCTCACCTTGCTTGCTTGCGAGTAAATTACTGATATCTTTGTAGGTAAATTGGTGATCATTTGGTTCTTCACCGGGCGTATAGCCTTCCTTCTGCCCAACATCAAGAATAGCGGTGAACAGGCGATCACTCTTTTGTGGAATAGGATCGCCCGACATGACGTGCAATATCGTCAAAGTCGAAACGCTGGCAGCAACACCAATGGCCAAAGTCAACACCATCAAAGCAGTGAGTACGGGATTGCGTCGCAAGCTTTTTAAGCCAAGTAAAAAATAGTATTGAAACATGATGAGTCCTATCCGGTTTATGCAACATGCAAATTGGTTTCAACATTGTGGTGGTCTACCACGAGACTAGGCGTTTTACGTACCAGATCGGAGACTTGACCATCAATGATGTGGACATTACGCTGCGCACGTACTGCCAATTCAGGGTCATGGGTCACCATCAAAATGGTAGTACCTTTAGCGTTAATTTCTTCCAACAACTCCATCACGCTGCGTGCCATTTGCGTATCCAGATTACCGGTCGGTTCATCCGCCAATAGCAATTTTGGTGAGCCTGCTAAGGCGCGTGCAATCGCTACGCGTTGTTGCTGACCACCGGACAATTCAGCTGGGTAGTGTTTCATACGAGATGACAAGCCTACTTGTGCTAATGCATCTTCTATACGCTCTTTGCGCTCTTTGGCAGCTAAGCCACGATAACGTAAAGGTACATCCACATTGTCGAATAAATTCAAATCAGGGATCAGATTAAAACCCTGGAAAATGAAACCCAGTTTTTCATTACGCATACGAGTGCGCGCATTGTCATCCATGCGCGTTACATTAACGCCATCGAGATAGTATTCACCGCCTGTGAATTCCTCTAACAAACCCGCAATATTCAAGAAAGTCGTTTTACCGGAACCAGATGGACCTGTGACCGTCACAAATTCACCTTGTTTCACGTGGATTTCAAAACCACGCAAAGCATGCGTTTCTATCATGTGAGTGCGATACACTTTGCTCAGATTTTTCATATGTAACATGGCGTTTCCTTTATGAGTTTTTGAAGTTCGTATTTACTAATTTGCTTATTTTGACTAATTATTCAGTGACACTTTTTCTGCATTTTCAAACTGATCGGTTCCTGCTACCACAACCTTATCGCCTTCTTTTAGGCCCGTTAAAATTTCGACTGCTGAGATGCTGGTTGCGCCTAATTTGAAGGGAATGCGAGTGGCAATATTGTTTTGCACGAGGTAAGCAAAACGACCGCCTTCGCTTTCAACAAAAGGCCCGCGTGCCAACATCAATACATTCGGTTTTTCTTCTATCAGCAAGCGCGCTGAAACACGTTGGCTTTGACGCAAGCCAGATGGTTGCGTGCCGTCAAAACGAACGCGTGCCAAGACTTGGTTTTTCACGACTTCAGGTGACAAGGCCGACAATTTGCCTTTGGCAGTCACGCCATTGATCGTGATTTCCGCCGTCATGCCTAAACCTAAATCGGCGACATAGGTCTCAGGAATTTCCAACTCAACTTCTAACTGAGACAGATCAACCAGAGTCATCAAAGCGGTATTGGCAGCGACTACGCTACGGTTCGCTACGGATAAGGTGCCGACCATGCCATCCACTGGTGCTTTAAGGCGCAGCTCTTCGACTTTGCGCTTTGCATCATCGCGGACTAAACGTTGCTGCTCTAACTGAGCGCTTTTGGTTTTGAGATTCAGATCGACGTCTTCGTTTTCTAAGCCGGTCGCTGCTTCTGCGTGCTTGGCGCGAATTTCGGCTGTTTTCAAAGCATCTTGTGCTCGCATGTAATCTATCTTCGAAATGACACCGGATGGACCTGCTTTTTCAAAGCGTTCGAAAGTGCGAGCAGCAGTAACGCGTTCAATTTCAGCCTGATCCGCATCACGTCGCGCGATCAATTTCTGCTTACGCGCCAAGATCTTTTGACGTCCCACTTCGGCTTCTAATTGATCGTAATTGGCTTGTTCGCGTTTGAGCAAACTGGTGAGGTCGGGTGACTCCAATTCGGCGACGACATCGCCCCTCTTCACCATGTCGCCGGCTTTCACTTTCAAAGTGACAGTACTTGACGCGGTCGAATATAAGGTAGGACTGATGGCGGCCACCATACGTCCGTTGACGGCGACGTCACGTACCAAAGTACCGCGGGTAACTTGTGCAATTTTGATGCGCGAAGCGTTAATGGATTTGCTGCTATTGGCAAACGCACGCACCAAGAAAAAACAAAGCATAAGGAATGCGAGGGCGAAGACAAGACCCACCACCAACTTCTTGCGACGCCAAAGCGGCGGTGCTGCAATCACGGCATCTTGACCTGAGGTATCACGAATCATATTGCTTCCCACTAAAGAGTTATAACGAATGACAACTCTTTAGCAGGAAGCGTGCCAATTCAAACACCATTCATAAGTATTTGAATTAATTGAATATTTTTAATTTATTGCGGAAGTAATCATGTGTCCGGTCTAGCTGAAACGGACGATCATGGACAAATGACGAACAAGCTAAGTCTTCTCATTATTATCATTTAAGGCAGGCACGGCGATAGACTTACCTGAAACATGCGTGGTCAACACAATTGCGGTGGACGTAGAGCCAAAGGCATTGAGTTCATTAATAATGCGCTGCAAATGTTCAACATCGGTCGCCAACACGCGCATCACCGCGCCATCTTCACCGGTAACGGTATAACAATCAATAATCTCAGGACAGTTTGCGACATATTGGGCATAGGGTCGGCCTTGTTGCGTCGATACCCGAATCATGGCGGTGATTTCATAACCGAGTGCTTTGGGATTAACATCGGCACGATAGCCACGAATAATATGACTGGCTTCCAGTCGCTTAATTCGCTCAGAAACCGCAGGCTGACTCAAATGCACTTGACGTCCCAATTCGGCATGCGACATGCGCGCATCTTCTTGCAATAATTGCAGGATTTTTTGGTCGTATTGGTCAATTTTTGGATTCATAAGCAAAACCTCGGAAATTCTGACGAATTCATGGCGAAAGCGATCTCTCACCTTTGAAACCCCATTTAATTTTCGTATTGTACGCGCTACAGTAGTGCTATTCCAAATTCCACTTTATTCGCTTTAAGGCTCTGTCTCTCATATGAAAAACGATATCACCGCAGCACACATCAGCCAAATCGCGCATGATTTTCAAACGCCGTGCTGGATTTATGATGCGCAAATGATACGTTCGCAAATTGATCGTTTGCGCCAATTTGACGTAATCCGTTTTGCACAAAAGTCCTGCAGCAATATTCATATTCTTCGCCTGATGCGTGAACAAGGCGTGTTGGTTGATTCGGTTTCTTTAGGCGAAGTAGAACGCGCGCTGGTCGCAGGTTTTGATCCCTCAGCGCAAACAGATCACTCCCCTATCGTCTTTACTGCCGATCTACTAGATCGCCATGCCTTGAAACGTGTGGTGGAGCTCAACATCCCAGTCAACTGCGGCTCACCTCAGATGCTAGAGCAATTGGGACAAGCCCATCCCGGTCACCCAATCTGGATCAGAATCAACCCCGGCTTTGGTCACGGCCACAGCCGCAAAACCAATACCGGTGGCGAACAAAGTAAGCACGGCATCTGGCACGAAGAATTACCGCAAGCGTATGCGCTGATCCAACAGTACGGCCTAAAACTCATAGGCCTGCACATGCACATAGGCTCGGGCGTGGATTACGATCACTTGCAAAATGTCTGCGATGCGATGATCGCTCAAGTTCAAGCATGCCCTATCGATATTGAAGCGATCTCTATAGGTGGCGGCTTATCCATCCCCTATCAAGCGGACGAACCGGAAGTCGATACCGCCCATTATTTCGACATCTGGGACAAAGCACGCATGCAAATCGAGGCACATCTCGGTCATAAAATCAGCATGGAAATCGAACCAGGGCGTTTTTTGGTCGCGCAATCAGGTATTTTGATTTCAGAACTGCGCGCGCAAAAACAAGTCGGTAATAATTTCTTTGTGTTCGTCGATGCGGGTTTTAATGATTTAGTCCGCCCGTCTATGTATGGCAGTTTCCACCAAATCACAGCACACACCGCCGATGGTGCCTTGCGCTCCGGTACTGCGCGACCAACCGTCGTTGCTGGGCCTTTATGCGAATCAGGTGATGTATTTACACAAGAAGAAGGCGGCGTGGTCACGCATCAAGATTTGCCGTCGTGTGAAGTTGGCGACCTGATCGTATTCCATGATGCGGGTGCCTACGGTGCCAGTATGTCATCGAATTACAATTCGCGACCTTTGATTCCTGAGGTGTTGGTGGATGGTGATGAAGTGCGCTTGATACGTCGTCGTCAGACAATTCAGGAGTTGATGGGGTTAGAGATGGCTCTCGATTAAACGAAGATGTATTCGAGAATTATTTCTTGATCCTTATTTCTCTTTTCGAATCAGCAAAAGCTACGTTGAAATTGCAATTTGTGGGTTTAGAAGAATAGTTTTGGCTCATCTCAAGATTTACTCTTCTCCAAATCGCATTAGACTCTTCGATGTCATTAGCTGCCACTTACTTAGTGACATTGAAAGCAAAGAAATAATTTAACGTCACCGGCGTACAAGAAGTAGGGTTCGAACAAGCGCCCACAGCAAAGCAATCACTGACGATATAGCCATGAGCAAGTAAAGGTCAGGGTAAAACATGCCTATGGCAGTTAGATTTACCCCGCTCAATTGCGGAACAACAAAAGCTAAGAAGTAGCTTAACCCTACTAAGAAAAGTGAAGGAACACTTATTCTTAACCATCGCTTTACGAGGGAACTTGGATAAGATTTACTTGGGGGCTTAATTAATTTAACCACCGAGTATACAAAACCGACTGCTAACAAACACATCAGACTCAGCGTTCCCCAAAATCTTAGAAGTGCGATATTTGCTGGCGCGATATCGGTAGAAGGAAGCCCTAGCGCATAGTCGGTTAGGCCGTAGATAAACCTGCCTTCATGGCTGCCATTCATATTGGTCAAAATGAGCACGCCATCGCGCGATTTTGGCTTGTACTTCACCATGGCAAGAAACCCAGGATTTAATCCGCCATGAAAAATAATTCTTTGTCCGGCAACAGTATCGAATTCCCAGCCAAACTCATAACCACCTTGTCGCTCCTTGGCTAATGCTTTAGCAAGCGTGCTTGACATGATCCGTGGATCATTTTCAAAAATAGCGACAAGATAGGTAGCCAAATCTTCTGCGCTGCTTGTCACACCACCAGCGCCCATCATCAGCCGTCCTGCTATAAAATTCTTTTCAACAGTAAAACCAAACCATTGCGTGTGACCCAACGCAGGCGTTTCTGCTGAATCAGTCGCCATCTGTATGTAAGAATTTTTCATTCCAAGTTTCGCAAAAATCCTATTTTGTACCGTTGTTTCATACGAAATTTTCTCTACGGTTTCAATCAATTGAGCGATTAGCATGTAGTTTGCGTTTGAATACTGAAATCGAGCACCGGGTTTTGCGAACAACTGAACGTGCTTAAAATCTCGGATGACACGTTCCATCGCATCGGCTCCACGATACGTCGTGTCTTGATAACGATTTCCTTCCAGCGTAGACAGACCACTACGGTGATTGAGTAGGTGGCGAACGCTGATTTGGTCGGACGCAGTCTTATCACTCGTCTGAAAGTAAGGAATATGTTTCGATACTGGATCGTCTAGAGATAATCGTCCCTCATCAACGAGCTGCAAAACTACAAGCGCGGCAAATGACTTACTAATAGACCCTATTTGAAACGGTGTTTGGGCTGTTACAGTCGAACCAGAACTGTCTTTAGTTCCAAAGCCTTTCAGATGGGTGATTTTTCCATTTTGAAAAAGAGCGATAGCCGCACCTGGAATATCCAGTTGCTGCATCCCTTGCTGAACATAGGCCTCGATTTGCGCTACCGAAGCTAAGGATTGATCAGAGGTCTGACCTAGAGCTGGCGCTGAAAGAAATAAGAAAGTGAAGAGCAGAATTTGAATCCGAAGGACCGTTGAACGCATTATCATGTGTTTAAACCTCGAATCACTGCTATGTCGGATGTATCGAAAATCATATTGCCTTCCACTAAAGCTGTGTCATGAACCATGCTACATAAGCAGAAAGTGTTCCAACTTACAAAAATATTTTAAGTCTTTGATTATATTAAATAATATATCAACCTCATAAAAATAAAAACGCCCATTTTGAACCTGCCGGACGACCGTGGACAAACGGCTGTCCGACAAAACGTCAATCTATATTGTCGCATAAACCCAATAATCAATTTTCATTTTAACCACACTCACACGCCTATCTATTGCCATACTGGAACTTTGAAAGTCCCTATGTTATCGTGAGCGTGGGGTGAATTTCTTCGATGTGTATTTCGCTGACTTATAGCGAGAACAAGCTAACCTCCATAAAGGCGAGACTGGGATCTCGCTGCCTTTTTCGAGGGTGCTACATGAGTGCTTCAGACAATGTCATGGCCGAGTCTCTATTGCGCATCAAAAAGATCGCGCGTCGGCATCCGCATACCGCCGTCACCCTGCTCAAACGTCTCGAACTCGATGCCATAGCAAGCAAGCAAGCCGCTTGTAAAATCGATGCCTTGATGCTGCGTTACTTTATTCAAGAACGTCTGGGTGAAGCCCATCATTTGATCGACGATCTGAATAATGCGAGTTTTTTGGCGGAGGCAAACGATTTGCCTAACCATGCGGGAAAAGTCATGGTGGCGCTTGGACGAGTTTATTACGCATTGGGAAAGTACCGTGACGCTGCCAATTTTTGGACGCGCTCTATTGATTTGTCCCGCTTTACGAAAGACATTGAATCCTTGGTGGAGTCACGCATAGGCTTGGGGCAAATTTATAATGCCATGGGTGATCATGAAACTGGCATGCGCTTTCACCGAGATGCGGGCGGCATATTGCGACACATCGACAATCCCTATCTCAACGCGAAACAAGCCATCAATTTGGCGGCGAACTTTCTGCAGATTGGGCAAAAAGACGACGCCAAAGGTCTATTTGTGTATGCCATGGACGAAGCCTCGCGCGGGCAAATTGATGAATATTTTGCCGAGGCCTTGTGGCATTTGGGTGCAATCGATTTTTCTGATGGACAGTTAAGTCATGCAAAAGAGTCCGTTAACGAAGCACTCGCTGTCGCCAAGAGATGCGGCTACAAATGGTTGTTCGGTGCAGCCAATGATACGCTGGCAAAAATCGCGTTAAAAGAAGGAAACGTCGACAGCGCTATTGAGACCTATCTGACTGCGTTGGTTTCAGCCAAAGAGATGGGCTCTTTGCCACAACTCGCGAATTTTTATCACGCGCTCTCAGATCTTTATGAGTCGAAAAATCAATATCAATTAGCGCTGCAGTATTCTCGCCTTCATCAAGAATGTGCAATTCAATTGAGTCAACTTATCGCCGTCGACAAATTTCAAGACTTACGGGATTACGATATCTCAAGCAAGGCGCCACCGGAACTTTTATTAGAATTAGACGGTAACCCGATACTCGCCAACTGTACTTTCACCGAAGCGCTGCGCATCATCTCTAACAAAGCCTTAGAAATTCTTAGAATAGAATATGTGTGTGTCTGGTTAAAAAATGAAGAGAGCCGACAGTTAGTGTGCAACACCATTAGTGGTCCGAATCCCTTACCTTTTCTTGAGAATAGCGCGATCGATTTCGATTACTGCATGGACTATTATCTTGAGTTATCCAATGCAAAAAATCCGCTAGTGGTGCACGATGTCAGACTTCATCCAGCTGCCAGCGACCTACTCGAACTTGCACGTGGTATCGACATGAAATCGCTACTTGAACTGCCGATACGCAAAGAGAATGAAATAATCGGCGTACTCAGCTTTGGTCAATGCAAGAAGCAAAGGAATTGGAGTCGCGAAGATATTTTGTACGCCAGCCATATTTGCAATCTGCTAATCCGTGCAATGAATACAGCAAAATTCACGGAAGACCAAAAGCTATTGGCACAGAAAGTCGAAGAAAGAACCCATGAAGTCATCGAACAATCCAAACGTTTAGAGACAGCTTATAGTGAGTTACTCTACAAAGACAAAGCCTTACGTGACCACGCCTCGCAAAACCAAACCATCTTAGACAATCTGGTCGATGGTGTCATTACTATTGATGCCATAGGCACCATGCGCTCCTTCAATCTTGCGGCGATGGGCATCTTTGGTTACACGCTACCGGAAGTCATAGGTCAGAATATTCGCATGCTGATGCCTGAACCTGATCGCAGTAGGCACGACACCTATCTACATCGCTACAATACAACGGGAGAAGCGCGCATTATCGGCATAGGTCGAGAAGTCCACGGCAAGCGCAAAGACGGCAGTATCTTTCCTATGGAACTTGCGGTCTCGAAAAGCTCTGAATTTGACGAAACCGTATTTATTGGCATAGTTCGCGACGTCACCGAACGACGCCGACTCGAAAAACTTAAATCCGAATTCATCTCTACCGTCAGTCATGAATTGAGAACCCCACTTACATCAATTCAAGGTTCCTTAAGTCTCCTGGAAAATGGCGTAGCTGGTAAGTTATCCGATCCTGCACACAAGCTTGTTGAACTAGCATCTAGAAATAGTCAAAGATTGACTTTGTTGATCAACGACCTACTGGATATTGAAAAACTCGCTGCAGGAAAAATGGCATTGAACCTCACCAGCATTGACATCGTCAATGTGGTCAAACAATCGATACGCGACAATGGTGGCTACGGATTGAAATTCAACGTGCAATATGTACTAGGCTCCCATCCCGAGCGACTCAACATCATCGCTGACGGTGGTCGATTGGCGCAGGTGCTGGCGAACCTTCTATCGAATGCTGCCAAATTTTCTGGCGAATCTCATCAAGTTGATGTGCGTATCATCAAATCGGACGTAAAGGTAATGGTCGAAATCGAAGACCATGGATATGGTATTCCTGCTGACTTTCAGAAGGAAATTTTCAATTCATTTGCGCAAGCGAACAACGGTGATACTCGCCAACAAGGCGGTACTGGTTTGGGTTTAAAAATCAGTAAGTCTTTAATTGAAGCCATGAACGGCCACATAGGCTTTCAAACAAAATTAGGTAGTGGAACCATATTTTGGTTCACACTTCCGATCCCTCTCGACTTATAAATGACGGAAGCAGGGCAATTTCCGGCTTACTTGCCGAACGTGATTCGGGGACAGGCGGATTGTCTAGAGCGCGATACGTAAACACCATGGAAAATTTGGTCTGAGTCGTTTGATTGCATCCAGCAGCGTGAAACAAATTACTCGAAAAAAGCAAAACATCACCTTGTTGTAACGGGACTGGAACTGCTTGCTCCAATAAAGCCTGATTCGCCACAAGGTCGGAACGTAGAAACTGAGCAGCATCGAGTTGATTGCTTTCGATATGCCAACGATGGGAACCTGGTAGCACCAATAGGCAACCGTTCTCCACTTTCTCATCACGCAAAGCCAACCAAACGCTGATCAGTTCTGCTCGTTGAAACTGCCAATAACGACTGTCTCTATGCCATCCCGTCAAACTAGAATAGCGCGCCTGCTTCGTCATGATGCAGTTGTGATGCACCTGTGACATGCGCACACCCATGCCGAGCAATTGTTCCATAGCCTGTGCTAAAACAGGCTGCGTCGCCCAACTAGCTAGTAGAGGCGAACGCGCATAAGCCTGTAATAAACGGCGCGCAGTTTGCCCTCCTTCCGCATCACGCGAAACGGGTGCTCCGGGGTAACGCGTATCGGCTTCAAATTCAATCGGTTGCACTACAGCGTCCAATTGTTGCTGAGCCAATTGCAGCACTTGCTCACAGAATTCAACGCTACTTAAGCCTGGTAGTACCAGATAACCTTGTTGACGAAATTGTTCAATTTGTGTGGGATTTAACATGCGATAACCAAATTGGATTCGATGATGAAGTTAATATTATAGGGTAAAGTAATCAAATAAAATTTCACATCTAGGGACATCATCAAGGACAAGAAAGCATATACTCATAAAATCTATTGCGCCGCCCTACTTTCTCATTTTATTTGAATCAGATCCCATGCAAAATCGCCGCCTTTTTTTGAAGAAATCCTTACTGCTCACCGCCAGCGGACTTTTTATAGGTAGCCGCCCAGCGCTCAGCGTAGCGCAGGGAGTCGATACGGCTAACAAAACGGGCAAGCTGACACCGCCGCCGGATTTATTCGATGCGCAGGCCTTAGATATGGATTTTTGGTTGAAGCCGCGCACCTTAGATTTGATACGCCCGGTCAGCGGTGAACGTGTCAAATTATTGTATTGGAAAGATGGCGACATGATTGATTCTGCTTACCAGCAATTTTGCCACTTACTGCGTGATGTGAATGATAAAAAGACGGCGCCTATCGATCCCAAATTATTAGAAACACTATGGGCAACTCAAGCATTTATCACTCGCTTCGGCATGACGAAACCATTGGAAGTCTTATCTGGCTACCGCACGCCAGAGTCGAATCAACGTCTACGTGAAGACGGCATTCCCGCAGCGCGTAAATCTTTGCATTTGGAAGGGCGCGCAGCAGATATCCGCATCGGTGACTTACACGAAGAAGTATTAGGCGAATTAATACAAAGCTTCAGACAAGGCGGTGTGGGATTTTATTTCAGAGCCAATAGCAAAGGTGGTTGGATACACACGGATACCGGACTCAAAAGAAGTTGGAAAGGTTGATGCCCAGCTTGACTAGCAAACTGGGATTCACATGCTAAGGCTGACAATTCAATAAAAAATTAGCGCTTACGGCTACGGTCTGCGGATTCGCGCAAGATGATGAAATTCCAATCGTGTTCATTGGTCACACCGTTATAAGCGGTAATAATTCTAAACATATCGGGATCGGACTTCAGGCGCTGGCCTTTCGCTTCGACTTTGATTGTCAGATCATTCTTGTTATACACATCCAATTCAATTTCTACCCCATCGATCGCATTTTGCGATAGCAAAGATGCAATTGTTCTCGGAGTAAATTCCAGCATATATACTGGCATCGCAAAGGCACCCATGGCAGCTCCAAAAGAATTGAGAAATCAATGTGAGGAGTTCGATTCTACTCGTGCAAATTGAGATGTGGCAACCAATTTAAAATAAGTTAAAGTAAATTAAAGCAGGTTAAACTCAAAACGGGCGACAAAACCACAACATGCATATAGTCTTGACACCCGTTAGCTCTAAAAAATGTTTGTTTGCGCGGTTCTGGAACCAATGAGCCTATTGCTGCGACTTCACCCAAGCATAAATACGCGTTTCCAAAACATCCAACGGCAAAGCACCCGCGCCTAAAACTTCATCATGAAATCCTTTCAGATTAAATTTTGCACCCAAGGTTTTACTTGCATAATCACGCAATTCCAAAATCTTTAACTGACCGATCTTGTAACCCAAAGCTTGACCCGGCCAAACAATGTAGCGATCTGTTTCACTTTGAATTTCTACTTCTTCTATTCCCGAATGATCGCGGAAAAAATCGACAACTTGTTGACGATTCCATTTTTTGTAATGCAAACCGGTATCGACGACTAAACGAATGGCGCGCAACATTTCATCTTGCAAGTGGCCGTAAAAACTATACGGATCTTGGAAGAAGCCCAGTTCTTGCCCCAAGCGTTCAGAATACAAAGCCCAACCCTCAACATAGGCATTATTGCCGCCTTGCTGACGATAAGCGGGTAAACCTTCCAATTCCTGCGCTATCGCAATTTGCATATGATGACCCGGCACACCTTCGTGCAAGGCAGTGGTTTCTATCGATAAAGTCATACGATTCGCAAAATCACCCGTATTCACCATCACGTGACCTGGACGTGAACCATCGGCCGCACCAGGATTGTAGGAGGCTCCTGCTGCTTCTTTTTCACGGAACTCTTCCACAGCCATGATCTTCACTTTAGCTTTTGGCAAACGTCCAAACAATTCTGGAATCTTGGCGTACATCTGATCGGTGTACTTGCTATACAAATCTAAGATTTCTTGGCGTGATTTTGGATGCAGCGCTGGATTTTTTTCCATCGACGCGTTGAAAGATTTCAGATCGGCGAAACCTAATTTTTTCGCCACGTCTAACATCTGACCTTCAATTCTTCTTACTTCACTCAAACCAATTTGATGAATCTCTTCTGGTGTTTTATTGGTTGTAGTTTGCGTTTTAACTTGCAATTTATAACGTGCAGCGCCGTCTGGCAATGACCACAGACCGACATCTTTACGCCCATGAGGCGCGTAATCGCTACGTACGAAGTTAGCAAAATTTTGATAAGCTGGGATTACTTTGGTTTTAATCGCCGCTAAAACAGCAGCTTTTAGACGCTGCTGATCTGCCTGAGAGATATCTGCGGGAAATTGCGCGACTGGTTTCGCAAATGGTGAGGTCTCCATACTCATAGCAACGATGTCATCACACTGACGTGCTATTTTGGGCAGAAGAAATTGCGGCGGCATGATTTTATTTTTTACGCCTTGTCGCATTTGCACTATGGTTTGTTCAAACAAGGCCGGCAATTTATTCAAACGTGCAATGTAGTCTTCATAGTCTTTAACGCTGGTGAAACTTAACATCGTCACCAGCTCGGGCGTATCTAAATGCACGCCAGAATTTTGTAATACCGGCATTTGCCAGTTTTGAAAACGCGCGCCTTCTAATTCCTCTTGCAACTGACGTACCATCAAGTCTTTATTCAACTTCTGTTGTACATCGAAACCCGTGGTGTCAAGGGCTTTAAAACGCTTCAAAAACTCACGACTCTTTTTCAGATTGGTATCAATCGCCGCTTGGGAAAAATCACGCAATTGGTCATTGAAACGCTTGTCGCCTAACATAGATGCGTATTCTGGATTAGTACGCAGGCCATATTCCCATTGCTCTACGAGCAAATTATCAAGTGCTTTCAAACGCGCTTGCAAAGAAGCATTCGCTTTACTTATCTTCAATTCGGTCGTCATTTCAGCCTTATGCGCTGGGCTGTTCAACGCCAACGCTGGCATGCTGAACAGACCAATACTGATTAACAATCCTGCTGCTGTGTTTGTCGTAAATTTTTTCATAGGTCTCGCTATCTTTCTGTTTTGAAATTTCTTTTTTGACTTCAAATTTTTTCTACAACTATTTAGAGTTGACGCAGTTGCTGCATACAAGACACATAATTGGCATTGATCTGCGCTTGTTCGCGATGACGTCCTGCTGCTACGACTTGCCGCCCGCCGACATAGACATCACGGATTAGGTTGTCATTGCCGGTAAATACCACGCTGCTCAGTACATCAGCCACATCTAGATTTTGCAAATTCGGATGCTGGTCATCAAAAACAATGAAATCCGCTCTGTGGGCGAGTTTCAATTGTCCAACCTTACGCCCCGAGGCTTGTGCACCACCTTGCAAACACTGCTGCCACAAATAATCGGCTACACGTCTCTGTCCTTTGACGCTGGCGATATTACGGCCTTGCGCTTTTAAACGTTGCCCATATTCCAGCCAACGGATTTCTTCCACTATGCTTTGTGAAGCATGACTGTCTGTGCCTATGCCAAAGCGTCCTTGCGCTGCGATATAGTCAGGCAATTCAAAAAAACCATCGCCCAAGTTGCCTTCAGTCGAAGTACAAATGCCGGCAACAGATTTACTCGCTGCCATATTCGCAACCTCGTGTTGATCCAAATGTGTCGCGTGCACCAAGCACCAACGCTCATCAACGCTTTGCGTGTCGAATAACAATTCAACCGGGCGTTTACCGGTCGCTGCAAGACAAGCATTCACCTCACGCATCTGTTCAGCAATATGAATATGAATCGGCCGCCCCTCGGGCATCGCAGCGACTAATTCAGCAATTTGCGCTGTGCTGGCCGCACGCAGGGAATGCGGTGCCACACCCACCTCCACTTGGGCGTTACGCTGTGTTTCTAGTGCTTGAATAATATGCAGTATCTGTTCAACATTCGTATTGAAACGACGCTGATCATCACGCAATGGCTGGTGATTAAAATCAGCGTAGCTGTACAACACAGGCAGCATAGTAATTCCCATGCCTGTGCTATTGGCTGCCGCAATCACTTGCTTAGCGGTCTCTGCGATATCGGCATAAAACACGCCTTCAGGGGCACGGTGTACATAATGGAATTCGCACACGGAGGTGTAGCCGTGGCGCAGACATTCCGAATACAACTGCGCTGCAATCGCCTGCATCTGTTCAGGTGAAATCGCTAAAGCATAGCGATACATCAAATCGCGCCAAGTCCAAAAACTATCTGGCCCTTCGCCAGCAATCTCGGTCATCCCCGCCATTGCTCTTTGAAATGCGTGCGAATGCAGATTAGTCATGCCAGGTGAAACGTAGACACACTGAGATTCATTCGCCGCGGGCGTGGCTGCCAGTTCTATTTGACTGAAATTACCTTGCGCATCCCAATGCAAACGCACATTGCTTACCCAGCCTTCGGGTAACAATGCGTGCTGTGCGAAAAGTGTTTGAGGGGTGCTTGTATTCATTTGAGTGTTCCTGATATCGCTGATACTGTGCTTAGTTTGCTTATGCCGAGGAAGCAATGACGTTTATTGTTTGGAAGCCCATGTTATGCAGGTTTGCAATAACTTGTTCAATAGTGGCTGAATCTGTGCAGCGACATCTTCTCGGTAGGCAAATGGATAATTTTCGTCCATATACACACACTGGCTCATTTCCAATTGCACGGCATGAATATTATTTATCGGCTGCCCATACTGGCGCGTGATGTGTCCACCTTTAAAGCGCCCATTAAACACATGGGTATAGGGCGCACCATGTTGGGTCATCACATTTGCCAATGCGTCTTGCAAGTCACTGGAACAAGATTTTTGGTCAACGGTACCAAAGTTTAAATCCGGTAAGCGACCATTAAAGAACCGTGGTACCTGCGAAGCAATTGAATGGGCATCCCACAAAATCACGATGCCATGCAGGTCTCGCAAACGCTGCAATTCGGCTTGCAATTGTTGATGATAGGGCTGCCAATAAGCTAGCACTCTGCGCTGGATTTCATTTGCATCGGGGTTTTGCCCAGGCTGGTACAGTGCTTCCTTAGCAAAAGTATCAACGGGGCATAAGCCTGTCGTATCCTGACCTGGATATAAATTCTTATCATCAGATGGTCGGTTCAAATCGATCAAATAACGCGAATATTGCGCGTGGATCATGGACGCACCTAAGGCTTCACGCATATTGTAAAGAAGTGGCAGATGCCAATCGGTATCGGCTTTAAGCGCTGCAACAGGATTCATGCTTGCTGCAACGTCGTCGGGTATCTCTGTCCCCACGTGTGGCATAGAAATTAATAGGGGAACTTGTCCTTGGATGAAATGAAATGGGGCTGACATGATAAGGTGTCTCTCGAAAGGGAATCATTGATGCCGGTACTCACTCATGTTTACGAATGAGGAAGTACGCAACATCGCTGCTCTCAAATATTGAATATAGCTTTATGTGGCTTCGATCTTGATTGTGCATTCATGCATTTCGGCGCTACTGAAACTTTCTTTCAATGCGTCCAAACTCTTCTTTTCTTCCGGCGTGATATCCAGCAGGCGATAGACTACTTTCGCCGCACTCACAGCTCGAGGCGCGATCCGCGCTTCTTTCAAACCTTTCTTTGCCAAGTTGGCTAAGTGGGTTTGTGCCGCTTCAGGCGTTTTAAATACGCCTAGCGAAATGCCCCACCGCAATGGCGATTGATCTTGCACGATATAGAATTCAGTCAAGCCTAATTTCTTCAATTGGGCCGCTTTTTTGTCGGCGGCATCTTTGCTTCCCAAGGAGGGTAAATAAACCATATTGGTCGCAACTTCAGCCATCTCGGTACGTGTTTGACGCGTCCCCAATGCCAATAATTTTAACTTTTCTTCGACGCTTTTTGCATCTGCCGTGTTGATACTGCCCAACTCCAAACAAGCGATTGGCGGTATAGCCTTTTTATTGGCAGCATCCATCATGTCATGTGCCGCATTGGGCGCCAGCACTTTCAGCTTGTCTGTATTCTTCTCAGCTTTCAAACGTGTCGGTTCGCGCTCAGCACGTTCCCAATTCCCGAACACACCAAAATTCAAAGCGAGTAGCAATCCATTGATGATCAATAAAATCCACAAGAAAAATCGCAACATAATTAGTATAAAGTATTAGAAATGAGGGGTTGAGCTTAACGCCGTTGACTTCAGTTTGGTGGCAACGAAGAGGCCGGATAACACCAGGTTCTCTACATGATGCCAGACCAAATTCGTTTGTAGTCTCAATTGCGGAATCAGAAAAGGTGCAGCACCGCCGGAAATTAAAAGTTGAACTGGTCGGCTACTGCGTTGACGCAAATTATCAACTGCGCCTAACATGGCACCGACTTGCGCGTGCAAACAACCGCTGACGATAGCCTGATCAGTATTCTTGGCGAAGGCGTCTTGCAATCTTAAGCTCTCCGCGATCTGTGGCAACTGCGCCGTATTTTTTGCCAATGAGGCCGCCATTAATTGCAGTCCAGGCAAAATCATTCCTCCAACAAATTCTGAGCCATCGACAGCATCCACGGTAGTGGCAGTGCCGCAGGTTGCGACTACCAATGCCATATCCGGATACAAATGATGCGCGGCAATCGCCGAGGCGAAACGGTCAGCGCCTAGACGTTGTGGTTCTTGATATTGATTTTGCACGCCAGCACAGTGTGTCTGGGAGCGAAAAATTTGTACTGGGATTTGCGGGAATTGCGACGCGAGCACCGCAGATAAATTTTTTCCTAATTCATCACCTGCTACATTCGATAGCACAATCTCAAGCACGTCTAAATCGACCCAAGCGTCTCGCAATCCCTCGACATCTTGATGCGTTACTGAACCAAGTTGCGACCATTGCACTGGCAAAGTCAGCGTTGCACTTTGCTCTATGCAGGCCCACTTCACACGGGTATTTCCCGCATCAATTAGCAACAGTAAGGGAGACTTAGAATTCATGTAAGTTTTATTAAAATTCAGGCGATATGAATCAGAACATTTTACGGCAAAGCACGCAAAGACACATCCCCTGAATGGATGCGTAGCATCTCTATTTCGGTTTGCAACATCAAACTTCCTTGTGCATCAACGCCGAGCGCAATGCCTTGATGCAAAAGCTTGCCTTGATCGATAATTTTTACCGCTTGTTGGGCATGCGCGTGCAGCCTATTCCAACGCTCCGCAAACGCAGGAAAGCCGAGCACTTTAAATTCCTCTAACGCGGCCATCAGTGACTGTAATAATTGCGCCATCAAACCATTTCTATCCATCTGAGCCAGCCAAGGTGCATCGGCAACTTCTTGTCCTATGACCTGCTCCAAGGACGCGGGAATTTGTAGATTGAGGCCAACCCCTATCACTGCCCAGGTTCCCCCAAGTCCATCATTTTGCGATTCCAGCAAGATGCCACCTAGTTTCTTGCCGTCTTTCAGAATATCATTCGGCCACTTTAAGCTTACGGGTACACCAATTTGCAATAAACGTTCGGCAATCGCGATGCCTACCACCAAGGGAAGTCCAAGCAAACTGTGTGCTCCAGCTTCAAAATGCCATGCCAAAGAAAAGGTCAGAACGCCACCTGGTACCGAATACCAACTGCGCCCAGCACGGCCCCGTCCTGCGGTTTGCTTCTCTGCCAGCAGAAGGACTGGTGTACTTAACAAGCCCTCTTTGGCTCGAACCATCAGATCCATATTCGTAGACCCTGTTTCCGCTACGACCTCTATTGCCACAGGCAATTGCCTATGCCCTTGGCTCAAGTCTCCCAGAGCAGATTGAATCACGTTGGGATCTAACTTCATATATTTCCTTAGTTTAGAGTTAGTTGATGGTCATGCTTGCTATCGCGTAGATCAAATTATGTCGAATCGATTCGATCAGTTTCGATCCGATTCTATTGAGTTTATGTATAGCGCACCGCCACAAAACAAAAACGGCACCGTAGAAACTCCACGGTGCCGCTCTCATTTTTTTGCTAACTTTCTAGCAGACTCGCTTAATAACTTAAGCTTCGCCTACATTCACATCAGTGACAGAGACTTCCGCTGCTGGTGTGAAGATTTCTTTTTCAGCTTGCAACAAGGCTGCACGTTCATCCGCTTCCCAAGTTTCTTTCAACTTGCGAGCACGGTGATAGGCCAGACCTGTACCTGCCGGGATCAAACGACCTACGATGACGTTTTCTTTCAAGCCGCGCAAAGTATCTTTCTTGCCCATGATCGCTGCTTCGGTGAGAACACGAGTGGTCTCTTGGAAGGAAGCGGCAGAGATGAAGGAATCTGTCGACAAAGAAGCTTTCGTAATACCGAGCAAAATATTTTCATACGTTGCTGGGATACCGCCACGTGCAACGACACGATCGTTTTCACCTAACAAATCAGAGCGCTCTACTTGCTCGCCCATGATGTAATTCGCATCACCAGGTTGAGTCACTACAACACGACGCAACATTTGACGGACGATCACTTCAATGTGCTTGTCATTGATCTTAACGCCTTGTAAGCGGTAAACGTCTTGAACTTCATCAACGATGTAACGAGCCAAGGCTTCGATACCCAACAAGCGCAAGATGTCTTGTGGATCAGCTGGACCGTCAACAATCATCTCACCTTTGTTCACAACCTGGCCGTCATGCACCAAGACTTGTTTGTCTTTGGTGATCAAGAACTCGTGCTTCTCACCGTCCATGTCGGTAATTTCCAGACGTTGCTTACCTTTGGTTTCTTTACCAAACGCAACCGTACCGGTCACTTCTGCCAACATACCAGCATCTTTTGGTGAACGCGCTTCAAACAACTCAGCAACACGTGGGAGACCACCGGTAATATCACGAGTTTTTTGTGATTCAGTCGGGATACGCGCCAACACTTCACCAACGTGAACTTGTTGACCGTCTTTCACCGTAATCAACGCACCAACTTGGAAGCCGATTGTTACAGCGTGCTCAGTGCCGGAGATTTTGACTTCTTCGCCAACTTCGTTCAACAGTTTAACTTGTGGACGCAAAGTTTTACCAGCCGCAGAACCACGACGTTTCGCATCGATTACGACCAGGGTAGACAAACCAGTGACATCATCAACCTGTTTAGCAACGGTCACGCCTTCTTCAACGTTTTCAAACTTCACCTGACCGGTGTATTCAGTAATGATAGGACGGGTCAATGGATCCCAAGTCGCCAAATCCGTACCAGCGCGAATTGTCATACCATCTTTAACGATCAAAGTTGCACCGTAAGGGACTTTGTGACGTTCACGTTCACGACCGTGGTCATCCGTGATCAAGACTTCACCAGAACGGGAAATCACGATCTGATCGCCTTTACCGTTGGTGACATAACGCATTGTCGCAGTGAAACGAATCGTACCGTTGGATTTTGCTTCAACCGAAGACGCAATCGCTGCACGAGAAGCCGCACCACCAATGTGGAATGTACGCATCGTCAACTGTGTACCTGGTTCACCGATGGACTGCGCAGCGATAACACCAACTGCTTCACCCGCATTAACCATAGAGCCACGACCAAGATCACGACCGTAACACATAGCGCACAAACCGTAGCGTGTATCACATGTCAATGGCGTACGTACTTTAACTTCATCGATACCCAAGGCTTCGATTTCTTCGACCATAATTTCATCGAGCAAAGTACCGGCAGCATACAAAGTTTCTTGTGTTTCTGGATTAACGATGTCGTTCGCAGCAACGCGACCCAAAATCAAATCACGCAAAGGCACATTAACTTCACCGCCTTCAACGATGGCTTTCATGGAAGCGCCGTTCGCTGTACCGCAATCATCTTCGATCACAACCAGATCTTGCGTAACGTCGACCAAGCGACGTGTCAGGTAACCAGAGTTCGCTGTCTTCAACGCCGTATCTGCCAGACCTTTACGCGCACCGTGAGTAGAAATAAAGTACTGAAGAACGTTCAGACCTTCGCGGAAGTTCGCCGTAATCGGTGTTTCGATAATCGAACCATCCGGTTTCGCCATCAGACCACGCATACCTGCCAACTGACGAATCTGTGCTGCAGAACCACGCGCACCGGAGTCAGCCATCATGTAAATTGCGTTGAACGATTCTTGCGTACCGACTGTGCCGTCACGACGTGTAACTGGTTCAACTTTAAGTTGTTCCATCATCGCCTTACCGACTTCATCACCGGTCTTACCCCAAATATCAACAACCTTGTTGTAACGCTCGCCTGCAGTGACCAAACCAGAAGCATATTGCTGTTCGATTTGTTTAACTTCGTGCTCAGCCGCTGCCAACAATGTGACTTTTTGTGGTGGTACCAACATATCGTCGATACAGATAGAAATACCAGCACGAGTCGCCAAACGGAAACCAGACTGCATCAATTGATCCGCAAACACCACCGTCGCGCGCAAACCGCACTTACGGAAGGACGTATCGATCAACTTAGAAATTTCTTTCTTCTTCAAAGGACGGTTCAAGACTGAGAATGGCAAGCCTTTTGGCAAGATCTCAGACAAGATCGCACGACCAACGGTGGTTTCGTAACGCTTAATCGTTTTAACGAATTCGCCAGTCTCTTTGTCTTTTGGATATTCAGTAATACGTACAGTAATACGTGTCGCCAATTCCACTTCTTTGTTATCCCAAGCACGAATCGCTTCAGAAACGTCTGGGAACATCATGCCTTCACCCTTGCCATTGATGGCTTCGCGTGATGCATAGTAGAGACCCAACACGATATCTTGAGAAGGCACAATCGATGGTTCGCCATTGGATGGGAACAAAATATTGTTAGAAGCGAGCATCAATGTGCGTGCTTCCATCTGTGCTTCAATAGACAAAGGAACGTGAACCGCCATTTGATCACCGTCAAAGTCGGCGTTGAATGCGGCGCAGACCAGTGGGTGCAATTGGATCGCTTTACCTTCAATCAAGACCGGCTCAAACGCTTGAATACCAAGACGATGCAAGGTTGGCGCACGGTTCAACATGATCGGATGTTCGCGAATCACTTCTTCCAAGATATCCCAAACGACTGGCTCTTGAATTTCAACGAGTTTCTTTGCTGCTTTGATCGTTGTTGCCAAGCCCATCAATTCCAATTTATTGAAAATGAATGGTTTGAACAATTCCAAAGCCATCAATTTTGGCAAACCGCATTGATGCAATTTCAGCTGTGGACCAACCACAATAACGGAACGACCAGAGTAATCGACGCGCTTACCCAACAAGTTTTGACGGAAACGACCGCCTTTACCTTTGATCATCTCAGCGAGAGATTTCAATGGGCGCTTGTTCGCGCCAGTCATAGCTTTACCGCGACGACCATTGTCTAACAATGAATCGACCGCTTCTTGCAACATACGCTTTTCATTGCGCGTAATGATTTCCGGAGCGCGCAATTCCATCAGGCGCTTCAAACGGTTATTACGGTTAATGACGCGCCGATACAAATCATTCAAATCGGAAGTCGCGAAACGACCACCATCCAAAGGTACCAATGGACGCAATTCTGGCGGCAATACTGGCAACACTTCCATGATCATCCAGTCCGGCTTAATGCCAGAACGCTGGAAAGCTTCCAAAACTTTTAAACGCTTGGAATACTTTTTGATCTTCGCTTCAGATTTGGATTCTTTGAGTTCAGTACGCAAAGTTTCCGCATCACGGTCGATATCAATCGAACGTAACAATTCACGGATACCTTCTGCACCCATGAACGCAGTGAATTCATCACCATGCTCTTCGTACTTCGCTGCATAATCATCTTCAGACATGATCTGGCATTTTTTCAGCGGAGTCATGCCTGGATCGGTGACTACATAGGCTTCAAAATACAAAACGCGTTCGATATCGCGCAAAGTCATGTCGAGCACCATACCCAAACGGGATGGCAGGGACTTCAGGAACCAGATGTGTGCCGTTGGCGAAGCCAATTCGATGTGGCCCATGCGTTCACGACGCACTTTAGCCAATGTCACTTCAACGCCGCACTTTTCGCAGATCACACCGCGATGCTTCAAACGCTTGTACTTACCGCACAGGCATTCGTAATCTTTGATAGGGCCAAAAATTTTGGCGCAGAACAAACCGTCGCGTTCTGGCTTGAAGGTACGATAGTTGATGGTTTCCGGCTTTTTGACTTCGCCGTAGGACCAAGAACGGATTTTTTCAGGGGAGGCGAGGCCAATTTTAATGGCATCGAATTGTTCGTTAGGCTGAACTTGCTTGAATAGATCGAGCAGTGCTTTCATGTATATCACTCCAGTGAAGAGTTGGAACGCTGTGCGCTGATGGTCGACTTAAAATGCCTTAGGTTTAACCCTGTTCGCATGAGCGGGAGAGCCAGGTCGATATCTGAATCGACGCAAGTTCCGCTAATACCGGGAACAAAACACACTAAAAATTCGGAGCCATCTGAATGACCAACGCCCGAAGTGAATTCGGGCGAAGGTTTACTACCAATTTACTAATTTAAAACTAATTAATTACCAATCAATTACGCTCTAGATCGATATCGATACCCAATGAACGAATCTCTTTAACGAGAACGTTGAAGGACTCTGGCATACCAGCATCAATCACGTGATCACCCTTAACGAGATTTTCGTACACTTTAGTACGGCCATTCACGTCATCGGACTTCACAGTCAACATCTCTTGCAAGACGTAAGACGCACCGTACGCTTCGAGTGCCCACACCTCCATCTCACCGAAACGCTGACCACCGAATTGTGCTTTACCGCCCAATGGTTGCTGAGTAACGAGAGAGTAAGGACCAGTCGAACGTGCATGCATCTTGTCATCGACCAAATGGTGCAATTTCAACATATGCATGTAACCGACGGTGACATTACGTTCAAAGGCTTCACCAGTACGGCCATCGTACAAAGTGACTTGATTCTTCGAAGGCGTCATACCGAGTTGTTTTGCGATATGGTCTGGGTAAGCCAAATCCAACATGCGGCGAATTTCACTTTCATGCGCACCGTCAAACACTGGTGTTGCAAAAGGTACGCCTTTTTTCAAGTTGGACGTCAATTCCAGAATTTCGTTATCTGACAAACCATCGATGTCTTCTGTCTTACCAGACTCGTTATAGATCTGCTTTAAGAAACCACGAATCTCTTCGATCTTCGCCTTGGCATTCAACATCTCACCAATACGCAAGCCCAAACCTTTAGCAGCCCAACCTAAGTGAACTTCCAAAACCTGACCCACGTTCATACGTGATGGAACACCCAATGGGTTCAACACGATGTCAGCTGGTGTACCGTCAGCCATGTAAGGCATATCTTCAACTGGAACAATGCGTGACACCACACCCTTGTTACCGTGACGACCCGCCATCTTGTCACCTGGTTGCAAACGACGCTTAACAGCTAAGTAAACCTTAACCATTTTTTGTACGCCTGGTGGCAATTCATCGCCTTGAGTCAATTTAGTACGCTTCTCTTCAAACGCCAGATCGAACTGGTGACGTTTTTCAGCGATAGAATCTTTAATCGCTTCGATAGAACGTGCTGCATCTTCATCAGCTGGACGAATATCAAACCAATGGTACTTATCAACTTCTGCTAAGTATTCCTTAGTGATCGTTGCGCCTTTAGCCAATTTATTTGGACCACCGTTAGCAACTTTACCGACCAACATACGTTGCAAACGCTCGAAAGCATCGCCTTCAACAATACGCAACTGATCGTTCAAATCGAGGCGATAGCGCTTCAATTCATCATCAATAATTTGCTGTGCACGTTTGTCGCGCTGGATACCTTCACGTGTGAACACCTGAACGTCGATAACCGTACCAACCATGCCAGAAGGCACGCGCAGGGATGTATCTTTAACGTCAGACGCTTTTTCACCGAAGATCGCACGCAAGAGTTTTTCTTCTGGCGTCAATTGCGTTTCGCCTTTTGGCGTCACTTTACCGACCAGCGTATCACCAGCGGTCACTTCCGCACCGATATACACAATACCGGATTCATCCAAACGTGCTAATTGGTTTTCAGCGAGGTTAGAGATATCACGTGTGATTTCTTCTGCACCCAACTTAGTATCACGGGCAACGGCAGACAACTCTTCGATATGAATCGATGTGTAGCGATCATCAGCAACCACTTTTTCAGAGATCAAAATCGAATCTTCGAAGTTGTAACCGTTCCATGGCATAAACGCGATCAACATGTTTTGACCTAATGCCAACTCACCTAAGTCAGTTGATGCACCATCAGCCAATACGTCGCCTTTTGCCACAACGTCACCTACTTTTACGATAGGACGTTGATTGATATTCGTATTTTGATTTGAACGTGTGTACTTGATCAAATTGTAGATATCAACACCGACTTCACCTGCCAAAGCTTCTGCATCATTGACACGAATAACGATACGACCCGCATCGATATAATCCACTTTACCACCGCGCAAAGCTTGTACCGTAGTACCAGAATCGACCGCCACTGTACGTTCGATACCTGTACCGACCAAGGCTTTTTCTGGACGCAAGCAAGGAACAGCCTGACGTTGCATGTTGGCACCCATCAACGCACGGTTCGCATCATCGTGTTCCAAGAATGGAATCAACGATGCCGCAACAGAAACGACCTGACCTGTCGCAACGTCCATATATTGAACGCGCTCAGGAGAAACCAGAATTGTTTCACCCGCTTGACGCGAAGATACTAATTCATCGCTTAACATACCTGCAGCATCGATCGTCGCATTCGCCTGAGCGATGATGTAACGACCTTCTTCAATCGCTGACAGATAATCGATCTGTGTCGTGATTTTGCCGTCGATGACTTTACGGTATGGTGTTTCCAAGAAGCCGTATTCGTTCAAACGTGCATACAAAGCCAATGAGTTGATCAAACCAATGTTTGGTCCCTCTGGCGTCTCAATTGGGCAAACGCGACCGTAGTGAGTAGGATGAACGTCACGTACTTCAAAGCCAGCACGTTCACGTGTCAAACCACCAGGTCCGAGAGCAGAAATACGACGCTTATGCGTGATCTCTGACAATGGATTAGTTTGATCCATAAACTGAGACAATTGTGAAGAACCGAAGAACTCACGAATCGCTGCAGAAATAGGCTTAGAGTTAATCAAATCATGCGGCATCAAATTATCTGCCTCAGCTTGACCAAGACGTTCTTTGACAGCGCGCTCAACACGCACCAAACCAGCACGGAATTGATTCTCAGCCAACTCGCCGACGCAACGTACACGACGATTACCTAAGTGATCGATATCATCGACTTCGCCGCGACCATTGCGCAACTCAACCAAGATCTTGATAACAGCCAAGACGTCGTCATCAGACAAAGTCATCGCGCCAGTCAATTCATCACGACCAATACGGCGGTTGAATTTCATACGACCGACTGCAGACAAATCGTAACGATCTTCGTTGTAGAACAAGCCGTTAAACAATGCCTCAACAGAATCTTCTGTTGGAGGTTCGCCAGGACGCATCATGCGGTAGATAGCTACACGCGCTGCCATTTGGTCAGCGGTGTCATCTGCACGCAGAGTTTGAGAAATGTAAGCACCTTGATCGAGATCATTCGTGTACAAAGTCTGGATATCAGTGATCTTTGCATCGCGCAATTTTGCCAACAATTCTTCTGTCAGCTCATCGTTCGCGTTCGCAACGACTTCACCAGTATCTGCGTCGACGATATTTTTCGCCAACACGCGACCGAGCAAATAGTCTTCGGGTACAGAAATCATCTTGATACCAGCGGATTCGATTTCTCGCACATGCTTGGAATTGATACGCTTGTCTTTTGCAACAATCAATTTCCCAGCTTTATCAGAGATATCAAAACGCGCAACTTCACCGCGCAGACGTTCTGCGACAAATTCCATTTCTGCGCCATCGCTGTGCAAGCCGAAATTATCAAATACAAAGAAATTCGCGAGAATTTGTTCATTGCTCATGCCAATCGCACGCAACAAAATAGTGACAGGCATCTTACGACGGCGGTCAATACGGAAGAACAAGATATCTTTAGGATCGAATTCGAAATCAAGCCATGAGCCACGGTAAGGAATAATCCGCGCTGAGAACAACAATTTACCGGACGAATGCGTCTTGCCGCGATCATGCTCAAAGAACACGCCTGGAGAACGATGCAACTGAGACACGATAACGCGCTCGGTACCGTTAATCACGAAAGAACCTGTGTTGGTCATGAGCGGTAACTCACCCATGTACACTTCTTGCTCTTTCATTTCTTTAACGACAGGCTTGGTTGGAGATTCTTTATCCAGAATCACCAGACGCACTTTGGCACGCAAAGGAGAAGCAAATGTCAAACCGCGCAATTGACATTCCTTGACGTCGAAGGCTGGATCGCCTAAAACGTAGGATAGAAATTCTAAACGAGCGAACCCATTATGCGACACGATCGGAAATATCGATGTAAAGGCCGATTGAAGACCCTCATTTTTACGAACAGACGCAACTTTGTCTTGCTGTAAAAAACTATGATATGACTCGAGCTGGGTCGCCAGCAGGAACGGAACGTGGTGGACGTTAGCGCGTTTCGCAAAAGATTTGCGAATGCGCTTCTTCTCAGTAAATGAGTAGTGCATGGACACTCCGTGAGTGGCAAGGAAGGATGGAGAATTCAGATTTCAAAACTTTTTTCCAGGTAAATGACACTACAAGAAAAACCATCAAGAAACCTCAAGTCTCAGCCCTCACCTTATGAGATTCGGCTTAGGAAATTTCAACGAATTTACAAATAACAAACAATACTGCCGCGAGAACGACAGAGAAGCCAAAGAGGAACCTTCTCTTACAAGAAGATTCCTTCCTTTGACTTAGGCAAACTCGAAAGTCCGCCAGTATAACACGGAATTACTTGATGTCTGCTTTCGCACCAGCTTCTTCCAATTTCTTCTTAGCAGCTTCAGCATCCGCTTTAGAAACAGCTTCTTTAACTGTTTTTGGCGCGCCATCAACTACGTCTTTAGCTTCTTTCAAGCCCAGACCTGTCAATTCACGAACTGCTTTAATAACGCCAACTTTGTTTGCGCCAACTTCAGACAGAATTACGTTGAATTCTGTTTGCTCTTCAACAGCAGCAGCAGCAGCACCAGCAGCTGGGCCAGCTGACATTGCAGCAGCGGAAACGCCAAATTTTTCTTCGAATGCCTTAACCAGGTCGTTCAAGTCCATTACGGACATCGCGCCTACGGCTTCCAGGATATCGTCTTTGCTAATTGCCATTTGAAACTCCAATATTTAAATTACTATGATTCGGTATTTGACGAAAAATCTTATTCAGCTGCTGCTTCGGCAACTTCTGCTGCCGGCGCTGCTGGTGAACCAGATTCTTGTTTTGCTGCGAGTGCTGCCAATGCACGTGCGAATGCTGATACAGGAGCCTGCATCATACCCAACACTTGCGCCAACAATACTTCACGAGCAGGAATGCTTGCCAACGCAACAACACCAGCTTTATCCAAGGATTTACCAGCGTAGTTACCAGCTTTAACGACTAACTTGTCATTGCTTTTTGCAAAGTCTTGAATAACTTTTGCAGCAGCAACAGCATCTTCCGAGATCGCATAGATCAACGGACCTGTCATTTCGTTAGCGAGGCTTGCAAATACAGTTCCCTCTACAGCGCGACGTGCGAGTGTGTTTTTCAACACGCGCATGTATACGCCTTGAGCACGTGCGCTAGCACGTAATTGCGTCAAATGACCGACCTGTATGCCACGGTATTCGGCTACGACTATAGTCTGTGCTTTTGCTACTTTTGCAGAGACTTCAGCGACAACAGCCTTTTTGTCATTCAGATTGAGACTCACGGTCAACCTCCTTAAATGATATTCAGTCCATACACCACAATGATGCACTTCCCTCATATCGTTTCGAACACGGCGTCCGAAGTTAGGAGTTTCACTGGATTACCAGTAGTCACTACAAAACTTACTCGGGTACACCATCTGCGTTGGGCATCAAGAATCACTTCTCAACAATTAACTTTCTAAACGAATTTAAAAAGCCCAACGGTCTTTGACACTCTGTTTGCCGCCACCTGCAAAACAGGTGATAGCAAACAGCCCAAAGATGCGCCATTCACCAAAAAGGTGAATGGACTTAATTCTCATTACTACTTTTAACAATTAAGCAGACAAATTGATGTGATCTACACGCACACCTGCACCCATAGTGGATGAGATGGAGATTTTACGCAGATAAACACCTTTGCTTGTTGCTGGTTTAGCTTTGTTCAAAGCTTCGATCAAGGCCAACAAGTTCGATTTCAAATCGCCATCAGCGAAAGATTTACGACCGATTGTTGTGTGGATAATACCTGCCTTGTCAGTACGATATTGAACTTGACCCGCTTTAGCATTTTTAACTGCTGTTGCAACGTCAGGAGTCACAGTACCGACTTTTGGATTTGGCATCAAACCACGTGGACCCAAAACTTGACCCAAAGTACCAACGATACGCATTGTGTCAGGAGAAGCGATCACGATATCAAATGGCATGTCGCCAGCTTTGATACGCTCAGCCAAATCTTCCATACCAACGATATCAGCACCAGCGGCTTTAGCTTCTTCAGCTTTAGCGCCTTGTGCGAAAACCGCTACGCGTACTGTCTTACCTGTACCCGCTGGCAATACAACCGCGCCACGGACGACTTGGTCAGATTTCTTAGGATCAACGCCGAGTTGAACAGAAACGTCGATAGATTCGTTGAATTTTGCAGTTGCGCATTCTTTGATCAACGCGATAGCGTTATCGAATGGGTAAACTTTTAAACGATCTACTTTTGTTTTCAGCAATTTTGCTTTTTTGGATAACTTAGCCATTACAGACCCTCCACCGTGATGCCCATGGAACGAGCAGAACCTGCGATTGTACGCACAGCTGCTTCCATATCTGCAGCAGTCAAGTCTTTTTGCTTAGCTGTTGCGATTTCTTCGGCTTGCGCACGACTGATTTTGCCAACCTTGTCTGTATGTGGTTTAGCAGAACCTTTTGTGATGCCAGCTGCTTTTTTGATCATGTATGTTGCTGGTGGCGTCTTCATCACGAATGTGAAAGACTTATCAGCAAATGCGGTGATCACAACTGGAATTGGCATACCTGGTTCCATACCTTGAGTCTGCGCATTAAAAGCTTTGCAGAATTCCATGATATTCAAACCACGTTGACCCAATGCTGGACCGATTGGTGGGGATGGATTTGCTTTACCAGCTGGCACTTGCAGCTTGATAAAACCAATAATTTTCTTTGCCATGATGGCTCCTTCTATGATTGAGTGGTAGCGCCTTTTAATCAGTATTCTGACGAATCTCTGAACTACTCGGCTCCTCGCTTTTTTCACCAGCTTTTTACATTTCTGTGCGGTGCCAGCCCCGCTTACTACATTTACAACTTATACTTTTTCGACTTGACCAAATTCCAGATCTACCGGAGTCGCACGTCCAAAGATAGTGACATTCACGCGCACTTTAGATTTAGCGTAATTGACTTCTTCAACATTGCCGTTGAAATCTGTAAATGGACCTTCTTTAATACGGACTACTTCGCCAACCTCGTACAACACTTTTGGTCTTGGTTTTTCTACACCATCCTGCACCTGCTGCAGAACTTTTTCGATCTCATGGCGCGGAATTGGCGCTGGCTTGTTCGATTTACCGCCGATAAAGCCGGTAACCTTGCTCGTGTTCTTCACTAAGTGCCAGGTATCATCCGTCATTTCCATTTCCACAAACACATAACTAGGAAACAAACGACGCTCTGTAACACTTTTCTTGCCATTCTTAACTTCTATCACTTCTTCGGTAGGCACCAAAATCTGTCCAAACAAATCTTGCATTTCAGCGCGTTCAATACGCTCTACCAATGCACGATGGACACTTTTCTCCATACCAGAATAGGCATGCACGGCATACCATTTTTTTGCACTCTTAGGGACAGAAACACCAGAGTCTTGCTCTGGCGCGCCATCCGTATTTTTATCAGAGATTTGCTCGCTCATTATTTAAGCCCAAGAATTACGTTCATAATCAAATATTCAAGAACTTTATCAGCCGTAAACAAGAAGATTGACATAATCAATACAAATCCGAATACCACTGCAGTCATTTGCCCCGCCTCTTTACGAGTAGGCCAGACCACTTTCTTAGCTTCACGAATCGATTCTTTAGCAAACGACACCAACTCGCGGCCAGTCTCAGAAATAAAGACCAACACCAGAGCCAATGCGAGACCACCAAACAAAGCACCTAAACGCACATACTTCGCCTGACCAGCCAGGACATAAAATGCAACAACACCAGCAACAGCTGCAATCACCGCCAAAATGATTTTATATTTATCATTGGAAGTACTGACAGTTTGAACGGTTTGGTTAGACATGCTGATTTTTACTTTCGATGCCTTTTGGCCTTGATGGTGGCAGGGGCGGTAAGGATCGAACTTACGACCTTCGGTTTTGGAGACCGACGCTCTGCCAGTTGAGCTACACCCCTACAGCTTTTACATATGAAAAGGATAGTAACTTTTTTAAGCCACTACCCCAATCATCTTTACTACTTAAAACTATTAACCAACGATAATTTTAGCAACAACACCTGCACCAACAGTACGACCACCTTCACGAATCGCGAAACGGAGACCTTCTTCCATCGCGATCGGGTTGATCAACTTAACTGTGATAGAAACGTTATCACCTGGCATAACCATTTCTTTATCTTTCGGCAACTCGATTGAACCAGTTACGTCCGTTGTACGGAAGTAGAACTGTGGACGGTAGTTGTTGAAGAATGGTGTATGACGACCACCTTCATCTTTAGACAAAACGTAGATCTCGCCTGTGAAATGATCATGCGGCTTGATTGAACCTGGTTTCGCCAAAACTTGACCACGCTGGATATCTTCACGCTTAGTACCGCGCAACAATACACCAACGTTGTCGCCTGCTTGACCTTGGTCCAGCAATTTGCGGAACATTTCAACGCCAGTACATGTTGTTTTTACTGTGTCTTTAATACCAACGATTTCGATCTCTTCGCCGACTTTAACGATACCGCGTTCGATACGACCAGTCACAACTGTACCGCGACCAGAGATGGAGAATACGTCTTCCACTGGCAACAAGAATGCACCATCAACAGCGCGTTCTGGTGTTGGGATGTATGAATCCAAAGCATCAGCCAATTTCATGATTGCTTCTTCGCCCAATGGACCTTTGTCGCCTTCGAGCGCCAACTTTGCAGAACCTTGGATGATAGGCAAATCGTCGCCTGGGAATTCGTACTTAGACAATAACTCACGAACTTCCATTTCAACCAATTCCAACAACTCAGCGTCATCAACCATGTCGCATTTGTTCAGGAAAACGATGATGTATGGAACACCAACTTGACGTGCCAACAAGATGTGCTCACGTGTTTGTGGCATTGGACCGTCAGCTGCAGAGCAAACCAAGATCGCGCCGTCCATCTGAGCAGCACCAGTAATCATGTTTTTAACATAATCAGCATGGCCTGGGCAGTCAACGTGAGCGTAGTGACGCGCTGCCGTTTCGTATTCTACGTGGGCAGTATTAATTGTAATACCGCGCGCTTTTTCTTCTGGAGCCGCATCGATCTGGTCGTATGCTTTAGCTTCGCCGCCGAATTTCTTAGACAATACCGTCGCAATCGCTGCTGTCAATGTCGTTTTACCGTGATCCACGTGACCAATTGTGCCGACGTTAACGTGCGGCTTGGTGCGTTCGAACTTACCTTTTGCCATTTTA
>CAUPKC010000011.1:0-97541 GCA_963511665.1 uncultured Undibacterium sp.
CACCCCTTCCCATCCCGAACAGGACCGTGAAACGACTTTGCGCCGATGATAGTGCTGCAACCAGTGTGAAAGTAGGTCATCGTCAGGCTCTTATTCCGCATCGCCCCGTATTCTCTACAGAATACGGGGCTTTTGCTATTCTGAATCACTACTTCTTCAACGTATTTCAACTTAAAGTCACTTAACAATTCGCTGTCTAACGATCTACTTGCCTAACACCCACCAATATGCAGTCTTCAAGTAAAAAACAAGTAATTGTGATTGGTGCTGGCCCTGCGGGATTGATGGCCGCTGAACGTGCAGTCGCTGCTGGTATCAGCGTTGATGTATACGATGCTATGCCTTCAGTGGGTCGGAAGTTTCTGTTGGCGGGTAAGAGCGGTATGAATTTAACTCATGCGGAAGCGCATGAGAATTTACTCACACGTTACAGCGATAGTTCATCTCAACTAGAATCAGCGTTAAATGCGTTTCCTGCAACGGCGATTCGTAGTTGGGCGGACAGTTTGGGTGTTGCGACATTTATTGGTAGCTCACAGCGAGTATTTCCAGTTGATATGAAAGCGGCGCCGTTATTGCGTGCTTGGCTACATCGTTTGCGTGAGTCTGGCGTGAAGTTCCATATGCGGCACAAGTGGCAAGGGTGGTCGGAGATGGGGCATGTTTTTCTTTCACCTGATGGGGCGAAAACCGTCAAAGCGGATGCATGTATATATGCTTTTGGAGGCGCAAGTTGGCAACGCTTGGGTTCAGATGCAGCTTGGGTTACTCCTTTTCAAAACAAACAACTAAGAATTACACCATTTGAAGCCAGTAATTGTGGCTTCGAACTAGCATGGACAGACTACTTTAGACAACATTTTGCTGGTAAGCCATTAACATCCGTCTCTGCGTCAATCATGACCGAATCCGGCCCCACAAAGAAACGACAAGGACAGTTTGTCATTAGCGAAACGGGGGTTGAAGGTAGCCTCATTTACGCGCTTTCCGCGCAAATTAGAGAACAAATTCGCGATAAAGGTAGTTGTGAACTACAGATAGATCTTTTACCCGGAAGAGATCTAGAACGAGTCTATAAAGAATTATGCATCCCTCGCGGGTCACGCTCGCTATCAAGCCATTTGCGTAGTAAATTAGGCTTGCATCCCATCCATACTGCATTAATCTACGAATTTTTAAACCCCGGGCAAATTCAAGACGACCACCAATTAGCTTTGGCGTTGAAAGCAATGCCACTCCGATTACTGCGCGCTCGTCCTATTGATGAAGCGATAAGCAGTGCGGGTGGTTTGAATTGGGCAGAATTGGATGAGCATTTCATGTTAAAAAAAATTCCAGGGCACTTTTGTGCAGGCGAAATGTTAAACTGGGATGCCCCGACAGGTGGCTATTTATTGAGTGCCTGTTTTGCTACAGGCGCGGCGGCGGCGCAGGGCGCAGTTAATTGGTTACAGAAGCAAGATTGAAAATATAAAAGTAAGGAACATGACGTGCCAGTATTAGAACCGATCAACGCTAAGGAAGAAGTGATCATCGCTAGCGATGTCGCATCTCCATGCATTAAGGCTTGCAAGATCAATGCAGAGACTAGTCTGTGTACTGGTTGCCTACGCACCTTGGATGAAATTATTGTTTGGAGCAAAGCTAGTAACTCGATGAAATTAGCAATCTGGTCGAAAATTGAGGAAAGAAAAAAACGCTAAAGTACTCTGATTGAGCTTGAGAGATCTCGCAAACTATTCAAGTTTTATAGATAAATTGCCGTAAAGCACATAACACTTAATGGGAATTTATTATGCGAGCCAGTCACCTCTTTATAAGTCTTTTGTTCTTCACCTTAAGTGCTCGAGCGAACGATCCGGTTACGAAACCGATCAAGCCCTCATCCGCCAAGGAAGAGGCGTCTGCGCAGACGAAAGAGGAAACAAAGCCAGCAAAAGATATCAAACCCGGCCGCGAGTCAAAAGCCAGCGAAGCCACCCGACAAAAAGAAGCACAGGCAGCTGATGAACTAGCGTTAAAAATTGCGGAGCGCCTTGCTGCCATTCGCAAAGAGAAAGACGATGTTCCCAAGTCTGTAAATCGACCTTATGTGCGGCCCTATGCAGTTCCCGGAAGAGTCAGCCAAAGCAGTGTCGAGAAGACCAAGAAATCAGCCGTGCACACAGATGCAGCCCATTGGTCTTATGAGGGAGACGCTGGACCATTAAGTTGGGGCAAACTCGGTAGCGCGAATGCGAAATGTGATCTCGGCGAACGCCAATCCCCGATTGATATCCGCGATGGAATTCGGGTTGAGCTTGATCCTATCAATTTTGACTATAAGTCGGTCCAGTTTTCTGTTTTGGATAATGGGCACACGATACAAATGACACCAGGTTCGGGGAATTATTTAAATGTATCGGGTAAGACCTATGAAATGCAACAGATGCATTTTCATCGTCCCTCAGAAGAGCGTATCAATGGCAAAGGCGCAGAGATGGTCGCTCATTTGGTGCATAAAGACCGTGAAGGAAAGTTGGCTGTAGTGGCCATTCTAATGGAGGTCGGTGAGGCTAATAAAATCATTCAGGGAATTTGGAATAATTTACCATTAGAGAAAAATGACCCTGTCAAAGCGTTAAGCAATATCGATCTCGGAGAACTGATTCCGAAACGTCGTGACTACTATACTTATATGGGGTCCTTGACCACGCCTCCTTGCAGCGAGGGTGTATTGTGGTTAGTGATGAAGGAACCAATCGGCATCTCATCCGAGCAACTGGCCATATTTGCGCGCCTTTACCCTATGAATGCGCGCCCTTTGCAAAAGAGTTCAGGTCGCATGATCAAAGAATCCCGCTGAGCAAACCAATTCAGGCATTTCAAATACCCGTAAAATTCCACTTATTTTTGAAGTGAAAAGCCTGATGCAAAAACTGAATATTATTGGCGCTGGGCGCGTAGGAAAAAGCCTAGCTCGCTTGTTTTTTGAAAATCACATTTTCGAGATAGCTCAGGTCTATACGCAAAGCGCCGAGACCAATTTAACTGCGCTCGAATTTATTGGCTCAGGTAGTGGAGTCACTGGCATTAGTCAAATTCAAGCGGTCGACATCACCTTATTAGCGGTACCTGACGATCAATTAGTTAACACTACAGAGGCATTGCTCGAATACGATGCACTTCCAGCGGGCGGAGTACTATTTCACTGTAGCGGGTCAAAATCCTCGCTCGATTTGTTGGCACAGGTTCCAGCATTAGATCGATTGCAAATTCAGCTCGCCAGTATCCACCCTGTGCGAAGTTTTGCCGATCCATCTGCAGTAGTAAAGGATTTTCCAGGAACTGTTTGCAGTATCGAAGGTAGTGTTCAAGCCATGGCTGTTTTGGAATCTGCTTTTGTAAAAATTGGTGCACAACTGATTACGATCAAACCAGATGCCAAAATGCTTTACCACGCCGCCTCTGTCTTCGCTAGTAATTATCTCGTGACCCTGATCGATATCGCGATTGATGCTTATTGTGCTGCCGGAATACCTTTGGATTCCGCGCACAAAATGGCGCAGGCGCTTTCCACCAAAAGCTTAGAGAACGTATTTAATCTGGGAAGTGTGTCCGCTTTGACAGGGCCTATTAAGCGGGGTGATATGCAGACTGTCGAGCATCAGCAAGAAGTCGTCACCGCTTGGGATGCAGAGAGGGGTGCGGTCTATCAAGCATTTATTGCGCCGACTTTGACATTAGCGCAAAAGACAAGACACTGAGAAAATCTGTGCGTACTAAACATGCTCGTTTAGCATGGCTCGCTGGTAATTGTTTGTTCAATAACGCTGATCAATTACTCTGAAAAATACACGCTGTTGCGTCCACTTTCTTTGGCTTGATACAAAGCTACGTCAGCGCGCTCGAAAACACTATCTTCGCTCTCGTGCGGTTTGCATTCGGCGACACCCATACTGACTGTCAAAGATAATTTTGCTTTTGCAAGATCCGTAGTGCGCGAGAAGTCATTGGCCGCAATGGTGGTACGAAGGTTCTCTGCGATTGAAGTGGCCTTTTCTAGCGTGCAGTTCTTTAACAATAATAAAAATTCTTCACCGCCCCAGCGACAAATCACGTCGCTCTCGCGTAAAGAACGTTTTGCAATCGCCGCTATTTCACGTAATACATGGTCACCTATTAAATGACCTTGTTTGTCATTGATTTTTTTAAAGTGATCAATATCCATCAATGCTACACACAAAGGTTGGCGAGAACGCTCACTATCAAGTATGGCTTGTTGGAAGATAAAATCAAATGCCTGGCGATTCAACAGCTTGGTCAAGGAATCGGTTGCGGCAGATTTTTCTATACGTGTCTGATAACGGCGCACGGAGAAAAGTACGATCAAGATAATGGCCAACGTGATGCCAAACCCGATTGATGCATTCACCATTAGCAATTTTTGTAAAGGCTGCAATTCACCCGCCAAATCTTGCTCAACCAATAAGTGCCAACCTAACTCGGGTAAAAAACGCGAGTTAACAAAAACACTCTCGTTATCATTGGCGTACTCTAAGTGTAGGGAATCGTTTTTTGTATTGCTTAAGATTTGTTTACTAACTTGGTCAAGTCCGGGAATTTGCGTGATATTCGCTTTCTTTTGTTTGAAAGCACTTCCCGCAAGTACGACATTCCCTTTTTTATCGACAAAATAAATGGTTCTTTGAAAGCGAGATTGATAGCTATCGATCAAACGCTTCATCGTATCGAGCGTCAGTCCAATACCCACGACGCCGATGAATTTTCCGCTGTAATCAACCACACGATAATTGGTAAAAATGGTGATGCTGTCACGGTTTGCCAAATCAGCATCGACATTGGTTTCATACTCTGATTTTAAGTTTTTAACCCGAAAAAACCATTGATCCCGTGGCTCGCTCTCTTTCACAGTTTTGAGTAAGCCATCACCATAGTAATAGTTTTTGGTCAGATCACTGACCAGAAAACTTGAAATAGCCTGATTTTTCGTTTTGATTTCTTTTAAATACTTGGTTATCTGCTGAGCATCTTCTTCGCCGTTGATGATCCAATCTTTGACAAAAGTGTCATGGGCCATTTGTGCTGAAACAAAAACCGGGCGCAAAATATCTTTTTGAATTTCAGAGTACACATTGTCACCGGTGATCGGTAACGTATTTTCTGACAGACCCCGTTGCAAAGCCTCTTTTGAAACAACATAACTGGTCGCTAAAACCGCGACGAATCCTAATATTAGAATCAGGGAAATCCATATCAATAATAAATATTGTTGTAATGATTTTCTCATAGGCTCATAGCCGAGTGTTTTTTTGTGTAGAAGGAAGAATTGTCGGCAAATGTCATGCCGTTAAGACCCACGATCATACTATAAACCATCCGTCTTTATAGCTCTTTAGCTGAGTGAGGCGAGCATTTTCTACAGCGGAAAGCGATTTACTGATGAAAATGAAACAGCTTATTTTTCTGATAAGGAGGCACAAATCGAAGATTGTCGCTAGGATGCACTATATGATGCTACTTTGTCGTTTTGCTTGGTTTGAAAATGCGTAAAAAAATCCAAAAACCAATCTACCTTCTGCCCCTATTGATTTTGTTGTAAGGCCCCATCTTTAGTGTTGTGTTAATCCTTCTCTAGCTAGGATAAAAATGAATACTGCCAATAGAACCTCTGTGCCTTTAATTGCCTCGTACTGTTGTGCCGCGCTGGCACTGTTCTTGGTGTTGAAAGCAGGGTTATTGGTCGCTCTGTTTTCAGGATTGCTGCTGTACTCTTTGGTGAGGCTATTAGTGCCTACCATACAGCGCAAGTTCAGTAATCAACAGGCGCGTATGATTGCGGTGGTGTTTTTGTCAGTAATGATCATCGTTGTGATCAGTTTAGGCATTTGGGGCGTGGTCGCATTTTTGCGTAGTGATGCCGGTAATCTGCATACTTTGCTTAAGAAATTAGCCGACCTGATTGAGTCGTCGCGTCATCAATTACCACTTTGGGTGACGACCTATTTGCCTGAAGATGTTGAGTCATTGAAGCGTATTTTGACTGATGCCTTGCATGAACACGCGGGCGAGGCAAAAGTGTTGGGTCAAGAAGCTGGGCATTTGATAGTACATTTATTGTTAGGTATGGTGATCGGCAGCATGGTCGCCCTACAAGATGCAACCAGTGTGCATCACTACCGTCCTTTTGCTGCCGCATTACAACAAAGAGTCGCTATGTTGGCTGACATGTTTCATCGCGTCGTGTTTGCACAAGTCAGAATTTCTTTGATCAATACGACGTTTACAGCCATTTTTCTGGCAATTATTCTGCCACTCTCTGGTGTGCATCTACCATTGGTCAAAAGCATGATTGCAGTGACATTTGTGGCGGGTTTAATCCCTGTTGTTGGCAATATAATATCGAATACGGTGATAGTGATCGTCAGCTTGTCGCATTCTTTGCAGATGGCGGCTGTTTCCCTAGCATTTATGGTGGTTATCCATAAATTAGAATATTTCTTAAATGCCAGAATTATCGGTTCCCAAGTCAACGCAAAAGCTTGGGAATTACTGGTTGCCATCCTAGTCATGGAGACTTTGTTTGGCTTGCCCGGCGTCGTCGCTGCACCGGTGTTTTATTCTTATGTGAAGAGGGAATTGAGTGAACGTGGCATGGTGTAATTTTAACGAAAGGACGTAATGCGATGATTTTAGAATTAGCGGATATACAGATACATATAGGGCAGCAAGACGCTTTTGATGCTGCCATCGTGCGCGGTTTGCATGAGGTAATTGCCCATGCCAAGGGATTCCGGGGCTTTAAAGTGAACAAAGGCATTGAGTCGCCGGAACGTTATGTCCTGATGATTTTTTGGGACACTTTAGAAAACCACACGATAGATTTTCGTCAATCACCAGCATTTGCTGAGTGGCGTAGTATTGTGGGGTCTTTTTTTGCGGCGCCGCCTGTGGTTGAGCATTTTGATTTGTTGGCTAAATCGACGTAAAAATATAACCGAGCGCACAGTTGAGCCAAGCTAAGTAGTTGTGTCGGTATTTTCCCAAATCAGATTATTAATTCACGTATAAGACTCAAGGCTTTATTGCCTTGAGAATGTTAGACTTGCCCCAAGTTATAGAGATTGCTTAGTGCGATTCTTTCGTGCTGTACATCGACCTCGGTATCTTATTGGCAGATACTGGGTCTTCTTTTTTTGTATGTAAAGGTTATTATGGTTCCCCACCTTGCCACCGCCTTAAACGGTCCCTTGCTTGACTTTGAAAAAAAGATTTTGGAGGCTACGCCTTCAATTGAACGCTGGTTCCGTCTTGAATGGCAAGAGCATACGCCGCCATTTTACTGTTCTGTGGATATGCGTAACTCTGGTTTCAAGCTGGCGCCGGTGGATACCAACTTATTCCCGGGTGGTTTTAATCATCTCGGTTCTGAGATGCTACCGTTGGCGGTGCAGGCATCGATGGCGGCGATCGAAAAATATTGTCCTGATGCGCGCAATTTACTTTTGATCCCTGAAGGTCGTCCTTGCAACGTCTCTTATTGGCAAAATATCGCACGTCAGATGCAGATTTATCGCCAGACCGGATTGAATGTCAGACTCGGCAATCTGGACGAGAGCTGCCACCAAGAGACTGTTATTGCTTTGCCAGATGGCGGTAGTTTGTTGCTTGAACCGTTGCAACGTTCGGCAAATGGTCGGCGTCTTGGTTTGAAAAATTTTGATCCTTGTACGATCTTGCTCAACAATGATCTGTCTACTCATATCCCGGCGATATTAGAGAATATCCACGAACAAACTTTATTGCCGCCTCTGCATGCCGGCTGGGCGAAACGTCGTAAAACGAATCATTTTTCTAGCTACGATGATGTAGTGAAGAAATTTGCCAAAATGGTAGACATCGACCCTTGGTTGATCAACCCATTCTTTGCGAAGTGCAGTGGGGTTGATTTTGAGGCGGGTACGGGTCTCGATACCTTGATGGCCACAGTCGATACTATTCTCGCCAAAATTCGTAAAAAATATAAAGAATACGGCATTAAGAATAAGCCGTTCGTGATTGTGAAAGCGGATGCTGGTACTTGTGGTATGGGTATCATGACAGTGCGTGATTCACGCGAAGTACGTGATTTAAGTTCCAAACAACGTAACAAAATGACGGTGGTGAAAGATGGTCGCGAAGTGCATGATTACATCGTGCAAGAAGGTGTCTACACCTTTGAACAAATCGATGAAAGCGTAGCCGAACCCGTGGTGTATATGATAGATCGTTATGTCGTCGGCGGATTTTATCGCGTACATCAAGACCGCGGTGTCGATGAAAATCTGAATGCACCAGGCATGGAATTTGTACCACTCGCATTTGCCCAGCAGCATGCGGTGCCTGATATGCGTGCCAAACCTGGCACCGCTGCGCCGAATCGTTTTTACATGTATGGTGTTGTGGCCCGACTGGCTTTGTTAGCAGCCTCATTGGAATTGGAAAAAACCGATCCTAATCCAGAGATTTACTAGCCTATTTCTATATTGATCTTGGTTTGGTTTTACGATTATATTTTGCTTGGATAAATGATGAAAATTGCTTTTCTTACAGACCCTTTAGCGCAGTTTAAGACTTACAAGGATTCGACTTACGCGATGATGGTGGAAGCGGTTGCACGAGGCCATCGTATTTTTGCTTTCGGCCCCGCTGATTTGGCTTTGGAAAGCGGTGAAGTTCGGGCAGCAGTACAAGAAGTCAGTTTGACAGGCGATGTCAATGCTTGGTATCGCTTAAGTGAGCCTCAGGATTTGGGCTTGCATGAGTTCGATGCCGTTTTACAGCGCAAAGATCCACCATTTGACATGGAATATATCTATGCCACCTATTTGTTAGATTTGGCAGAACGTCGTGGTGCGAAAGTATTTAATAAGCCTTCAGCGATTCGTGATCACAACGAGAAATTGAGTATTGCCCAATTCCCGCAATTTACGACACCAACCTTGGTCACACGTGATGAGCAAAGAATACGGTCATTTTTTGCAAAGCATCGCGATATTATTCTGAAACCTTTGGATGGTATGGGCGGCGCGGGAATTTTCCGGATTCGCGAGGACGGTATGAACCTCGGCTCGGTGATTGAAACGCTAACCAATAACGAAACACGTACCATTATGGTGCAAAAATATATCCCCGAAATCGTGCACGGTGACAAGCGCATCTTGCTAATCGGCGGCGCGGTGGTTCCATTCGCCTTAGCGCGCATTCCTCAAAATGGCGAGGTTCGTGGCAATCTTGCTGCGGGTGGCATAGGCGTAGCACAAGAATTAAGCATCAAAGATAGAGAAATCGCTGAAAGTCTGGCGCCACAGCTATCCGAACGTGGCTTGTTGCTGGTAGGATTAGACGTGATAGGAACTTGTTTAACTGAAGTGAATGTCACTAGTCCAACCTGTTTCCAAGAGATCTTTCAACAGACTGGGTTTAACGTGGCCGGCATGTTTATTGACGCACTAGAAAAGCAAGTGTTGGTTTAGGGCATGATTGTTGCTTTATGCTATATGCCTGAAATTGGCGCGGTTTTGTCTTCGCCCTGATTAGGATAATGGAATGGTAGGTTTGTTGTTAATGACGCATGCGCCGCTAGGAACTGCATTTTTGCAGGCGGCTGCGCACGTCTTTCGGAGTAAGCCTGAGCGCCTCGATGCAATTGATGTCGTGGCAGATCAGAATGTTGATGAAGTGAACCGCCTAGCGCTCGAAGCAGTGCGCCGTCTCGATGATGGCTCTGGTGTTTTGATTATGACGGATATTCTCGGCGGAACGCCTTCCAATTGTTGTCGGCATTTAGGCGATCCAAATCAAGTTGCGGTGATCGCTGGAATTAGCTTGCCTATGTTATTGCGTGCTATTACTTACCGCCAGGATGCCTTAGATGTGGTGGTCGAGATGGCTTTAGCAGGTGGTCAGAATGGTGCCACGCGGGTAGAAAATAGAATTCGGATTGCTGAAAGCTAAGAAACTTTCTTTTGGCACCAGCCCTTAATTTAGTCCTAAAGTGAATGCAAAATGATTCAACAAGACATTGAAATTATTAACAAGCTTGGCTTGCACGCCCGCGCTTCTGCAAAATTGACGCAACTGGGGGGCAAGTTTAAGAGTGAGGTTTGGCTCACTCGAAATAATCGTCGTGTGAATGGCAAATCGATTATGGGCGTCATGATGCTGGCGGCAGGTAAGGGTAGCAAGATCTTATTGGAAACCAATGGCGAGGATGAACAAGCCTGTTTTGACGCGATTTCTGCACTGATTAACGATCGTTTTGGTGAAGGTGAATAAACTCCCTATCGATTGCTGGTGATTTTTTAGTAACTGATAACTATAAATAGAAGTACAAGAGGGAGACTAAGTGGCATCTTTTACTTTACAAGGCATCCCTGTTTCTCGCGGCATCACAATAGGCCGCGCCCATCTGTTGCGCCCCGCTGCAATGGATGTAAAGCATTATTTGGTAGCACAAGAGCAGGTTGAAGCCGAAGTCGTTCGCCTTCAAAAAGCGATCGCCCAGGTACAGCTAGAATTGCAAACTATTTGGTCTGATTTGCCGTCGGACGCACCGACCGAGCTTGGTGCGTTTCTCGATGTGCACGCTTTGATTTTATCTGACCCCATGTTGTCAGAAGCGCCCTTAGATATTATCCGTTCCCGTCATTACAATGCTGAATGGGCCTTAGTAACTCAAGTCGATGCGTTGTCAGCCCAGTTTGATGAAATTGAAGATGAATATTTACGCGAGCGCAAAGCCGATATTCAGCAAGTTGCCGAACGCGTATTAAAAGTCCTGACGGGCACAGCGCATCAATTGCCTCGTGCCACTGGTGTCGATGAGCGCAATGCGAACATGATTGTCGTCGCGAAAGATATTTCGCCCGCCGATATGATGCAATTTCGGGATGTTGCTTTCACGGGTTTTGTGACCGATGAAGGTGGCCCCAACTCACATACCGCCATAGTCTCACGTAGTTTGGGGATACCGGCTGTCGTTGGTTTGGGCAACGCTTCACATTTGATCGTGCAAGATGACTGGTTGATAATCGATAGTGACGCGGGTGTGGTGATTGTTGCGCCATCGCCACTAGTGATCGCGCAATACCGCGACCGTCAAGCGGCTTTGCTCAAAGCCAGAAAAAAGCTCAATAAATTAAAAAAGACGCCTGCGGTCAGCCTTGACGGCATTGAGGTAACGCTGCTGGCGAATATTGAATTGCCTGAAGACGCGCATGCCGCCATGGAAGTCGGTGCAAGTGGCGTCGGCTTGTTTCGTTCAGAATTTTTGTTCATGGGTCGAACCGGTGTTGCGACTCAGTTGCCTGGTGAAGAAGAACAATTTATCGCTTATAAACAGGCGGTGCAAACCATGAAGGGCAAGCCAGTCACGATTCGTACTTTGGATGTTGGCGCAGATAAACCTTTAGATCACAACGAACATAATATTTTGAATCCCGCTTTAGGCTTGCGCGCGATTCGCTATTGTTTGAAAGAGCCGCAAATTTTCTTGACGCAGTTACGAGCTATTTTGCGCGCCTCTGCTTTCGGCAGTGTGCATATTTTGATTCCTATGATTGCGCATGCTTTTGAGATTGACCAATCTTTAGCCATGATTCAGCAGGCCAAGGATGGACTGCGCGCCGAGGGTATCGCATTTGATGATGGAATTTTGGTTGGCGCGATGATAGAAATTCCTGCTGCAGCTCTAAGTTTGCCCATGTTCGTTAAAAAGCTCGATTTTCTGTCTATCGGTACGAATGATTTGATTCAATATACTTTAGCAATCGATCGTGCAGATCATGAAGTTGCACATTTGTATAACGATACCCATCCGGCGATTTTGCAGCTATTAGATATCACGGTGAGTGCGGCCAACAAAGCGAATATACCAGTCGCGATTTGCGGTGGCATGGCTGGGGACGTCAAGTTAACACGACTTTTGATCGCGATGGGGTTTCGAGAACTGTCGATGCCTGCAGCTTTGTTGCCTGAAATTAAACAGGAAATTTTGAACGCCAATATCGCCGAGTTGGAGCCCAACGCAAAAAAAATATTGCGTACTTTTGATCCTCGTATCGTTCAAGAATTGCTATATGGCATGCAGCACCAGCAATTTATTTAGTTTACATTCGCTTTCTCAGCACTTGGAACAAATAGCAATAGCTTGTTGCATATAATTTAAATAGTTTTTAAAATTGCCACAAGGAAATGTTTGTTTCATCAAATATTTTCATGCAGCGCCCAAATTGCGGTGGTTTTTTAGCACGTAGAGACTTACCTTTGGGCAAAAATGGAGTATATTCCAAGTGAGCAGTTAGACTCGTGAAATGTGTCGCAGGCTTTCAGGTTTTTCAGCAAGAACTAGTTCTCCACATTGCTGTCAATAAACATTGCTACAAGCCTCAAGTTTCAAACGTTATCCTTAACAACGTTTTCGTACTTTGAGAAATTTAAATCGTTTAAATCATTACTTGGCTGAATAAACATGAACTTAACTACAATGAAAGTGGGTAAGCGCCTCGGGCTCGGTTTCGCACTTGTTTTAGTGCTGCTGGTTGCGGTCACGACCTTGGGTATTTCGAGGATGTCGATAATCCAAGATCGACTTGAAGACATTGTGAAAGTGAGCAATGTGAAGAGTCGCTTGATTATTGATATGCGGGCGATTGTCTATGACCGACAGGTGTCTTTGCGCAATTTAACTCTGCTAACTGATATAGATGATATGGCCAAAGATCTGAAAAAGATCGATGAACAATCAAAGCACTATGGGGAAAAAGAGGCTAAGTTAGCCGAGATGCTAAAGAATGAAAGCACTTCTTCTCCCGAGGAACGTACTCAATTTACCAAGTTAAAAGAAAAAGAGAAAGCAGCAGCTTCTTTACCCAATACGGCAAAAGAGCTTGGCCTCGCTAACAATCCTGAGACCGCTACGATTGCACTGATTAAGAAAGTTCGTCCTGTTCAAGAAGAATGGCTCAAAGTGCTGGATGAGATGGTGGCGATTGAAGATAAAAAGAATGCTTTGGTAGCAGACGAAGCGGAATCGGCCTTTACAGGTGCACGTAATGTTTTATTACTGTTAGGTTCCTTGGCGGTAGTGTTGGGCGTGATTGCCGCCGTGATAATTACTCGCAGCCTGTTGAAACAATTAGGTGGTGAACCCGACTACGCTGCAGATATTGCTAGTCAAATCGCTGCTGGTGATTTAGCTGGCATTATTGATATTAAGAGCGGCGACTCCGAAAGTTTAGTGGCCGAGATGAAAACGATGCGTGACAGCTTGGTCAACATCGTAGGCCAAGTGCGTGTAGGTACTGACACGATTGCAACTGCATCGCGTGAAATCGCTACCGGTAACTTGGATCTGTCCAATCGTACCGAACAACAAGCAAGTTCGCTCGAAAAAACCACTGCGTCTATGAAGGAATTGACGACGACGGTGAAACAGAATGCAGACAATGCGCGTGAAGCGAATAAATTGGCAGCGTCAGCATCCGATGTGGCACGCCAAGGTGGTGAGGTGGTTGCTGAAGTAGTCAACACGATGAGTTCTATTAATGAATCCGCGAAAAAGATTGTGGACATTATCAGTGTGATCGACGGCATCGCATTCCAAACCAATATTCTGGCTTTGAACGCTGCTGTTGAGGCTGCTCGTGCTGGTGAACAAGGACGTGGTTTTGCTGTAGTTGCGTCAGAAGTGCGTAGCTTGGCGCAACGCAGTGCTGCTGCTGCGAAAGAGATTAAAACTTTGATCGGTGACTCCGTCGAAAAAGTTGAAATCGGTAGCAAGCTGGTTGGACAGGCTGGGGCGACGATCGATGAGGTTGTTTCAAGTGTCCGTCATGTCACAGATATTATTGCTGAAATAAGTGCCGCAAGTCAGGAGCAAAGCTCTGGAATCGAAGCGGTTAACATGGCGATTATTGAGATGGATGGTATGACGCAACAAAATGCCGCTTTAGTAGAAGAAGCTGCTGCTGCCGCACAAAGTTTGCAAGACCAGGCGGGTGAGTTGGCTAAGGTGGTCAGTATTTTCAAATTGAGTGCAGCAGAAACGGCTTTTGCAAATCGCCCAACGCCATCTGCGCCGCGCCGTGTTGAACCTAGCGTGACCAAAGCAAAACCAAAAACAACTGTAAAGTCTTTACCTGCAGCCAAACCAGCGCAGAAGAAAGCTGCACCGTCCAAACCTAGCGAGGATGATTGGGAAGAGTTTTAATCGCTTCCTGCTAATTGGATATTAGACCTTAAATATTAGACTTAGATATTAGACTTAGATATTAGGCCCTAGATATTAACTGTGAGGTAGTCATTATGCGATCAGTGTTCATTTTGTGTTTTGTATCGTTTAGTATTTTTTTTAATGGGTTTGCCAACGCAGCGGTGGTCAACCCCGTTCTAGATAATAAGTCGTGTGAAACGCCGAAATATCCTAAGGCTTCTTTAATTAATGAAGAGACAGGAACTGTTACAATGGCTTTTTTGGTATCTACGGAAGGCAAAGTGATTGACTCCAAGGTCGATGTCTCAAGCGGTTCAAAGAGCTTGGACAAGGCTGCAATTGCTGCCTTTACACTATGCAAATTTAAGCCTGGCGCGAAAGATGGCAAAGTAGAGCAAATGTGGGTCAAAGTAGATTTTGTTTGGAAGTTTTGAGTTTTTTTCGATTCGGTTTTTTACTAATTAATTAAAAGAGTTTGCTTATGAACGTTAAATTATCCGCAATCACGTCATGTTTGTTACTAACAGTTTCTGGTTTTACTTTTGCCGCCGATGTTTCACCGGTGATGGACGCTAAGTCATGTGATCAGCCAAAGTATCCAAAAGCCGCATTGATGAATGAGGAAACTGGAACGGTAACAATGGGCTTTTTGATTGCCCCTGATGGGAAAGTAGTTGAGTCTAAAGTCGAAAAATCTAGCGGCTCTAAAAGTCTAGATAAGGCAGCTTTGTCCGCGTTGAGTTTGTGTAAATTTAAGCCCGGTTCTAAAGATGGTAAACCCGATCAACTATGGGCAAGAGTTGATTTCGTGTGGAAGTTGGAATAGTCATTTCGTGTCTTGTTTTACCCTTGTAAGCCCGCCAGATTTTCTGTGGCGGGTTTTGTTTTTGGATGAACGCTTCGCTACAGATTAATAGAGATTTCTTTTGAAAGAATTTATATGCACTTAACGTTTATGAATGATGCTTGGCATGAGGGTAATGCGCCGATTCTCGGTGCGATGGATCATGCGGTATGGCTTGGCTCTTCGATTTTCGATGGAGCAAGATCAATCAAAGGCCATTTGCCTGATTTGCGCTTGCATCTTGCGCGTGCGATTCGTTCGGCAGAGCTACTTGGTCTAAGTTGCCCTTATTCGGTCGAGCAGATGGAGCAACTATGTCGCGATGGTATTGCAAAATTCCCCGCTGAAGCTGAATTGTATATCCGGCCTTTGATATTTGGTACCGATGGATTGCTGATTCCGACTCGCTCTGGATTCGCCTTAACTTTGTTCGATGCGCCTCTTCCCGCTTTTGCAGGCTTTTCAGCATGCTTGTCGACTTTGCAAAGACCTAATCCTTTAATGGCTCCGACAGACGCAAAAGCATCTTGCCTCTATCCAAATACCACACGCGCACTGCGTGATGCGAAAGAGCGTGGATATGACAATGCCGTCGTTTGCGATATCCATGGACATGTTGCTGAATTCGCCACTGCGAATCTATTTTTCGTGAGCCAGGCGGGGCAAGTGATTACGCCGGTGGCGAATGGTTGTTTTTTGTCAGGCATTACACGCGCTCGTGTGATTGCTTTATTGGCGACGCAAAATATAAAGGTTGAAGAACGTAGTGTTCACCCCGATGAACTGCTGGACGCACAAGAGATTTTTAATACTGGGAATTTCGGTAAAGTTCTACCTTGTACTCGTTATGAGGGGCGTGACTTTCCGATGGGGCCGATTGCAACTTTGGCACGAGAACTGTACTTGGAATTCATGGAGACTGAATAGTACGATGACTTGGTGAGACATTTGTTTTATCGTAGATTTCTGAATCCCCAAGAAAAAACCGCTCAATCAGTATCGATTGAGCGGTTCTCATTTTAGGGCTAGATAGTTCGCGCTGAATCAATCATTGGCGTAAATATCGACGTCTTTGGTTTCTTTTATAAACAACATACCTATTACGAAAGTCGCCGAGGCCACGATGATCGGATACCACAAACCGTTATACATATTGCCGGTTTGTGCGACGATCGCAACACCTGTTGCTGGTAGTAAGCCACCGAACCAACCGTTACCGATATGGTATGGGAGCGACATGGACGTGTAGCGAATACGGGTCGGGAACATTTCCACCAACATTGCTGCGATAGGTCCGTAGACCATCGTTACATAAATCACCAATATAGACAGAATCAAGACGACCATAGGTTTATTCAGGCTTGCAGGATCCGCTTTTGCCGGATAGCCAGCGGCACGCAAAGAATCAACGACTGATTTTTTGAACGCGGTGTCTTTTGCTTTCGCATCGGCCGCTGGTAAACCATCAGAAGAATACGATTCAATCACAGTTGAGCCAATCGCAATTTTTGCTGGGCCAGTGCCTACGAGCGTTTCGTAGCTGGCAGAGTTTGCCGCCAAGACTTGTTTCGCAATATCGCAGGAACTGGTGAACTTAGTAGTGCCAGTAGGATTGAATTGGAATGAGCATTCCGCAGGATCGGCTGTCACGACAATTTTGTTTGCCGCTTGTGCCGCAGCGAGAGCTGGGTTGGCAGCTTCTGTTAATGCCTTGAACAGTGGGAAGTAAGTCAACGCAGCAATCAAACAGCCCGCCATAATGATAGGCTTACGACCAATCTTGTCAGATAAGGCGCCGAAGACTACAAAGAAAGGCGTACCGATGATGAGTGATGCAGCGATCATCAAATTAGCTGTTGCGTTGTCGACTTTTAAAGTATTGGTTAGGAAGAACAAGGCGTAAAACTGACCTGTGTACCAAACCACTGCTTGACCAGCCGTTAAGCCGACTAGCGCTAAGATAACTATTTTCAAATTGCCCCATTTGCCGAAAGACTCGGTCAATGGTGCTTTGGAAACTTTACCCTCAGACTTCATCTTAGCAAAGGCGGGTGATTCATTCATAGACATACGAATCCAAACTGAAATAATCAGCAATAAAGCCGAGACCCAGAACGGAATACGCCAGCCCCAATCGGCAAATTGCTCTTCACCGACGGCTGTTCTTGCACCCAGAATAACCAACAAAGATAAAAATAATCCTAAAGTAGCGGTTGTCTGAATCCATGACGTGAAGAAACCACGCTTATTGGCGGGTGAATGCTCCGCTACATAGGTTGCCGCACCGCCATATTCACCACCTAATGCCAAGCCTTGCAGCATGCGCAGGATGATTAGTAACACCGGCGCAGCAATGCCTATCATTTCGTAGCCAGGCAAGCAGCCAACGATAAATGTTGAGCCGCCCATAATGACGATAGTAACTAGAAATGTATATTTACGACCAATCATGTCACCTAAACGTCCAAATACTAAGGCGCCAAATGGGCGAACAATGAAACCTGCTGCGAAAGCCAGCAAGGAGAAGATCATTTGTGAGTTGGGGTCGAGTGCGGTGAAAAATTTCTTACCGATTACTGCAGCAAGCGTGCCGTACAGATAAAAGTCATACCATTCAAACACAGTCCCTAGCGAAGATGCGAAAATGACTTTTCGCTCTTCTTTGGTCATACCTGCTGATGCAACATTTGGGTTTGCCATATTATGTCTCCTCCGTGGGGTAGTTGTTTTGTGACTAAATTTACTCGCTACGAACCCTCATATAACTATATTCCACCTAATAAACTAACAACTTTAATTGTGAATGACAATCTAAATATGTCCAAAAGCCCTAAAAAAGTATATAAAGTTTGTGACGCTTTAATAAAGAGTGAACTTGTGTTGTGTCCAGTCATGCTTTAGTTTCAAATCAAGTACAGCGCTATTGGTAAATATTCCCATAGGATGCGCTTGAAATTTGTGAAGCATCGTAAAACTTTGCGATAAATCAACTTACTCCGTGTATATGAATCAAAAAACGTCGTCTGTTCGTGAACCGTTGTGTTGTGATGTTCTGGTGATCGGTGGTGGAATTAATGGTGTAGGTATCGCCAGGGATGCGGCTGGGCGTGGATTAAAAGTCATTCTATGTGAGAAAGATGATTTGGCCGGACACACTTCATCATCCTCATCTAAGTTAATTCATGGTGGCTTGCGTTACCTAGAATATTATGAATTCTCAATGGTGCGTAAGGCACTCCAGGAGCGCGAGGACTTAATGCGTTTGGCGCCTCACCTCATTAGTCCAATGCGTTTTGTGATGCCCCATGTTGCAGGCTTACGACCAAGGTGGGTTTTACGCTGCGGCCTATTCCTCTATGATCATTTGGCCAGACGTGATTTATTACCAGGTACAAAATCTTGTTATTTGCATCAACATGAAGTCGGCGCTGGACTCAAAGCAGATTTGAAATATGCTTTTATGTATTCAGATGCGTGGGTAGATGATGCTCGTCTGGTTGTGTTAAATGCGATGGATGCACAACAACGCGGTGCTCAGATTTTTACACGCACACGTTGTGACCAACTTGAGGTTAAAAATGGTCGTTGGGTGGCACAACTAAGCCGTCGAAAGTTCACCTCAGACAGTTCAGATAATACGAATGATGAACAGTTGCAAGTAGACGCGGCCTGTGTCGTCAACGCGAGCGGAGCTTGGGTCGCTGATCTGCAAGCAAAATTTACGTCGCAATCTGTGAAACAGAAAATGCGATTGGTAAAAGGCAGCCATATTGTTGTTAAGCGCCTTTTTTCTCACGAGAACGCCTATATTTTTCAGCATCCAGATGGACGCATTGTTTTTGCCATACCCTATGAAAAAAATTACACTCTAATAGGTACCACCGATGTCGAATATCAAGGGCGACCGGACCAATTTAAGTCTGAGATCAGTGATGAAGAAATTGCTTATCTGTGTAATTTAAGTAATCAATATTTTGAACATCAAATTTCAGCACAGGATGTGCTGTGGTCTTACTCAGGCGTGCGTCCTTTGGTCGATGATGGACAATCCGATAGTAAATCAATCACTCGAGATTATCGGTTGGAGTTGGATTTGGACGCCGCACCCATCTTGCATGTCTTTGGTGGCAAGATAACGACGTATCGCCGCTTGGCTGAAGATGCATTAAGTTTGCTTTCAGAGACACTTTCCTCGATCAAAGCCGTTCAGCCCGCATGGACTAAGACTGCATTACTGCCCGGTGGCGATTTATTTTCCCCTACGCCAGATAACCTGAATGTGTTGCGACGTGGTGATTTTATTCAAGCTTGTTGTTTACAATATTCTTGGGCGCCCAAAGCTTGGGTGGCGCGTTTGGCGGCAAGTTATGGGACACGCATCCATCACATTTTGAAGGGCTGCATTGACGAAGCTAGCTTAGGGGATCGAGTGCTTCCTGGCCTGTTTGCTTGTGAAATTCGCTATTTAATAGCGCAGGAATTTGCTCAGACTAGCCATGACATTTTGTGGCGACGGACAAAATTAGGTCTTCATTTAGCATCTGACGCCGAATCTATTCTCGATAACTGGTTGGCGCATCAGAATTTGGTCAATTAACCCCAATTTTCTTCTCGTCGCTTGTATTTGCCATCCATCCATAAAAATTTGCACTATGTCGCTATGCGATAGGCATTTCGATCTCTTCCCTCTAAAGTGGCAGCATACATGAGCGCTAACGCGTAAATTTCGATAATGCCATTGAAGGGGAAGAATGCCATGAACAAAACAGAATATATGAATACCTTGCGACAAGAATTGCAAGGACTGCCCACATCGGTAATCGATGCAACGCTTGCAAGTTATGAGAAAAAATTTCAAGACGGAATCAGCCTGGGTTTGAGTGAAACAGATATCTCTCAGAAAATTGCGACTCCGCGTCTGGTGGCGGCTCAGCAACGAGCAAATGTACGGTTTAAAAATCTCAAGAGCAATCTAGGTCCTGGCAATATTTTTGGTTTTTTTATTGCATTGATTGGTCTGGTGATGTTTAACTTCTTCATGCTAGTGCCAGCGATTTTGTATGGCGTCTTCTTGTTTTGCGCATACTCTTTCTCCATGGTTTTGTACTTGAGCGCGACAGTTATTATCGCGGCCAGCCTTTCAGGCGTGCCAGCCATGGAATTTAGATTACCTAGCTATCATCACAGTCATTCAGTCGCACAAGACGTTCGCAGCCTAAGGTATTCGCATATAGGTAGTGTATCTGTTGATATTAGTGACGCCGGTATTAAGGTGAACAAAGATAAGGCAGATAGGTTAATTCACTTACCTGAAGCTACCGAGGATGTTGTTTTTCATACTGACAATCGACCAGGCACAATACATATTAAAAATCGCATGGAAACACGCCATTTCTTTGCAGGTATTAGCATGCTGATCGTGGCTACAGGCTTGCTTTTGTTGTGCCTTTGGTTGACTAGACTGACTGTTATTGGCTTCGGAAAGTATTTACTCTGGACGGTCTCACTGTTACGCGGTCCTGCCCGTTCTGAATCAACTATTCATGCCTGATCTTGGAGAACTTCATGAAATCTTTCTTAAAATTCGGTGTAGCTTTAATCCTGTTCGGCTTGTTGTTGTCAGCGCTCGGTGTGGGAATTATTCGTGCAAATGCAGTTAAGCCATCACCTGCACCGACAGCTGCTCCAGCATCAGCTGCCAGCAGCGCCAGTGCCCCAACAAGTAAGCCTACCTCACCCTAGTTTGTCGATGCAAACAAAGCCCAATGGTGCCTGAAATCTTTTAAAAAGCAGGCATCATCGGTCTATCGATGAACGGCATTTCGCTTGAAATCCTATTTTGCGTTCTCCTTATCGCTTAGTAGACCAATGTTGTTTTAATATCTTGATAGTGAAAATCGCTCGTAAAATAAGCGACAAATTTAGCCTGTGGTCAAAATAATTCGGTGACTGCAGTGAAAAGCATACAGTTCATAGCCAACTAGCCCGTCTTTATTTGCGCTACGCGTCTTTCTACGATAATCTTTGAACGTTTGCTATTCTTCATATATCGAAGTGTAAGTCTTAGATATATCCGTTTAGCTATTTTTGTTCACACTGACCGATCCGGATTTATGACTACTGTTCAAAGTAAAAGCTTATTAGCGTTATTGTTCGCGACTTGTTTCATGGCTGCTGGGGCATCCGCCCAGCAGAATACTATGCAGTTTGTGAGTGCGGCGAATGCCAAAGTCGCGAAAGCGTCAGCTTTAAAATCAAAATGGGAAGGTCCGACTTCAGGCCCTCAACTTCAAAAAGACAAGAAAATCGTTTTTATTGCACACGATATGAGTGACGCTGGAACTTACGGCGTATTCAATGGGATCAAAGAGGCGGTTGCAGGTACTAGCTGGCAAGTTCTTTCGATCGACTGTCGCGGTCAATGCAATATTGGTGCTGGCATTGTCCAGCAAGCATTGGATATGAAACCAAATGGTATCGTTTTAGCAGGTGTTGACGCTGCAAGCCAGACCAAAGGTTTGACGGCCGCGGGTGAAGCCAAGGTGCCGGTCATCGGATGGCATGCAAGTTCAAAAGCAGCAGGTGTACCAGGCCTATTTGCGAATATCACGACTGATCCTAAAGAAGCTGCGCAAATTGCGGCTTTGTTTGGCGCGGCTGAATCTAGTAATAAAGCGGGTATTGTGGTTTTCACTGATACATCAACACCGTATATGGCGACAAAGTCGGGTGCCATCGTGGAAGTATTGCGCCAGTGCGACGCATGCCGGATTTTGAGTGTTGAGGATTTGCCTGTGGCTGAGTCGCGCAAGAAATTCCCTGCTTTAATTGAATCTTTAGTCAAACGTAATGGCACTAAATGGACCCACGTCGTCGCTGTCAATGATGTGTATTTCGACATGATGGATAAGCCCGAGGTTGAAAAACTGGTTGAAGCCAATAAATTGCGTGGCATTTCTGCCGGTGATGGCTCTCCAAACGCTTTCAAACGCATACGCAAAGGTGATCTGCAAGTAAGTACTGTGCCAGAACCTTTGTATCTGCATGGCTGGCAAATCGTCGATGAAATGAATCGCGCTTTCTCTAAAGCCAGTCCTAGCGGCTATAATGCGCCTCTGCATTTAGTGACACTGCAAAATATTACTTACGATGGAGGGCAAAAAGATATGTTTGATCCTTCCAGTGATTTTCGCGCCAAATACTTATCATATTGGGGCAAGTGATACGCGCAATGGATAAACAAAAAGGGCGAGCATACCGCCCTTTTTCATTTTATATTGATTGATTATGAACAAGTCAGAAGCCATACAGATTGCCAACGAGTCTTTGCGCTCGAATACCTTAAATGAGAGCAATACACAGTTTTCTCAATTGGTAAGGTATGTCAGCGACGAAGGTTGGTGGCTGAATATTCCTTTGGCTAACTTTAAAAAAGAGTGCCATTTCCTAATCTGCAATGAGAAGGCAAAAGTGATTCGGCATTTAATGATTAAGCCGAATAATATTCTTAGTCCCGCGACGAAGTTTCGGGTCAAAGATGGCGTTGCCGATGTTTTTATTTCTGCTGCAAATTCCAAGAAAATGGTGGACATCTTACAAGGTGGTAGCAAGTACAGCTTTAACAAACACTTGGTTGATGAACATCGTTACTGACATACGCTATTTCGCTTGGTAGCCCCTCAACCCTTGTAAGCCGCCTGTATGAATGGCAACCACGCTTTCACCTTTGGTAAATTTTCCAGATTGACATAAATCCGCCAAAGCGAAAAGCATTTTTCCTGTGTAAACGGGTTCTATGGGTATTTGTGTCTGCTGGGAAAATTGCTCGCAAAACCGCAATAATTCTGGTGACGTCTTGGCAAATCCTCCGTGCGCGAAGTCAAGCATGATTTCAAAATTTTGATAAGCTGGATGACCAGCGCTTAATAGCAATTGCTGCACCTGTTGACGTAAATACCCAGCATTGCTAACGGCCGCGATGCCGATAACGCGCCCCTGACCACGCAAGCCCGCCAGTATGCCCGCCAAGCTGGCACCTGTTCCGCACGCCAGTACGATAGTATCCGGTGTGCCACCTAAATCATGTTTTAATTCATCGACCAGTTCGGCCATGCCGGATAGCGCCAGGGCGTTACTGCCCCCCTCAGGCAACCATAAATATTCCTTGGGGGCTCGGTCGACCCATTTCTTCCATGCATCCACATTGTCGCGCAATTCGCGATAGTCGTCGCGCGAGACAAATTGAAGTCGCATGCCAGCAGATTGACAATCTGATAGGGTGGCATTCAACGGCGAATGCGCTGCGTGCAATCCTCGTACGAGCCCGATTGAACTCAAACCGAGTAATTGCGCGGCATGCGCCAATGCATGAAGGTGATTTGACCAAGCACCGCCCATCGATATTAGAATGGGGCGATATTCACGTGCCTGAATCAGGTTATATTTGAGTTTACGGAATTTATTACCTGATACGCTAGGATGCAGCAGATCATCACGTTTCATCCATAACTGGATATTCGGGAAAACATCGTTTAGCAATGGCTCCAGCGGTGAAGAAAACGACAAAAGTGGCATGGGAACTTGCTCAAGCTTTACAAGGTGGTAAAGTGGCTATTGTAAGCTGGGTTGTGTCAGTCTATATAGATTCATAGATGCAGGTTCGTAGAATGGGTTTTGTTTTTCACACACTATTGATGTAACTTCAAGATGCCAAGAAATACCAAACAGACCATACCCTTCGTGCAACAGCAGTTGATGGAAGCCATTGCACAAATCAAAGATGGGAACATGAAAGAGGATGTGTTGCCTAAGTTGGAAGCGATCATGTCGCACCTACAAACTTTGGCGACGCATGATCATTTAACGGGTGCCTTGAACCGTAATACGCTGATAGATCGTTTGGATGGTGAGCTTCAGCGTTCCAAGCGCACTGGGCACACCTTTACGGTAGCCGTGATTGGTATTGATCGTTTGCCTGAAGTGATGGAGTTGCACGGACAGGATGTGACGAAGCGCATTTTGCAAGTAGTGACTCAAGAGGCGATTCACGTATTACGTAACCTCGATTCCTTTGGACGCATCGGTGCTACCGAATTTGCGATCGTTATGCCAACAACTTGGTTGGATCAAAGTATGGTGGCAATTCGTCGTATCAAAGAAAATTTGAAGGCTTATGATTGGGCTGATGTTGCCGAGGGCTTGCAAGTGACATTCTGTACTGGGCTAACGCCTAACGCGCCAGGTGATCTGGCAGATAAAGTTCTGTTGCGAGCGCAGAATGCTTTGCAAAAGGCGCGCGAAAATGGTCCCGGCTCGCTGGTGCAAATCGACGCAGAGATTCCTGACTACGATCCTACGCAAGAGTAAATGCAAGTGTAATACTCTCTTGGAACTTTTTCATCCTCGTTTGAGTCTGAACTTGTCGTAAATCCAATTCGCAAGTAAGAACCACTATCGAAATTCGTGAGTCCTGCATGATGTGCTTTGTTATGCGGACTTTTAATCTGTTTTACCCAATAGTAAACTCTATGAAAGGTGGTCGTTCTATGAACGCTCGTTTCCCTAGCCTATTATTTGCTTCTTTGATGCTGGCAGCCTTTGGCATAATGCAAGCAGGTCATGCCACGACGACCAATGCTGGTAACGTAACTGCTGTAGCAAACGTAGTTGACGAAAAAGACCTAGCGATACAACGCGCCGATTATATCCGTAAGAACTACACAAAATTTGAATACCGCATTCCGGCACGTGATGGCACGTTATTGTTTACATCGATTTATGTCCCGAATGATGCCAGCGCAACAAAGCGCTATCCGATTTTGTTGGTGCGTACGCCGTACACCGTGGCGCCTTACGGCACGGATAAATATAAAACGCGTTTAGGCCCAACCGAACAGTATGAAAAAGAAGGGTTCATTTTTGCATTTCAGGACGTGCGGGGCAAAAACATGTCGGAAGGTGAGTTCGTTAATATGCGACCTCACATGGATAAAAAAGTAGCTAAAAACGATATCGATGAGAGTAGTGATACCTATGACAGTATCGATTGGATGACTAAAAATTTGCCCAATAATAATGGCAAAGTCGGTCAATGGGGTATTTCCTATCCTGGATTCTATGCCTCCGCAGGCGCGATTGATTCGCATCCAGCACTAAAAGCAGTATCGCCACAAGCGCCGATTGCTGATTGGTTCCGAGGTGATGATATGCACAGAAATGGCGCCTTTAACTTGCAATTGGCTTTCAGTTTTTTTAGCGGTTTTGGCAAACCACGACCAGCGCCTACCGATGTGAATAATGAGCCCCCGTTCAATTGGGGCACACCTGACGCCTATCAATTTTTCTTGGAGCTTGGCCCCTTATCTAATGCAAATACCAAATATCTAAAAAATGGCATCCCATTTTGGAATGAGCTGACCCAGCATCCTAATTACGACAGCTACTGGCAAGCGAAAAATTTATTACCGCACTTAAAAAATATCAAAGCGGCGGTGATGACGGTAGGTGGTTGGTATGACACTGAAGATTTATATGGGCCATTGCAAACGTACAAAGCGATAGAAAAAAATAACCCAGGGATCAGCAATACCTTGGTCATTGGACCTTGGGTGCACGGTGGCTGGACAAGTACAACCGGTGAAAAAATTGGTGATACTCATTTTGGCTTTAAGACTGCCTACACGTATCAACCGATAGAATTTGCTTTCTTCAAACACCACTTAAAAGGAGGCGATAAACCTGCTTTGCCCGAAGCTTGGGTGTTTGAGACGGGAGCGAATCGCTGGCGTGGTTTTGATTCGTGGCCGCCAGCCAATACGCAAACAAAATCCCTGTATTTCAATGCGGATGGGAAGCTCAGTTTTGAGATGCCAAAGGCGGGTGATGGTGCGTATGACGAATATGTTAGTGATCCGGCAAAACCAGTGCCCTACACGACCGAAATCACTAATCGCTGGAGTAATCAATATGTGGCAGCAGACCAGCGTTTTGCCAGCAGTCGTCCTGATGTACTGACTTATCAAACAGAAATTTTAGATCGCGACGTGACTTTTGCCGGACCCTTAGAAGCATCGTTGTTTGTCAGCACGACGGGTAGTGACGCAGATTTTGTAGTGAAGCTGATTGATGTTAATCCAAATAAAATGGATGCAGCACCGGGCGAGCCGAATCGTGGTGCGCAGCAGACACTGGTGCGAGGTGAACCTTTTCGCGCACGCTTCCGCGATAGTTTTGAGCATCCTAAAGCTTTCGTACCCAATGAGCCGACCAAGGTCAAATTTGCCATTAATGATGTGATGCATACTTTTCAGCGTGGCCATCGCATCATGATACAAGTACAGTCATCCTGGTTCCCTTTCATTGATCGCAACCCCCAAAAATTTGTCGATAATATTTTCGAAGCCAAGGAAAGTGATTTCATTAAAGCTAATCACCGCCTATATCGTGGTGGTAGTAAGCTGAGTTCTTTGCAAGTGCAAGTCTTGCCCTCAATGGATGAAAAACGCTGAACCGACGGTTTAAGACTTAATGTAGGAAAAAACCCGCAATTTGCGGGTTTTTTTTCGCCCATATCCCGCGAGTGAGCAGAAACTCGTTATGATACGAAAATATAAGTCTGCATAACTATGAAGTTAAGCAGATTTTCTTTTTTGCTTACCTTCGTTTTTAAGTGTTGATTCAGTGTTAAATAAGACGCATCAATTATGTGAGTCGTTACGTATCCGTGTTGACGATTTACGTTTAGGCATGTTCATTACTGAATTGGATAAACCTTGGGTACAGACGCCGTTTCTATTGCAAGGTTTTTTGCTCACTGAAACTTTAGATTTGCAGACCTTGCAAAGTCTAGTGAAAGAATTGGTGATTGATCCGCGTCGTAGTAGCTCACATGCGCTACTGCATTTACCGTTTGATATTTTGCACGAGGCAAAAGAAGTCGAGGTCGCCGGGAAGGCCGTACCACCTAAATCTTCTGCGGAATTGCGAGCGCTACATGATCAGCAACAAAATCAATTGGAACGTGTAGTTAGTTGGTTACATAGTAAATTCACCAAGTCTGATTACGCTCATCATCAACGCATCCGCCATCATCACACCAAAAAAACGCTGCACCCGCACAAGTCCAAAATACCCGTTCAAGCAAGTGCCGACTTCGCAAGATTTGAGCAAAACATGCTTGATGATCCACACGATCCATCACTGAATACCTTGAGTAAGACTCATACCGAAGCAATACGTCAGTTCGCTGTCAAAATGAAAGGTATGGAGCCTCGGGATGTGACTTTGGCGCATTTGAATTGGTGGGAACGCTGGTTGCGCTGGGGTGAGCATGGTCGTCATTTGCACCGGTCTTTATGGAATCGGCCAAGGCATCATAAGCAGCGTCGCCGCCCGGACTACGTCCCAGAAGAACTTCACCTTGTCCATTATCACGACCAGCTTTCTATGGTTGATGAGCTATCGCGTGCACGATTGGTCGTTGAACAAACTGAGGCTTTGATTGACAAACTGCAACACGATCTGAAAAATATGCAGTCTTTGGAATTGAAGGAAGTACTGCCGACGGTGCAGTTGCTGTCTGATAGTGTGATTTCTAATCCTTCTGCATTGATGTGGTTGTTACGGATGCGGTCAGAAAACATGGGCGTGGTATCGCATGCTTTGAAGGTTGCCGTCTACATGCTGACCTTAGGCCGCCATATCGGCTTTTCTAAACAACAGCTTATAGAATTGGGATTTATTGGCTTGTTGCTCGATATCGGCAAATTGGAAATTCCCGCTGGCTTATTACAGAAACCCGCTAAGTTGTCGATGGAAGAATTATCGATTATGCGGCGTCATGTTGACGCCAGCATTCAGTTATTGGAAGCGCAGGAGCCGCTCAGCGAAAATGTCAGACTGGGCATCAATGAACACCACGAACGAATGGACGGTAGCGGCTATCCACGTGGCTTGGCCGGAGCGGAAATCAGTATTTTTGGTCGTATGGCCGCCATTGCCGATAGTTTTGCTGCAATGACTTCGACCCGTCCTTATGGGGCAACCAAGTCCTCATTCGACGCGATGAAAGAATTGTTCCGGATGTCAGAAGGGCAGTTACATGCACCCTTGGTGGAGGAGTTTGTACAGGCAATCGGTATTTTTCCGGTCGGAAGTCTGATTCAGTTAAGTACAGGTGAAGTTGCGATTGTTCTTGAACACAATAAGTTAAAACGACTTGACCCTAAAGTGTTACTTCTAACAAAGGCTGACCAGTCTCTTTTAGAGAAACCTCTGATGTTGGATTTAATGCAGCAAAGTTTGGTCGATAACGGTGAGCGCGTCAGCATAATACGTGGTCTACCAGATGGCGCTTACGGTCTGGTTTGTCACGATTTTTACAAGGCATAGAGGACATCATGACCGCTAAGCAAATGAATACCTTGGTTCCTCACCTGACTGAATTTATGCAACTGGTCGACGCCGAAATTCGCGCAGTCGATGAGCATCATGTAATGGCATTATTGGTCGTATCTTTACAGCGCTCGGATCGAGTGCAAGCATTATTGCAGTCGTCCTATGCTCAGATTGTCGAGCAGCATTTCTGCGAACTGATACGTCCCAGTTTGCGTGAAAAGGATAGATTTGTTTTCGCAACTGACAATGAATGTTGGTTCCTGTTGCCCCAATTGTCGTCCGAGGCATTGGCTGTATTGGCGGTACACCGCTTATTGGCGGCAATGAGTTCGCCGCTCACCATTGAGTCTCAAACGATTTTTTTTCACCCGACTATCGGTATCGCTTGTGCGCCTTTGCATGTGCAGAATTCTTTTGAGTTGGTACGTATCGCTGATCAGGCAAAGAAAAATGCGCAGTTAAATAATTTGCGCTTTGAAATGGCGCAAATACAACGTGATGAACGCAGCCGCCCCGATGATTTGCCTCAGGCAGTAAAAGCAGTGCTGGATGAAAATGGTCTCGAGATGCGCTATCAGCCCAAGGTCGACTTACGCTCAAAGAGTATTAAGTCTGTCGAAGCTTTAGTGCGTTGGCCTGGCGACCACGCACAAGTACTTGCGACAAATTTACTCATTGACGTGGCAGAGCAGTATGGTTTGATCGAGCAATTAACCATGCAGGTTTTTAATAAAGTTTTGCAAGAAGCGGCGAGTTGGGAAAAAAAGGGTTTGCATGTTGTGGTTTGGGTTAATTTGTCAGCGCGCTTATTGGCATTGCAGCAGTTGCCTAAGATGTTAGAACGATGTTTGAATGTCTGGAATATGCCAGCCAGTGCAATCGGTTTAGAAGTCACTGAGAGCGCTTTCATTCACGATATCGAACATACGACGGCCTTGCTATTTGAATTGAAACGATTGGGTTTTCGTCTATCAATTGATGACTTTGGTACCGGTTACTCATCGTTGGCTTATTTACGCCGTTTTCCGATTGACGAACTAAAAATTGACAAACTATTTGTGCAAGGCATGAGCTGTTCGCGACAAGATAAACAGATCGTGCAAAGTATTATTGGGTTAGCGCATAACTTTGGTTTGTCTGTGGTGGCAGAAGGGGTTGAGCAGGAAGAGACCTTGAATACTTTGCGTCTGATGGGCTGTGATGAGATACAGGGATATTATTTTGCCTATCCTATGCCCGGAGAAAAGCTTCTGACTTGGTATGAAGAATTTCACAGAACCAGCATGGAGCGTTTGTAAGTCATTGTCCCTTGGTTTATTTGACCAGCATTTTTTTGTTTACATTTAGTTTTTAGAGATGGAAGTGTCCAAGTGAGTCCACATTCTAGTTCGGCTACGCAGAGTATTTTGACTGCAAGCAATGAGAGTCGCCGGCGCTTGCGTATCGGCTTGATTGCTAATCGTGCGCATCAAGACGCCGCAGATTCCGCCTTGGTTCAGTTATTTGTCAGAGCCCGCGAGGCAATCCTTGCTTTAGATATCGAATGGGTGGTGGTCGGAAGAACCTTGGATGCTATTCATAGCCATGGACTACAGAATATTTGCTCACCCTATGTACGATTTCCTTATGGGCGTGATGGCGGCTTGATGAAACTGGTCGCGCACGTGGTAAATCGTGATCCAGATAATTCAGTGGATGCGGTGATTTATTTGATTGATCCTGTGGATCACTCGTCGATTTTCCCCGAGGCCTTAGCTCTAAAACGTCAGTGCGTCATTCATGGAAAACCTTATTTATCAACGCTGGCAGGTGCTTGCGAATGGCTGGAATTAGAAGCAACCGCAGTCGGCGCGAAGCTAGCTGTCAATGACACAGTGGGCTTAGATTTGGCAAGTGAACGTATCGCTTTAATTGCGCACGATGCGTTAAAACAAAACATGTTACAGATTGCAGAAAAACATTTTGCTTTGCTAGATCAATTCGAGCATCGCTATGCGACGGGTACCACCGGCTCTTTATTGAATCAACTGGCGCAAAAGATCAAAGGTGAGGAGGCAGGGCGAAATTGGGTGCAGCCGTTTCTATCGGGTCCAATGGGCGGCGATGCTCAGATAGCAGAATTGGTTTTAGAGAAGAAAATCCGACGTATTTTATTTCTCGAAGACCCACATGTGGCGCGCCAGCATGAGGCGGATATACAGTTATTGGAACGTGCGGCTCGTACTGTCACCGATTTTGCCTTGGTCGTAAGCGATGGACATGGGTCTGATCGCTGGTTGCGCTTATTAAGTCAGCGTGTCGTGCCCACTTATTGAATGATGCATTCAAACTTTTACTTCATTCTGCTTATTTGCCAGCGCCAGTTTGCCAGCGCCAGAATAGAAATGAGATAGCAAACCAGGCTAAGTGTGCTTGAAAATGGTGTGATTTTTGTATTGATTCGGTACAATCGTTTTTTTAATTATTGATCTGGGCAGCGTTGAGTTAATTAATCAAGTTTACGTGCAGCACACCAGCCCCGATCGCAACGAAAGAAAATAAATTTATGACACGCAGATACTCCGATATGAATCAGCATGACGCTTTATATAAAGTGGCTCGTGCTTATCCTGGTGGTTTAGATGCCTTAGCGGCGAAGATGCAGATGTCAGTCAATGTCTTGCGCAACAAATTAGCGCCCGGTATAGAAACGCATTACCCGTCGTTTGAAGAGACTTCTGCAATTATAAGTTTGTGTCAGGCGGCTGGCGTGAAAGATGCCTTGTTGCCAGTGCATGCTTTCTTAGCGCGACATGGCATGGCCGGATTTTTGGTGCCTGAACCACAAGAATTCACGGATGACGACTTATCACAAACCGTTTGTCGTGTGATGAGTCAGGTCGGGAATGCGGCAGAAGCGGTCTCGGAAGCGATGTTAGACAGAGTGATTACCAATGTCGAAGCGGATCTGATAGAACGAGAATTTCAAGCCGCTTTAGCGGCCATCGGTGAATGGCGCGCACGGATTCGCCAGCATCACAAGCCTACTTGAGTGATAAGGGCCGCGTGATGCCAGTTTCCACTTCAGATACTGCTCCAACGCCAGCTCCAGTTCCAACGCCGGCACCAACAGCGGCGCGACCACAGCCTCAGTCTTTGAGCGAATTGTTCTGGTCGTTCACTTTGCTCGCCCTGCAGGGCTTCGGCGGCGTAGTGGCGATCGTCCAGCGTGAGCTGGTTGACAAAAAACAGTGGATGACGCCCGCTGAGTTTGTCGAAGAGTGGGCAGTCGCGCAAGTCATGCCGGGCCCCAATGTCGTCAATCTTGCCATGATCATAGGCAATCGTTTCTTTGGCTTGCGTGGCGCCTTATGCGCCTTGGCGGGCATGCTGACCTTTCCCCTGATCTTATTGCTGCTGCTGGCGATGTTGTATTCACAAATAGCGACTCATCCTGGTGTTGCCGGTGCTTTACGTGGGATGAGTGCCGTAGCCGCGGGCATGATTATGGCCAGTGGTTTGCGCTTGATTCCTGCATTGAAAAAGCATCCTTTGGGCTGGCTCCTATGCGCTTTGATCGCGACCTTGTGTTTTATTGGCATCGCCTTATTTCATTTTTCCCTAGTCTCTATTTTGTTGTTCTTGGGCGGCAGTAGTGGCGCACTGGTCTATCGTCAACTTAAGCAGATTAAACCCGTTGCCGGGTCAGTTGGAGATATCGATGCATGACATGAGTCAAATGGCATTGGCATTGAGTTGGCTTGATTGGTGCAATTTGTTTTTGCATTTCACTTTGCTGTCATTGTTATCGGTAGGCGGTGCTGTTTCCACGCTACCCGAAATGCATCGCTATCTGGTGAAGGAGCAACATTGGATCTCCGATGCACAATTTAATGCATCGGTAGCCTTAGCGCAGGCCGCGCCGGGGCCGAATGTTTTATTTGTTGCCTTGATGGGATGGCATGTCGGCGTGAATACAGGTAGCTTGTGGGGTGGTCTACTGGGCGTTTTGATTTCCATGTTGGGCATCATTTTGCCGAGTGCGACTTTGACTTTGTGCTTCGCAAATTGGAGTCATAAAAACCGCGAGATGATTGCTGTGCGCAGTTTTAAGTTGGGTATGGCTCCTGTCGTCATTGGCTTATTGGTGGCGACAGGTTGGATTATGGCGAGCGCGCATAGTAACTGGCACGTCGATTGGCCGATATGGTGTTTGACCGCTTTGTCGGCAGTCGTTGTGTGGCGCACCCGACTACATTTATTGTGGCTGCTGCTGATCGGTGGGGCTTTGGGCTGGTTTGGTGTGATTTGAATTTGCACCTGTACCTGCACCTGCAGCAGCGATTTACAACCATCAAGACTTTATAGGTAAGCTTAAGCGCACCTCTAAACCACCTTCTGGCAAATTACTTAAGCTAAGTTTACCGTTATGCTGACGCGCGATATTTAGCGCAATTGTCAGTCCCAGCCCTGTGCCGCCCGTTTCACGCGAGCGCGAAGTTTCCATTCGATAGAAGGGTTCGAAGACACGAGTTTGCTGATCGACCGGAATGCCGCTGCCTTGATCGCGCACGCAAATATGCAGCCATTGCTGTTTCGCTTCTGTGCTTTGGATCAAGTGCAGTTTGGCGCTATGTCCATATTTGATCGCATTGTCGACCAAGTTATTCAAGCAACGGCGTAAAGCCTGTGGTCTGGCCATGACGGTGGCTTTAGATTTGTCGAGCAAACTGACATCATGTCCTGCATCGCTGGCATCGGCGCAAATACTATCGAGTAAAGAGTCTATATCGAGTGCTTGCAATGCCTCATTACTATCCATGCTGCGGGCTAAATCTAAGCCTTCTTTGACCATCATTTGCATGCTAGATAGATCACCAACCAGCTTGTCATGTAATTCTTGGTCGTTCACTTTTTCTAAGCGCAGACGCAAGCGCGTCAAAGGCGTTTGTAAATCGTGGGTAATCGCTGCCAGCATTTGTGTACGCTGTTGGATATGGTCACGAATCCGCAGTTGCATGGAATTAAAGGCGTGCGTAGCTTGTTGAATTTCTTTTGGGCCGCGTTCCGCCAGCGCTGGACGATTAATATCATGACCTAAATCGGTTGCGGCTTGCGCTAATTGTTGCAAAGGACGTATCGTCATGCGAGATACGAACAGTGCCAAACCTGCGATACAAGCTAGGAATAGACCGAGATAGAAGTAAGTTTCTGGCTGTATCGGAGCCGTGGATGGGCGCGCAGGGAAGATCGTCTGATGCAGTCCGCTACCATCGTTTAAAACAAAAATCAGCCCTTCGCAAGCTTCTGTCGGGCCTCGATCGTCACTGCGCATCAGGCAGTTTTCTGGCGCTGGCGGCAGCGGAATAATTTTGAATGATTTCCCTAAGCGTTCACTCAGTGCAATGCCATAAGGCGTACTGGCTTTATAGTCCGGCACATTGGCTGGAACCGAAACAACCTTTAAACCAAAACGATGAATCGCTTTTAGCAGGCCTTCGCGATTCGCCGCTGGTAATGCGTCGATCGCTTGTATCAATTGTTCGGCATGTTTAGCGCGGTCGGCGCGATAACTACTACGTTCATTACTGATGGTATTTTGACGCTCGCCAAAAGCCAGCCACCAAGTCAGTGCAGCAGAGCAGATAATGCCAAATAGAAGTACCGAAAAAATTCGACCTGAGATGGAATCTAAACGAGAGATGAGTCGAAAATTGAAGCTTGCCATATTGAGATTACATAATCCGGTGAGTGCTAATGAGTTTCAGCGGTAACGTTGACGGACAGCACATAGCCACCATTGCGCACCGTTTTAATAATTTGTGGAGAGCGTGCATCTTCTCCGAGTTTTTGGCGCAATCGACTGATTTGAATATCAATAGAACGATCAAACGGATCTGCGTCACGTCCTTGCGTCATGTTCAATAACTGATCGCGGTTGAGTACGGTATTGGGTTGTTCTAAAAAGATATTTAATAAACGATACTCTGAACCTGACAAGGCGATCACTCGTTCATCGGGGCTGATCAAGTGACGCGCGACCAAATCTAGTGTCCATTCGCCAAATCGTAATTTTTTAGGACTTTCATCATGCTCGCGTCCACCATTGTTTTGCGTGCGGCGTAATACACTGCGAATTCTGGCCAATAGTTCACGTGGTTCAAAAGGCTTAGGTAAATAATCATCGGCACCCATCTCCAAGCCGAGAATTCTGTCCAAAGGCTCGCCACGGGCAGTTAGCATAATGACAGGCAGATTTGATTTGGCGCGTAAATTGCGACACAAGGTCAGACCATCTTCGCCAGGTAAATTCAGATCTAGTACTAACAAATGCACAGGGTTTTTTTCTAAGGTACTCCACATGGCGTGACCATCCGCCGCCATCAAGGTAGTGTAACCATGTGTTTCCAGGTAGTCCGCCAGTAAGCTGCGGATTTCTCGGTCATCGTCAACAATTAATACAGTATTTTGCGTATCCATGATTCTATTATCTGATAAGAGGATGTTGCTTGGCGCTCGAATTTGTATCGACTTGTTATCATAAATCAAGATTGAAACAATACGACACATGCGGTGCGGCAATTGGTTCCACATTGGATTCGTGGTTACAGATCGATACACTGCCAGCTCAGATTGTCACTTTCTGCTTACATTTGAAGCGCATTATTTGAGCTATGTGCCGTGCACATGATTAGGTCAAGGTAAAAGCGCCTAGTCTTTTTATGCATCTACAAATTTAAGGATAACATCATGAAATCGATAAGAAATAGTTTATATCTAGGTTTAACCGTCATTTCGTTGAGTTTCGCCTCATCGGTGTTTGCGCAACAAAGTGCTGCGCCTCGTCCACCCATGGATCAGGCCAAGATGATGGAAAAAATGAAGGCTGGTATGGAAAAGCATCAAAGCACGATGCACGATAAATTAAAGATCACTGCCGAGCAAGAAGGTGCTTGGAAAACCTTTATCGAAGCGACCAAGCCAGCCATGATGGAGCGCGGGGAGAAAATGCGGGCAGACAAAAAAGCAATGGAAGGATTATCTGCCCCCGCAAGAATGGAAAAAATGCTAGAACATTCTAAAGACCGGCTGGCGCGCATGCAAAAACATCTGGATGCGCTTAAAACGTTTTATGCGGTATTGACACCGGAGCAGCAAAAAACCTTTGATGCCAGTCACCAACGTATGCATCATCGCATGCAAGGCGGTATGCAGAACAGGATGCAAGAGCGCATGAATAAGCGCATGCAGGGTAATGCTCATGAAGGCATGGGCAAATGAATTATTTGATTCACCTCAACATGGCATAGCAAAGTATTTGTAAGCACTTTGCTGTGTTCCGATAAAATGGTGGCTTAGTATAAGTTCGTACGCTTATGTTTCGAAGATAAGCGTTCATTCTGAGCCCCATTTTTGATGCGATTAAGTCATTGAGTTTTCGCTAAGTACCGGAAAGCCCAATTTCGTTTTGATCGCTACGCACTATGATAAATTCCACTTTGTTTGATAGCCAGTCTGGCCATAACACTGGCGTGCCGTTGCAAGTGCCAGCAGTGTTCCCTGTAACTCCTTTACCAGACTCCGCAATAGCGACTGCAACGCACCATTTGGGCGATGTATTGAGTTTGTGTTTTCAACATCCTTCCGCGCATGCTGCGGTGGTGGTATTTGATCTCCGTACCGATTTGTCGACGGCCTTAATGCAGGCATATCGTCGTTGTTTGCCAGATGCTGTCTTTCTTGATTTTGATACCAATACGCCAGAACAAGTGATGGCAAGTTTCAAGGATTTGGTCGCAGGTGATCTGGTCGTCTTGGTGCAATCAACGAATTTCCGCATGGATGCTTACCGTATTCGAGTTGAATTATTTAAACGTGACTTAAAAGTGATAGAGCACCCGCACTTGGGGCGTATGCCCGGTGAGCAAGCGTTAACCTATATTGATGCACTGGCTTACGATATGGATTATTACCGGGGAGTAGGTCGGGGGTTAAAGCAGTTGATCGATAACGCACCATGCGGCATGGTCGATAGTGGTGAAGGTGCGCAATTGGTGTACGCCTCGCCTTTTGAAGACGCTAAGTTGAATATTGGTGACTATAGCGATATGAAAAACTGGGGTGGCCAATTTCCTATCGGTGAGGTCTTTACCGAAGCTAAAGATTTACGGGCAGTGAACGGACGTGTGCGTATTTTTGTGTTTGGTGACACCACGTTTTCTGTAAATAAACCACTGCATCCGATTACACTCGTGATCGAACAAGGTCAGGTCGTTGATGTAATCGATTCCACACCTGCTTTTGATGAAGTGATCGCACAAATTAAAGCCGATGAATCTGTGGTGTGGCTGCGTGAACTTGGCTTTGGTATGAACCGCACCTTTAACCGTGATCGTCTGGTCAGCGATATTGGCACGTATGAACGCATGTGCGGCATCCATCTTTCTTTGGGAGCGAAACACGGTATTTACGGTAAGCCAAATTTTAAACGTGGCGATGGTAAATACCATGTTGATGTGTTTGCAGTAACCGAGTCGGTCACTCTAGGCGAACAAGTCGTGTTTCGAGATGGCGCCTGGGTAGTGTAAGTAATTAAGTTTAATAATGGGGTGGGCGTTCATCCACCACACTTTGCCTTTGATTCGCGGTAATGGCCAGTTCGCGTAGTCGTCCAGCTAGGGCGACACAGAGTTTTTCTAGTTCGTCGATTTTCTTTTGTTGCTGATAAACTTGGGTATTTAAGGTATCCACTAAGTCATCTTGTCGACTTAAGCGGATTTCTAAATCGATGATACGTTCTTCTACACTCATACACTTTCTCCGGTTGTGCAAATCAGGCGATCGACAACGAACGCCTTGCCCATTTTAACTGATGCCGGATAGTTTCTAAGTCTGCTTGGTCGCTGCGGCTATAATGTTGACTACTAATTAGAGTCAATGCCTGTCTATGAAAAATCTTCCTGTCCGTCAATTTATACAATTTGCTGCCGTCGGTTTGTCGGGTACTGCGGTGCAGTATGCCAGCATACAAATCGCGGTGATGTTGGGGTTAACGCTATTTAATAAATCGGCGGCAGTGACGGGTTCTGCAGTCGGGTATTTGTTGGGCTCTATCGTTAATTACATCTTGAATTATTTTCTAACCTTTCGTAGCGGCAAATCGCATATGGAAGCGGCTAGTAAATATTTCACGGTATTGGGGGTAGGCTGGTGCATTAATCTGGGATTAATGACACTCCTGGTCGAACATTGGCAATGGTGGCATTGGTATGCTCAAGTGCTGACCACGGGTCTGGTGTTATGCTGGAATTTTGGTGGCAGTAAATTGTGGGCATTTAAGTAAAGCTGACCGCCTAATTGCTGAATTGTCTGCAATTAATGTATGTTCGAATGTCTACATTTCAGATTCGCAGTCTTTCTGCGATCAGGTAGAATTTAGATATTCGCAATCCGCAATCCGCAATTTGTATTCGCATTCATGGCGCTCTTATCGTGGTTGTGCTGTGCCTTTGAAGTAAGTCGCCAAATAGAATCTAGCAATCAATTGGCCGAAATCTTATTCAATTACAGGAGTCGTGGTGTTCAAAAGTTTGTTTAACAAGGTCTTTGGCACCCCCGCTAATGTTGCCACACCCTCATTTGTTGCCACACCCTCATTTGCCAAAACCAATGGCGATGAAAACACACCACCAGTCAATTCGACGCAAAGTCCGGATCCCTTGTTTGGCGTGAAAAAAGGGGGGAAGGAAATTGCAGCAAAATTATTTACGGCGATGTCCGCAGAAAAAGCCATACATCTGGAATCTTTGTTGAGCGCCTTGGGCGCCTTGGCAGGGTACGCCTGTCAAATGAGTGTGCGCGAGGCTTATGTGGTGCAACAAGGGCGTCCTGAAAAAGAAGTATTTATCGTGGTGAAGAGTAAAGAGAATGATGTCACTTATTTTTTTGGCGATTTGCTAAACAAGCCCTTGGCTGAAAGTCGTTATTCCGTATGGTCTTTGGCCTCAGGTGCTGCTCAAAAATTAGGATTGCAGCAGTTAATTGATTTGCATGATATTTTCAAACACGTTACCGATACTTTGGGTAGCTCAGAATTTGGCGTGCCCCGTATAGAAATTGAACATCGTGCCAAAGAAACGCCGATGAACTACGTGAGCTTTTTATGGCCCAAATTATTTCCACTGGCTCAGGGTTTTTGCAAGGATCCAAGTGATTTACCTGTGGTTTTTGGGGTCGCTATTCAAGAGATATTGTTTGCCAGCAAGGGCTTAATTGAGCCGCAGTTGGCATTGCGCATCGTGATGGAGAGCGCGGTTCCTATGTCCAAGATTTATATCCCCGAAGCTTTGGACGATTGATTACTGAGCACTGTATAACTGAGCGCGATCAAACGTGGTTTATTGGTGGCAGGTCACGCTCAAAGTGATTGATTCTTGTGTCGTTTCGAAGATGTTTGGTGTTAAGATAAATCCGTATTGTCGTGTTGCAATTATTCCCCGCTGATTCAATCTAGCGAGATGAGGCTTATTTATGTCACTACGGCATGTGAATACCATCAAAAATCTTGTCGCGACCACGCTGCTATGCTTTTCGTGTAGCGCGATATCGGATGTCCGAACGGATATGGCGCGTTTGGAATCGATACAAATATTATCTGAGAAAGATAATCAAGCCGCATTGAAACAACTCAAAGAGTTTTATGCGCAGTTCAATCCAGAAACGGATTATTTTGTCAAAATAGATACTCTACGTGAGTTGGCATCTGCTCATTATGACGCCGGGGATAGCGCGGCTGGCGATTTAATGCAAGCGGAAATATTAAAACTCGCTACTGCAAATAAAGATAAAGAAGTCATCGCTTTGATGCAAATTACTGCCGCCTATAAATTACGTGACGAAGCGAAATTTGATCAGGCTATTGCAAAATTAGATGAGATCGCTAAAGTCGTCCAAGGCTCTACTCGTACCGATAACTTAATACGTCTGGAGTCGGCATATGGGAACATCCACCACGCCGCCAGCAAATTTGAATTGGCATTGCGGCATTACCTTAATGCCTTGCAGCTAACCGAGAGTTTGCCTCAAAAAAAGTTGATCCCTAAAATCCGTAGGTTGCAAACGCTCTCGGCTTTGTATCTAACGATGCAAAATCCGGAGCAAACTCTGATCGTGACAAATGAAGCGCTGGTTTTGGCTGCACAAGTTGAATCTACCCGGATCATTGCTAACTTACGCATGAATCAAGCGATGGCTTTAGGTCATCTAAAACGTTATCCAGAGTCGCTAGTGGCGTATGAGCGATCCTTGAAAGCGGCACAAGAAGCTAACTTGCCAACACTGGAGGCGCTGATTTTAAGTAATATCGCGGACGCTCATTTACGTACACATAACTTTATTAAAGCAGAAACAGTTGCCCGCAAGGCCTTGGAAAAAGCGGAATTGCTTGATGATGAATTGTCAATTAATAACGCCAAGGCGAATCTTGGATTTGCCTTAGGTGGTCAAGGCAAAATAGCGCAAGCAATGGAATACTTAAATCCAGTGCTAAATCACTCTCGCGAGTCGGGTGATAAAGCAGATATTGAAGCGACGGTCGGTGAAATCAGTCGTATGTATGAAAATGCCAAAATGTACAAAGAGGCTTTGGAGTACACACGCGAGCAACAAAATATCAGCAATGAATTATTCCGAACTGATCGAGCGAAAACAGTGGCGACGCTGCAGGAGCAATTCGACGCAGATCAGCGTAAAAAACAAATCGAACTTTTAGCGCGAGAAAACGAAGTTAAAGACGCTGCTATAAAAAATAGTCGATTGCAGCAGATTATTACCTTGCTAGGAGCTATGGTAACAATCATGGTTGGTGTTTTCATTTTTATGTTGTATCGCAAGGTCAAACAAACCAATGCCAAGCTTGAAGAAGTTAATCAACAACTTGAGTTCCATTCTGTTCGTGATCCTTTGACGGGGCTTTTCAACCGACGTTCATTCTTGGAGCTGATGCGACAACGCGACATCCAGGCGCCAGACGACAGGCGGGAGGATAGTGATGACAATCCAGATTGTCTGATGATTATGGATATCGACCACTTTAAGCACATTAATGACACCTGGGGACATTCTGCTGGTGACGTGGTTCTGATCGAAGTAGCAAGGCGTTTGCGCAGTGCCGTACGTGATTCTGATATGACTTTACGTTGGGGTGGCGAAGAATTTTTGATTTTTGCGCCTAAGACTAAGTCGACACAACTGACGCCGTTGGTGGAGCGAGTGTTGCGTACAATTGGCTCGACACCAGTCATGGTTGGTGATAAACGCATTCCGGTTACCGTCAGTGCAGGATATATTTCTTTACCATTTTCAGGAATTCCCGAAGCATCTTGCAACTGGGAAAAAGCGATGCAACTAGCTGACATGGCATTGTATTTAGGTAAAGTAAATGGGCGTAACCGGGCTTATGGCTTAATTGCTCTATTGGCGCCGTATCAACAGGCTTTGCCGGAGCTGGAAAAGGATTTTTCTGCTGCGATCAAACAAGGTTTGGTCGAGGTGACCGTGGTCTTAGGTCCTGCTCAAGAGCAAGCAGAGGCACAGTAAATGTCGGTGTTTGATTCTTGGCATGAACACTTGTTCTTGCCGTAGCGTTAGCAGAGCATAAGTAGATTTTTTTAGGAAAAACAGGAAAAAGAGAACAAACCCCCTAGACAGATTTTGGAAATGTGCCTATAATCTTGTTTCTGTCGTTGCTGATGACACAGCAAAGCAGTTATTTGAACTAAGCAAGTAGTATATGGGTGCTTAGCTCAGTTGGTAGAGCGGCGCCCTTACAAGGCGTAGGTCGGGAGTTCGAGCCTCTCAGCACCCACCATCAAATAACTGTAAAGTACAGATGCCTTTCTAAAACGGAGTGGTAGTTCAGTTGGTTAGAATACCGGCCTGTCACGCCGGGGGTCGCGGGTTCGAGCCCCGTCCGCTCCGCCAAGTTGTAAGAGAAAAACGCGCTAAGGCGCGTTTTTTTTCGTCCGTGAAAAATGTGACGAGTAAGGAAATAGGGTTGGTCTGAAATAAGCGCAATTCAGAGATAAAAAATGCCAGCGTTTTGCTGGCATTTTGATTTGCATCAGGCTAGTCGGTTTTTATGCAGCCAAAGGGTCGGCCAATTGACCACCCAATGAATAGACGATGTCGTCTAGCATCTTTGCCAATTCGGACGTCATTAGTAAGAAATCAGCATCGAAGCGCTCATTTTCATCTGCCGTGCGCTGATCTTTATCTTCATTCAAAATATCCAAGGGCTTGATGCGCTTGATCGCCAGATTTTCGGATAGTACAAATGAAATCTTGTCATCCCAAGTCATGGCCAATTTTGTGCACTGCTTACCCGCAGCAATATGACGTTGCACATCATCCGGATCAATTGAATGACGTACGTAACGTACAGTGGCTTTGTCTTCAGTGTGGGCGCGTAATTCGGTGTCTTGATCTATCGTAAAGCCTTTGGGTGCTTCATTGCCCGACAACCAATCGGTCATTGCCGTTTGCGGCGAAACCTTGGTGCGCAAACTTTCCATTGGGATTTTGTCGCACTTCAAAAGCAACTTGATGACTTCGTCAGCTTTGCTAGGGCTAGAACTGTCGATGACCAGCCAGCCATTCACCGGATCAATCCAGATCCAAGTTTGACGGGTAATAGAGAAGGCGCGCGGCAACAGCTCATCAGTGACGCGTTCTTTCAAGTCTTTCATGGCTTTGCGACCGGGTGCAAATCCTTGTTGTTCCTCTAAGTCTTTAGCGCGCGCTTTGGTCACCTGATTCACTACTGAAGAAGGTAATAATTTCTTTTCGGTTTGCAACAGCAGCAGTAATTGTTGATTAACGCTATGAATCAAGCTGTCGTTATTGCGAGGAGATGCCCAGCCTTCACTTTGCATATCGCCAGAACCTGTATTGGAAAAAGATTGAGAGCCCAATTGCGTATTCAATTGTTCAACATCGACTTTCCATGGCGCAGGAAGACGGAAAACTTGTAAATTTTTAAACCACATGTGCAATCCAGAGGAGAGGAAAAGCGGCTTATTCTACACGTTCGTTAGTCTACTGTAGAAGCTTCTGTGCAGAAAATGAGTACCTATTTGCGCGTGAATGCTAGTTCGCTATTAAGTAAGGGATCTCGATTCATTCGGTATCTCGCGGCTTTTTCTTCAGCTGACCACCGTTTGCGGCAAATCAGGATGCGCACAAAGGTTATAATGAGTGCTAATTTTCTCTCAAATATTTGTGTGTATCGTGATTCTCACGCGCAGCAAAAAAACTATTAAACATCATGTTAGCTCAGCAAAAACTAGACATACTCGAAGCAATAAAAAGCGTGGTAGCGCCCATACTTGCAGGTACTGAACTTAATCCCACGATCGCGCTGGAGCGTCCACGTGACCCTTCACATGGGGATATCGCTTGTAATATTGCGATGCAAATTGCTAAGCCTTTGAAAAAAAATCCACGTGAGTTAGCGCAACAGATTGTCGATGCCTTGTTGGCACAAAACAATCCTTTGATCGCCAGTGCAGAGTTGGCTGGTCCGGGCTTCATTAATTTGCGTGTCACCGCAGCAGCGAAACAAGCGGTAGTAAAAACGATTTTGCAGCAGCAAGATCAGTTTGGTAAGGGTGTTAAAGGCACAGGGAAAAAAGTCATTGTCGAGTTTGTGTCTGCGAATCCAACGGGGCCATTGCATGTCGGTCACGGTCGCCAAGGCGCCCTCGGTGACGCTTTGTCTGCATTATTAGAAGCACAAAGTTATCAAGTGACGCGTGAGTTCTATTACAACGATGCTGGTGTTCAGATTGGCAATCTGGCTTTATCTGTACAAGCTCGTGCCAACGGTTTTAAACCGGGCGACGCTGAATGGCCCGAATCTGCTTATAACGGCGAATACATCGCAGAGATTGCGCAAGATTTCTTAGCGAAGAAGACGGTGTCCGCGAGCAATGGTGAACCCGTTACAGGAAGTGGCGATGCCAACGATATTGATTCCATCCGTCAATTCAGCGTGACTTATCTGCGCAATGAGCAAGATATCGATTTGCTGGCATTTGGTGTGAAGTTTGATAATTACTACCTCGAATCGTCTTTGTATTCTGATGGGAAAGTTGAAGCAGCTGTGGCTGCTTTGATTGCGGCAGGTAAGACTTACGAACAAGATGGCGCTCTTTGGTTGCGTACGACGGAATATGGCGATGACAAAGATCGCGTCATGAAGAAGTCGGATGGTACTTACACTTATTTCGTGCCAGATGTGGCTTATCACGTGGTCAAATGGCAACGTGGTTATAGCCAGGCAATCAATGTTCAAGGTAGCGATCACCACGGGACAATTGCAAGGGTAAGGGCCGGTTTGCAGGCCGTTAATCAAGGTATACCGCAAGGCTACCCAGATTATGTATTGCACAAGATGGTCACCGTCATGAAAGATGGCGAAGAAGTGAAAATTTCTAAGCGTGCGGGATCTTATGTGACGGTGCGTGATCTGATCGAATGGTCCGGCGGTGGCGATGTGCAGAAAGGCCGCGATGCAGTGAGGTTCTTCCTGATTTCGCGTAAAGCGGATACCGAATTTGTGTTTGATGTCGATGTGGCACTCGCAAAGTCCGATGAAAATCCTGTGTACTATGTGCATTATGCGCACGCGCGTATCTGTCGTATGCTGACGCAATACAGCGAATCTGAAACCGATTTAGCCGCATTGAAGGACGTCGATTTGTCGCCACTGACTGCCCCACGTGAAGCATTGTTATTGCAAAAACTCGCCGAATATCCTGAGATGCTGGAGAAAGCCTTGGAAGAATTAGGCCCGCATCAAGTGGCGTTTTATTTACGTGATTTAGCCGGTGAGTTACATAGCTATTACAATGCGGAACGTGTATTGGTCGATGATGTGCCAACCAAATTGGCGCGATTGGCGTTAATCTTGGCAACTCGCCAAGTGTTGCGTAATGGTTTGAGTTTGATTGGTGTGTCTGCACCGAATCAAATGTAAGCAAGAGATGCCGCCAAAACAGAAATCTTTACCAACAAAGAAAAAATAGCCTCAGATAGGAGAGACATGAGTTCGCAAAAAATATTTGGACAGCGTCAGGCAGGGAGTACCTTGACCGGTATTATTATCGGCTTGGTGATTGGTTTGGCTATCGCGGTGGTAGTGGCTTTGGTCATCACCAAAACGCCTACGCCGTTCACCAATAAAAACGGTAAGAGTGATAAAACGGATTTACCTGTAGCGCAAATGCAGGACCCGAATAAGCCTTTGTATGGAAGTAAGGATGCCGTGAATCAGGCGGCAAAAGAGGTCGCGGGCAGTAAAGCTGCCGAAGCCATAAAACCAGCGCCTCCGGTAGGTGCGCCTGCATCGGTTGCTGCAGTGGCACCAGCGGTAGCCGCCTCCAAGCCAGAAGTGGCCGATGATAAGTATATTTATTACTTGCAGATCGGGGCATTCAAAGAGATCGCAGAAGCTGAAAGTGCACGTGCGAAGTTAGCTTTAGTTGGGGTGGAGGCAAGCGTCAGCGAAAAGAATAATGACGGTAATATATTGCATCGAGTGCGAGTTGGTCCGTTTGATCACGCAGATGCAATGAACAAAATGCGCGCGAAGTTGTCTGAGAGTGGTGTGGATACCGCTATCGTGCGTAGCGCCAAGTAAATATTGATTTGTAGTCTATTTTAAGAGGAAATTATGCGTCTATTTCGTCAGTTTTTAATGATTAGCTTAAGTTTTATTGCGGTTGCAGCCAGTGCTCAAAATGTACCTCGCCTAGGACAAGAGTACACAGTCTTGGATCGTCCACAGCCAGTTGATGCTGGAAAAAAAGTGGAGGTTACAGAATTTTTTGGTTACTTTTGTGGTGCTTGCAATGCGTTCGAGCCGTATTTGGAAAACTGGATTAAGAAACAGGGTGATCGTATCGTCGTAAAACGCGTGCACGTGAAATTCAGTGACGCGATGATCCCGCACCAAAAATTGTATTTCGCTTTAGAGGCGATGGGTAAAGTTGACGAATATCAAATGAAGACATTTAATGCTTATCACGTTGATCGCAATCGATTGTCAAACGATGCAGAAGTGATGAAGTACGTAGAAAAAGTCGGTTTGGATAAGAAGAAATTTGCCGATATCTATAATTCATTTGCGATTCAATCGAAGCTAAGTCGTGCGACACAGTTGATGAATGACTATAAAATTAGTGGTGTGCCTACCGTCGTGATCGATGGACGATTTGTTGTGTCTCCAGCTGACTTGTATGCAAAATCACGCAATCCATCGACCAACCCGGCTGACCACGCGGGTTTAAAAGTGATGGATTGGATTGTGGATAAAGTCTATCAAGAGAAAAATCCTGCGAAAGCGGCGCCAGCCGCAGCACCGAAAGCAGCACCTGAAGTTACTAAGAAAAAGTAAGTTATTGTGTCACTACAATTGCAGAAAAAAATCCGTCAAATAGGCGGATTTTTTTTACCCAGAGCCTGCTTGTTATTGATGGTTTGTGTTTGATAATGGGCGGCTATGGGATGCACAAACATGGTTATTGCCACACGTAGTTCCAAAAAACATGCGCCCGAATTAAACCCAGATTTTCCATTAGGCGCGTCTTCGACGCTATTTGAGCGCTAGCGGCGCATTTTCGGTCATTTTTTTTCGTTCTTCGTTGAAAATAGCTAGCTATTTTCGCTGCATTCACGTAAAAACTGCCTCGAAAAGTGCATCCACCATCGTCTCAAATCCTAACGGAAATTCTGGGTTAAATGATGAAATAGGAGTAAATATGCAAGCAGTCTTTATTACGGGAGCCTCATCGGGTTTGGGCGAGGCTTTAGCCAGAGAGTATGCATTACAAGGTGCAAGGCTCGGCTTGGTCGGGCGTAGTCAGGAACGCTTGCAAGCTTTGCGAGACAGTTTGCCGCAGCCTGAGCTTCATAAAATTTACGCAGTGGATGTGAACGCGCATCTTGCATTACAAGCCGCCGCGGATGATTTTATACAGCACGCCGGTAAAGTGCAGGTTGTGATTGCCTGTGCAGGTATCTCGGTTGGCACCTTGAGTGAGTTGAGTGAAGATTTGCCTGTGTTCCGGCGGGTCATGGAAACAAATGTGCTGGCAACCGTTGCGACGTTTATGCCATTTATTGAACACATGAAGTCTCACGCAAAACAAGAGTCGTGTCGCTTGGTGGGGATTGCCAGTGTGGCGGGGATACGCGGTCTACCCGGTGCCAGTGCTTACAGTGCATCTAAGGCGGCAGTGATTAGTTACTGCGAATCCTTGAGAGTAGAATTACGCGGTAGCGGTATCAAGGTGGTGACGATTGCGCCGGGTTACATTGATACGCCTATGACCAAAATCAATAGTTATACCATGCCCTTCCTATTACCCGTACATCAATTTGCGCGTCGGGCCGTGTCGAGTATCGCGGCAGGTGTTAGTTACCGCGTGATTCCATGGCAGATGGGCATCGTAGCAAAAATTCTGCGTGCCTTGCCTAACTTTCTCTACGACGTGGCCTTTTCGAATGCACCACGCAAAGCCCGTGAAACTAAATAAGCCAAAACTCGACATGCCTTTGCCAAATACCTTAGAGATTAACGAATGAATCATTTGACAGATGCTTACGGCAACTCACATCGCCCTGTCAGTGCGGGTGAAACGGTACGTATTGTTTGCTTAGTCCCTTCGATTACTGAATTGTTATGCGATCTGGGATTGCAACAGAGCTTGGTCGGTCGCACCGGATTTTGCGTGCATCCGAAACACATCGTGCAGTCGATTCCCAAAGTTGGTGGCACTAAGGATGTGAATATTGAGAAAATCCGCAAACTGGCACCGACGCACTTGATTGTGAATATCGACGAAAATGAGAAGCCGACAGTTGACTTGTTAGCTGAATTTATTCCGCATGTCGTTGTCACGCATCCCATAGCGCCGCGCGACAATCTGGCTTTGTTTCGTTTGTTAGGGGCGATATTTAATGCTAACCAAGAAGCTGAAGTGCTCTGCCAGCAATTTGAAAATCAGTGGGCGCTGCTGAAACCTGATGCAGAAGTCAGGCGAGTGCTGTATTGCATCTGGAAAGATCCTTGGATGACAGTCAGCCGTGATACTTATATCGCTCGCTTGCTACAAGCGCGTGGTTGCTTGCAATGGCAATCGAGTCAGTCATCGCAACGCTATCCAGTATTTGAGTGGGAGGATGCCAGTTTGCAGCAAGTTGACTGTGTTTTGCTGTCGACCGAGCCATATAGTTTTACTGCGCAAGATGCAAGACAACTTCAGCAGCAAATTCAAAAGCCTGTGATCTTGGTTGATGGCGAAATGCTGTCATGGTATGGAAGCCGTGCCATTCAGGGCATCCGTTATCTGAGGGAATTAGAGGTGTAAGTGTTATTTAACCCAGATTTTCCATTAGGCGCATTTTCGGTCATTTTTTTCGTTCTTCGTTGCAAATAGCTAGCTATTTTCGCCTGATTCACGTAAAAACTGCCTCGAAAAGTGCATCCACCATCATCTCAAATCCAAATGGAAATTCTGGGTTTAAAAAAAAGACCGCAAAATATTTGCGGTCTTTTTCAATGCTCAGAGTATTCCCTCTTAGCCACACCGTCACAATCGACGGTACAGGTTTAGAAGCGATAGTTCAAAGACAGGTTGTACATGCGACCTAACTGACTGAAATGAGAACCGTCGTAAGTGACCATAGAATAGCGTTGGTCAAATGTGATGTTGTCAGATTGGATTTGAGTTGGTGTACGACCAGAGTAATCCAGCGTTTTACTATCCAAAATTGCCTGACCCTTTGCTTTGTCACCTACGGCTTGGAATTTCCATGATGGGGTCACGTTAAACATATTGTTCACAGCGAACGCCAGAGTCATGTTTTTGTTGATTTGGTAGTTGACAGAGAAATCCGTCACAGCTTTTGTTTTGAAGACCACTTCCAGATTTTGATCCAAATCGGCATTTCTGAATCTGGTTGGACCAAAGACCGTATTGTTCAAAGAGAAATTGAAGTCGCTGATGTCATAGTCGAAACCGACGAGGGTTTTAAACTTCGGGCGAGACGTGAACATCAAAGCTTCTTGAGTGATATCCAAGACAGATTGACCCGCCTTCGCAATTGCTGCAGGATTATTGACCGCACCATCGCGTTCATTTTTCAAAGAGTAATTACCCGACAAATTAAACGCCAACTTGCCATCGCCCAATTTCATATTTCGATGGTTGAAGACATAATCAATACCGGAAGTTTGGCTATCTAAAGCATTCGCGAAGAAGCTCAAAGAAACAATATTCGCTGCTTTCAGAATCTTATCGAGTTCTGCAGTTGCATCGCCGCTAGGTTTAATTTCTTTACCCAAAACAATGCGATCTTTGAGGGAAATATTGTAGTAATCCAAAGTCATGCTGGTATTTTTATTTGGCTTGTAGCCAATACCCAAAGTGACACTAGTCGATTTTTCTGCTTTCAGTTTTGGTACGCCGAGTGCTGTCGCTTCGGCAGAAACATTACTTGCTAAGCCAGACACCTGAATTGAGCCACCAGAGAAAGAATACTGTGTTTTCTGCGTGTAGATCTGGTGCAAGGAAGGTGCACGGAAGCCAGTCGACAAAGAGCCGCGCAATGTCAATTCATCATTCACTTTATATTTGGCGCTTAATTTACCAATTGTCGCATTTCCGAAATCGCTATAGCGTTCGAAACGTGCAGTCGCATCTACAACGAAAGCATCGCTGATGTCAAAAACTGTACCACCGTATGCGCCGTAGTTGGAACGTGTTGATGTGAAAGAGTTGACTGGCGTGTTACCCGCGTAAGAGTCGGCGCCAGAATACAACCAGGATGCAGGCTCACCAGCGAGCAATGTGTATTGTTCTGCGCGGATTTCAGTACCGAAATAGGAACTGATACCTTTTGCAATATCTTTGGAGAAGTCAGCATTGAACACAGTATGGTTGAACTTGGAACCACCTGCATCAAAACGTGTTTGGCCATGTGGCGGCAATGGCGTAGTTTTCTTTGCTACTGCAGCTAAGTACGCATCTTCCATGCCACGGTTGACAGAATTTGTGACCGTGTACGTTTGTTCATTACCACCGAAAGTCAAGCTGACATCAGATGACCAACCATCGACTTCAAATTTGGCGCCAACTGTTGCATTGTAATCCTTCAGCGCGCCTAAGAAACCAGGGACATAACCTTGATATGGGGAACCACTTGGGGTCAAAAGGCCGTAGTCGGTTGGACGCCAGTATGGCGTACGATAGTTTGCGTAGCTGTCGATTTTTTTGTCGATGTAAGCAGCATTGGCGTACATGGAAACACCGCCCGCAAAATCATAACGTGAATTGATCAAGAATTTTGTGGCGCGTGTTTCTGGTGAGCCGTTAATGTTACCTGCATCTGGTTTTTTCGAAAGGAAGGCATTTACGTTCGCCAAATCAGCGGCGAAAGTACTTGGACCATCGCCAAAGGTCGCCGCTTCACCGCGTGCACTAACTATGCCTGAACGTGATGACAAACCATTTTTTGAGGCATCAAATGTCAAATTCACGAAACCGCTGTCGCCTAAAGCTAAACCATGATTGATGCTCAGCGCCTGCATTTTGCCGTCGCCTTCGTGCGTTACGCCGGTACGACCTGTAATCGATGTGCCGCTTGGGTTGTCTTTCAAAATAATGTTGACCACACCGGCAATCGCATCAGAACCGTATTGTGCAGACGCGCCGTCGCGCAATACTTCGATACGTTTAATCGCATCTTGTGGAATCGCTGAAATATCAGCACCACTTTCACCACGACCAGGAGAGGTTTGTGTGTAGACCAAGGAGCTGGAATTTTTACGCTTACCGTTAATCAAGATCAATGCACGACTTGGACCCATATTACGAATCTCGTAAGGATCAAGCAAAGAAGTTGCATCGTTGACTGGGGTTTGTACTGTATTGAAAGAGGGGACGCGGAAAGCTAAGGCTTTGTCGAGGGAGGCTTGTGCCGTTTTGGTGAGTTCGGAAGCGGATAACACGTCGACTGGTACTGGTGTATCAATCATAGTCCGCTGGGAACCGCGTGTACCCGTCGAGGTCACAACGACCACTTGTATTTCTTGCGGCGGTGTTACTTTTTCTGTTGTTTTCGCCGGTGTTGCTTCTTGTGCATGTACCATCGAACCTGTGGTTAACAACAAGATCGCTACCTGGACTGCGCTTTTTACGAAAACGTCTTTTTTTCCGATTTTGTTGGATTCAGTTGATTTCTTGTTCAATTTTTTTCTCCTACTTATTTAGAAAACGCTGCCGACGGGATGCGTCATACAACGGGCGTTTACAACTGGTATGCTGGTTTCGTCATCGAAACAGGCTGATCCATACTACATGAGCACCTCGCTACCGAGCAAATTTGAACGCAATTAGTGTTGTTTTTTCTGTGCATTTATTGCAATTTAAGCTTGCAAATACACGTATGTGTTTCTATGTGGAAAATTAATAACTAAGTTTGCAATATTTTTACTAATATCACTTTGTTCGTAAGCAAAATGCTATATTGCTATTGTTTTGCTCCGCCCCTTACTGAATGCTTCTCGCGTCATTCCTGTGTCATTAGTAAAGAGAAAAATAAGCAAAACTTCGCTGTGAATTTGAAAATAATCAGGATGGATCTATGGCTCAACTTTCGAAAAAAACTTTAGGCGTCGTTCTGCTGGTAGCTGCATTAGCTGCAACTGCAGGAGGAACCTGGTGGATGAAAAAACAGAAGCAACACCTGCCAGTTGGTGGAAATGCGATTATTGTCAATCCTGATGCGCCTTTCGTCATGGGCAGTTGTACCGCTCGCTTACATGACGATAAGCCAGCATTGGCGGTGATGTTTTCGCAGAGTGTTGATGCGGATCAGGCGCTCGATAAACTCATCGAAGTAAGCGACCTCGGCGACACCAAAGCCGATAAAGGTAAGCCTAAAAAAACAGAGAATGCCGATGCTGCTGCAACTGCTGCATCCAAGCCCGGTGAGCTGGTCAAAGGTGGTTGGATCGTGTCGGATAATCCGCATGTCTTGCTATTTCCTTTCGTCAAAGCAGGACACAAATACAAAGTCAATCTGAGTGCAGCCATCGCATCGAGCGCTGGTAAAAAATTAGACCAAGCGCAAACTTGCGAGGTGATCAGCGATGAGATGGCAGCATCTTATTTTTTCGCTAGCAAAGGCACGGTTTTGCCTGCAGGTTTGAATGGCGGCCTGCCTGTTGTGACCGTGAATGTTCCTGAGGTCGACGTCGAATTTTTACGTATCTCGCCAGAAAAGTTGCCCAAATTTATCGATATGGTGGTTGGTAAAAATCGTGGTCAACAAAGTGAAGACGCTGACAATGAAAGCGAGGGCGAAGGTGAAGGCGAGTACTACTACGATTACTACAGCAATCGCAATAAACTCAAAGGATTAACCTCGGGCTGGCAACTTAATGCCTTGCAAGGTATCGCCGAAAGTGTGTATCAAAATCGCTTTGTCACCAATGAAGTACCAAATAGCCGCAAAGTTAGTTTTTTACCGGTTGAGAAAATCACCGAGTTGAAAGAACCAGGCGTCTATGTCGCCGTGATGCGTCGTCCTGGGTACTATGATTATGATTATCAAGTCACTTATTTCTATGTCAGCGACATCGGCTTGCACGTGCGTCGTCAGCTCAAACAAACCGATGTCTTCACAACTTCTCTTAAAGATGGAAAAGCCCAAAGTGGTATTGAATTAGAAGTCTTAGGCGACGACGGTAAAGTCTTATTGCGCGGCAAAACTGACAGCGATGGTCACGGTGTTTTATCGGGTTTGCCGAATGGCTCGAAGTTATTATTGGCCAAACGTGGCAAAGAAACTTCGATCATCGCTTTGCAAGAACCGGGTTTAGATTTGGCTGAATTTGATATTGGCGGACATTTGCCGCGCGATGCAAAACTCTTCGCCTGGTCGGGACGTGATCTGTATCGTCCGGGTGAAAAATTCACCGCATCCTTGATGGCGCGTACCGCCGAAGGCGTTGCTTTACCTCCCGCACCGATTAAAGTCGATTTAAAAAAACCAAGTGGTGATGTGGTCAGCTCCAGTATCTGGCAGCCCAACTCGAAGACACCGGGGTATTTGCAGAACACAATCGATCTACCGCCAGACGCCGCAACCGGTAAATGGAGCCTAGAATTCCGCGCCGATCCAAGCGCGAAACGCCCAGATACTATTTACACTTTCCAAGTGGAAGAATTTTTGCCAGAACGCATGAAACTGAGCTTGAAATCGGAAACGACACCATTGGCGGACACCACCAGTTTTAGTGTCGATGTGCAAGGTGACTATTTGTATGGCGCGCCAGCTGCAGGCAATCGTTTGCTTGGGAGCGTTGCACAAGAGAGAATGAAAAATCCCGTCGCCAAAGAATGGCCAGGATTTATCTTTGGCGATTTTGCCGATGACACGAACAAGAGCCGTTCCGAATTAGAAGAAGCATCACTCGACGATAGCGGAAAAGCCGAAGTCGAAGTGCCTTTTGTCGCGAATGCAAAATCACCTTTGAAAGTACGCGCCGCTTTCAGCTTACTAGAGTCTGGCGGTCGTCCAGTCGTGCGCTCGATAGAGCGAGTTTGGTGGCCCGCGCAAAGCATGATAGGCATACGCCCTTTGTTTGAAAAAGACGTAGCACGAGAAGGCAGTATGGCGGAGTTTGAAATTATTCGGGTGAATACTGCTGGCAAGTTTTCCGTACTTAAACAAGCACCGTTTAAATTGGTGCGTGAAGATCGTGAATATTACTGGCGTTATGACGCGGGTCGTGGCTGGCATTCAGGTTATTCTGAAGGTGAAGAGACCATACATGCAGGTGCATTAGAATTAAAAAATCGCGCCAAACTCACCGTGCCAGTGAAGTGGGGACGCTATCGTTTAGAAGTCACCGATCCTGAAACCAATCTAGTCGCACGCTACTTCTTCTACGCCGGTTGGAATGCGCAAGATAGTGAAAGCGTAGGCAACCGCCCTGACCGTGTGCGCATGCAACTTGAAGGCGCACCAGCCAAACCGGGTAACGACGTTAAACTCAAAATTATTCCACCGCACGATGGTGAAGCTTTGGTCTTAGTTGAAGCTGATAAAGTCTTGTGGAGTAAGCGCGTTTCCGTCAGCACGGACGGTACGACAGTGAGCATTCCAATTGATAAAGCGTGGAATCGTTCCGACATGTATATCTCAACCGTGGTGTTCCGTCCCGGCAGTCAAGGCGATAAAGTCACGCCTGCGCGTGCAGTAGGTTTGACGTGGTTGCCGCTGGCACGTGAAGCGCGTAAGTTGAAAGTCAGTGTGACGACACCAGCTCAAGTCGAGCCAGAAAAACGCATGATCGCCAAGGTCAAAGTCGAGAATGCTGCTGGTAAAAAGGCGATCGTAACGGTCTCCGCTGTCGATGTCGGCATTCTGAATATCACCAGTTTTAAAACGCCGGACCCGTTTGATTTCTTCTTCGGAAAACATCGCTTCAGTGCCGAATTGACCGATATTTACGGCAAATTAATTGAACGTATGGACGGCACACCTGGCAAAATAAAATGGGGCGGTGACGCAGGTAAACGCGACACCAAGAGCATGCCCAAGAAGGTGAAACTGGTTGATATTTTTTCAGGTCCAGTGCAGCTCAACGACAAAGGCGAAGCCGACGTGCCTCTGAATATTCCTGACTTCAATGGTACTTTGCGGGTGATGGTCGTCGCATCGACCGATGATGCGTATGGCAGCACCGATAAAGAGGTTGTGGTCAGTGCACCTATCGTCGCTGAGATCGCTACACCACGCTTTATCGGTCCTGGCGATACCTCGACATTTGCATTAGATGTGACGAATATGATGCAAAGCGAACAGAGCATTAACATCAAACTGTCCGCCGATAAATTACTAAAAATTGCAGACGGTGAACGCAATGTCAAACTAGTTCCTAAACAAAGAACGATCTTGCGTTTCAATGTAGAACCGACCGAACCTTTTGGTTTGTCACGCATCACTCTTGATGTAAAAACCGCAGGTGCAAAACCGATCGTGATTCGTAGAGAGTTCGCACTCCAAATTCAACCGCCAGTACCACGTGAGCAAGATGCACGTCGCCTGCGTATAGAGCCAGGTGCAACGCAAAAACTCGATGCGAATATGGTAGAACGTTTCTATCGTGGTTCGGCGACTTTGAGTGTGGCCATGTCGAATCGTCCACCATTGAATGTCCGCAGCATCGTCAAGGGTTTGCTGGATTATCCGTATGGCTGTTTAGAGCAAACTACCAGTGCAGCTTATCCGCATGTTTACATTGATGAAGAGGGCGCAAAGGCAGTCGGTCTGGCACCACATACGCGTGAACAACGCGCCAAGTTTATTGAAGGCGCGATCAGCCGCATCGCTGGTATGCAAGGTGCAGAAGGCGGTTTCCGCTTGTGGAACGGCAATGATGGTTCCTATGAAATGTGGCTAACACCTTATGTCACCAGCTTCTTAGCTGACGCTCGCGAAGCCGGTTTCAACGTGCCAGAAGAAATGACCAAGCGCGCACAAAAATGGATGACCGAAAAACTCAACGGCGCAGCGAATCAATTTTCGCCACTTCCTGTTGCCGTCAAGCCAAATGCCAGCGGTCAATACGATTGGCGTGATTACGATTTGATTCGTAATAGCCATCAACGTTTTGCCGAATTAGCGCACATAGGCTACATGCTGGCACGTGATCAAAAAGCGTCTTTAGCGTCTTTGCGTCTGCTGCATGACAGCTACCGTGACCGTGCCAAATCACCACTCGCTTTGGTACACCTAGGTTTGGCATTGCAAATGATGGGCGATCAAAAACGCGCTGATGTTGCCTTCAATGACGCTATGACGAAACCGTATGGCATACGAACCGACTGGGATTGGGATTATCTCGGTGATTACGGCACGGCGGTGCGCGATCAGGCAATGTCTTATGCCTTGATGTTGCGTCATAAGGTCGCGCATCCACAACGCGAAACCATGCTGACCAACTTGGCAGATCGTCTGGGTAAACCTCGTGGCTATTTCTCCACCCAAGAACGTATCGCCTTATTCTTAGCGGCACGCGCGGCCGGTGGGACTGTCACTGATCCGTGGGAAGTGGTTCTCAAAACAGCCGATGGTAGCAACACGATTAGTTCCAAAAACAGTGAAAGCCGCAGCTTCGATCCCGCCTTGGCAATCAAAGGCATCACCTTGGAAAACAAAGGCACAAATCCATTGTGGATAGAAATTGAAGCCAGTGGTTATCCATTGAAATTGCCGATTCCAAGCACAGAAAAAATTAGCTTAGAGCGCAAATGGTTTACCGTCGCAGGCAAGCCATGGAGCGGTGGCAATCTCAAAGTCGGCGATATGCTGATCGTACGCGTGACCGCCAAGTCTAAACAAGTCATCGAAGATGCCTTGGTGATTGATCATATCCCGGCAGGCTTAGAGGTAGAGAATCTCAACATCTCACAAGGCCCACAAGCGGGTGAATTCAGCATCGATGGTGTGAACCTCGCAGCTGCGATGGCGGATGAACGCATCAAGCACAAGGAATACCGTGACGACAGATTCGTTGCCGCAGTCAGACTGAGTGGCAGCCCGATCAACCTCTTCTACATGCTACGCGTCGTTACACCAGGCCGCTTCCATGTGCCAGGGACTTATGCCGAGGACATGTATCGACCAGATATCCGCGCTTATGGACCTTCGCCTGAGGCGGTGAATGTGGTTGATCCGCGTGGTGGAAAGTAATCTTGATATGCTAGGAATAAACCTAAATTCCTTAATTGGACGGGTTCGAGGGTAAATTTTTCCGCTTGGGGGGCAGCATGCTGCTTTCCAGCGTAACGATCTGTGCTTGCGAGCACAGATGCGCTCTACAAGGGCGGAAAAGTGTGCAATCGGATTCGTAACGCTCCCACCAAATTAGTGAATGGAAAAGGTGCCGTAAAAGTTCATGTTCATGCGGCACCCAAAACGAATTTCAGTGGTCAACTGAGCTTACTAGGTTCCATACCAAACAGCTTTTGTAAATTTTTTTAAAACGCCTTCACCAACATAAGCCGAAATGAGCGCGACTCTAGTGGATGAAAATGCACGTCTTCTTGTGGAGCGGACTCTCCTTTTAGCTGCGAAGCATAAAAATAGTCGATTGCTGAAGTCTTGCGATTGGCAAGATTAAAACCTTCTAGCTCAATTTTTAAAGTGGGATTGAATTGGTAGCTAACTCGACCGTTAAGTGTGCTGGTCGAGCGCGAGCGCACGCTATTGTCTTCAATTAAAGGACGCGGACCAAAGTAGCGTAAACGCAATGCACCCGACCACGCGTCTAGTTTTTCGAAATTCAGTGCGACCTGAGCAACGCCTTCTACTGCGCCGCTAATATGCTGACCAGCAGCGTCAATATTGCGCGAGCGGGCTTTGGCGTAGGCGGCATCAAAATCAATGGAGAAATTGTCATTTACTTGATAAGAGCTCGAGAATTCTATGCCAATACGACGGCTAGGTCGACCGGCCTCGGTGGTGCCAGCATCGCCGACAAAATTGAGTTCAGAGTCGAAATCTAAGCGGTACAGCGCAATCGAAGTTTGTAGCTTTGGCAGGAATTCACTGCGTAGGCCTAGCTCTGTGCCGCGTGAACGTACCAAGCCGGGTGATTTTTGACTGGCATCGCCAGTTTGAGGATCGACAGAAGTGAGTGTAGCCCGTGCGTCATTACTATGAAATCCGGTACCGAGGTTAAAAAATAGCTCAGTCTTATTCCACGGTTCGAATACTAAGCTCATCGATGGACTGACAATTTGATCTTGCGCCTTTCCTGAGTTTGCTGCTCTATCGCTCTTGATTTTAAATTGATAGCGGTCATAACGCAGTCCCACATTGCTGCGGAAATACGCTGTCCATTGGGTATTCGCCTCAAGGTACATCCCAAGACTGGTTTCGGTAATGTGGTCTTGCCTGACTGTGGAGACCGTTTCGCGAGCGCGAGTATTGCGTAGCGCGTTAAAAATATTATCGTTTTGCAGTTGACCTCCTATGCTGAGATCGACATTTTTACCGTTGATGTCGGTGTGCCAGGTATGGCTGAGATTAAGTCCACTCGTGACGCGGCGATCAGGCTGACTGAATTGATCACCATTCACAGGATCATTCATAAAGTAGGTGAAATTTGAATACAGATCGAGCTGATTATTAATCACGTAAGCGTTAATTTTACTGCGCTGTTCGGCCGATGTTTGGCGCCAGTTTCCCGCCAGGCTATAGCGGTGGGCTAGGCCACCGTCGCTAGTATCGATGGTGTCAAAGCGGCTGAGCAGGGTGCCGTTTTTTAGGGCGCGTTCTGGGATTTGGTCGCTGGCATTCCATTTGCCTTTGTATAGCATGCTGCTCAAGCCAAAACCATTGTCTGCGGTGCCTTGATCATAATTGAGGACGGCACTAATTTTTTTGAATTCATCAGGGTTAGTGTAGGGGCCATTGTTCTTCATTGCTTCTAGCGCATACAGAACATGGCCATTGGCGAATGCCGGAGAGCCTGCTAACAAAGCGCGCGCGTAGCCATATTGGCCGACACCAGCGACCATGATGTCTTGCTTGAGACGTTTGGCATAACTAATTGAGGCTAGACCTGCAGACGAAAAATCGCCACTGCTGGCGGCGTAGGGACCTTTTTTATAGTCGATACGGCTACTCAGTTCAGGGATTAAAAAGTTCATGTCGGTCCAACCTTGACCATGCGCATGGCTACGTTGGTTGACCGGCATGTCGTCGATATTGGTGCGCAGATCGGTACCATGATCTAAGTTAAATCCCCGCAAGAAAAATTGATTCGCCTTTCCTTCGCCGCTATGTTGACTGACGATCACGCCCGGCACCGCCTCCAGCAATTCTCCCGGTCGATAGGTCGTCATCGCCTCTAATTTTTTCTGCCCCACCATACCAGTGCCTGCCGCGTCGGTGATGCCAAGTTGGCTGGTGCGCGCGCCATCAACTACCACTTTTTGTACCACGCCTTCATCGGCAATACAGTTTGCGCTAAGCAGCGAAGCAATCAAACTAACTAGTATTTTTTGTTTCATAAATCTCTGTTTTCTATCAGGGGAAGCTAAATGACGAAGCTGCTTCATCGCGGTATGTACTCTTATACGTAGCCGTGGCTAATTCGGATTCAACTATTAATACCTGCCCTACGATTTCGAATAGTTTTGAATATTTTGAAAATTGTTGAATCCGTTTGCCTCGGCGATCCGTATAAGTTCATGTACCCAGGTACATAGTCAAATTTTTAAAATTTGAAAACCTCGTCTTACATTTCTTTTTTTTGGAGAAAAATATGAAACATGCAGTGATCGCATTGAGAAAAAAAGTTTTACTTTCCCTGTTGGCAGCCGGTAGCTTGTCAGGTTTGGTGGCGACACCGACAATGGCATCAAGCCATCGTGAAGCACCATTTATTACCCGCATGCCGAAGGTCGATGCCTCTGACCTGTATATGTTTCGTAGCTACGAAGCAAACCGCAAAGACTTCGTGACCTTGATCGCCAACTATGTTCCATTGCAAGCGGCTTACGGTGGGCCAAATTATTTTTCTATGGATCCAGATGCTTTGTACGAGATTCATATTGATAATAATGGCGACGCAAAAGAGGACATTACTTTTCAATTGCGCTTCAATAATCAAAACAAGAACACGACATTAAAAATCGGTGATAAAGACGTATCGATTCCTTTGTTAATCAATGGTGGCCCGATTAATGCGGTGAATCCAGCGGGCATTAATTTGCGCGAAACGTATACGATCTCGATGGTAAAAGGCGATCGTCGTATGGGGGCAGTGACTAAAATCACCAACGCCGCTGGTGGTGCAAGTGTGTTCGACAAGCCGATTGATAACGTCGGCAATAAGTCGATTCCTGACTACGCTGCTTATGCAGCTAAGCATGTCTACGACATCACGATCCCTGGTTGCGCCACACCAGGCCGTGTATTTGTTGGGCAGCGTAAAGACCCGTTCGTGGTCAATCTTGGCGAAACGTTTGACTTGATTAACATCAAAGCACCAGCTACGGCATTCGACCCGAATGCCGAAAAAGCCGGACGTGATGATTTGAGTACCGCTAACGTCACTGCGATCGAAATGGAAGTGCCTATCAGTTGTTTAACCAATGGTATGGAGCCAGTGATTGGCGCATGGACAACGGCTAGCGTTCGTCAAGCACGTTTGATTAATCCTACGCCATCAAGCAATACTGCTTCCAAAGAAGGTGGTGCTTGGACTCAAGTTTCTCGTCTTGGTATGCCTTTGGTCAATGAAGTAGTGATCGGTTTAAAGGATAAAGACCAGTTTAATCACAGCAAGCCTAGCGCCGATGGACAATTCGCGACCTACGTTACCAACCCGACTTTCCCAGCCATCGTGGAAATTTTGTACGGTTCAGCGGGAGCGAAAGCACCGACGAATTTCCCACGTAATGACTTGATTGCTGCTTTCTTGACTGGTGTTAAAGGCGTGAATCAACCTGCTAACGTCGTTGGTTCAGAAATGCTGCGTTTGAATACGTCGATTCCTGTCAGCGAAAAGCAAGAGCGTTTGGGTGTAATCGGTGGCGATAGTGCAGGTTTCCCGAATGGCCGTCGTCCTGGTGATGACGTAGTCGATATCGTGTTGCGCGTCGCGATGGGTCGTTTGTGCGTTTTGAGTATCGGTTGTGTTCCTAGCGATGCACCAGCAGGAAAATTGGACTTCACTGACGGTGCATACTTGGACAGCAGCTTCTTCAATAACAGTTTTCCTTACTTGAAAACACCGATTGCGGGTTCTCTTAAACACTAAGCGCTAAAAGCCAAGTATCTCGATTTTTAAGAAAGGAAATCATGATGAAACGAACTAAAAAATTACCTTCGCTGGCGCTAGTTGGCTTGGTGTTGGCTTTGAGTGCATGTGGTGGATCGAGTAGTTACCGCAATGATGCTGTGGTGGTGAAAGACCCAGAACCGGTGAAGATGATCGACGCCTTCACCAAATTTGTGATGAATCTTCTAGGCAGTGCTCCAGATAATCAGGAGTCAGTCGCGGTCAATGATGTTGCGCTGACTTCACCTGATAACACAGAGCCTGAGTTAGTTAACTAAACCAAGCGAAAGTAGGGCGAGTACAACCTGCGCTGGGCAAGCTTCGATAGTGTAGTCGAGGCACGAGCGGCACGGGTTGTACCCGCCCTACGAAATTTCTAGAGATGTCGGTGTGTGATGAGCGAAATGAGCAGAGATAATATGATTTACCCAAAAATGGCTGTCGTGGTTTCCGTGGCATCGAGCCTAGTCTTAAGCGGATTGTTGATAGGTTCCCACGCACAGGCGCGGCAATACATTCCTGCTGATGGTAAGGTGGTGGTGGAACATCTAAAAAAAGATGCGCTGCAACGCCAATTGCAGACTATGCGTCAGGAGTTGAACGCACAACCCCAGAACGTGAGCTTAGCGGCAAAATTGGCAAGAGCCTATATTTCGCAAACACGTAATACTGGCGATCCGCGTTATCTCGGTTATGCCCAAGCGGCTTTGTCACCGTGGTGGAAGGAAGTGCAAGCGCCCTCAGAAATTCTAGTTCTGCGCGCCACCATTTTACAAAGCACCCATCAATTTCCGGCGGCGCTTAATGATCTCGATTTGGTCCTGAAATTGGATAGAGAAGATCCACAAGCGTGGCTCACGCGTGCCACCATACAACAAGTTCTAGGTCGTTATGATGAGGCGAAGCTTAGCTGCGCTCGGCTACAAAATGTGGCCCCGGAAATTATTACTTCGACCTGTCTCAACCAGGTTGCCAGCTTAAATGGCGAAGCAGAGAAGAGTTACCACGCCTTGGTTGACACGCTCAAAAAAACCAGCAAGATCGACGCAGGAATTAAGATTTGGGTGCTGACCTTATTAGCTGAAATAGCGCAGAGACGTGGCGACGCAGTCGCTGCACAAACGTGGTTTGGACAAGCTATGCAAATGGATACACCAGATAGTTATTTGCTAGGGGCGTATGCCGATTTTTTATTAGATCAAGGACGTTTGCCTGAAGTGCTTAGTCTACTTAAAGATAAAACGCGCAATGACTCCTTGCTGCTGCGTTATGCCATCGCATTACAAAAACAAAACGCGCCAAACGCGGCGGAACAGATAGGCGTGTTAGAACAAAGATTTAAGGCTGCAAGCATGCGCGAGGATACGGTGCATCAACGAGAGCATGCTCGCTTTGAATTACAGCTAAAAAATAACTCAGCAGCAGCACTGGTGTTAGCGCAGAAGAATTGGGCAGTACAAAAAGAGCCAGCAGATTTGAGAATTTATCTTGAGGCGGCGCTTGCTAGCAATAATCGTGCAGCCGCTGTGCCCGCTTTAGAGTGGATGAGAAAAAGTAAGTTAGAGGACAAAGTGATACAAAAATTGGCGCTTAAAATGGATGGAGTGCTGTGATGCCTGGATTCAAATTTTTATCTTTGCGTCGACTCGTCGCTCTACTGGTCGTCGCATTATTAACACTTACTAATACCGCTTACGCGCATAAACCCAGTGATAGCTACTTAGCGCTCAAAGTTGAAAAACAATTTGTGCAAGGGCGCTGGGATATTGCATTGCGTGATTTAGATTATGCGATAGGTCTAGACAGCGATGACAATGGTGAACTCACTTGGGAAGAGGTTCGCACTAAGCACAAAGACATCGCCGCCTATGCGTTGGCACGTTTGACGATCGCTAACAGTGTAGTTGCTGGTGAACCGGCTTGCCGGGTCGAATTAGGTGAGCAAATGTTAGAGCAGCATTCGGACGGCACCTATGCGGTGATTTTCTTCAAGGCATTTTGCGCTGACTATAGCTCCCTTAAATTGCACTACCAACTTCTATTTGATATCGACCCGCAGCATAAAGGCTTACTGAAATTAAGCAATGTGGCAGGACAAGTGTCTACCGCAATTTTCAGTCCAGAGACTGCGCGGCAAGAATTTAGCTTGTCTCAAATTGGATGGTGGCAGCAGTTTAGTGATTATATGAAGCATGGCATGTTTCACATTTGGATCGGCTATGACCATATCTTGTTTTTGTTGTGCTTGCTTTTGCCTGCGGTGCTCTTGTGTGCACCCTTGAGTGCGCCTTTGCGTGCACCGATGCAGGCATCGTTACAGCGGCCGCACAACTGGGTAGCGGCAACGAGTTTCAAATCGGCTGGTATGGATGTGTTCAAAATAGTGACAGCCTTTACCGTGGCGCATTCGATTACCTTGTCACTGGCGAGTTTGCAGATCCTTAATTTGCCTACGGTATTGGTGGAGTCGGCCATCGCACTCTCGGTGATCTTGGCAGCGCTGAATAATATTTACCCAGTGATACAGGGAAAACGTTGGTTACTCGCTTTTGTCTTCGGTTTAATTCACGGCTTCGGCTTTGCTAGCGTTTTAGCAGATCTGGGTTTGCCACAGTCTGCCTTGGTTTTAGCACTGGTGGGTTTTAATGTCGGCGTAGAGCTTGGACAGTTGGCGATCGTCGCGGTGTTTTTGCCCTTGGCATACCTAACACGGAAAACATGGATGTATCAAAAACTGATATTGAATGGCGGGTCAGTCGCCATCGTTTTGTTAGCCGCCATTTGGTTATGCGAGCGAGTTTTTGATTTGCGCATATTTCCTGCGTAACTCCTTGTCAAAAATTTGTCAAAGCCTGAGATTTCGCGACTATGTCTAAGTTGATTGCCCTGAGTAAGCTGAGAATCTGTGCAGGGCAATCGCATGAATTTTGCATAAGTACGCATTGCATAAAATTCTTTGGCTTGGGTCGTCGTCAAGCCTTGCCAAAGACGCGGAAAAATGCACACTCGAACCCGCCCAACAGAGGAATCTAGGATCATCGCACTATGTTGGGCTTCACTTCGTTCAGCCCCAACTTACACAAGCTAGTGCTGTATTTGAATGGCAGGCTTTGCCTAGCAGCTGACATAGGTAAATTGCAGGATCATCGGGTTTTGCGGTGTTTGTACACTTTTCCTGCATAAATATACGCTAAACTGCATATATTGCTGATAGTATTCTGTGTATATGAACCCCTCTACCTGCACATTACAGTTGTTTATTGATGGCGCTTGGCGTGATTCTGCTGCGCTTGATTTGACTGGCGACCCAGCGTTGGGGATGGCAGCGTCGACGTATTTAATCTATTTGCCTGAGTATGCGCTGCAATTCTGGGAGAGATCGGATGCTGCCGCTTTATCTGTGAATGTGCCGGTTGATTTGCGTAGTTATCCTGGCGAGGCTTGGCCAGCCTTTTTGATTGATTTACTGCCGCAAGGCTATGGTCGGGCTGAACTGTTGAAGCAATTGGCAGGGGGGGGAACTGCAGGGCCAGGGGCTGACTGGGCCTTGCTGTGCGCCGGTGCTGGTAATCCTATTGGAAATATCCGGATCAAGGAAGCGCATGAGTGGGTTGCTGTACGTAGCGGTCAAAACCACGATGCGAAACCACTTGGCTTTACGATGGCAGAGATCGCATCGAGGGCTGGTGATTTTAATGAATACCTCGCCCAACACGGGCTATTTTTAGCCGGGTCTTCTGGTATACAAGGTGAGTGGCCGAAGATCTTGTTGACCCGTGCGTATGATGGGCTGTACTACCTTGATCATACTTTACCCGACGAGCTGGCAGAGGCGCATTTTATTGTGAAGTTTGGTCGAGGTCGTGACATCGCGTTAGCGACTATTTTGCGTTTGGAAGCTCCGTATATGCATTTGGCAAAGCGACTTGGTTTGCATGTTCATGCCGAGTTGAGTTTGCATGAGCGAGCTTTGTTCATACCGCGTTTCGACCGGGAAGCGCGGGACGGAAAAGTGTTACGCCACGCTCAAGAGAGCATAGCATCTCTTTGTGGTATCAATGGATTTGGTAAGCTACCTTCGCATAATGAAGTGTGTTGTGAGTTAGCTAAAGTTAGCAGTGATCCTATGCGCGACATCGTTGAGTACATCAAGCGTGATATCGCGAATATTGCGCTGGGCAATAAAGATAATCATGCGCGTAATACGGCAATTCAACGGCGAGATGATGGCACGATATCCCTGACGCCTTTATTCGATTTTGCACCTATGCATTTGCATCCCGATGGCATCGCAAGGCGTATCCGTTGGCAACACGATGATGATGGATTGCCGAATTGGGCAAGCGTCATACGTCAGGCTTGTGATGCGGCAGCGCTGGATTTTACTATTGCGAAAAATAGCGTACAGATCATGGCTGAACCATTAGCAACGCTGTTCGCGGACGCGCTGTTTTTGGGGATAGAGGAAGAATTTCTCAGACCATTTGAAAAGACGATAGCGAATCTTCGATCGCAACTGGAGGGTTTGTAGATGGATAAACGCTTTATTCCGTTGTCACCCGCCGAGGCAATACAGGCACGGCGTGCTTTGACCGAAGAGCTTGCCGCTGATCCTGGTATGCCTATCCCTGCTGTCATCAAAAAAATTCGTACGAGCTTACGTTTTACCATCGCCGAGTATGCAAAATTGTGTGGCGTATCGGCGCGCACTTTGCAAGACATTGAACGTGAGGTATCAAGTCCGAGCATAGCTACGGTGGGGAAACTTTTGCGTCCTATGGACATGGTGCTTAGCGCAGTGCCTAAGTCGAGTGAGCGCTGACATCACTTGAGAGCAAGTTACGTGCGATGTCAGCGTCTGCTGTTTATTACATGCGCAATGTCTAAATTCAAGCTACATCTTCGTCAAACCAATCACCACCATCACCGCAGCAAACGGCAACAAAACCGCATCCGCGATTTTCCAATAAGAGTAAGGGCGCTCAGCCCGTCCTTCACCCGTCTGTCCATTCACCAAAAACTGATAAGTGCTTAAGCCATATTTATCGGAAGATAACCAGATCGGTAGTTAGCTGTGTTTGAAGCTGATATTGGAATAGGCTCGTTAGATCGCGATGTCGTGTCGCCTATTCATAGTGAATTTCATGAGTCGAATTTTTCGAGAGTACAGATCATACAAAGGCTCTTTTTTTGGGTCGCAACTTAGTTATGTACCCGTATTTCTGTACCCGCATAGGTCACTTCGCTCACTAGTTAGTATTTGTAAATGGCATCAAGTCTGGCTGTTGACAGTTTTTGCGTATCGTTCCTATTTATCGAGTGTGGCGCTGGATCAATGCCCTCATTGAATGTGGTTTTAAGTCGTTCTATTTTCGAGGTACAGGGACATGTGCGCATTTGGGTTTAGGTTTCGCTCGTCTGTGCTTTTTCCGAGACAGATTTAAAGTCAGTGTGCAATCCAATTACGTTGCAACGCAATCTTCTTGCAATGCAGCAAGAAATGACCGACTATGTGTTGTCTGACAGTGTCTTTGCGTATCCAATCATTAGGAGAAACATCATGATTTTTGTCCATTCTCGCGTCAAGAGATTTTCATTTCCTCTGCTGCGGCTCGTATTTTTGGCCAGCTCCTCTCTCGTACTCTTCAATTCCTACCTGCCTACCGCTTCAGCACAAGAAACAACAGATTTTAAAATTACCGGTTTTGTTTCCTTGACTGGGGGCAAAGTGATTCAAGGCGACGTCAATGGTGTTCCGATCGCTGGTGCCAATTGCCCTTGCTATACCGCCGACTGGGGAAACGCAGGCGTATATCGTGATAATTTTTCACTTAAACCAGAGTCACGAGCCGGTATCCAATTCAATTACAAGCCCAGCGCTAATTTGAGTTTGGTGAGCCAAATCGTGATTCGCGGCACCGATAGCACGCCGAATATTCAATGGGCTTATGCAGGCTACAAATTAGATAAGCGTTGGGAAGTTCAAGTAGGTCGTAAGCGCATCCCTCTGTATTACTATTCCGATTTTCAAGATATTGGCCTTTCCTATCCTTGGGTTAGTACACCGCCCGAACTCTATGGCTGGGAGGTGACGAACTACAATGGCGCCAGCCTTAGATACAACGATAATTTTGGTGACACCAATCTTTCGGCAAGTATCTTTGGCGGTTCTGAGAAAACGAAGGATCCTCTCTATCTGACTTTGTATTATCCGAATAAGTCTGAGGTTTCATGGAAAAGTATCATTGGCGCTGATGTCGAAGTGAATAATGGCCCACTGACAGTGCGTGGTGTATACATGCAGGCGAATGCGCGGTCACAAGTTTTCGATTTGGGGCAAGACCAAACGGCTAAGTTAAGTGCGTATGGTGTCGCGGTGAATCTTGACCTCGACAAATGGTTCATTTTGTCAGAGGTGACGCAGTTGCGCCGTGATTTCACTGCTAATGGATATAACTATAAGGCACCTGCATTTACACTAGGTGCGGGTGTACATTTAGGAGAATGGACTCCCTTTCTTAATTACGCGGAATATAAAGAGAAAAGCTCCGACCAATCCAAATATGCGCCTCAATCTTTTAAACGCTTATCACTTAGCTTGAGATACGATCTTGATGCTAGCAGTGCTGTCAAAGCACAACTTGATCGCCACACTGATACCACCAAGAATTTTGGTGGCGACGCAACCGTGCTGCGCTTAAGTTATGACCGCGTATTTTAAGATAGGGAGAATGCATCATGAAAAAAACCTTACTGTTCGCCATGACATTGGCGACCTTCTTGCTTAGTTCGATGAGTGGCTTCGCGAATGCGCAAATTGTTATGGTGGTGGGTGCGAAAAGTACTGCAACCAGTGTCAATAAAGAACAAGCTGCTGCTTTATTCCTCGGCAAATCGAATCAATTGCCTGGTGCTGGAACGCCAGTTTTAGTGGATCAAAGTGAAACTTCAGAACTAAGAAAAACTTTCTATAACAAAGTTGCGGACAAAACACCAGCGCAGGTGAAAGCAATTTGGGCACGGTTAGTCTTCTCCGGAAAAGCGTCGCCACCAAAAGAAGTGCTCTCAAGTGCGGACGTGAAAAAAATGCTTGCTAGTAATCCAGATGCTGTGGGTTACATCGAGAAAAGCGCTGTCGATACTAGCGTTAAAGTTTTATTGGAAATTGAATAAAGTAGACTTAATTTGATTTTTATTTTCAAAAAATCTAATTGCACGAAGGCGCTTCTCGGCAGCCATGATCTTGGCAATGCCATGTGGCGCGAGTTGGCAGCTTTTTACATGATGTCAAATCCTGAATTGCTGGGGGATTCATAGCTCTATACCATTTTGAAATGGTATGTAGATACGTCCTCTATGAAGCTTCGGGTTCTGCAAGACCTTGTACGATGCGCGATAGTCTCGATTTCGGATTACTTCTGCGTAAAAGCAATCACCACCATCACTACCGCAAACGCCAACAAAACCGCACCCGCTATTTTCCAATAAGAGTAAGGACGCTCGCCCTGCACTTCGCCCGTCTGTCCATTGACCAAAAAGCGATAAGTCTTCTCGCCGTATTTGTACGACGATAACCAAATCGGCAGCAAGATGTGTTTGAAACTGATATTGGAATAGCGTGGCTGCATCGCGGTGATGCGTTGATGATCGCCGCCGATGTCGCGGCAAATGGCGCTGCGTATGCCGTCTTCCATGATAGCTCTGGCATCGACGAAGCCAGGTTCTAGTGCTACTTGGTAGGCCTCGACTGTGAAGCCTGATACATAGTCATCGCGGTAGCCTTGAAGCTTGTTGAGCTGCCAGGGAGCCAGATTGTCGGCGTACTGTTTGGGGAGCGTTTTGGAGGCGATGACAAGGACATCGTCGAAGCTGACTTGTACTTCGCCTGCGGCTGGATACCAATTGGTTTTAGTGACTTGGCGAGTTTTGGTTTCACCATCTTGTACATAGCTTTCGGTTACCGTGTAATCGACGCCGCGTTGTCCTTGATAGCTGGTGTCGGAATCGGCGTCATAAGTCCAGTACGGTGTATAGATTCCCTTCAATCCGCGCTCGGCGCGATAGGCGCGTTTGAGGGCGTTGGGGGCGAACCATAATCCGTGTACCCAATCACTGAACTTTTTGCGCGCATCGCTTTCTTTGATATCGAACGGGGCAATGGCTTTGGGTAGAATCTGGCGCTTGGCGTAGGCGTTGGCCGCGATCATTGGTGCTGCGCAAAATGGGCAACGATCCGAAACAATGTTTTGTCCAAACTGAGATTGCGCACCGCATCCTGTGCACTTGACGGTTTGCTGTTCTATCACCGTCTCGTTGCCCGCTTGTTTGCTCAAGTAAGCTTGATAATCCAATTCTTCATACGCAATCGCCTGCTCGGTCGCATCGGCTTCGATCTGATTTTGATTGCCGCAGTAGGGACATTTGAGTGCTAGCTGGCCAGGTGCGAATTCAAGTTTGGCACCACATTGGGTGCAGGGATAAGTTTTGGTTGTCACAGGCTGGTCCCAAAAACGGTGTTGGATTTGATACTGATCTCACATCAATAAATCTGCATACGATGTGAGATCTTTGATGTGAGATTAGTTGACGCGATGTTTATTGCGGCGGTAGCGGTGGTGGCAGTGCTGCAAACAGATCTTGCAAATCTGCCTGATCACTGGCTTTCGCCCACGCCGCCATGCCTTGACGCCAGACTAGGCTGTCGCGTGTCAATGTGCCGTTAGCGACTTGCGTTTGTAAGGCAGCACGTTCAAACGGACCGGCTTGTGCGCCATTGACAGCGACAAAGTAAGGCGTTGCCCCCGGTAATGGTGGCGGCATTGCGCCTAGGCCCGGATTCGCTGCAGGTGCATTATTCGCTTGAAACAGATTGCCCATACTTTGATTTAACATGCCTCCCACACCAACGCCCATCATCGCACCAGCCAAGCCCGGATTTTGTGCCGCATCGCGTAAGGCTTGTGCGCCTTGGTACTGAGCGAACTGCTGCATATTGCCGATGGCGCGCATCGCACCTTGTTGATCGATTGCTTTTTCGACTTCTTCTGGTAGCCCGATATCTTGTACCTGCACTTCGCACAGCTCTAAGCCGTATTGCTCAAAATCGGCGGCGATCTTTTCTTGTATGCGTTGACCAACGACGCTGACTTTGCTTTCTAAGTCGATCACCGGTACACCGATTTCTGGCATGACCTCTTTGATGCGCAATCCGATTTTGCCACGCAGATTTTCTTCGATGTCTTGAATCGTGAAGTCCGCTTGTGTGCCAACCAGTTCGAGCAACACCGTTTTCGCATCACGAATGCGCAGACCATAAATACCAAATGCAGTCACTCGCACCACGCCAAATTCAGGATCTCGCATGGTCGCAGGACCTGCCGTGCCCCATTTTAAATTGGTAAAACGTGTGGTTTTGAAGAAATAGACTTCGGCTTTAAACGGGCTGTTAAAGCCATATTTCCAGCCTTTAATGGTGCTGAGAATCGGCATGTTTTCGGTGCTGAGATCATACATGCCAGGCATGAACACATCCGCGACTTGTCCTTTGCCCATTTGACCTTCGTTGACCATGACAGCAACTTGACCTTCACGCACAGTCAATTTCGCCCCCATCTTGATTTCGTTCTGGTAACGCTCAAAGCGATGCACCATCACATTGGGATTGTCGTCCAGCCATTCGACGATATCGATGAATTCATTACTTAGTTTGTTCCACAGTCCCATGGTGTTCTCCTAGCTCAATGTAAAGCGACATGACAACGAAATATGTGCTGCCGAGCGTCAATTAACATGTTGATCGATGCCATCGGTAGCATTTTGTTAGTAGCATAGTATTACGTATCTGGCTCGGTATAACAAGTGCTGCTTACTTATCTCTGCCGCCTTTTTGCCATGGTGCTGGCCACGATTAGCTCGCCTGCCGATTTGAATGTCAGCAGACTCTAAAGTACTTGAGTTTAAGTACGCTGATCTTCAATTGCGTGTCCGAATGCGGCGATCATTATTGACGGCGGTGCCTGACAATGGCAGTTTTTCAACCGTAATCAAATGGTGCAAAGCATGGAACAAATAGTGCAATCCTATCTATCTTACAAAATCATTCCTGTGAAATCGACATTCCTGCAACGCGCTCGCGAGTTTGGTGTGGACGACCAAGGTCAGATTGTAGAGCACTTGATTGCGAGTGGAGGTGAGCCTTGCCGCGATAGTTTGCACAGGGCAAAGGCTGGTGAGGAACTGATATTGGGAAGTTACTGCCCGTTTGAGATCGCGGGGCCGTATAAGGAATATGGGCCTATTTTTATTCGCGCGCAGGAGGATAATCAAGTGCTTCCTCAATCTTTGTCTATGCTTGTCGAGCTGGAGTATCTTGGACAACAATTCGTTTTGCGCGCTTACTCAGCGCAAGAGCGCATTGTTGATGCTTGTCTAACTGTTCCGCAACAATGTGAAGCCGATCTACAAGCTTTGTTGATTCTGCCAGAAGTTAAATTTGTTCTAGTCCGGTTTCCCGCCTATGGTTGTTATGCATGTCGTATCGAACCAGCATCTTCTTAGTGGCGCTGAGCTGTCTATGCGACATCAAACTCCTTGTCGCGAAAAACATCACGACGCCATTCCTGAATCGCTCTGATTACCCATTTACTATCGTCCAAAGGTAAATCATGTCCGGCTTGCTCATGGACGCGCAATTGAACTTGCCATTTCTCAGCCAAGGTTTGTGAGCAATGTACATCCACCAATTGATCCTGTTGCCCCGCTAATAATAAGATCGCTGAAATGGGTGTATGTTCAGGCGCTTGGAAATGCGAGGCCGCGCGTAATTGGCGCAGGATATTGCTGCGTCTGATCGGATATTCTCGCGCGTAGTGAACCCATTGGTCGATGATGGCATTCTGTGATTTTTTGTCAGTCAGTTGGCTGGTTAGACGTAGAACTAGGGTTTCGCGTTTTTGGGTGTTGCCGAAGATGAGAGAGCGTAGCAAGCGCGGATAATTTTTAGGACGCAGTCGCTGATAAAATGGATTGTGAGGCGCCAAGCTAGTATTGATCAATACGATCGATTTCAATTCGTTTGGAAATTGATCAGCCCATGCTACGGCGACCATCGCGCCAAGTGAGATAGCCAATACGTGATAGGGCGGCTTTAGTCCTTTTTTTAGTAGCTGTTGACGGCAATGATTTGCCATTTCAGGAACGCTCGCGAGACTTTGTTGTTTGAAGAGGGCACCGTTACCGGGAAAGTCGATGCAAACAATCTCATCTTCACTTAGTACTTTCTGCAACTGATGTGGAAATTCGCCCCAATGACGTGATTCGCGCATCAAGCCGCGTAACAGTACCCAAGTAGTCATGCGTAGTTCCTTATCCTCGATACCAACGTGCGACGGCGCGTTCTTGCAAACGACAGCGTTGTGGCCCTGTGCTAAGCCAATTTTGATAGCCACAGCTTGCTCGTACCAAAAAATCTAACCATGAAGCGTGGCGTCGTAGTACACGATGCAAACGATGTTCGGCAGTGGGGTTAAACATCCCGTGCCGGGAAAATAATTGACGGGGATTTTTCTTGACCCATAACCATGAACCCATTTCTAAAGTCAGAGGTAAAAACGTGTTGGATGTACCAGTCGCTGTGCTTGCGTTGCTTGTTAGTTCTTGATGGTGTAAATACAGATAATCCCAGATATCGCCGTGCGTTTGGTATTGCAGACTTTGTGGTTCGAACAGGTAACGGTGATGGGGATGGGTTTCCTGAAATAATTCTTCAAGTCGCAGAATATCTGCTAAGTGTGGAATCGGATGTTGGCTATGTGCGTGTGGAAACCAGACTCTGTCGACCATACCAAAACCAGAGTGGCAATCAATTGCCATACTAAACTGACGGTTCAATAACTGTTCGCGAACTACTTTGCAGAGTGCCTGATTCTCGATTTCCATATCGTCACCGACGCCACCACGGTACCAAGGTAGGTGCGGACTAATCCTATGGCCTCCCAATAAGAACGGGACTTTTCCATGCGCCTCGATCGGCGCATTGCGCATTAAATCTATGCCATTGGGATTAGCACGCGTCGATTTCCACATGCCACCAGGATTGACCAAAGGCATGAACACTAAACGTACTTGTTGCAATAATTGCTGCAAGCTTTTGTCCCAAGCGAGTTGAGATAGCAAGCCGCGCAAATAGCTTAGCAATACTTGAGTGCCTATGCGTTCTAAGCCATGAATGCCGCCAAAGAATCCTATGGCGGGGAGCTGCGGATCGGGATTACCTAGCGCTAATTGATACACTGGAAAGCACTTGTGCCGAACTTGCACTTCACAGGCAATGTTGACTTCGAGATGGTTTTTCCCCATTTGTATGAGGCGTTCAAGTTCTTGTAATTCTGGGAGTGCAGGCATAGTCGATGCAGACTTTCAGATACGTGCGAATTTAGCTGCGTAATTGCAGTTAGAAAATTAGCCTAAGTTGACCATGCTAGTGCAGGCTAGGAGTGAAAGCAAGCTAATTGCTTTAGGTGTTGTTCGGTTTTCTAAATTTCCTTGGCAAAGGCCTAACGCCGATTCACAATGGCAATTTTGATCTCGTACAGCGACATCAAGTCAAAATCAGCCCGCCGATGATGGGCGAAGCGGTCGATATGGCGGAAGCGTAAATGGGACAGTGCTGGTGTCTGGTGTAATTGCCAGCGATTCAGTTGAACAATGAAGCCAAAGTAGAAAATTACGAGGTTATGTTCTGTCGTCACGGAATAAAAAACGAGTGCAGAATAAATCTACACTCGCTTCAGAATCATATTTCTGTGGCTTGAGTATGAGTTAAGTAAATTACCCGAATGTTTTATTTAGGTTCTTTAAGAGCGGTAGCAATCGCCTTGCTAAAGTTACCGGGCTTCACCACTTCCAGCGCTAGCAGCTTGGCGGACTCGATCTGTTTTGCGTTCATGCGTTCTGCTGTTACCGCTTTAGCTTTCGCACCGTTGCTGGCGGGATCGGTGGCGATCAGTTCGAATAAGGCTAAGGCGATTACAGGGTTTTGCGAAACACCACGTCCTTCTTTGTACATTACGCCTAAGTTGTATAAAGCGCTTTCATGTTTTTGTTCTGCTGCTTTAGCGAACCATGTTGCGGCTTTCGCCTCATCTTTAGGGACGCCTTGTCCAGTGTAATGCAGCGTACCGATATTGGTTTGTGCCTGCGCATGCCCTAGTTCAGCTGCCTTGTTGTACCAGCTAAGCGCTTGTGCGAAATCTTGCGTGACGCCTTGACCTTTATGGTACATCACGCCTATGCAGTACTGGGCTGAGGTGTCGCCTTGTTCTGCCGCCTTGTCAAACCAGCTCATCGCTAATTCGTAATTTTGTGCCACGCCTTGTCCGTTGCTATACATCAGGCCTAGATTGGACTGCGCGAACGCGTCGCCGCGTTTGGCTTGTCTGGAAAATTCTTTAAATGCCGTTGTGTAGTCGCCTGCTTTATAAGCGGCGATTGCTTCTGGGTTTCCAGCGTTAGCGGTGTTTGCGATGGTGCTGGTGAAAATGCTTGAAAGTAGGAGCGTAATGAATTTGATTTTGTGAGATTTCATTTTTTGCGCTGCATGGAGTGTAAATATATAGATATATCTAATAATGCGGCATTCTCATAATTTTCTGATTCATAACCTGCGCAAAAGTGGTCTTGCCGAATTTTGTGTTGCAAATTTGCGCCAATTGCGACTTTTAAGTGCAGGTGCTTGGAACGGCGGTATGGACAAATGCACCCATTTTTGCGTCTCGAATCGTGTCGAGTAGTCCTTCTAATTTTGATAATAAATCTGTCACGTCATTGATGCGTCATATTCTCTTAATAAGATCGAGCTCTTCTTTACTTCGAGTCTCGTCATGACCATCCAAAATTCACGTCGTCAATTTATCCGTACATTTGCTGCGTCAACCGCAGCGGTTTCTGGCAGTCTTGCACTCAGCGCTTGTGGCGGTACGGGCACATCGCCTGTGTTCGCCACCTTTGAACATGGCGTTGCCAGCGGTGACCCGCTCAGTGATCGCGTCATCATTTGGACGCGTGCTACCCCTTCTGTTAATTACGATGGCAGAGATTTTGAGATCACATGGCAAGTCGCTACGGATGAGCAATTTTCTAAAATAGTGAAGTCAGGTAGCCTATCGACGAATGCGAGTCGTGACTTTACGGTGAAGGTCGATGTTACTGGTTTGAGTGCAAACACGGCTTACTTCTACCGCTTTAATTTTGATAGTCGCATCTCTCCAATCGGCCGCACTAAGACGTTGCCAATCGGTAAAGTCGATCAGGTGAAATTGGCAGTAGTCACTTGTTCCAATTATCCAACCGGGTACTTCAATGTGTATGGCGAACTGGCAAAGTTATCCGACATCGATGCAGTCATCCACCTGGGTGACTATATTTATGAATACCCGCGCGACGGTTACGCATCACAAGATGCGGCAGCGCTGAATCGTCTGGTAGAACCTAAGACTGAAATCATTACGCTTAGTGACTATCGCACTCGCTACGCGATTTACCGCAGCGACACTGATCTACAAGCCGTGCATGCTAGGTCGGCATTTATCACGGTGTGGGATGATCATGAATTTGCCAACGATACTTGGGTTGGTGGTGCAGAAAATCACGATCCAGCAAAAGAAGGGCCATTCAGCGCACGTCGTGCTGTAGCACTTCAGGCTTACAACGAATGGATGCCAATTCGCCTGCCAGACGCGAGCAAGAATGATCGCATTTATCGTTCATTTGATTTTGGTACTTTGGTCTCATTGCATATGTTGGACACGCGCTTGATCGGTCGTGAGAAGCAATTATCTTATGCCAGTTATATCAATGCGACCGGCGCGTTTGACGCAGCAAAATTCGCACAAGACATGGCCAATCCTACGCGCCAACTGTTGGGATCTGAACAGAGCACTTGGTTGCAAACGCAAATGACGAAATCAACAGCGACTTGGCAGATTTTGGGTCAGCAAGTGTTGATGGCGCGTATGAACATTCCAGCACCTTTGGTTTTAGGTCAAATCAGTTTTTCTGACTACACAAAATTATTGGTGAAAGCGCAAACAGCGCCCCTTACGCTGACGGCGACGGATAAAGCCATCTTGGCGCAACCCGCTATTCCTTACAATCTAGATGCTTGGGATGGCTATGCTGCAGCACGCGAAACGGTATTTGCCACTGCCAAGGCTTTAGACAAAAACCTGATCGCGTTGGCGGGTGATACGCATAACACCTGGGCCAGTGATCTGAACGATATGAACGGTGCAGCGATTGGTGTCGAGTTTGGCGTCACCTCAGTGACCTCGCCGGGATTTGAAGAAGTCTTCCCAAAAGAAGATCCCGCTGCAGTCGCTGGAGGTTTAGAGCAAATCATCGGGCCTTTGGTTTATGCAGAAACCAAAAATCGCGGTTTCATGATCGTGACCGCAACACCAGCAGAAACGCGCTCTGAATGGCGTTATGTCAGTACAGTGAAGTCAAAAACTTACACTATGCTGGCAGGGAAAACCCTAAAAGTTTTACCAGGTGCGGGCAATCGAAAACTGTTACCAGTTTAAGAATGTAATACTGAAGCACTTAGCCGACAATCTAACTGTCGGCTAAGTGAATACTTCTAGCGCATGTTCATTCTGTAGTAACAAAAAGCATCAGGTAGAGCGTACGACATTGAGGCTTTCTTTATGAAAATCGCGTCAAATCAAATAAGACGCGTCGGTTCATCAAACTGCGACATTTTTTTGCACTAATCAACGGTTGATAGCGAAAGCTTTGATATAAAATGAATTAGCCAAACGAGATGATCTTTGTTGACCTAACTCGAGAACGGTCTACTTTTTGCGCGGTTCGTATGGACTACCCAACCTCACGTGCTATCCAAAATCTCAACGAAGAAAGCCAAAGCCTTAGACTTAGGCGAGCAAGATTTTGTGTGATTTCGAGGCGCAAGTTTCACCCATGTTTTTTCGATCGACAAAACGCTCAAAACCTTATTTCTAGGCCTAACAGTGCCTGGTGATATTCCTATATCCGCATTTTGAAGTGAGTCGATTCGTAACTCAATCTACGACCTTGCCGGTCATCAGCGGGTCATCAGCTGGCCAGCAGCTTACCTTTCGATCCTACATGTGTCACATGAAGTCTTTTCAGCCAGTCGCCTTCTATGGTGTCGCGCCGCACAGAAGCCCATCACGACAGTCCCTATGCTTACCGTATTGATCAATACGGTAAGCATATCCTACTGATTGGAAATACGATGAAAGCATTAGTCTATCTAGGCCCCGGCAAAAAAGAACTGCAAGAGCATGCTAAGCCAGCTATTGTGGCTGAGACCGATGCGATAGTCCGGATTACGAAGACGACGATTTGCGGTACTGATCTGCATATTCTGAAAGGTGACGTGGCGACTTGTGCGCCCGGACGTATTTTGGGACATGAGGGCGTCGGTGTGATCGATGCTATCGGTACGGGTGTTAGCCAGCACAAGGTAGGTGATCGAGTCTTAATTTCGTGTATCAGTTCCTGCGATAAATGTAGTTTCTGCCGCAAATTGATGTATTCCCATTGCACTACGGGCGGTTGGATTCTCGGGAATAGTATTGATGGTACGCAGGCAGAGTTTGTGCGTATTCCTTATGCGGATAATAGTTTGTATGCTATTCCTGAGGGGGCTGATGAAGAAGCGATTGTTATGCTCAGCGACATATTACCCACTGGATTTGAATGTGGCGTGCTCAACGGCAAAATTCAACCCGGCGGAACGGTGGCGATAGTCGGAGCAGGACCTATTGGATTAGCCGCTTTGTTGACCGCACAGTTTTATACGCCGTCTCAAATCATCATGATAGATCTGAACGAGCACAAACTTAGAATCGCCATGGAACTCGGTGCGACCGCCACCATCAAGAGTTCTGCATCGGATGCGGTGACAAGTCTAATGACATTGACCAAGGGTTTGGGCGTGGACACTGTGATTGAAGCAGTCGGTACGCCGACTACCTTTGAATTGTGTCAGAAGTTAGTCGCAGTTGGCGGTACCATCGCTAACATCGGTGTACACGGCACTAAGGTTGATCTGCATTTAGAAAGCCTGTGGGATAAAAATATTGCGATCACAACGCGCTTAGTTGATACGATCAGCACACCCATGTTGATGCAAACTCTGCAGGCGAAAAAAATTGATCCTAAAGTTTTGGTGACTCATCATTTTGATTTGGATCATGTGATCGATGCTTACGATACGTTCGAGCATGCAAGTGATAGTGCCGCACTCAAAGTGATTATCTCAATTCCCTAGATCAAATTTTTTTGAGCCGCGATCAGCTTTGTTTGTAGCTTACATTTTTTAAGTGATCGCGGCTCTGGCTAGAGTCGTTTAGCGCATTTCATTCAATAAGGCCTGCAACTGCACAATTTGCGCCTGATCCAATCCACGTGTCGCGTTAGTCGCACCGATTTCAAAGCTTTGTAAGGCATCTTGAAACAAGCTGATGCCAGCGTCCGACAGCTTGACTAGGCTGACACGCGCATCGCGCGGATTGACCTCTTTCTCCACCAGATTAATTTTTTCCATCGGCAGCAATAGACGCGTGACACCAGATGCGCTTAAGCCTACTGACTCGGCCAGGTCTATGCGACGCATGCTGTAGTTAGGCGCATTGTTCAAGTGATGCATGACGGTGAATTCAGTAAAGCTAATGCCATGCACACTCAGTTGTTGATCGACTTTTTTTAAGATATGAGCCTGTAAGATACTGAGTGACATGATCAATTGCATCGCGGCGGAGTTATTAGTCATTTGCTTTCCTTGTTTGAATAAATGAAGTCTTAAAAAATGCGGGAATGTTTAAACAATATCGCATTAAGATTGCATTGTATTTGATTAATGCTTGAATCGTCAAGTAGCAATCAAATACCTTCGGCATTTAAATTCTGGTTGTTCATTGCCTTTGACGTCCTTGGTGAGTTTGAACCACACTAATTACGCGCATTTCTACCTCGCGCACCTCGACGTTCTATAATGCGCCACCCGACTCAAATAGGAGGTCGGGGTTCAACGGAGCGACTATGCAGCAAAATAATAATGACAGTGGTTTTGACCAAATCGTAGCGCGCGAACAGGGCTTGAAGCGAAGCTTAAGTAGCAAACAGATGTCGATGCTGGCGATAGGTGGCGCGATTGGTACGGGTTTGTTTTTGGGCAGTGGCTTTGCTATCAGCTTTGCAGGTCCAAGTGTTCTGGTCAGTTACGCAATTGGCGCATTGATCGCTTTGTTATTGATTGCTTGCCTAGCAGAGATGACGGTGGCACACCCGACTTCGGGATCATTCGGCGCGTTTGCCGAGCATTACATTAATCCCTGGGCCGGTTTCGTCGTGCGTTATTCTTACTGGGCGGCGAATGTGTTGGTGATAGGCACGGAGGTCACGGCGATTGCTTTGTATATGCAATACTGGTTGCCGGATTCGCCTGCGTGGTTGTGGATCGCCTTGTTTTCAGCTTGTCTGGTGTTCGCGAATGCTTTGAGTGTGCATGTGTTCGGCACCATAGAATATTGGTTTTCCACCATCAAAATTATCGCGATTGTGGTTTTCATTGTGCTTGGTTCATGGATGGTATTTTTCGCACCAGAACAGTCAGCGCAAAGTAGCATAGGCTTTGCCAACTACATGCAGCATGGCGGCTTTTTCCCTAAGGGATTGACCGGCATGTGGTTGGCCGTGATCGTTGCGCTGTTTAGTTATTTAAGTATAGAAATGATCGCCGTCGCAGCGGGTGAAGCTAAAGATCCTGAGCAAGCTATTACACGCGCTTTCCGTTCTGCTCTAGTACGCTTAGTCGTGTTCTATTTATTGACCTTGATTTTGGTGCTCGCCATCGTGCCATGGACACAAGCGGGGCAAGGTAAGAGTCCCTTCGTCACCGCAATGGAGGCGGCCCATATTCCCGGTGCGGCAGGTGTGATTAATTTCGTGATTTTAGTCGCCGCTTTATCGGCAATGAATAGTCAGCTGTATACCGCAACGCGCATGATGTTCAGCCTGTCACGCGCTGGCTTTGCGCCAGCCGTATTCGGTAAATTAAACCGCCAAGGCGTACCTATGCAAGCACTATTCCTGTCTTGCGCCGGGATTGCTGTGGCTGGTATTTTGAGTATCTTGTACCCTAAATCATCCTTCGTTTTGATGATGGCGATCTGCATGTTCGGTGCGATGTTTGCGTGGTTTATGATCTTCGTCACGCATTGGATGTTTCGACGTTATTGGGATAAGCACAATAAGCCAAAACTGCCATTTCGTATGTGGGGTTTTCCGTGGCTCACTTTGCTGGGGGCAGGATTGATGCTGGCGCTGATGGTTACGACAGCGTTTACTGAAGAATTTAAAATGACGCTTGCGACGGGCGTGCCATTTTTGATTGTGCTGAGTGCTTTGTATTTTGTCTGGTATCGCAAGCGTTAATATAAGAAAGAACAAAGCCAAAACTCCTCAGCGCAGAGACGCTGAGGAGCGCGGAGAAAATCCAAGATAGTTTTGCTTCCTCTCTATTGGTTTTTTCGGCGTCTCGGCGTTGAGGGGTTTTTGTGCAAAACTTGATGGTCGAAATACCAAGCTCATACTCAATTCACAATTTGACCAGACGACCTTCACGAGCGCTGAGCATGCCAGCCTCTAACAATTGCATCACTTGCAAAGCCTCGGTCGCAGGAACAGGATTGGGCGCGCCGTGCAAAATTGCATCACGTACGGCCGCGTAATAACGCGTGTAGTCGCCGCGCTCATTGACCACCTGTGAATGCTGCATCCACGTGCCACGCATGACATCGAGACTGCCCATAGTTTCATCGACTCCCCAATCTTTATCGCCCGGGCGTAAGCCTGCTTTCAGTGCATCTTCTTGCGGATCAATGCCTTCTTTGGTGTAGCTGCCTTTAGTTCCGTGAATAATAAAACGTGGTCCTTCGTGCGCTACCAACATACTGGCATGCAGTATCACGCGTAATTCGCCGTAGCCGAGTACCGCATGAAACCAATCATCCGCCAAAGCGCCATCGCGTTGTAAAACGCGGTCTAAGTAAATAGTCTGCGGCATACCAAACAGACAGATGACCTGATCGAGCAAGTGTGGCCCCAAGTCATACCATAAACCACTACCAAGGCCAGCACCTTCGCGCCAGCGTTGCCTTACTTCGGGACGAAAACGATCAAAGTGCGATTCAAAATGCGTGATGCGCCCTAGCTGACCCGACGCCAAAAGTTTTTGTACCGTCAAAAAATCCGCGACCCAACGCCGATTATGAAACACCGACAATAATCTCTTTGCCGCATCGGCACGCGCAATCAAATCACGCGCCTCGGCAGTGTCCAGCGTAAAGGGTTTATCCACTACCACATGTTTGCCAGCCGCCAAAGCCTTCGCCGCCAAAGCATGATGTGTATCGTTAGGCGTCGGGATCACCACCAAATCAATATCGGCGCGCGCGATCAGTTCTTCAGGCGTGTCGCATACCTGTAGTTGCGGCCAATCAGCGTGTACTTTAGCCGGAATGCTACTAGAGATAGCGACCAAATCCAATCCCGGCACCGCATTGATCAAAGGCGCATGGAAGGTCGCCGTAGCATAGCCATAGCCGAGAATGCCAACTTTAAGTGTGGATGACATTAGTACGAATTCTTTCAAAAAAATTTGCTTGATAAATGGTGTCGTTAAGATCAGCTACTAGATGTCATCATCAATTTTAACGCGGCGTCTTACTGCTTAGATCGCGCTCAACCACCTTCAAAAAAGTCGCACTAGACCAATCGATCTCAGTCACAGCAATCGCTGGCGTATAGAACACACCCGCACCGCGAGGACGATTCACATACATCTTATTGGGAATAATGACCGTGGCTAAACCTGAGGGTAATTTCTTTTGGCGTACTTCCATATAGGTCGAATCTGCCGAACTCGGCGCGCCTATTAATTTTGTATTCTCAAATTGTGTGAACACATCCAACGCATCTAAACATGCACTCGCACATTGTCCCGGTACGATCACGTACACGGGTTTTGTGAAAGCAGGAGGATCGCTATCCAAGTCGCGCTTGGCATCTTCTTGTGTCAATGTAGTTTCTTCAACGGCAACCTTCGGATTCACATAGTAGGTATCACCGCGTGCTAAAGCTTGTTGCATGCCGACCTGTACTTTAGCAAATACCGCTACCGCTCCCATCTGCTTTTCTTGTTTTAAGGTCTCCACCAAGTCTGCCAGATAATCGGTATTTGCTTTAGAACTACGCCACCATATCTCCTGTTTTTGTGCAAAAGCTTGCAAGCGTCGATTGACTCTCTCAGTGCCCCATAAAGACTGCGCGAATTGCTTGCTCCAGGCTGATGAACCACCTTGGTTGTGACGTAAATCGATCACGATAGCCTCGCTATCCAAATAACGCTGGCGTTGTGCTTTGATTTCAGCAGTTAGTTGGCGATACGCATCGCGCTCTTTTTCATTTGGCTGAAAACTCGGCATCGCAACCCAAATGAGTCCTGGCCGAGGTTCGGTCATGCCCACGGGTAATTCGTCACCGTTATAGCTTTCATTGCGCCACTTATTGAAATTCTCGTTAGCCAACTGCCACTGTAAAGTTTTGGAAAACGTCTTGCCTTCATATGCAAACTGACAGCGTTTTGGTAGCTCAATAAACGGATTGCCAACATCATAAAATATCGCGCGTGGTAAAACCCACCAAGAGCCAGGTTCACTGGCAATGCCGCGAAACGAAAACAAATTCTTCAGCACCAAATCACGCGTCTTGATGCCATCGCAGCCCAGAACTTTAGCACCAGCTTCAGGTCCGCCACCCTCGCTAGCGTACACATACAAACTATCTCCACGCCACACCGTGATAAAACCAGGCCAACGCATTGGGGGCAAATCCTTTTCCGTCAAATTCGTGTAAGCACCTGCATGTCCATCTTGAAGACTCACGTTAAAACGCTCAATCGCCGCCTTATAACCCGCCGCATTGGTCACTGTCGCCGCGAGTGCTAAGCCGCGCTGTTTGGCATGTTGTAAATTCTTAAGGAAGCTTGGATTTTGCGTGTCATAGACACCAGGATGATTGTCATAGGTTTCCTGATATGCGATCTTAATATCGTTCAGCGCAGCCGCAGACCAGGCCGCTGGCGTATTTGGTAAGCTTCTATTTGACTGATTTAAGTTGATATCGGCGCTATTCGCATTGACAAAAGTGGACAGCGCGAGTGCTGAGAAAAACAGCGCACCGCGCAAGTATACAGATGATGTTTGGATGGTGGACATTTTGAGCCAAGTCGTTGGGTTGAACTGGAATTATAAGCGCAAAGGCTTAGACGATCTAAGATCATAATTGACTACCGTATTGGTGATCAGCTTCTAGCCAATAGCTCACGATAAATTGTGACAAAGACGAATCAAGATGTGCGGCTGTATGTCCGATTGAAGGCATTCCAATGTTTCACAAAAAGCCGTTTCCTTCTTCATTCTTTGCGTAACTTATTGTGGTTTGGTTCGGATAATGCATATCCGAGGAGGGAGTTGCAGACGGATTTGGCTTCATCTTTAGGAGGTGGGCGAGCGACTAGCGAAATGCAATATGACTAACTTAAGTTATACTATTTGAAATTCGAACAAGCTAGATTAAAAGCATCTGTTGAAAATCTAAATTCGCGATTGAATTCAGCAATTGTCATCCACCTACTTTCAGATTCACTCTATGAGATTTCTTCGACCTTCCTTCATTCTTCCTTTGCTCTGTTTAGCATTCAGTGGCTGTCTGCAAACTGCGCCAGTGGTTAAAGCACCGTTGGGCTTAACGCCAGAAAACCCACTTGCGCAACAGAGCTCGATTGCCTTAGCGCAGGCGCAGCGAGAAAAAGTATTGACGCAGGCGGCAAGCATGACTGGTCCTAAATTATGGTTCGCCGGATTTGGTTTTCATTCTGGCTCTAAGGCGTTTCGTGGCGATGTTTTATTGACCGAGAGTCGCATGCGTGAGAAGTATCCGCAAACGTTATCCTTTGTATTCGATAACGCGTTGCAGAAGGAAAAAATCGAAACACCGTTTGCGCATTTGGGTAGCTTGACTGATACGGTGAAGACCATTGCTAGTCAGGTCAAAAAAGGTGATGTCGTGACGATTATGTTGTCGACCCACGGCTACACTAAGTTGTTAGCGACACAGATAGGTGGTCGTGATTACGCTAGTATTTTGGATTACCACTTGGCGACTGCGCTGTCACCATTAAAAGATACGCCGACAATTTTGATAATCTCGGCTTGCTATTCGGGCTCTTTAATCCCAGCTTTGCAGAATGAGAACCGAATCATTTTAACCGCAGCGGCAGAGAAAAAAGTCTCTTATGGTTGTCAGCCATTAGCGAAGAATACTTTCTTTATCGATGCCTTGTATGGTGATAAGCATGATGGAAAATTGTCTTTAGTCGAAGAATTTGAATTGACTAAAAAACGTATTTTAGCTCGGGAGATCGAAATCAAATTTGTTCCTTCTGAGCCGCAAATTTTTATCGGTGAAAAAATGAAAGCACTGGCGTCGAAGCCTCAAAATGCCTGGGTCTCGACCGATATCATAGTTAGTGTCGGCACAGCAGCCAGTATGAAATAAAAGGTAAAGCTCATATGATTTTCCTCGCGATCACACCGATTGGATTAATGAATGCATTACAAGTTACTGACCCGAGCATATCTGCGATTTGGTGTGGTTCAGACGCAATTTCTGAAATTGAATATGGCAATCTAAACGGTCGCAATGTTTCGCGTTTCAATTACGCCCTTGGTGGTGCAATGCAAAATGTACTAGTTGGAGCGCTTGAAACAATCGAAGATCATCATCCGAACGAAATGATATGGATAGAATATGTACGTGAACTTTAACTCGGAGGTAGACAGAGAATCGCCAATAGCAATTCCGCTATTTATCATTTTCTTGGCGACGGCGATCCCGGCACCTCTGCATTAGACTTCAGATAGGAAAAAGATGGGAACCTGTGACGAGTACACATTGCTGGTTTATAGTTCTGAACGATATTTTTTCTTTGCTTCCCTCGCAGTTGTGCATGAAGTCCAGATGCTTAGCTAGCGGCGTATCCCAGAGCCCACTTGTAAATCCGAAAACCAATTAACAAAGCGCATCACATCGGCACCTTGATAAATCGCACCATGTTGTGGACACAGCATATCGATTTCCAGATCTTGCACCCGACGGCACCAGTCTAGTTTTGCCTCATTCGAGCCCATCCAGCGTCTATGAAATCCTTCAGCGTGACGGATGTGGCGATCAAAATCTTTGACGAATAAATCATCTTCTCCCGGCGGTAAAAGGGCTGCACCAATGTCACCCGAAAACAGAATTTTTGCAGCCGGATCGTACAAATTGAAATTGCCAGACGAATGCAAGTAATGCGCTGGTACCGCCCGCAAACGCAGACGTCCTAATTGAATATCTAAGCCCTCATCTGGTATCGCCATAAAGGTCGTCGCATTGCCGCCAAAATGGGGGATAAACGAGCTCCATAGCCAACTCAGATAACACTGCAAGTTAGGATTAAAATCTAACCATAAAGCGAGCGATGAAATGACGTCAGGATCTTGATGTGAGGAGAACAATGCTTGGATATTCCGCGCATCGAATTCGGTATTGATCGCAGAAAAAACCTCTGGAAAAATCTCCATCCCACCTGGATCAGTCAAGATAGCTTTATCACCTTGAATTACCAAATATTCGTTGGTGTCGATGAGGTAGTCAGGCTTTTCGGGATCGCGCGTAATGACAGCCCATTGATGATCACCTTGTTCGAAAATGGTTTGATATTTTTTCATGAGGATCTGGTTGATTTGGTTAATTGTTTCAGATGAAAAATCGCTTGATTCATAATTTCTTCAATCCGTCCTGCTACTTGCTGCATATCCGCTAGCATGCTGCCGCCATAGGCTGCTTCGATGCGTGCATTATGTGACAGCATGGCGCCAGAGCTACACAGATTCAACGAGCGACGAATTTCATTTTCTAAGGTTTGCCATTCATGGTCAGTAGCATCTTTTAATTCTTGGTAGGCACTTTGTTTGTGCGTGTAGGCAGACTCAAACTGATGCGCGCCATTGGCATTTTTTTGCATGGTGGTCGTAATTGAGCGCAGGTTTTTTTCTAACTTACGTAAGTCGGCGATACGGCGAACGAGTTGAAAGATCATCAAACTCAGTTTGTCCATGCTCTCTTCCATTTTTTGACTAAATATTCTGAGCTCCATGGCGACCACTTTAAAGCCCGCGGACTGAGCGCCAGCGCGCTTCGCTACCAAAATCGCATTCATCGCGACCAGATTAATTTGATGGGAGATATCGACCACTTGTTTCAAGCCTTGATTAATCGCGACCGACTTACTCAGATCTGAGATTGCTTGGATGTCGTTCATAGGCACTGACTCCGTTGGCTGCTGTTAAAAGTGAACTAACATGAACTTTTACAATGATTGTGCACTATTTGCCTTGTCTAAAATCAAGTCTGAATGATGTGTTGTATTTAAGTATCGGAAATACCGATATTTGGCTCAACAAGCATGGCACTGTATTGAGTAGCATTCCCTTGTTAAAGGTAGAAATCGAGGATAATTTTTTTTCAACTATTTTTGTATTTGAAGCTCTTTGACTTTCACTTTAAGTGCAGCTTCTAAGGAAACGAAATTGAATAGGTTTCGGACACTTTGCCTAACTTTGAGGCAAAGGAAAATTTACTGGGATTGCTACCTTATCTTCTGATTGCGTATTGGCTGCGCCTATTTCTGAATCTGCATTTCTAGAGATGCTTGAGAACCTCGATGATGACAATGTTAGGATTTACGCAAAGCAGCCGCTAGCGTTATTGTGTTCGCGCTTCGTCGTGCAAATCTACAGTCTTCGGCTCTACGCCGAGCCACCGCAATTGTGCCTAAGTCCTATGGAGACATTTAAGTACATTACTATTTGAAATTTTATGAACTGCGAAGTATAGGTAATTAACTTCGTCAGCTATTTTTGAACCAGATAGTGTGATGATTCAGTCTGCTTGTTTGAAGAATCGACTTGCTTGCTCATTTCAAGAGATAGTAGAGGTCAACCATATCAATCCTCATACCGTTGAAACGCTCTCCCTGTGCGATTCTGCTTGTGTCGAGCCTTTCTTATTTTTGATACCTTCCTTATGAAAAAATATTTATATGCTTTTGTTTGCACGCTAAGTATGGGCTTTTTTGGCATGCCAAGTACGGCACAAGCGCTAGGCTTCCGTTGTAACTCCTATGTGATCGATGTGGGTATGCATAAAATGGAAGTGATGAAGAAATGCGGTAACCCGGCGACGCGGGATCAACGGATGGAGCGACGTCGAATAGGTGTACATCAATCGATCGGCAATCAAGTCCCGCCACCAGTGACCATGCAAGGTAATCGCATTTCTGTTGTACAGGAGCGCGACATTGAAATTCAAATTGAAGAGTGGGTCTATAACTTTGGTTCGCAACGCTTTATGCAGTTGCTGACATTTGAGGATGGGCGTTTAAAGCAAATTCAAGATTTGGGTTACGGCCAATAAAAAAACGAGCACCTGGCTTTGCCAGGGTGCTCGTGATTTTTTGCGCTGATTAGATTTGTACCCGAGTCCCCAGCTCAATCACACAATTATTCGGCAAGTGAAAAAAGTCCGCGACGCTGCGAGAGTTGCGTGACATCAATGCGAACAACAGCTCCCGCCAATGCGCCATGCCTGTGCCTTTGGTTGGCACCACGATTTCGCGGCTTAAGAAATATGAAGTTTCAAATAAGTTGATAGGTAAGCCGTGTTGTTCACAGCGCTCTAAGGCTTTTGGCAAATCGGGCTCGTTCTTAAAGCCGTAATTCACTTTCACTTTCCAAAAACCTGGTACTAGCGGCTCGACTTGTACTCGTTCATTTTCCGCAATCCATGGTACATCGTGGAACACGACGGTTAAAATCAGATTGCGTTCATGCAGCACTTGATTGTGCTTCAAGTTATGCATCAAGGCTTGTGGCACCGTGTCTGGATTGGCGACCGCATAAATCGCCGTGCGTGCGGCGCGATGCATGTCGTCTGCTGACAGCGCTTTGATGAAGGGTAAGAGTTCTGGATCGTCTTGTTGTATGTGCTTAATCAATCATTCTCGACCACGACGCCAGGTTGCCATTATGGTGAAAATAGGTGCGCCTAAAACGAGAGGGAACCAGCCACCATTTACGATTTTGAATGAACATGACACCACCAATAAGGCATCTAAAGTTATGAAGAGCCCTGTCGCACCGCGAATAAGGTAAAAAGCTCGTGATCAACATGGTCACAGCAATACCATAGGCACCTGCCATCGCCGAGGAGCTGCCGAAACCGAGTACGGTCAACAGCACACCGACTAACAAAATCCAATTCGGACTAGGAATATTAGTCAACAGCACTGCAAGGGTGGTGGCCAAACTACAAGTATTCAAGGAAACCTGAGGGCGCGTCGCATGGTGAAAACGATCCTTGCCGAAGGACTATAGCGTTTTTTAAGGTAACCTTTAGACATCGATCTGTCTAGCGAAACCGTCGTGTAATATCGCTTAGTGCGCCCCCCACGAAAGTCACACAGTTGACAATAAGCTTGAATAAAATAATGATCATTGACGGCGACTTGTTCTGCGAATAGAGTTTTCACATGCATAAATTTTTGATTGAAATTGTGATGACCTTATCGAATCCTGATTTAACAAGAGCAACTACCAGAAACACATAGTCGTCAATTTGAAAGGAAGTAAGATGAAGAAAGTATTATTAGTAGCTGCAATCGCGACTTTGTTTGGCAGTCAAGCTGCGCAAGCACAAGACGCCGCACCAACAGTGAAGCCAGAACACGAAGTTAGCTTCAACGCGGCTTTAGCGACAGATTATCGTTATCGCGGGATCTCCCAAACGCGTTTGAAACCGGCTTTGCAAGGCGGCGCAGATTATGTGAATAATCCCTCTGGCTTGTATGCTGGAGCATGGGCGTCCACCATTAAATGGACCAAAGACGCTGGCGGTGGTGGTAGTGTTGAAGTGGATTTGTATGCGGGTAAACGCGGCTCGTTGACTAGCGATATCAGTTATGACGTCGGTGTCTTGACCTATGTATATCCATCGAATGGATTAGCGGTCAGCGCGAATACGACAGAAGTATACGGACAATTGGGCTATGGTCCAGCGTACGTGAAGTATTCTCACTCCACCACGAATCTGTTTGGTTTTGCGAATAGCAAAAATAGTGGCTACCTTGATATCGGTGCGAATATTGAAATAGACAGTGGCTTGGTGTTGAATTTACACGCTGGTCATCAGCAAGTGAAAAACAATAGTGCCTACGCGTATACTGATTGGAAAATTGGTGTCACCAAAGATTTCGGTATTCTCAATGCTTCTTTAGCGGTGATCGGTACCAACGCCGGTGAGATTGCTTATGCCTCACCAGCGAATGGAAAATTTTTGGGTAAAACTTCGGTTGTGGCAATGTTGAGTAAGAGTTTTTAAGTTGCTTATGCTTTGCCTATATCGCTTGAAGTGCTGAACGGTTTGCCACACATAGGTAATTACCTATGTGTGGCAGAGCGTGATGGGTTGTTCAAAAACATTTATAGCCAACCCGATTTCTTAAAACGATAGTACAGGTAAGAACAAACGCTGACCATGGCGCCGAGTGCTACTGGGTAACCGTATTCCCATTTTAACTCCGGCATATGCTCAAAATTCATTCCCCATATCCCGGCGAAAGCGGTTGCTACTGCAAAGATCGCGGCCCACGCAGCGAGTCGTTTATTGACTTCGCTTTCATCAATATTCACCAGTGAAAGACTGACTTGAATAGCGGTGCTGATGGTGTCACGTATGGATTCTATGGAGGTATTAATACGATATAGGTGGTCATGTACATCTCTGAAATATTCCTGAGTACCGACGCAGATAGGGGGAACTCGTCCACCATCAAGTTTGCCGACCGCTTCTAGCAAGGGCGCCACTGCATGTTTGAGTGTCATGATTTTGCGTTTAAGTTGATACAATCGTTCGATGTTTAAACGTTGGGAGCCTTTAGTGAAGATGTGCTCCTCTATGGTTTCCAACTCTGATTCCAACGCATCGATCACTGGGAAATAGCGATCCACCACAGCATCCATTAAGGCATACAGAACAAAGGCCGAACCCTTCATCAAATGATGCGGCTCACGCTCACAACGTGCTCGCACACCGAGAAATCCCTGCTGGCTGCGGCTACGAGTTGAGAGTACATAATTTTCTCCAACAAAGACATCAACTTCACCTAAGGATAATTCACCATCAATGAGTTCGACGGTCTGCATCACCGCAAACAAGGAATTGCCGTATTCTTCGATTTTAGGACGTTGATGACCTTTCATCGCGTCTTCTAATGCCAACTCATGCAGGCCAAATTCGTCTTGCATCTGCGTGAGTTCTTCAGGTTCAGCATCCTTTAATGCAACCCAGACAAAGCAATCGCTGCGTTTGACATATTCACTGATATCTTCTACCAAGATGTCGGCGAGTTTTTTGCCTTCTTGGTAGGCGACGCAATTAATCAGCATGAATAAATTTCTCCGTTTTTGTAGGTGAAGATCGAATATGAAATCTTACCTGAATTGGTTCTGATGAATGAGTCAATTGATATTGGAAGAATGAGTATAAGCTTTTTGCAATTACAAGGAATAGATATCATTCTTGATGCACTTTACCATCTCCTTTTTTATGGTAGGGCGAGATACTTAGGAGACATCTCAACGCAGCATCGCAGCTCTGCTCGACACCAGTGCAATGGGTTAGTAGCGTTAGGTGAATTTACAGTCGTTTTCCTAATCGTTTTGTTATTGATATCGGTGCAAAACAACTACTATAGAAAAATCTGTTAAATTGTCGGCGCGACAGATAGAGCTGCAGTGTAATTTTTTCTATCTAGACGGAGCTTGGATCATTTATTTCAATTAGAGACATTAAAAAAAGGAAAATTATGACGGACGCAACGACAACTACAGCAGCGCCTGTTGGGCAAAGCTGGTTTAACCGAAGTCTAAATGCGATTGAACGTGTCGGTAATAAATTACCCGACCCAGCCATTTTATTTGCCTTGTTTATGTTCGCCGTTTGGGGCATTTCCTGGGCTTTGTCTGGCGTGAGTTTCAATGAGATCGATCCCCGTAATGGCAAGCCAATTCAAATTAATAACCTATTAGACGGCGGCGCATTTACTGCGTTTATGGCGAAGTTGGTGAGTACCTTTGTCAGCTTTCCACCTTTAGGCGTGGTGTTAGTCGCGATGCTTGGGCTTGGTGTGGCGGAACATACAGGCTTTATTAATGCGGGTCTTCGTTCGATTTTGGCAGTGACACCTAAAATGTTATTGACCCCAGTGCTGGTTGCCGTCGGTATTTTAAGCCACGTCGCCGTCGATGCTGGCTATGTCTTGGTGATCCCCTTGGGTGCGGTGATTTTTTATGCTGCTGGACGGCATCCGCTGGCAGGTATCGCGGCTGCTTTTGCGGGTGTTTCTGGCGGATTCTCAGCTTCATTCTTTATTCCGAGTAGTCTCGATCCCTTGTTGGCGGGATTAACGCAAGCCTCGGCGCGACTCTCGTCTAATCCGGCCGCAGCAGATTTGATTGTCAATCCTTTAAATAATTTTTACTTCACATCAGCTTCCGCGATTTTGATTATCTTTATTGGTTGGTTCTTAACCGATAAAGTGATCGAGCCACGCTTGAAAAATACGGCGATTGATGGTGATCCTGCTGGCTTGCCGACTTTAGATCCATTAAAGCCAGCAGAGCGACGCGGTTTGCGCTTTGCGGTATTGGCCATGTTGGTGAGTGTAGGAATATTATTTATTTCTGCCTATCCAGCGACGTCGGCTTGGCGTGGTACTGATGCGAGTTTGACGCATTCCTCAGCACCATTGATGCAATCGATTGTGTCTTTGATTTTGGTATTCTTCTTGATTCCTGGCGTGGTATATGGCTATGCGGCTGGCACGGTCAAAAATCATCGCGATGTGATTCAGGGGATGAGTAAAGCGATGAGCGGTATGGGCTATTACATTGTGATGGCGTTTTTCTGCGCGCAATTCATCTACGCTTTTGGCCAGTCTAACCTCGGTGCCTTGCTCGCAATTAAAGGTGCGGGTGCTTTGAAAGAGTTGGCGTTGCCCTTGGGTGTCACTTTGGTGGGGATCGTGATCTTGACTAGTTTGGTGAATTTATTGGTTGGTTCAGCCTCTGCCAAGTGGGCGTTAATTGGCGCAATAATGGTGCCAATGTTGATGGAGTTGGGTGTTTCGCCAGATTTAACTCAAGCCGCGTATCGCGTTGGCGACTCTTCGACCAATATCATTACGCCCTTGATGCCGTATTTCCCGTTGATCGTGGTGTTTTGTCAGAAGTACGTGAAATCGACTGGGATAGGTACTTTGATTGCTTTAATGCTGCCGTTCTCGATTTCTTTCTTGGTACTTTGGACGGCATTTTTGCTATGTTTCTGGGCGCTTGGTATTCCGCTCGGCATTGGCTCTAGTTATAGTTTTCCTGCAAGCGTTTAATGTTGAGTCAGTTGTAAAAATAGGTTCTTTGGATGTAGTCGGTGCAAGGAAATGCACTGACTGCATCCATATCGAGTCAGGCTTGCTTTTGACTCGTAATCGTCTAATTTTTCAGCACGATCAGTCTTGATTGTTATTGAGAATGATTATTATTCGTGATAAAGTGTGGATATCGTTTTTTTCTCATTGGATCTCCTCAAGATGAAACATCTAACCTTGACCGCTTTGGCGTGTTTATCCCTTGTTGGTGCGGCGCAGGCACAAACACCAACGCAGTCTGTCACTGTGTACAGTGCGCGTAATGAGCAGTTAATCAAACCTCTGTTTGACGCTTACACCAAAGAAACTGGGGTGGAAGTCAAAGTCTTGACTGACAAAGAAGGACCGCTGATGGCGCGTCTGCAAGCTGAGGGTAGTAACACCGCTGCCGATTTGTTGATTACGGTGGATGCGGGCAATCTTTGGCAAGCCGCGAATGTCGGCTTACTCAAACAAGTTAAATCTGAGATCTTGAACAAGAATGTTCCTAGCCATTTACGTGACGACAAAGGACTCTGGTATGGGCTGTCAGTCCGCGCACGCACCATGTTTTTTAACCCAGATTTGGTGAAAACTGAACAGCTCTCCACCTATGAAGACTTAGCCGATCCGAAGTGGAAAGGCAAATTGTGCTTGCGCACAAGTAAAAAGGTTTACAACCAATCTTTGGTAGCGATGATGATCGCCCAATATGGTGAAGCCAAAACAGAAAAAATTGTCCGGGGCTGGATTGCCAATTTGGCGACCGATGTGTTCCCAGACGACACCAAATTACTCGAAGCGATTGCGGCAGGACAATGTGGTGTTGGTATCGCAAATACCTATTACTATGGTCGTATCGTCGATAAAAATCCACAATTTAAAACCAAGCTGTTTTGGGCTAACCAAAATGCCGAAGGTGTGCATGTGAACATCTCTGGTGCGGGTTTGACGCACCATGCCAAAAATGAAGCTGGCGCAATCAAATTGATGGAGTGGTTGTCGTCTAGCAAAGCGCAAAATATCTACGCGGATAAAGATATTGAGTTTCCCGTCAACCCAACGGTCAAGCCTGACCAACTGGTTGCGTCTTGGGGTCCGTTTAAATCTAATCTCATTAATATGAGTAAAGCAGGCGAGTTACAAGCGCAAGCGGTCAAACTGATGGATCGTGCTGGATACAAATAAGAAGCAAGCGACAACGCAGTTTGCTGTGAGTAGGGTCATGTATATGACCACTTTGGTGAACATGGGTCAAGCTTGGCAACATCAGTGAATATGATTGGGCAGCTCATCAATTGAGCCTGCCCATTTCCCTTTTTGGAAGTCTATGCGGTTTTTTTCTGCACGTGGTGCACTCCTCCTGTTACCGATTGCTCTTCTTACGATTACGCCTTTGCTAGTCGTCTTATCTGCTTTCTTTCAGCCACAAACCGAAGTCTGGCAACACCTGATTGAATTTGTGTTGCCATCGGTGTTTAAAAACACGGCGATATTGTTAGCGGGAGTTGGGGTAGGGGTGTTACTGCTCGGCGTACCGCTGGCATGGCTAACGGCTGTTTGCCAATTTCCTGGACGAGGTTTTTTTGCCTGGGCTTTGATGTTGCCATTGGCAATGCCGGCTTATGTATTGGCTTTTGTGATGGTCGATCTACTCGATTTTACCGGCCCTCTACAAAGCTATTTGCGTGAATTGACCGGATCGTCTGCATGGTTTCCACGTATTCGCAGCACGGGTGGTGTGATCTTCGTTATGTCCTTGGCGTTTTATCCTTATGTCTATTTGTTAGCCCGCAATGCCTTTTTGACGCAGGGTAAGCGTGCGCTCGAAGCGGCGCAGATGTTGGGCATGTCGCGTCCTCGTGCGTTTTGGAAAGTGGCACTGCCAATGGCACGACCTTGGTTAATTGGTGGCTTGACCCTGGCCCTGATGGAAACGCTGGCGGATTTCGGTACGGTATCGATTTTTAATTTTGATACCTTTACGACCGCGATTTATAAATCATGGTTCTCTTTATTTAATCTGCCAGCGGCGTCACAACTGGCGTCTCTATTAGTCTTGCTTGTTGTGCTGATACTCGCGATGGAACGCTGGGCGCGCGGTGACCGCCGTTATCATGGTCGCATTGTTGCGGCAGAGCGTATCGTTTTGAGTCGGGCACAAGGATGGTGTGCAAGCCTCGCCTGTGCTGCGGTACTCGCCATCAGTTTCGTGATCCCGATGCTGCAGTTAGTGCGCTGGACTGCGCAAGTGTGGCAGGAAGATTTTGATGCTCGCTACCTCGGCTTTATTGGGCGTTCGATCGGCATCTCCTTGTTGGCGGGCGTACTGGTCACGGGTTTGGCTTTGCTTATCGTGTTTATTCAACGTCGCTATCCATCAAAGATCACCTCGGTCTTGGTGCGTTTTGCCACCGTTGGTTATGCCGTGCCAGGTACGGTATTAGCGGTCGGCGTCTTTATTCCGATTGCTTGGATCGACAACCAATTGTTACCGCTCGCGCAGGCACTTGGATGGGATACTTTGCAAATTCTGAAAGGCTCAGTCGCCGTGATGTTGTTAGCACTTGCGGCGCGGTTTATGGCGGTTGGCTTTCAGCCACTGGATGGCGCGATGCAGAGAATCAGTTGTAACCAAGAAGATGCAGCGCGCACGCTCGGTGTGAGTGAACGTGGTTTGCTGCGACGCATACATATTCCACTGATGCGCGGTGGTGTATTGACAGCGATTTTGATGGTCTTTGTTGACGTTATGAAAGAAATGCCGATCACGCTGATGACGCGGCCTTTTGGTTGGGATACTCTCGCGGTGCGTGTGTTTGAAATGACATCCGAAGGTATGTGGCAAAAAGCGGCTTTGCCCAGTATGCTGATTGTGCTTGCAGGCATTCTTCCCGTGATTATGTTGGTAAAAAAGTCGGAAAATAAATCATGAGCTCTTTAGTGACGAATCCTTTACTCAAGGTCGATGGACTAGCCGTTTCCTATTCGGGACGCAAAGTCGTCGAACATTTATCGTTTGCATTGGAAGAGGGTGAGATCGGTTGTTTGCTAGGCGCATCAGGATGCGGCAAGACCACCGTGTTGCGGGCGATCGCGGGGTTTGAAGCGATCTCGGCTGGCACCATTGAGCTTGCAGATCGTCTCGTTGGCTCAGTGCAAAAACAAGTACCAGTGCAAGAGCGCCAAGTTGGTATGGTGTTTCAAGATTATGCTTTGTTCCCCCATTTAACTGTGGCAGAGAATATCGCGTTTGGCCTGAAAGCCAAAGACAGTCGCGCAAGCGCAGAGCTACTCGATCTGGTTGGACTTGGTCAGGTTGCATCGCGTTATCCGCATGAGTTATCCGGCGGCCAGCAACAAAGGGTCGCATTGGCGCGTGCTCTAGCGCCACAGCCACGGCTCTTACTATTGGATGAACCCTTTTCTAATCTCGACGTCGAATTGCGCGAACGCTTGGGCCAAGAAGTGCGCAGCATTTTAAAAGAGCGCGGCACCACTGCCATTTTAGTCACGCACGATCAGCGAGAAGCGTTCGCGGTAGCCGATCGGGTTGGCGTTATGACTGAGGGCGCACTACGCCAATGGGCATCGCCTTACGATCTGTATCATGAGCCGGTAGATCGATTTGTGGCTAATTTCATTGGTGAGGGCGTTTTATTGCCGGCCAGATTGACGGGCGCCAATTGTATTGAATTTGAACTAGGCGAAATGTGCCGTATCAAGTCCATCGACTGCTGCTTAGGTTGTCCAATGGAAGTCTTGATTCGTCCTGATGATATCGTGCATGTTGATAGCAGTCCGCTCAAAGCCGAGGTTGTCGCCAAGGTGTTTCGCGGTGCGCATTTTCTCTATACCTTGGCATTGCCATCGGGGAATCGGGTTTTATCCCTCGTGCCCAGTCATCATAATCATTCAATTGGCGAAGCCATTGGCATAGAACTTGAATGCGAGCATGTGATCGCTTTCAAGAAATAGGCTGAATTGGCCGCGATCTTTATAGATATTTAAGCCTTTGCTCAGCTTCGCTTAATGCATGCTTTTGGTCGCCTTACAACTACCGCCTAATATGTAATTGCTATCAATCTTCGTTGATCACTGAATCGGGGGGACTACTCTTGCTACATTACGGGTGTTTAGCTCGCCAAATCACATTGTACAAATACCAGTTGCACCACAATCTCAGTGATTTAATGCAATATTTCTGCAAAAACACCTAGAAATATGCGCTTCACATTTAGAATTGAGTTTCTCAAAATAAAGAGACAGTATTATTTTTTGTAAAAGCGTGTCCATTTGTGCCTCATTGTCACCTTGTTACCTTAATTGCTCAATGTCATCTGCGGCTAAAACCCATCTCGATTTTTAAAGTAAAAAGCAAACATGAAGTCAACAATACTCAGCAATACCCAATTTAAGGCCTTGATGTTTAGCTTGGTCTTAATATTCGGCGTGCTGAATATTTGGGCAACCACACATTGGGAGCGCGCCGCAGCCCCGCAGGTTGCGGCAGAGTTAGGTGTGGTGTTTGGCGCGCCAGATCAAAGTTATCGACTGCCAATCGAAAAAATTATCCCTACTTCACCTTTGGCGGCTATTGGCGCTAAAGTCGGTGATTATGTCATCTTCGAAAATCCTGGCGACGACGGGCGTCTGTTGGCACGGGAAGACCGTGTGGCATTGCGACTGTACCGCGGATCATCAAATAAAAATGTTTTTGAAGCGGTGTCGGTTCAGCCTGTTTTAAAAAATCTTGCCCATGCCACAGTCTGGCAGGCAATTACCTTGGTGCAGTTTGCGACTACCTATATAGCCTTGTTGATTATAGCCATAATTTCTTGGCGTCATTTGGCGAGCAGCGCGATGCGTATCCTAGCAATCGCGATGCTGGTGATTATCCCTGATACCTTTATTCCCTATTTACCCGGTGGTGAGCTACAAGATTTTCTAAGCGTTTATCTGTTTCCGATAGAGCTCTTTGTCGGATATGTGTTTTTTACCTATTTTTGCCTGATTTTTCCTGAAGACCGACCACATTGGCGTTTGTCCTGGGTACGTTACGGGTTTTATGTGTATGCCGGTATATTTGCCAGTTATACCGTGTATCACATCTTTTTGAAGCTGGGTATGTTGCCCTGGGAAGTTCGTGAATGGGTAAATTTGCGGATAATGCGTCGCTGCCTGGCGATTGCTTCTGTGGTTTTGTCTCTAGGTGCTTTGCTAATTTCATGGCGGGTCAGTAGCGGTGTGACGCGCCAACGATTGGCGTGGATAGGATTTTGCATGGGTAATATCTATGCGATTTACCTGTTCCACAATCTGTTCCGCATCATGGATGAAGAACGTGCAGTCGCGTATTTTGAGTTCTTCAATTCTTCCATAAATTTATTAGCCTACTGTGGAGTAGGTTAAGCTTTATTGCTTAATCGCTTGTTAGATTTTAGTTTTGCTATCAATCGTTTTA
>CAUPKC010000012.1:0-95432 GCA_963511665.1 uncultured Undibacterium sp.
GCATTGGCCATGTATGGGTATGCCGCTTCAACGTTGCAAAGGCTAAATATGAGTGATCTATTTTGCCAAGCTGAGCAAGTGTTGCAGACCAAAGTATGGCTAGATGCGATCAGCAGCAGTAGTTCACTCATCGAAGCGAAACATCAAGATAGTGAGGGCAATTATTTTTCTGTAGAGATCAGTTCGAATACTCTGATGGTGGATGGTAAGGTCTACCGCCAGTGCTTTATTCGTAATATCAGCGAGCGTAAAACATTGGAACTGTCGCTACAGCACCGTACCCGCGCATTAGAAGCTTTACGTGCTTCTACCAATGTCATTTCAAATGCAAAAAACCTAAACACGCTATTAGCGGAACTTTGTACCGTACTCATTGAGCGTACCGGATATCGAATGGCATGGATAGGTGCTTCAGAATTTGACGATGAGAGAAAAGTCCGTGCGCTGGCGAGTGCGGGCGACAATAGAAATTATATTTCAAATCTCAATATTACCTGGGCTGATAATGAAGCGGGACGCGGTCCAACAGGTAGTGCAATTCGCACAGGTCAGACGGTGATCGCGCGCAACATACAAACGGATCCGCGCTTTAATCGTTGGCGTCAAACAGCTTTGAACAATGGTTTCAATGCCTCAATTGCCTTGCCGCTGATCGTCAATGACGTAAATTTTGGTGCCTTGAGTATTTACGCAAGTGACGGCGCTAGCTTTGATGATGACGAGGTGAGGTTGCTAGAAGAAATGGCAGCCGAGTTAACACACGGAATTGATCTGTTGCAGGCACGCGAACTCGGCAATACCTTGATGAACGAAGTGACAAAGAATGAGCATCGTTTCCGTATGCTGATTGAATTGTCCCCGATAGGTATTTATTTGAGTCATTTGGGACAAATTAGCTATGCGAATCCACGGTTTGAGGAAATTCTCGGTTATCAAAAAGCGGAACTGGTCGGCGTCTTTCTGAATGCAATCATAGCGCGCGAAGACCTCAATATTGCTGAACGTGCTCATGAAACATTGGCCAGTGATGGGAGAACGGGAAACTACACTTTACGGGGAAAGCGCAAAGATGGCAGTTTGATCGAGCTCGGTCTGCAAGAAGTGAGCGTTGAATTTGATGGCGTACCTGCAAGCTTGGGGATGGCGCAAGATATTAGTGAACGTGTGCGTAGCCAGTCCGAGATTGCGCATTACATCTCGTTGTTGGAACATGCGACGGAGGGAACTTTGGAGGCAGTGTCTCTGATGGTTGAGCAACGTGATCCCTACACTGCAGGACATGAAAAACGTGTTGGAATAATTGCTGGTGATATTGGTCTAGCAATGGGGCTGCCAGCTAGTGTCGTCCAAGGTTTACGCCTCGCTGGTATGGTGCATGATGTTGGAAAAATTAGCGTACCAGCTGAAATTCTTTCCAAACCATCTCACTTAAGCAATATTGAAATGGCGCTGGTGAAAGAGCATGCGCAGACGGGCTACAACATCTTAAAGAATATCGAGTTTCCATGGCCGATTGCTCAGGTGGCGTACCAGCACCATGAGCGTATGGACGGCAGTGGCTATCCACGCGGCCTATTGGGCGATCAAATTTTGCTAGAGGCTCGCATTATTGCGGTTGCGGACGTTGTTGAATCCATGACTTCGCATCGCCCGTATCGCCCGGGCTTAGGTGTTGATGCCGCACTTGAGGAGATTCGAAAGAATCGAGGAATTTTTTATGACGCTGTTGTAGTCGACGCTTGTCTTAAATTGTTCCTGGAAGATGCTTATCAGATTCCTGTATAAGTCAGTTGCCTCATCATGAGAGCAATTCTCAATTCATCGTTTCGTTGGCTGGGCTTGCAAGCGCATTATGAGTTGCGCAAAAAATATTCTTGTTGGGCATCGCTATACTCAGCACCAAGCTACGTTTGTTTCTAGATTCGTAGGTTGGGCTACAAAGCCGAGCACAGGGTACGTAACGTAACTGAAACACGTTGTTGGGCTTCGCTACGCTCAGCACCTACCTACCTTCGAATTTTTCAATCAAGATCGCCAGAAAAATATTTTTGCTACGAAAGTGGTAGTGAAACATGCCCATATTCAGTCAGCGCGCGCAGTTATAGGTAGCAGCAGCCGCAATGGGGGAGCAGCGCGTGGCCATTCTAAAACAAGGTTTGATCGATATTTTGTGAGGGTCTGGTCATAGAGATTTGTTATTGGGCGAATGACAAGTAATGGCTAGTGATCGCTATTGTTCGACCAAATCAAAGATGGATAAAGTTCAGGCGTGAAATTTGCTTATGAATATACATAGTATTTTTATGTGTAAATTGATGTAGCGCACATTCTTTACTTCAAGCGATAGCTATGCATAAGAAAAATCGCTAAATTTAAGCCAGAGTCGTTACCAAAGTTTTAGAAGTACCGGATCAAATAAAGCGGTAGCTTGCTGGAATATTTTTTAATATTTTTTTTGTAAATTTTTATTTATTCGAAATGTCATTCTTGTTGAGCTTTTTCATTATTGTTAAATAGTTCGGGAGAACGAAATAACGCAATGACACGCTTCACGGCATTCACTTCCAAGTAAAGGACGAAAGTATGAAAATAGCAACGCGCTTGATTATCTTGATTAGCAGCTTGGCGATCGTCAGTTTTATCGTCAGTGGCATAGGTCTATACGGCTTGGTGAAGTCGAATGACGCTATTCTTACTATTTACGCCGATAGAACCGTTCCTGCAGTTGATATTGGCAAGATTCAAACCTTAGTCGTCAGCAATCGATTGGAAATAGCGATGGCGTTGCTGGACCAAAATCCAGAATCTGTGCAACGTGCCGTGCAGCACTTAGAGTCGAATATAGCCAACGTCAATAAAATTTGGGATGCTTATATGGCGACCTATTTGACGCCCGAGGAGGCGATATTGGCAAATGACTTTGCGGCGCGTAGGACGCTTTATCTAAAGGAAGGCCTGCGTCCGAGTATCACGGCGCTGCAGGGTGGAGATTTTGCTAAAGCCCAATCACTTATGCTAGAAAAAGTCAGTCCTCTCATGTCGCTTGTGAAAGAGAAAGGTGACGCATTATTGCAACTACAGATGGATGTCGCTAAGGAAGAATTTGATGCCGCCATTGCGCGCTTCGAGTTAATCCGATTGACGGCGATTATCGTGACTGTTTTGGGTTTGACGGGTGCTATTGCATTTGGCTGGATGACGGTGCGTTACATCAGTCGTCAACTGGGCGGAGAACCTATCGATGTGGCGCGGATTGCGCAAGCGATAGCGCAAGGTGATTTAACGCAGGAGATTGCCTTAAAGAGCGATGATCAATCAAGTCTGCTCTATAACATGAAGGAAATGAACAGCAATCTCGCCAACGTCGTCAGTCAGGTACGCGGTGCCACCGACACCATTGCGACTTCTTCTAGCCAGATTGCGACAGGTAACATGGATCTGTCATCGCGCACTGAAGAACAAGCCAGCTCGCTGGAAGAGACCGCGGCTTCCTTAGAAGAGTTAACCAGCAACGTAAGACAAAATGCGGACAATGCACGTCAGGCCAGTCAATTAGCGAGCTCTGCTTCCGAAGTCGCCGTCAAAGGCGGTAGCGTCGTGGCAGAAGTGGTATCGACTATGGGTTCTATTAATGCTTCGTCAAAACGCATCGTCGATATTATTTCTGTCATTGATAGCATTGCGTTCCAGACCAATATTCTCGCGCTGAATGCAGCGGTTGAAGCCGCGCGAGCAGGTGAGCAGGGACGTGGATTTGCAGTGGTCGCGTCCGAAGTCAGAAATCTCGCGCAGCGATCTGCAAGTGCCGCAAAGGAAATCAAATCATTGATTGATCACTCAGTACAACAAGTCAATTTAGGCGCGAGGCTGGTTGATGAGGCGGGCGTCACCATGCATGAAGTGGTGAATAGCGTTCAACGTGTCTCTGACATCATTAATGATATTAGCCATGCCAGCAACGAGCAGTCTTCTGGTATAGATCAGATTAATGTGGCAATTTCGAGTATGGATAATGTGACCCAACAAAATGCCGCCCTAGTCGAAGAGGCTGCTGCTGCGGCGGCGGCGTTAGAAGATCAGGCCGAGCAGTTAAGTGGTTTGGTTAATACCTTTAAACTTGTTGAGTACGATGGATCAGTTCAGCAAGGAAATCGACTCAAGGTGGCGTCTGTTCGCCAGGCCAGAATGTCAGTAGTAAGATTAAATCCACCAATTCGACTAATTGCTTAATCTGTTTTCGCTTGAACTTACAATTGGATTCATGATGTCATCTTATTAGGTGATCGTAATGACACTACGTCAGGAGAAATTACGTGTAAATGTAATTTTTTTACATGTGAAATTTGTGCTTGATCGAATAAATCTCGATGAATAATCATTGTTGGTTCGATTTCCATTTACTATGATTTGCATTGGACATAACCCAAATTCATCATTTTTTCAAACAAATCAAGCTTCAAGCATGATCCTACAGCGATTGTTAAAAACATCTCTTAATGTAGGGCGACCGTGCTCATCGCAAATCTTACATTGATGATATTTCAGCTAAGTTGCGGCACTAGCAATGACCGCTGGACGTTCAAGTTCGATCAGCCTATGATGGCATTTTGATTCAAGAGGATGCGTATGAAAAAGTTATCTACACTGCATAAGACATTGTTGTTGCTAGTCAGTGCTAGTTTGATGTCAGCGCCAGCCTTTGCGGATAAAGCGGCTTGGGCTGGGTCCGATCAAGGCAAATCGGAACAACATGGCAAAGGGAAAGGCCATGATAAGCATGATAAAAATGATAAAAATGATAAACGCGACCGTGATGATAGAGATGGGCGCGATGGCAAAGGCGACAGAAATGAGTATGAAGTATCGCGCAATTATTTCACCGTGCAACAAAGAACCGTCTTTGTTGATTATTACTCCAATGAATTTCGCGAGAAGGGTTGCCCTCCGGGTCTAGCCAAGAAAAAGAATGGATGCCTGCCACCAGGTCAGGCGAAGAAGTGGAAGCGTGGGCAGGCATTACCAAGAGACGTGATTTATGAGGAAGTCCCTCAGCGGATAATCACCGTGATAGGCGCGCCTCCAGCAGGACATAAATACGTCCGCGTGGCAAGTGACATTTTATTGATGGCTATAGGTACTAGCATGATTATTGATGCGATTGAAGATTTGAATCGCCGTTAGTCTCGAATTGGCAGCAATCTTTTTAAGGCAAACAGTAAAGATTGTCATTGGAAATTTGAGAAATTTTAGCCGGAGAAATCCGGCTTTTTTCAAGGTTGGCGCTCCCTTTGAGTTAAGAGTTAGGCGTCACTTTGCGGTAGCTTGGTAGCTTCAAGCTCCGCATCGTGATTTTCGATCCACTTTTCCATTGCTTCCAGTGCCACGAGTGGCTATTCGTTGCACTCGGCGACGAATGCAATAATTCGCGAACTGATCAGTGAATTACATTTTGTGCGCAGTAGCAGCCATCGCCTTGCCAACGGCTTTCACTTCTATCGTTTGCGTCTTTTTATCTTTGCCTTCAATGACTAAACTCAATGGAATAACATCGCCTTCTTTGACCTGTGCCGTTAATCCTAGCAACATGACGTGATAACTGCCTGGTTTGAGTTCAACTGCTTTACCTGCGGGTAAGTCGAGACTCATGATTTGACGCATTTTCATGACGTCTTTATCCATTTCCATGGTGTGAATCTCGACGTTCTTGGCTGCTGGTGAGCTTGCGGAAATGATTTTCATATCTTGCGTTGCAGTTAGCTGCATGAAAGCGCCTGTGGCTTTTTGTTGTGGCACTGTGGTGCGTACCCACGGGTCTTTGACGGTGACTTGAGCGAAGGCGGTTGCGCACAGACTGAAGCTGAGCGCGGCAAAAAGTGGGGAAATGTATCGTTTCATGGTTTTTCCTTTTTGTGGCAATGGTGGTAATGATGCTAGTGACTACATAAAAATAAATCGACTACAAAACTGGTAAAAAGAACTCAAGATGCTTGTTTCATCAAAAGTCGAATATCGTCAGCGAATTGATCTGCACTGTGTTCATGTCGCATGGCTAGTCTGATTTTGCCTTTGGTGTCGAATAGATAGCTCAGTGTGGAATGATCCATGGTGTAGCTACTGCCTGTGGTGACCTTAGCATAGAAGACTTTAAACTCCTCGGCAACTTGTTTTGTCTGTTCATCGCTGCCGCGCAGGCCAAGGAAACTAGGGTCAAAATTTTGCGTATAGGCGCGCATCAATTCCGCGGTGTCGCGTTCAGGATCAATGCTGATGAAGATCACTTGCAATTGCTCGCCCTCTTTGCCTAATTTTTGTTTGACTTCCGCTGCACGGGCGAGCGCGGTCGGACAGATATCTGGGCACTGCGTGAAGCCAAAAAAGACCAACACGTAACGGCCTTTAAGGTCTGCAAGTTGTCGTTGCTTTCCATCGCTATCATTTAGTTTGAAATCACGACAGTAGGCGGCACCTGTAATGTCAATGCTATTAAAACTGACTGGCGATTTACTACATGCGAGCAGGCTTAAAGCCAAGCTTGCAGTCAAAAATATGCGTCGGTCTTTTGAATCAATTTGAGAATAGTTCATGATGATTTCTTTACCTTTGGTTGAGTTTACTTTGCTGACACATGAATAGATCGCCAACACGCAAATAAGCGAATCAAGGTCATTAAAATTGCTTAGTAATCAAACTTCAATTCCGCTACGACGCTGCGCTGTGTGTAAGGATGGAACGCCCAGTACTTTCTGTTATTCAGATTGTCGATGCCAATGGCGGTACTCCATTGCCTATCAATTTTGTAGCGCACGCGTATATCTGCCACCACAAAACTGGAGAAGCCAGTGTAGGTAAATTGATTGATGTCGCTATTGTCTAATGATCCGTATTGGCGACCGCTGTAACGTACACCTAGCGTTGTGCTCAATTGATCGTTGTAACGATAGCTGGCGACAAAATTCGCACGCCATTCCGGAACACGTGGTTGCCACTTGCCGACGCTCTTGAGGAATTTATTATTCTTAACAATTTTTGAATTCGCATAAGTCATGCTGGCCGCTAGATCCAATCCTTGCAATCCAACATCGCTAGCCTGATAGGCGATTTCTAGACCATTGGTGCGTATCTTATCGACGTTCTGAATGTTCGTGATAGTCGGTGTGACTAAGGTATTTGTTTGTGAATACAAAGCATCGACCGTGTCTTCGTGGAAGAAGGTTGCGCGCAATAAACCTTTGCCGTTGTCTAATGATTGCTCGGCACTCCATTCGCTGGTCCATGATTTTTCTGTCTTTAGATTCGGATCATTGCTCACGATGGTTTGTGTTGATACGCTACCTTGATAGAGTTCAGAAACGGTAGGCATGCGAATCGCACGACCCAGCGAGGCTTTGAGAGTAAGTTCATCATTGGCGCGATAAGCCAATGCTGCTTTGGGTGAAAAATAGGATTCATCGCGATTGGCAAATGGTAGTGTTGTCGTCGAATTCGAAAGCGCACCATCATGCGCTGACCATTGTTCAAAACGAGCACCAAGGATTGCTTTCCAGTCAGTGTTAATGCGCCAGGTATCTTGTACGTAAAGACTATTCATTTCTGAATTACCTTGGAACGCGGAGAAGCGTTTGCTCGCGTTGCCGGAAATCCAGTCGCCTGTGTCCGATACTAAAGTACGTAGCTTGTAGGCTTCGCGTTGGTAGCCAAATTCGGTCGCATGTTGTGGATTCGGGCGCCAGATTCCTTTGATTGCCAAGGTGTTCCAGCCTGTTCCGCTGCTATTCGTGATGCGACCTGCGCCGCCAGTGTTCGCTGTAGGTATTGCCACAGTTGGCGCACGAGCGAAATCTTTTTGGTAGTCATACAAACTGGCTGCCAATTCCCAATCCCATTCGCCCTTGGTATTGCTCTTCACATTTAAACCATGTGTTACGTGCTCTAGCTGATTTTTGCTATTGGCGATATCGGTAGGATTGATTGTGTATTTCTTGCCTGCGATATTCACATCACCGCTATAAAATTGATTGCCTGCCGCATCGCGTAAATATGTTTCGACACCGCTATTCATATCGTTGCGCCAGACTCCTAAGGTATAGCTAGCGCGTAGCGTTGGTGTGATCTCGTAAGCGAGTTTGATCTTGGCGTGATCTTGTATTGTATGGTATTGACCCGTTGAGGCGATTAGCCACCAGTCTAGCCCTTGCGGATTCTTACCAGGAATCGCGCCCGTAACAACTTTGCCTGCGCTGCCTGTAACACCAGCAGAGAGTAATTTATTCGCGAAAACAATTGGATGACCATCGCTATCGAGTCGATTGATATTCGCCCACCAAGAGAACGCGCCCTGTTTATCACCGAGACTGGCACTGAGTTGTTTGCCGCTGTAGCGCTGATCGGTGCAGCCTTCCTGGAAATTTTCGGAGAAGCCGAGAAGCTTGGCGTGTGCTTCGAATTTCTCGGGCATACGCGTCACATAATCAACTACAGCACCGACGGAGTTGCCCGAATAGGCAGCAGAAAACGGACCATACAGTACGTCAACTCGTTGAATCTCTTCTGGTGTGACCAAGCCCCAACGTGGCGTAAAAGACGCACCGTTGCCTAACAGGTTGGACAATAGAATGCCGTCGGCATACACCATAGAGCGCGCGCTATTGCCTGTGCCGGAAGCGCGTGTCGCGAGTACGGCGTGATTGTAATCACCGACATAACGCTTGCGCACCAACAAACTCGGCAAGTACTTGAGCGCATCTTCTGCGTCGATGGCATTGATCGTCGTTTCTAAACTTTTGGCATTGATGCCTTCAATGGTGGTCGGGATTTCCGTTGGCAGTGTCGTTGGCCGATCACCCTGAATCGTGACGCGTTCGATTTGGTCTTTGCGATTTTGTTGATCTTCTTTGGTTTTATCATCATCTGCCGCAAAAGCAGGTGCGCAGAAAAGTGGGAAGGCGGCAGCAATCGCTAATGCGATAGCATGTTGTTGGAGAGCGTTTTTCATGAGCTAAGTGTTCAATATCTGGCGCAAAAATTTTGGCGTTTGCGCACAGAAAAAAATCAAAATAGAACAGTGCTTTTGAGCGTAAAAAATTCAAATTGAGATTCAATGTGAATTGTTCAGTAATCAGCAAAGTTCGAAGCAATCTGCGACGCTAAATTGAATTAAAGCATCGTCTAAGGTTTGATTTAATGGAACAGCGGTGGCCCACGAGCGGGCAGAGGCGCAGAGACTATCGCAGCGAGTCTTGCTGCGGGAATCGATTGTGTTGCGTAGGATAAAGTGTGCACGGGTGGGCAGACATTGAGAACGGGTAGTTCAGGGGCAATCGCAGTTGGCACGCAGAACGAACATTCCAAAGTGTGTGTAGTGCTTTTGCCGTCGACGATCTTGCCTGATTCGTTGACGAATTTGATACCAGTGCTGGTACACACCATGCTCATGCCTTTTCCTGCCACCATAGGCGCTGCCATCGCGACACTGAGTGTTAATCCATAGAGGAATAACACAGCGATCACGAGCTTATTAGCACGCCGTAAGCGATGAAATAGGGAAAAGGAAAACATGGGGCAGGATTGTAGCAGGAAAAATGTGGGCGAATCGACATTCTGAAATCAGAACAGTTGAACAGTACGAAAACAAGTGTAAAGTAAGGGGGATGCATTCCCGATAAATAAAAGGACAGTGATGAAATATTTAAAGTCGATTCCCCTATGTGTTTTAATCGTCTCTGGTGTGGCAAATGCGCAAAAAATAGGCAGTGTTGATACAGCGTTTAAATTGCTTGGGCCAGATCATAAAATTGTGGTGGAAGCTTATGACGATCCTAAAGTCAAAGGCGTTACTTGTTACGTCTCTCGGGCAAAAACGGGAGGTATTACAGGCGGCTTGGGTTTGGCTGAAGATAAAGCAGATGCATCGATTTCGTGCCGACAGATTGGCAACATCAGTTTTGACAAGCCATTGAAGCAGCAGGAAGAAGTCTTCAATCAAAGTCTTTCCATTTTATTTAAAAAGTTACGCATCGTCAGGATGGTCGATGTAGAGCGCAATACGTTGATTTACTTAACTTACTCAGACAAGTTAATTGACGGATCGCCGCAGAATAGCGTCACTGCGGTACCAGTTGAGGCGCGTACGCCAATTCCACTAAAATAAGCTATCAACTTTGACCATGCCTAATTACAAACTGTGAGAGTCTAAAGATTAGTTTATTCTAGCTTTCTGCAAACGAAGGATTTACTTGGAATTGATTTCCTTTGGGAAATAATGTTTAATACGGTGCGTTCAGTTTTTCCGCCTGTATTCCGCCTCCAATAGTATTTAAAAAGAATCTTTTACCATCACGATGAATCAAAGCGTCCAGCCTTCGGTGTCTAACAAACAAGCTGTAGACAGTCTGTTAAAGACTATCCGCATCCCGCCGCGTCCCAGTTTGTTGGTCGAGATGCAAAAAGAATTAAATAAAGTAGAACCCAGTTCACAAGGCTTGGCAAAGATTATTGCAAATGATGTGTCGCTGGCCGCATCTCTATTAAAGCTGACAAATTCATCCTTCTTTGGTTTGCGTTTGAAGGCGCAATCAGTAGACCACGCAGTCAGCTTAATCGGTTTAACTCAAACTGGCATGCTGATGACCGGTATTATTGCGCGTCAGTCGGTCAACACAAATGGTTTGTCGCTTGGTAAGTTCTGGGATTTTTCGACTAAGCGCGCGCAGGCTTTGAGTGCTATGGTGAAACGCTTTCCCGTCTGCTCGACGGATGTTGCTCATACCTTTGGTTTATTTTGCGATATCGGTGTGCCGATCTTGATGGAACGATTTCCTGATTATGCCGAGACGTGGAAGATGGCGAATAACGAATTTGAATTGCCTTTGACTCAGGTTGAGGATAACCACCATATAACGAATCATGCTTCCATCGGTTCTTTGATGGCGCGCACTTGGGGTTTGCCAGAACAAGTATCGACCGCGATTTTGCTGCACCATGATTACAGCACGATAGAAGATAGGGCGACCGAAGATAGTGTGCGTGGCTTAATCGCTTTGTCCACGTTGGCGGAATACGCGATTCAAAAGTACGAAGGACAAGAGAGCTCAGCCGAATGGTCCAAGGCGAGTGAGCGCGTTTGCCAGTATTTGGGTATCGGTTTGCATGATGCCGAGGATTGGTGCGAAGAATTGCAGGATATTTTTAATCAGTCACACTAATTTAGTGAGCGCATTAGTTCACTAATAACATCACAGCAGCTATCGGCACTTATCGCGGTTTTCCACCCAAGATTCGAGCAGGTAAGAATACGATAGCGCGCAATAATTCAAATACCCCATCCAGCGCAATTCCCAGTATCCGAAATGGGAGTAACAATAACCATACAATTGGGTACAGCAGTAATGCCAGTAAGGCGAGCGGCCAACACAATAAGAACACAATAACCCAAAGCAAAAAGCCTATCATGGCGAAATTCCTTTAAATCAAAGACAGTGACTAACTAAGTAGACATCATAAGTAGACATCACTGTAGCTAGTCTACTCGTTTCAACCCAGAATTTCCATTAGGATTTGAGACGAAGGTGGATGCACTTTTCGAGGCAGTTTTTACGTGAATGAGGCGCAAATAGCTAGCTATTTGCAACGAAGAACGAAAAAAATGACCGAAAATGCGCCACCAGCGCTCAAATAGCGTCGGAGACGCGCCTAATGGAAAATCTGGGTTCAAAGCAATGGTGATGAGATAGAGCGCAAAATGCTGGGTGTGAACGGTGAGCCAGACTCTGACTCCGACCGAGTTCAACTAAGGCCTTCCATTCGCTATCCAGCTAATTAATTCATCCAAAATCGGGCGCGCCCGGCTGATGCCCGCTTCATCACTATTAATAATGCCCACTACGATCCAGTCGTTTTGCTGCTGATCACGCACATAGCCTGCAATCGCGACAACGTTCTTTAGCGTACCAGTTTTTATCCGGGCGCGTGCCTCTGCAGCGCTGGATTTGAGACGATTGCGCATACTGCCATCGATACCCACGATCGGTAAACTGGCAGCAAATTCTGGATACCAATTGCTGTTCGCTGCGGTTTTTAAAATACTCGCCAATTGACTCGCGCTGATACGATCTGTACGAGACAAGCCCGAGCCATTTTCTATATACAAGCCGCTGTCGGTAATATTGTTTTTTAACAGCCAGGCACGAACCACCGCATTCGCCGTTTGGCTGGTATCCGCAAAGTTTCTTGCTAACGGCGATTCTGCGCCCATGGTCAAGAATAAGATGCGCGACATGGCATTGTCGGAAAATTTATTGATGATACGTATCGTTTCCGCCAGACTTTCAGATTCTCTTTGTACCAACAGCGAGGCATCAACGGGCGTGACGCCATCTTGAATTTGTCCTTGCCAGCTGCCACCCAGTTCGGTCCAGAGCGCGCGTATCACGCTACCGATATAGGCATTGCGTTCCACCACATTCAAGTACACCGTGGTTTTACAATTCTTAGGAAAAACACCGCTCAAGGTGATGTCTATTTGTGCTTGATTATTGACCGTGGTTTGCGGTGCCAACCAGCCATTTTTCCATTCATTACAAGGTGCGTTACTGCGCGTCATTTGATTTTTTAAAGTGACGCGTTCCATTGGTGTGAATAATTTTGTCTCTATCGTATTGCTATCAGAACTGATGGAAAACGCACTGATATTGCTGTTGATGAGTAGCGCGTCTGGAATCACGTTGTAATAGGCATCGGGATTCTCATCGAATGGGGTGACATAGAGTTCGGGGCGCGTCGGTTGAAAATAACTACGATCGAGCACGATGTCGCCTTGTATTTCTCGCAGGCCTTGTTGGCGCAAATTACGTAGTAATTGACTTAATTTATCCCAAGTGAGATTAGGGTCGCCACCGCCTTTTAAATACAACTTGCCATTCACCATGTTTTGCTTAATCGGTGCATCGGCGTAGATCTGGGTTTTCCATCGAAAGTTAGGACCTAGCTCATCCATGGCGATGAAACTGGTGAGTAGTTTCATGGTCGAGGCCGGGTTGACTGCTTTGTCGCCCTGTAAATTTAAGACGGAGCCATTTTGACGACTAGGTGCAATCACGACGCTGAAAGATGATTTTGGGAGATTCGCTTTCTTTAATAAGTTCTCGACACTGCTTGGCAATAAGTCTTGTGCCGCAATCGGTGCTGTGATCAAGGCACCTAGTAGGAAAGAGAGGACGAAGCGGGGGAGGTGCATGGATTTGACTTTCAATCAATGAATATGAGCAACACTGAGTAGTATGCCATGTCAGCCTAAATTCTCGTGATGCTTGTTGAACTTTTGGGATACGATAGTGCTCTAAATATATCTGCGATCAGCTGTTACGTTTTTATTCGTCCTTTTTTCTTCTATCTTGATCTTCACCACAATCACTCTATGAAACTTAAAACTCTAGCTTTGCTGTGCTCGATGTTATATCTGACCAGCGCACAGGCGCAAAACAATTTGCCCGTCTCGTCTCAACCCACTGTCTTTACCATGAGTTCAGGTACTGAGCGCAGTGTAGAGCAATTGGCGATGGTGTTTGAAAAAGCGGATTTGAGTTTGAAATTAGATCCAGAGACACGCAGCATCCAAGGCACCGCGATCTTGCTGTTTTCTGCCAAATCAGATTTAAAACGTATTGCCGTGGAACTGGATAAAAACTTATCCATTGAGGCGGTCAGCATTAACGGAATTGCCTTGGCTGCTGATGCCATTAGCAATGCCGAAGGGCGCTTGTTCTTGACTTTACCCAAGCCCTTGAGAATGGGTGAAAAGGCAGAAGTCAATATCCGTTACCAAGGCGTACCACGCATTGCTAAACGTGCACCTTGGGATGGTGGCTTTGTCTGGACTAAGACACCAACTGGTGAACCATGGATAGCCTCGGCAGTGCAGGGTGAGGGCTGTGACTTGTTTTGGCCTTGTATCGATCATCCCATGGGTAAACCCAAATTAATGACCCTGCATATCACCGTGCCAGCGCCTTTGGTGGTGGCGGGTAACGGGGTAGCACAAGGCATGGATGAAAAAGATGGCTGGCGTACTTATCACTGGCAAACCAAAAATCCTAGTACCTACGGGATTGCTATTAACGTTGGACCTTACGAATTGTTAGAAGGCGAGTATCAAAGCCGTTTTGGCAATCGCATTCCTCTGCGCATGTGGCATCTGCCTGCGAATAAAGAAAAGGCACAAGGCTTGATGGCAGAATTTTCGCCTATGTTGGATTTTTTTGAGAGCAAATTTGGCCCTTATCCTTTTGGGGATGAAAAAATGGGCGTCGTAGAAACCCCGCATTTAGGTATGGAGCATCAAACCATTAATGCTTACGGCAATGATTACATCAAGTCAGCACATGGTTATGACTGGCTCTTGCAGCATGAATTTGCACACGAGTGGTTTGGCAATCAATTGACCAACGAAAACTGGGATGATTTCTGGTTACACGAAGGTTTTGGATCGTATATGCAACCGCTGTATTTGCTATATCTGCGAGGCGAGCGTGACTATCAGGTGGCTTTACACGAACAAAGAATTCGCATCGTGAATAAATTCCCTATGGTGACCGGTCACTCTATGAGTGAGCATGATGTATCGAACGGCCCCGGCAATGACGTGTATTTTAAAGGCTCCAATCTTTTGCATACGCTGCGCGGCTTGATTGGCGATGAGGCCTTTTTTAAATCGGTGCGCTTGTTAGTTTATGGTCGCAATGATCCCAAACCAGGCAATTTCGCACCGCGTTACAGCACCAGCAAAGAGTTTATTCAGATCGTGAATCAAGTGACCAAGAAAGATTGGAATTGGTTCTTTAAAGGCTATCTGACTCATGCGCGCTTACCAGAGGTAGTGGAGCAACGTGTAGGCAATATCTTGCATTTGAAATGGAAACTGCCTGATGACAGCGAGTTTCCATTGCCTTTGCAAGTGCGGATCAATGACAAAATCGTCAACTTACCGATGACACATGGTGTGGGTAAAGTGAGCTTGCCGCCCAATGCGACTTACACCATCGATCCGGGTGCTCGTGTACTCAAACACGAAGCTCATTTAGAAGTATGGGCGGCGGATGCTGCAGCGCGGGCGAAGGCGCGTGCCAAAGCGAAATAACTTATAGCTCTTTTCGTATTTCTCTATGGAAAACGGCGACGCAGTGTAATGCTGTTCTTTAAGTCTAATTCCACGTATCGTCATTCCCGCGAAGGCGGGAATCCAGCGACGTAAGAGCCTAAAGACACTGGATACCTGCTTTCGCAGGGATGACGCCTCTATGTTTTGAGCTTAACTGAACAGCATTAGCGATGTAGTGGTTATTCATAGGCATACTACTGTCGCAGTTTTTCTGCCTCTTATCGGCTCATGTCAGCAAATGTCGGCAAATTAACAATATTGGCTAAAGTTTAAGTTATACTCGTTTCCTTTTTTGAGCTTGGTTCGATCACTTTTTGATTTGAGTGATGTATCAGCATCAGAGATTCTTAATCTATGAATACAAGGAAGCTAGTTATGACTTTTCGTTTGCCATTATTGACCGTCTCATCTTTGTTAGTCAGTGTTTTGCTGGCAAATACAGCCAGCGCGCAAAGCATACAAAAGGGGGCGATTGAAAAGTGTGCCAAGAATTTTGGTACTTTGGCTGTGGTGGAGCCACAAAGTCATATGTTGGCATCTTTGTCTCAATATAAACTCGGTTCGCCGTCGACGATGTTGCGCATGATCGTCGAGGAGTCTGGCTGTTTTACCGTGGTTGAACGCGGTGTAGCAATGCAGAATATCCGACAAGAACGTGAGTTAGCTTCTGCAGGTCAATTGCAACAAGGCTCGAATGTTGGCGGTGGCCAATTACAAGCGGCGGATTTTGTGATGACACCTGCAGTGCAATTTGCCAGTGATACCGGCGGTGTTGGTGGTGCTGTAGGTGGTTTGTTAGGTCGGTTTGGCGGTGGCTGGGGCGCGCTCGGTGGGCTCGCCGGTGGTGTCAAATTCAAAGAAGCTGAGACAACCTTGTTGCTAGCCGATGTACGTTCAGGGATTCAAGTCGCGAGTGCTGAAGGTCAGGCCAGTAAGATGGATTTTAGTTTGGGTGGTTGGGGCTGGGGCGGCTTTGGCTGGGCCAGCGCGGGTGGTTACAGCAAAACACCCGAAGGGAAATTGATCGCAGCTAGTTTGCTCGACAACTACAACAAAATCGTGCAAAGCGTGCGTAACAAAGAGCAATTGATTCAAGCGACATCACAAGCTTCCAAAAACAACGCGGCAAATTCGATACAAGCGACACCGCCTTCTGAAGTCGCGGCGCAGCAGTACGCTCCACCGGCGCCATCCGCTCCGGTGGCGGCTTCAGGCTTGGTTGGCGTGTATGCAGTCAAATTTACCGGCGATGACGAGGGCACTGTCAACGTTATGATTAACAAAAACGGTAATGTCACCGGCATGGGTAAATCCACCAAACATAATTTTAATTTCAACGTATCAGGTACAGTCAGCCCAGACGGTGAACTCGCGTTGGCGGGTTCAGGCAAAGCGGGCGGTGCGAAATTTATGGGCACGGTTGATTTGCAATCGGGTGCTGTGGTTGGTATGTGGCAATGGGAAGGCAATCAGTCGGGACAGGGAACGTTTAACGGTCGTAAACAATAGAAAATGATTTGATCGTACAAATCAAATTAATACAGCAAAACAAAAGAGAGCGGGCGAAATCCTGGCTCTCTTTTTTGTTTGAGCTAATTATTGTCGCCTGTGCAGAAGGCAGTGAATGAGGCGGGGCGAGAGCGATAGATCACGTACGCATAAAAAAATTAACTGAAAATCAAAGAGGAGAAATATGAAAATCTACCAACTAGCAGTAAGTGTAGTGATGATATCGATGATTTGCTTGTCGGGTGCCGATGCCTATCAGATCCAAAAATGGGTCGATAAGGATGGTAAGGTCCACTACGGAGATAAAACCGTTGCACCGCAGGCCAGTCAGTCTATGCAGATGAACGTAAAAGAGGGGTATGAGCTAAAAGCGCCAAAACCGAGGCAAGAAGCGGAGAAGAAAAAAAAGCCTGAGGACGAAAAGATCGAACCATCCGATGTTGCTTCTGCGAGTTGCATAGGTTTTGCAAAGAAAATTCTCGCGCTGAAAATGGATCCTAGTATCGATCCTCAAGATGATTCAAAAAAAATTGGCGGCTTGCTCGTCAGTATTCGTCAAGCCTGCCCAAAGCTTGAGGTCGAATGCACCGTCGATACAGCAGTTTATAAAAATGAACGCTGTGAGACGCGTCAATCAAGTGGCGATGGCGTTGTATTTCGTGGGCGTGTGAATCAGAATAACTATTTGATGAAACTTGCTAGATAGGTTTACTTAGTTAAATGGTGAACAGAACATTCGCTTGTTGACTTAAAGCGAGAGATTCTTAAAACTAAAGCAGTTAGTCGATCTGGCGAGGAGCATTCATGCCGGCATTTCGGCAGTCGTCTAAATCTTATTCAAAACGATTGCAACATCTCATGTTTACATTTATTTAGCTAAAACGAAAAAACGAAAAAATTTTCAGAAAACAGTAATTATTTTGATTTTTAAGGAAACATAAAATGACATTCGTATTAGAAGAAATTTCACCATCGGATCATGAAAAATATCAATTGACGGACACAAATCCATTTACTTATAACAGAGTGCAGGCATATGTATGGATGATAGATCGCGAACGGAATATATATATCAGAGAGTTAGGCGGGAGACGGCGTGACGATCCCTATACTTTGGAATTTCATTGTTTCTGGCGCGGCGCTTTATTAGCGATTTGTTTTGATTGTAGGTTAGAGTACATCACACCAAGAGATGTGAAAGTGAAGTGGAAATACGGTGGGGGCGATCCCTTGCCTGTGAATTTAAGACCTTATATAAACGAGTTTTACGCAGATTTGAAGGAGGCTTTGACCTTATATAAATCTTCAGGGCTTGCTTCGCCATTTGATTCCTATGTTGTTGAATTTGATTTTTAAGGGGGACAAAAAATGTCAAATTTAACAGTAGCTCAAGCGCTTGAATTACTTAACAAACCAAAGGGGTCAGCATAACAAACCAAAGGGGTCAGCATCGCAATGTTTTTCCAAGCTAAAACGCGCAAACAAAAATGCCACGTCGTCTACGCACTAAGTTAGCAGGAATACCGCAACATCTAGTACAAAGAGGCGTCAATCGAGAGCCGTGCTTTTTTGCCGATGAAGATGATCAGTGTTATCTGCATTGGCTATTTAAGTCGGCTGTCGATTGGCAATGCGAGGTGCATGCCTATGTACTGATGACGAATCATGTTCACCTACTAGTGACGCCAAAGACGAACGATGGATAGTGGAAGCTGATGCAATCAGTAGGCAGACGTTACGTGCAATATATGAATCGATTTTGAACGGCCTGAAAAGCAATGTGAGTCTGCCCCTTTGACCGACCCCTTTTGACCGAGTCAAAAAAAGACATTTCTTTGAAAAAATCCCTTTCTATCTTTGAAATCCTGCTAACTGTTTAGAAAGAGATTGACACCATCATTCCCGCCTTAGATACTCAGTTCATTTCCTGTAAGAATTTTTATTTTTGCCTCGTGGTCTGTTGTTCGCTTTGGAATGCGTTTCGGTGTGAAAAATATCCATCTCAAATTATTTTTGCCTTTCGCTATCGGCATTTTGGTGCTGCTACCGGCCTTACTCATTACCTGGTTTGGTTATAGCGCTGCACAACATGCTGCAATTGATGCAGCCAATAGCATCATGGTGCAAGCGAGTCTGCGTGCCAGCGAAGCGGCAAATGCCGATTTAGCTGAGAGCAGTCGTTTGATGAATTATTTTTCCAGCTACGGCGATGCCATTGGTGGTGAACCTGATCCGCGCAACTTTACCAGTGCTGATCGTTTTGAAGAGGTCGCTTGGGGCGCGATGCGAAGCACCCGACTGGTTAAATTTGTTGCCTATGCGTCAGTTGATGGTGCTTATCGCGCGATCAATTTATATGACGAAGATGCCTTACCCGAAGTGTTAACACAAGATGCTGGCGAAGCAAAACGCAGGCATTACCGCAGCACACTCCCTCTCGATAGACGTATGATGATAGGCAGCGATAAACTTGACTATTCGGCGAGTTCACGCCCTTGGTATCAAACGGCAATGAAAGCGGCAGATCAGACAGGTACTGCCACAGACCAACGTTCATGGACCGATGTTTATCCTTCTTTTTCACGCAATCAACTTCACATAGCCCATTCAGTGGTGGTGCGTAATGCCAAGCGTGAAGTAACAGGTGTCTTGGCGCTCGAAGTCTCATTTAAACTGTTGAGTGAGTTATTAAGGAGCCTACAAATTAGCCCTAATGCGATCGCCTTTATTATTGATCGTAATGGAAAATTAGTTGCCACCTCTAACGAAAAAGAGTTGATCGGTTTGGCAGACACCCCTTTACTTGCTGCCACCGAATCAGGCTCGCCATTGGTGCGCGCTGCGATGCAAAATTTGCCGCAGCGAGGCAACGTCAATGCCCTCAAGGCTTATCGTAACGGCGAAGGCTCACAAGAAAAGAAAAATGCCAATGCGGCTTGTTTGCAGTCGGGACGTTGCGAGAATTTTCAATTTGAGCTGCAAGGGCAAACGGTTTTAGTACATGCTTCATCTCTCAACCATTTACCGGAAGATGAGCATAGTTCGACTTACCCTGTGTTAAATAAGATGGCGCGCGGTGAAAACTTTCCTGAGTGGCGTTTAGTGATTGCAGCGCCTGTTGATGATTTTAGTTATGTCATTAAGGAAAAAAGTCAGCGCACGGTAGCTTTAGCCGCTTTTTTTGCATTGCTGGCGTCCGCCTTCGGTATCTGGTTTGCACTGCGTTTAAATAATATTATCGCGGCAATTGCACGGGCTGCAGTAAAGTTAGGACGTGGTGATCTAGAACTTAGTCCTATCCTTACCCGCTTTGCGGAGTTTCGTCAGATCAGTGATGAGTTGGCAAATACGGCAAATGCCCTACGCGCTTCACGCGATGCGCTGATGGCGCAAAATGCAGAATTAGAAGCGCGAGTATTCGAGCGCACAAAAGACTTGGCCTATCAGACTGAGCAAGCGCTGATCGCGGTCAATGCTAAGGCGGCTTTTTTGGCGACCATGAGTCACGAAATACGAACGCCGATGAATGGTGTCATCGGGATGACCGATTTGTTGGCGGGAACATCGCTAAATGTAGAGCAGCGCGATTACGTCAGCACGATTCGATCTTCCGGTGACGCACTTTTGACCATTATTAATGACATCTTAGATTTTTCCAAAATTGAATCCGGTAAGTTAATTTTAGAGCGTGAGCCTTTGTCTTTGCAGCAATTGGTCGAAGAGAGTTTGGCTTTGGTTGCGGCAGCCGCAAACCGCAAGAACGTCGAGCTTTTGTACGAAATTGATCCGGCTGTACCTGCGATGGTTATGGGGGATGTCACTCGCTTGCGCCAAATTGTATTGAATCTCTTGAGTAACGCCGTCAAGTTTACCGACAAGGGTGAAGTACATCTACATGTGCAGCAAGAAAATCCCATGCGTCCCGAAATTCTGTGCATCACCGTGCGCGATACCGGTATTGGGATTCCCGCAGATGGTATTGATATGCTGTTTTCAGCATTTTCGCAAATCGACGCAGCAACCACGCGTAAGTATGGCGGAACAGGTTTAGGATTGGCGATCAGTCGCCGCTTGGCCGAATTGATGCATGGCTCAATTAATGTAGAAAGTGAAATAGGACAAGGTAGTCGTTTTATTGTCCGAGTGAAAGCGCATCCGGCTGTCGCCTTTGGTTTGGATTTTCAGTCTTTGAGCGCAGGACAAAACGCATCAGCTAACTTGCAGGCTTTGCAGGGTAAACGGGCATTATTAATCGATGATAATGTCTCCTCACTGCGCATATTGCAGCAAAGATTAACGCGTTATGGCATGAACTGCACAGCAGTATCAAATTTGTCCGTTTTGAACGATTTGCTGGCAGACAATCAAGAATTTGACTGTGCCCTGATAGATTTTGATATGCCTGAGATGAATGGCATTCGGGTCGCACAGCATTTACGTTTGAATAGCAAGAAAACAGAGCTGCCGGTGATTTTATTGAGCAACGTCGCTGACAGCAGGGATCAGGACGTGGCGCATTCGTGTCAGCTGCATTTAATTAAGCCAATTAAAGAGAGTTTGTTACTTGATGCCTTAATCAGTGTTCTCCATCCTGAAAATGGTAGGGAGATTCTCCTCGATCATGATAGCCTTCAGACGAAAAATCGCTTAGCCGCCAGCCAACATGCGGAGCAATATCCTTTGCGCTTATTGATCGTGGATGACAATGCGACTAACCGAAAAGTGGCGCGCATGATGTTGCAATATTTTGGCTATACCGCTGATAGTGCAAATGATGGACGTGAAGCCGTGGATCAAGTGGTTGCCGCAGATGCAGCGCAGAAGCCATTTGACCTAATTTGGATGGACGTGCATATGCCCAATTTGGATGGATTGGAATGCACCAAGATATTACGTCGCTCATCGATATTACAACCCTATATTGTTGCCATGACCGCTGCTGCTATGCATGGCGACCGTGAAATGTGCCTGCACGCAGGCATGGATGATTACGTCAGTAAACCCTTAGAAATCGCAGAGCTTGAACGCGCTTTAGTGACTTATTTTAAGCGGCTGGGCGTGGATTTTAATGCACCTCCGCTACTTGCATCTCAGGTGTCATTGATAGGGCAGCAAGCACCGAGCATCAGACAAGCTACCGTGAATGACAAAATACAGTATTTTGATCCCGATAGATTCATGGCATTTTGTGAAGGTAATCCTGCCTATCGAGCTACATTCCTGGAGTTGATCAAGAATATGATCAGTAAGAGTCCTGCGCAGTATGTCAATGCCATAGACGCATGGGAAGAGCGACGAAATGAAGAGGCTGCCCGTGTTCTTCACACAATGCGCGGCTCTTTGGGCACACTCGGTGCGATTGAATTTATAGAAATGTCGCGCACACTTGAGAGCGCAATCAAGCAAAATGAAACGCAGGAAGTCGATGTCTTATTCCTTAAAATCAAGGAAGTATTAGATCAGACTTTGGCAGAGGCGCAACAATGGCTGGATAGGCTAGAGCCAGTATAACTTTGACACTGCAAAACTGCGCAAAAAGCGCTTTGTTAATGCAATAAGCTAAATGTGATGAGTAGGAGGCAATGAAAGTTGTCTTTGATTTACTAAAACCTCAGTCTTTTCAGCACTTTTCAGCACTTTTCGGCATTAGATAAGGCTTTTCGCTATAATCTGCCCCTTCCTTCTCCCGCACGAATAAGCCCCATTATGACCTTACGTACCAACGAAATTGAATTGTTGTCGCCTGCCAAAACAGTCGAGATCGGACGTGAGGCGATTCTGCATGGTGCCGACGCAGTGTATATCGGTGGACCATCTTTTGGCGCACGTCACAATGCCAGCAATGAAATCAGCGAAATCGCAAAATTAGTTGAATTTGCGCATCGCTATCACGCCAGAATTTTCGTCACGCTGAATACGATTTTGCACGATAGCGAATTAGAACCCGCGCAAAAATTGATTCACCAATTTTATGATGCCGGCGTTGATGCACTGATTGTGCAAGACATGGGTGTGATGGAATTGGATATTCCACCTATACAAATTCATGCCAGTACCCAGTGCGATATTCGGGGACCTGGCAAAGCACACTTTTTGGGTGCATCCGGTTTCTCACAATTGGTGTTGGCACGTGAACTTACCTTAGAACAAATTAAAGCAATCAAGGCACAGACCAATACGCCTTTGGAATATTTTGTCCACGGTGCTTTGTGCGTGGCGTTTTCCGGTCAATGCTATATCTCGCACGCGAAAGATGGGCGTAGTGCAAATCGCGGCGATTGTTCACAAGCCTGTCGTCTGCCTTATACACTGACCGATGGCGAAGGCCGCGTCGTCGCTTACGATAAGCATTTGTTGTCCATGAAAGACAATGATCAAAGCGCGAATCTGGAAGCCTTGCTCGATGCAGGTATTCAATCGTTGAAGATCGAAGGCCGCTATAAAGATATGGGCTATGTGAAAAATATCACTGCACATTATCGTTTGCTATTGGATGAAATTTTAGAACGTCGCCCAGAGTATTATCGCGCTTCGAGTGGTCATACGCAGATAGCATTTACACCGAATGTTGATAAGACTTTCCACCGTGGTCACACTGCGTATTTTGCCAATGGACGATTGGATGATATTGGTGCGTTTGATTCTCCTAAGTTTGTTGGTCTGCACATAGGTTACGTGACTCGACTCGGACCCGATTGGTTTGAATTGGAAACCAATGAAGACTTAGCGAATGGCGATGGATTCAATTACATGCACAAGCGCGAAGTCGTCGGTGTGCACGCGAATACCGTAGAGAAAAAAACGATTAACGAAAACGGCACAATCTGGCGCGTGCATCCAAATGAAAAAATGGCAGAGTTCGCCAGTCTCAAAGTTGGCATGTCGGTGCATCGTAATCGTGATCAGCAATGGGAAATGGCATTAACCAAAAAATCCTCGGATCGTAAACTGGGTTTGTGGATGAATTTGTCCGAAGCTGAGAATGGCTTAGCGTTGAATTTATCGGATGCTGATGGCGTCAATACCAGCACCATGCTTGAACTCACATTAGAACCAGCGCAACAAGCTGATAAAGCTGAAGCGGGTTTGCGTGAGAATCTCGGTAAACTGGGTAACACCATGTTTTATGTTGAACAGTTAGACTTGAATTTAAGCCAGCCGTGGTTTGTACCGTCCTCAGTCATTAACGCCTTGCGCCGTGATGCAGTTGCGAAACATGAAGAAGCACGTGTGCAACATTGGAAGCGTCCGTTACGCGAAGCAGCGCAAGAGCCTTTGGTGCCATATCCAGAAACCACGCTCACTTATCTTGCCAATGTCTACAATCATAAAGCCAGCGCATTTTATAAAAAGCATGGCGTGCAATTGATCGCTGCCGCTTACGAGTCACATGAAGAAGCGGGCGAAGTACCGCTGATGATCACCAAGCATTGCTTACGCTTCTCTTTCAATCTTTGCCCGAAGCAAGCAAAAGGTGTCACTGGTGTGCAAGGTCAAGTCAAAGCAGAGCCAATGACGCTGGTCAACGGCGACGAAAAATTCACACTACGTTTTGATTGCAAACCATGCGAAATGCACGTGATGGGTAGTATGAAACCCCACATCCTTAGATCTGCGCCACCGAGTACCGTGACTAGTCCTTTGGTGTTTCATAAGTCTAGGCCGCAGTAAAATGTAGCTTGAGATCGGACGTAGGTTGGCGCTGAATAAAGTGAAGCCCAACATCGATCAGCAAGCCAGTTTACTTTTTAATTTGCATCTAGAACTTATACAAGCTGGGCTTTGCAGCCCAGCCTACGGGAAAGCTATATCCTTCTCACATACCCAATTACATCGCACGCTTCCAATAAGGCAATACGATATGGCCTCTGTTTTTAGCGAGCACCAATAAACCGACGGTCGCCGCGACGATAATTCCGAGAGCGATAGCGGAACCTTCGATCCCAAATGCGCCACCAGTTAACCAATCAGGTCCCGTCATTTTTCCTATAAATAAACCCTTACGAGCTTCATGTCCTGAGACTGCGACAGAGAAGATACCGTCTTGAAAGAAATTCCACGCTGCATGCAGTGATACGCACAACCAAAGACGACCTGTGACCATAAATGCTGCCGCTAATAGCAATCCTGCGGCGGTAATATTGGCAAAACCTAATACACTGATATTGTCGTTCGCGAGATGCATGACGCCAAATAACACAGCCGATGCCAGCAGTGCCAGCCAGCTGCCCAAGGATTGTTGAAGCACACGAAAGAAGACACCACGTAACATCATTTCTTCGATTAAGCCCACTGTAAGATGCATCAGCAGAGGAATCAGTATCACTGACCATGGTGAGCTTGCTGTGATTTGAAAGCCACCCAGGAGAGCAATCGTCGCTACGGTGGCGCAAACCAAGATGCCACCAATCGCAAAGCCTAAGCCAAACTCAGCAAAAAATCCTGACAAAGCCAGCTCAGGTGTCGCGCGTTTTTCTACTTTGTGTGCATACCATCTATAACTGGCGTAGCCGACACATGCGCCAAAGAGTTGCCCAAGCTTGATGATCAATTTGTCATCGATTAATTTAGTCGAAGCGGCTTGTATCAATAAAAATGGCAATAGAAACGAGACAACTCCCAATACGATGCGTGTTATAGGAAACTGTATGATGCGTTGTAGTAGTGAAGTACTTATGGGCGTCGCGAGGTGAGTCGTTGTCATGATGGATCTTGGGTCTATTGGTTTGAATGGCCTTGCCGGAATGATAGTTAGCTTGTCCGCTCGGGCAGGAATAATGCAACGAAGCGAACTTTAACCGTAAGCTGTTTCCCTAATCCGCACATTCCGACCATCTGCAGAATCAGCGGCATGAGCTGTAGCGACAAGAAGAATGAGCTTGAACTTACAGGAAGGAAGATGGAACGCGACGAATGCGCTTAGAAGGCTTTTTAATTGCAGCACGTGGGCTTGCGTGCTGCAAAAATATGAAATGTGCTTAATGCTAGATGACTGATTATAGTCGGTCTTATTTGCTAAAAGCTTTACGTGACCCATCTTCAAAAACCTCATCGTCGGCAATCAGTTTTCCGCTTTCATCCCAGCGTTTTTGCCTGAATACTTTTCCATTTTTATCGTGATGTTCTTCGTAGCTGATTTTTCCATCATCGAAGAAAGTTTTGTGGACGCCGATAGGGCGGTTATTGTAGCTGCCTAGTTGTAGATATTTGGCTTGTGAAGTCAGAGCGCCTTTATCATTGAATGATTTCACTTCTTTGAAATAGTCTCTGCCTTCTATTGAAAATTCTTGGAGTTGACGCATTTGACCATTCTGATAGAACTGTGCTTCAGACGTCATAAAGTTTCTGCGCTTAGCTTCTATCTCTAGCATGGAAAACTTTTGTTCTTGCTTCGTACTACCGCTCTCGTAAAACACGCTTTTCCGGACGAAGGCACGGCTTTTTTCTGCGGCGTTGATCACAGTTTCATATTGTTTATTGCTATTCTCGAAAAAACCGGTTTCTGTGATTTCATTGGCTTTCAATTCCATCGTGTTTCTGATTTTTCCAGTATTGGTGTCGAAACTGGTCGCTTGTTGAATTACGCCGGCCAGTATGGTTTCTGTGGCGCGTTTTTGACCTTCATCGGTGTAATAGGTATTGGTGATCGCTTTACCCTTAAAGCCGCACAAGCTCGCGTCGTCTGCATGAGGTGCCAATGAGGGCTTGCTACTGCAACTTACGCCATGTAGCGTAGCTTTCTTTGTGAAGCGCACTGATGCCGGAGATTTGCCTTCCGCTATCCATTCAACTTTCTTCAAAGCGCCATCCGGGTACCATTCGCGTTGTAGGCCCTGAAGCTGACCCATCACTTCGGTTTCTTCCTGGATCAATTGCATGTTCGGTGCATATTTACGTGTAGTGCCGTTTCTCGGGCCATTTTTCGTATCGGTGTATTCGAGTGAGAGCACACCATTTTGGTAGAGCCGATATAAGCCATAAATTTCTCCAGCCTTGATTTCACGTTCACGGCTCATTAAGCCGGTACTACGATCTTTGCAAATGATGATGCCAGTCTTGCCTGCAGTGGTCGAGCCATTCGAAGTGCTGACCGAGTCACCGTTCAGAGTGCAGTCTTCGATTTGGTAGGCAAGACTAGTAGAGCACATTGATAAAGCAGTGCAGGTCATCAGGAGTTTGAGTGTCAGCTTCATAGCAGTAAATCTCGTAGTAGGTAGTTGGCAAAGAATGTGGCGCGTGATTCAAGTATTGTAACTGAAGTAAAAATGCCGACAGTTTTTTAGGCTGTCGGCATTGTTTTATCTTGCTACGCTAGTGCTAAGCTAGATCTTACAAATTGTCCTGCAAAAATTTCCATTTGGCTTTTTGCAGTGACCAATTCTGCCATACATCTGATACGCCATGACCTTGGCCTGGATAGAGTTGCAAGCTGTACTCTTTATTCCCTTTTGCCAAAGCGTCGATGAACATGATGGTGTTTTGTGGATGCACATTGTCATCCATCGTACCGTGCATGATCATGATTTTACCGCTCAGATCTTTGGCTGCTTTTAAGCTAGAACCTTTGTCGTAGCCTTCGGCATTTTCTTGCGGCAGACCCATGTAGCGTTCAGTGTAAATACTGTCATAGAGGCGCCAATCTGTCACTGGCGCGCCAACGAAGCCGACTTTCCACGCTTTGCTACGCGTCATCGCATAGGAAGTGAAGTAGCCACCGTAGCTCCAGCCATTTAAAGCGATTCTGTCCATATCGGCAAAGCCTTGCTGACGCAACCACTCCAAACCATCCAACTGGTCTTGTAACTCTAACTGTCCCAGTTTTTTATGGATAGGCCAAGCGCTGGAGACACCTTTATTACTCGCGCTTTGATTATCCATAATCCAGACGACATAGCCTTGTTGCGCCAAGAAGTGGTAATACAAATTGGTGCTCCACTGATCACGTACTTGTGGCGCCATAGGGCCAGCATACAGGTGTTGATAGACAGGGTACTTCTTTGTCGCGTCAAAATTCGGCGGCAAGAACAAGACGCTCTCCATCAGGAAGCCATTGCGTGATTTGACTTGTTGGTGCTTCATCGTCGCTAATTGCAAGTCTTTGATTTTCGCCGGGACACCCGCATCATCAACCAATTTCACTTGTACACCGGCATCGGTGAATAAAGCTTGTTTTGGCGTCTGGGTCATGCTGCTCCAGCTGTCGACATAGTGTGTGAAGGTTTTATTCCAACGCACCATGTGCGTGCCTTTTTCTTCCGTCAGACGCTTGAAATTACTACCATCAAGACTCACGCTATAGGCGTCATTACCGATAGGATTGCGTTCGTTGGCGGCAAATAGCACGCGGCCTTTTGCTTCATCTATACCATGTACAGCGCGTACATCCCAGTCGCCTTGCGTGACCGCTTTGACTAATTGGAAGTTTTTGTCGTAGTGATATAAATGATGATGACCAGTACGGCTCGATTCCCAAATGAAGCCGCCATCTTTTAAGAAATGCGGCAAAGGCAGACGTTCAGTCCATGCCGGACTGGTTTCTTTCACCACTGCTTTGCTATTGAGCTTTGTGTCGTAGATACGTAAATCTAACCAAGTTTGAACACGATCCTGCCAAGCTGCCATCAGTCGACCATCAGGCGTCCAGTCAACCTGAACGATCAGCGTTTCTTTGCCTGCGTATGGGTCTTGTGTCCAGCTGATTTTGCCGTTTAAATCTACCACGCCAAGTTTTGTAATTGGATTGGAATCGCCAGCTTTTGGATAACGGGTGCGATCGGTTTTGACTGGCTGTTCATGATCACCACTTAAGGTATAGACCGGCACTTTGGTCTCATCAAAACTTAAGAAGGCTAATTTTTTAGAATCAGGTGCCCAGCGAAATGCGCGAAAATTGCCGCGACCGTAGACTTCCTCTTGATAAACCCAATCTAAACGACCATTAAACACGGTTTCGCTGCCACCTGTGGTTAGGCGCTTTTCTTTGGCTGTCGCAACATCCGTCGCGTACATGTCATTACCTTTTAAGTAAGCGACCGTTTTTGAATCAGGTGAAAGCAAAGCTTCGTCTTCTTTGACGTCAGGTGTGTTCGTTAAAGCACGTGCTTTATTCGCATTGAGATCGAGCAACCAGATATCGTTTTTGTAAGTGAAAATATAGCTCTTGGTTTCTGGTTTGATACGAGCACTTAATTGATCTGCCAATTTGGCTAATTCTTTTTCATCCAGCTTGGCTGTTTTTAAAATAGTGAGGACATTGCCGTCGGCTGGTAATGCTGTTTTTTCCCAAGTTGATGGGTTGATCACGAAAAGCTCAGCCGTGCCTTTATTTACTTTGGATTCGATTAAACGATTTTGGTTGTCCCACGATAAACGCGTCATCGGTGCCGCGTTAAAATTTTGTTTTTGCTCAGGGTGATAGAGCATTTCTAAAGTTAATTTGCCATCGCCAGCGTACGCCACGCCGCTAGTCGCGAAACTTGCGACTAGGGCTAGGCCAATTGCGTTCAAGGGAATAGTGCGTTTCATACCTGATCCTCCAAATGATTTTTCTTGATAGTTGGATAATGCAAAATTAAATTTTTTAGGGTCAAAAAGCTGACAGTTTAAGATGCTTATTTTGTTCTTTAGTTCAATTTTTTCAAAGACTTAATGACGAGAGGCAAAAGTTTTTCTTGTAATGCAGTTTGCTTGCTTTCTTGTAAATTCAGATACATCGCTGACAAAAAGGCGGTCAGATTATGTTTGCGCGCCAGGTTTGCTTGAGTCGTTTTTTTTAAGTCAAGTGAAGTCGTCAATAAACCAGTAAACCAGTTATCCCATTCTTCGGTCGTCAACGCCGAGCGGAGTCCTAAATAAAACACGGGCGTCATCAAGCGCTCACCTTCACCATATTGATAGAAGTGTTGATCGTTACGAATCTGTTGTGCCAGCGCCTCTAGCATTGCGCTGTGTTGGGACTTATTCAGGGCAGGATTCAGGGATAGTTGCATCATCCAGTCAGCAGCATGTGCGACACCGTGCCGCCAGCCTTGTTTTTCATCGTAGCCACGATAGTCTTGAACATTGCGTAAATACTGCGCAGCAAGGTTCACCATTTCTTGTCTTTGTGCCTCACTCATAAATGCTTTGCGTCGGTCAACACGCGCCACTTCAGCTAACACTAATGCCGCAAATGCTTGCTGAAATCCGGGATCATTTTTCGTACGTGGCGCAGAAATTTGCGCCTGAAGTTGTTGCTGAATAGTTTGTATAGTTTCTGTTGTCAGCAGTTCGCCGCGCATCCAAAACGACAGCGCCTCGAACGCAATCTCATCGCGTAATTGTGGATCAGGACTGGCTAAACAATCGAGTAAGTTGAGTGCACTTTGCTGCCGTAGTTGTGCATCCGCGATTTGCCATTTGCTCTCTTTTAAAATTAGTAAATTTTCTTTCGTCTTGCCGTCGGGCGGGCAAGCGGCAAAAGCAACAGCGCTGAAGCTGAACAAGATATTTGTGATTGCGCATCGGTAAAAAGATTTCATAGCATCGCCTTCCATAAAAAGTACTGAATTAAAAGTACTGAGTTTTAATGAACTTTGAGAGCGTTTATTGAATGAACGGTTTAATCGCCTGCATGGTTCTATCTGTCGCTCCTTGATGCTGCAAGAAAAATGCATGCGCTTGTGCTCCCATTTGCTTGCGTGTCGCCACGTCATCGAGCAAAGTTTGGGCGCGCAGCATGACGTCTTCGGCATCACTGGCGCGTTGCGCGCAGTTGGCGGCAATCGCTTGTTCGGTAATTTCTGAAAAATTAAAAGTATGTGGGCCAGTCAAGACGGGGCGGCTCATGGCGAAAGCTTCGATCAGATTGTGTCCGCCTAATGCTACCAAACTGCCGCCTACAAAGGCGAGATCGCTGGCCGCGTAATACATATACATCTCGCCCATACTATCGCCCAAAAATACTTGAGTATCGCTCGGAATCGGTAAAACATCCTGATCCAAATCTAATGAGGAGCGACGTACAAAACGCAGTTGATGCTGAGTCAATAAGACTGCTACCTGGTCGAAGCGTTGCGGGTGGCGTGGTGTAATAATTAGCAGAGCGCGAGGCAGTTGTAATTGCTTGAATGCATTGACGATTAAGACTTCTTCGCCTTCACGTGTGCTAGCACAAATGAAAACCGGACGATCGGCAAAATAAGTACGTAATTTCGCGCCACGCTCAGCCATCAAAGGCGGTGGGCTTACATCAAATTTCATATTGCCGGTCACACATAAGTCTCGTACACCAAGCATACGCAAACGCTCTGCATCAGGGCCGGACTGCGCCGCTACATAATCAATCGCCTGTGCTGCTGGCAACATAAGTTTGGATAGACGTTGTGCTTTCTTTAGTGAACGCTCTGACAAGCGAGCATTCACTAAAGTCACTGGAATTGCCGCTGCTTTGCACTGCGCAATCAGATTGGGCCAGACTTCTGTTTCGATCAAGACACAAATTGTGGGTGAAAAGTGGCGCAAAAAACGCCGTATCATCCAATTGATATCGTAAGGTACGAAGGCTTGCGTCAAGCGGTTCGCCACATTGCTAAACAAAGCCTGACCCGTGCTGCGACCTATCGGTGTCATGTGAGTCAGTACAATATGATGTTCAGGATAGGCGGCCAACAGTGCTCTGACTATGGGCTCGGCGGCACGGGTTTCTCCGGCGGAGACGGCATGTACCCAGACGGTTTTCTGCCCTTTATTGCTTTGATACCAACCAAGGCGTTCGGCTATATGTTGGCGATATCCTGGTTCCTGTTTGCCGCGTAGCCAAAGACGTAAGATAACAAAGGGAAGGGCGAGAGACCAGGCTAGAGAATAGAGGAGACGCATTAATTATTTTATACAGAAGCAAGTTGCTCCCGGTGAATTGGTGAAATAGATGCTGAATATACCTTAATTTTTAATGGTGGTAGATTGAATTGCATGCGTTTTCGGGGTCATTGGGAAAGTTTTTCTTATTACTGGAAGTGCTATATGGACTTTTTATCCTTGAATTAATAGCAAGCAAGTGACTTGAGAAAGCGTGGTTTATTGGTGTGATTAATTGCTTTACCTTTAAATAGTTTAGGTTTAAAGTATTTATTCACTGCGGTATTTTGGTAAAAATAGAATAAAAACCAAAAAATACCAATCAATCAATGGAGACTGACCGATGTCTAAGCAATTTTTGCAATCTGCCCATGTCGATACCTTTGCCTTTGAACATTTGCCACCGCCAGAACAATGGCCGGACTTAGTGTTCGATTTGCCAGAGTTACAGTATCCCGATCGTCTCAATTGTGCGACTGCTTTTTTAGAAGACATTGCTGCGCAAGGGTTTGCTGACAAGGCAGCGATACGCAGTGCTAGTGCGACATGGACTTATGCCGAGCTAAGCGCGAAAGTGAATCAGATCGCGCATGTCTTGGTCGATGAGATGCACTTAGTGCCAGGGAATCGTGTGTTACTGCGTGGTGCGAATAATCCTATGATGGCCGCTAGTATTTTGGCCGTGTGGAAAGTCGGCTGTGTGGCGGTACCAACCATGCCTTTGTTGCGCGCGAAAGAGTTAAGCGTGATTATCAATAAAGCGCAAATCTCTGCAGCATTGTGTTCAGCCGCTCTGCAAGAAGAGTTGGAGACTGCACAGAAATTGAGTCCGGTGTTGTTGCAGATTAAAATTTTTAATTCTGAAGTCGACGGTTCGGTTGAACAATTAATGGCATCTAAGCCAAGCACTTTCGCCGCTATCGATACGCATGCAGAGGATGTTTGCCTAATCAGTTTCACTTCAGGCACGACAGGTATGCCAAAAGGCACCATGCATTTTCATCGCGATGTGCTCACGATTTGTGATTGCTTTCCGCGTTCGATTTTGCAATCGCAAGCAAGTGATACGTTCATTGGTACGCCGCCATTGGCATTTACCTTTGGTCTGGGTGGCTTATTGCTGTTCCCATTGCGCATTGGTGCGACTGCCGTGCTGTTGGAAAAACTCACACCAGAAAGCTTACTCAAAGCGATCGATGAGTATCAAGCGACAGTCTGTTTTACTGCGCCGACTTTTTATCGTCAGATGCTGCTTATGGTGTCGAATTTTTCATTGAAGTCACTGCAAAAGACGGTCTCTGCGGGTGAAACCTTACCCGCAGCGACGCGCGAGGCTTGGCAAGCTGCGACGGGCTTAGTCATGATCGATGGCATCGGTGCGACGGAGATGTTGCATATCTTCATTTCGGCAGCGGGTGAGCATGCACGTTCAGGCGCAACGGGTAAAGCGGTTCCAGGTTATCAAGCTTGCGTTCTCGATGAGAACGGTAATCCAGCGCCGGTGGGCGTGACAGGCAGACTCGCTGTTAAAGGTCCGACTGGCTGCCGCTATTTGGCTGACGACAGACAAAAAAACTATATTTTGAATGGCTGGAATTTGACTGGTGATGCTTACGAAATGGATGCCGAAGGCTATTTTCTTTATCGCGCTCGCACAGACGACATGATCATCACCGCAGGTTATAACGTGGCGGGTCCCGAGGTGGAAGAAATCATTCTTAAACATCCGGATGTCGCTGAATGCGCGGTGATCGGCTTGCCCGACGAAGAGCGTGGTCAGATCGTCAAAGCCTTTGTGGTTTTGCGCGATGCCACGAAGGCGCGTGATCCCAAAGCGAGTGAAGCTTTGGTCAGCGATATCCAGCAATTCGTCAAAGCCAACGTCGCACCTTATAAATATCCGCGCTGTATAGAATTCAAAGACGCTTTGCCTCGTACAGAGACTGGCAAAGTTCAACGATTTAAGTTAAAGCTGACCAATTAGTATTAGTTAAATAGACCTAATGAATTGTAGGGCGGGTGAAACCCGCGCCGCCAACACACCGAACACCTGAGCAGCGCGGGTTTCACCCGCCCAACGAGATTTAGATTGAAACCAAGTTTGCATGAAAAACGAATCGATAAAAACATGAACATACTTTGTATAGGCGGTGGCCCTGCAGGCCTGTATTTTGCGCTGCTGATGAAAAAGCAAAATCCAGCACATCGTATCGTGGTGGTCGAACGTAATCGTCCTTACGATACTTTCGGCTGGGGCGTGGTGTTTTCTGATCAGACTTTGGGTAATTTGGTGAAGGCGGACGAGCCAACTGCGAAGACTATCTTGCAAGCCTTTAATCATTGGGATGACATCGATGTCCATTTCAAAGGCCAGGTCGTCACTTCAGGCGGACATGGTTTTTGCGGTATCGGCCGCAAACGCTTACTGAATATTTTGCAAGAACGCTGCGAGCAGCTTGGCGTGGAGTTGGTGTTTGAAACCGATGTTCAAGATGATCAAGTTTTAGCGCAGACTTTTGACGCTGATTTGGTGATCGCCAGTGATGGTTTGAATAGCCGGATTCGTACGCGCTATGAAACGACTTACCAACCCGATATCGATACCCGCAAATGTCGCTTTGTCTGGCTCGGCACGAAGAAATTGTTCTCCGCTTTTACTTTCGTGTTTGAAGAAACCGAGCATGGTTGGTTTCAGGCGCACGCGTATCAATATGATGGTGATACGGCGACTTTCATTGTCGAGACACCGGAAGAGGTGTGGTTGAAGGCTGGCCTCGATCAAATGGATCAATCGCAAGCGATCGCGTTTTGTGAAAAACTATTTGCCAAGTATTTGGATGGCAATGCCTTGATGAGCAATGCCAGCCATCTACGTGGCTCAGCGAGTTGGATTAAATTCCCGCGCATTATTTGTAAGCAGTGGGTGCATCAGAATCAGATTAATGGCAAAACCGTACCTGTGGTCTTGATGGGTGATGCGGCGCATACTGCGCATTTTTCTATAGGCTCAGGTACCAAACTAGCGCTTGAAGACGCGATAGAACTCGCCAATTGCTTCGCGCAACATGGTGTGAGCGGTATGCAAGCGGTGATGGATGCCTACCAAGACTTGCGTGCGATTGAAGTACTGAAGATACAAAGCGCAGCACGTAATTCCATGGAGTGGTTTGAAAATGTGGATCGTTATACTGCGATGGAGGCACCACAATTTGCCTACTCAATGCTTACGCGCAGCCAGCGCTTATCGCACGAGAATTTGCGTCTGCGCGATGCTGCATATGTGCGTAGTTTTGAAGCTTGGATCGCGGAGCAAGCCTTCGCTAATGCTGGTATCGCGATGCCCAAAACCAAGCAGACTATTCCGCCCATGTTCACGCCTTTCAAAATGCGTGATGTGGTCTTGAAAAATCGCATCGTGGTGTCGCCCATGGCGCAGTATTCCGCTGTCGATGGTGTCGCTGGCGATTACCACCTAGTGCACTTGGGTAGCCGTGCCATGGGTGGCGCAGGTTTGGTTTTTGCTGAAATGACTTGTGTCTCGGCTGAGGGCAGAATTACACCGGCTTGCCCCGGCTTGTATGCGCCAGAACATACGCACGCATGGAAGCGCATTGTGGACTTCGTACACGCCAACAGCGACGCCAAGATCGCGGTACAGCTCGGTCATGCGGGGGCAAAAGGTTCCACCAATCGCGCTTGGGATGGTATCGATCAACCTTTAGATTCAGATAATTGGCCTTTGATCTCGGCGTCTGATCAACAATATTTACATGGCGTTTCACAAGTTGCTAAAGCGGCGACAAAAACGCAAATGACGCAAATCTTGAATGAATTCGTCGCGGCGACTATTGCGGCTGATGAGGCTGGTTTTGACTGGTTGGAATTACATTGCGCACACGGCTATTTCTTATCGAGTTTCATTTCTCCATTAACCAATCAGCGCACGGATGAATATGGAGGCAGTCTTGAGAATCGCTGTCGTTATCCATTAGAAGTTTTCGCTGCGATGCGTGCGGTTTGGCCTGAGCATAAGCCGATGTCAGTACGTATTTCTGCGCATGATTGGGTAGCAGGCGGTATCACGCCTGACGATGCCGTAGCAATTGCTAGACTATTTAAACAAGCTGGTGCAGACATGATTGATTGCTCATCAGGACAAGTGAGCAAACAAGAAAAACCGGTGTATGGACGCATGTTCCAAACACCCTTCTCAGATCGTATTCGTAACGAAGTTCAAATTCCGACGATCGCAGTCGGTGCGATTTTTGAAGCCGATCATGTCAACAGCATCATTGCCGCTGGCCGTGCCGATCTGTGTGCGATTGCACGGCCGCATCTGGCAGACCCAGCCTGGACTTTGCATGAAGCTGCCAAGTTAGGATACACCGACATCAGTTGGCCTAAACCCTACATTGCCGGCAAATTCCAATTGGAGCGTAATCTGGAACGAGAACGTCAAGTCGCAGCAGCAAGTCGTGGCATGAGTCCGCAAGAAATTGCCGCAAAATTATTGGAAGGCTGATATGAATTTTTTTCATCCCGCATTAGTCGGCAAACATGCTTTGGTCACGGGGGGCGCGACAGGGATAGGTTTAGCCATCGCGCAGGCATTGCTAGCGCAAGGCGTCAAAGTGACGATCGCAGGGCGTACTGACGCGAACTTGCAAAAGGCAGCACAGCAGTTGAGTGATGCTGGACTGATGCAAACGATAGTGATGGATGTCAGTGATAGTGCTTCAGTGAGTGCTGGTTTCACGCAAGCCGTTGAACAATTTGGTACGGTCGATATCTTGATTAACAATGCAGGCCAGGCAAGCTCCGCGCCATTTTTAAAGACGACGGAAGCACAATGGCAGCAAATGCTGTCAGTCAATTTGACCGGCACTTTCCTATGCACACAACAAGCTTTACCCGCCATGTTGTTGCAATCTTGGGGCCGCATTGTGAATGTCGCAAGCACCGCAGGATTGAAAGGCTACGCCTATGTCGCTGCCTATGCAGCCGCGAAACATGGTGTGATTGGTTTAACTAAGTCATTGGCATTAGAAGTCGCACAAAAAGGGGTGACGGTCAATGCCGTGTGCCCGGGTTATACCGAGACGGACATCGTTCGTGAAGCGATAACTAATATCATGGCAAAGACTGGGCGCAGCGAAGAACAAGCACGTGCAGAACTCGCGGCAGGCAATCCGCAAAGACGATTGATTCAGCCGGAAGAAGTCGCGGATGCCGTGTTATGGCTCTGTTCGCCTGCGAGTGCCTCGCAAAATGGTCAATCGATTGCGGTTGCTGGCGGTGAGGTCATGTGATGAGCGAGCGAGATGCAACTACGGATCCTATCGATCTAGAAACCCGTTTAACCAAAGACCATCATCTATCTTTAAAATTATGGCTGCGCATGCTGTCGACCACAGTCATGATAGAAAATGAAATCCGCAATCGCTTGCGTGCAGAATTTGATATTACCCTGCCGCGCTTTGATCTAATGGCTCAACTTGAACGTCATCCCGATGGTTTGCGTATGGGCGAACTATCCAAGCGTATGATGGTCACAGGTGGCAATATCACCGGCATTACCGACCAGTTAGAGCAAGAAGACTTGGTCATGCGTGTGACCGATAAGCAAGACAGGCGGGCGTACAGCGTTAAGCTCACACCAGCTGGACGGAAGGCATTTAAGACCATGGCGAGCGTGCATGAAGCCTGGGTGGCAGAGTTATTTTCTGGTGTAGATGCGGAACAGAAAACTCAAATGATTAGTTTGTTGTCGAGCGTCAAGTCAGACTTGAGCGCAGGTGACAAGCAAAACGGAAGAGAATGAGAAAAACATGAATTATCTCAATGGAAACGCCAGCGACTTACCTGGTAATCATCAAATGCTAGCGAATTATCAGGCCACGCATTTTGCTTATCAGGTCAAGGACAAAGTCGCGACGATCACTTTAAATCGTCCTGAACGTAAGAACCCGTTGACTTTTGATTCTTACGCAGAGCTGCGTGATTTGTTTCGGAATATGTGCTACGCCGACGATATCAAAGCGATCGTGATCACGGGGGCAGGCGAGAATTTTTGCTCGGGTGGTGATGTGCATGAAATCATTGGACCATTAACGCAACTCGATATGCCAGGTCTACTGCGTTTCACGCAAATGACGGGCGATTTGGTCAAAGCCATGCGTGCCTGCCCGCAACCGATCATCGCTGCTGTTGATGGCATCTGTGCTGGCGCTGGTGCGATTATTGCGATGGCGTCGGATATTCGGATAGGAACCAGTCGCAGCAAAACGGCGTTCCTGTTCACGCGTGTTGGACTAGCAGGCTGCGATATGGGCGCTTGCGCAATATTGCCACGCATCATAGGCCAAGGTCGAGCCTCCGATTTGTTATACAGCGGACGCAGTATGTCGGGCGACGAAGGTGAACGCTGGGGATTTTTTAATCAATTAACTGAGCCAGAACAAGTGATCAGTGCAGCACAAAGCTACGCTAGTATTCTCGCGAGTGGCCCAACTTTCGCCCACGCGATGACCAAGAAAATGCTACACGAAGAATGGGATATGAGCGTCGATCAGGCGATTGATGCTGAAGCAAAAGCGCAGGCAATTTGTATGAAGACCAATGATTTTCATCGGGCTTATCATGCGTTTGTGAACAAAGAGAAGCCGAAGTTTGAGGGTAATTAAGGATAAATCCAATTGCAGGGCGCTTTACGGCGTTGTAAATGCCTGAAATTGATTTCTTATGCTTTCGTTTTGAGCCCCCTCTCCCGCAAGCGGGAGAGGGTTGGGGTGAGGGCGGTTCGGATTTGTGAGTTGTTCGTTCGGAGTTGAAAAAAAGATTTCAGGAATTTAATTAACTTGGCGACCAGCTGAAACACCCTCATCCCCGACCCTTCTCCCGCTCGCGGGAGAAGGGAGCCTAGTTGTGTAGCGCATCAGTCAATACAACCAGAGCACGATTCGTGAAGCACCAAAAATAGATAGAAACAATAGGAAACACATGTCAAACACCTCCCACCTAAACTGGCCCTTCTTCAACGAAGAACATCGCCAATTACAAACTCAATTGGATCATTGGGCTAGCGAGAATATTCATCAAACGCACAGCAAAGATGTCGACCAAGAATGTCGCGATCTAGTCAAACAATTGGGTGAAGCAGGGTGGTTGACACATGCGATCGGTGGCAAAGCCTATGGCGCGAATCAAGACGTGATCGACACCCGCGCAATCTGCATCTTGCGTGAAACTTTAGCGCGTTATTCAGGCCTAGCCGACTTCGCTTTTGCCATGCAAGGTCTGGGCACAGGTGCGATTAGCTTATTCGGTAGTGAACAACAAAAAACGACTTACTTAGAAAAAATCGGGCAAGGCAAATTGATTTCGGCGTTTGCATTGTCCGAACCCGATGCTGGCTCTGATGTCGCTGCCATGCAATGCGCCGCACATCTGGTTCACGATGCTCAAGGTGATTACTATGTACTCGAAGGTGAAAAGACTTGGATCTCGAATGGCGGCATCGCTGATTTTTACGTGGTGTTTGCCCGCACCGGTGAAGCAGCAGGCGCACGTGGTATTTCAGCATTCATCGTTGACGCTGACATTGATGGATTCGAAATCGCTGAACGCATAGACGTAATCGCACCCCATCCGCTCGCGCGTTTGAAATTCAATCAATGCCGTATCCCTGTCAGCCAGCGTATTGGTGAAGCGGGCCAAGGCTTCAAAGTGGCGATGGCGACGCTCGATGTATTCCGTACTTCGGTTGCTGCCGCCGCTTTGGGTTTTGCACGTCGGGCTTTAGATGAAGCAATGGCGCGTGCCACGAGTCGAAAAATGTTTGGACAGACTCTTGCTGATTTTCAACTAACTCAAGCTAAGTTAGCACAGATGGCAACCACGATCGATAGCGCCGCTTTATTGGTGTACCGCGCAGCATGGCAACGTGATCAAGGAGAGCGCGTCACTAAGGAAGCAGCGATGGCGAAAATGGTTGCGACCGAAGGCGCGCAACAAGTGATCGATGCGGCTGTGCAGATGTTTGGCGGCATGGGTGTGATGAGTGAAGTACCAGTGGAAAGACTGTATCGCGAGATCCGAGCATTGCGCATTTACGAAGGTGCTACCGAAGTCCAGCAACTCATTATCGCCCGCGAAATGTTGAAAGACTATAAGGATGCGAATCTATGAGCCTGGTGTTTCGTACGCCTATTAGTATCCGTTTCGCACATTGTGACCCAGCGGGCATCGTGTTTTATCCGCGCTATTTTGAACTGATCAACGGCGTGGTAGAAGATTGGTGTGCGCAAGACTTGGACATGAGTTTTCATGAAATGCACATGGTGCAAGGTATAGGATTGCCCACCGTGCGTATAGAAACTGATTTCGTTAAAACCAGTGTGTTGGGTGATGAGTTAATTGCTGAATTACGTGTGATTAAACTAGGGCGTGCATCGGCGACGGTGGAAATTCAAATGCTAGGACAAGAGCAAGATTTACGACTAAAAGCGCAACTCGTGTTGGTGATGGCGCAGGTCAAAGAGCGCAAAGCCATCGCATTGCCCGTAGCTTTACGTGAACAAATGCAGAAATATCTGACGGCGTAATCGCGCCAGCACTGAACGAATTATATTGAAAGGAAATACTATGGATTTTTTACAACCACCGGGCTGGGTACGGCCACGCGGTTATTCAAATGGCGTCGCCGCCACAGGGCGCACGATATGTGTCGGCGGCATGATAGGGTGGGATGGGCAGGAGCAATTTCATTGCGATGACATCGCCGGACAAACGCGCCAAGCCTTGCAAAATATTGTGGAGGTATTAGCCGAGGCCGGCGCGAAACCTGAACATATCGTGCGTATGACTTGGTATGTGATCGACAAGAAAGAATATGTGGCGGCCTACAAAGAAATCGGTGCAGCATATCGCGATGTCATCGGTAAACACTTTCCGGCCATGGCAGCAGTGCAGGTGGCGGGCTTGATCGAAGACCGTGCCCGCGTGGAAATTGAAGTGACGGCTATCGTACCTGAGTAGCTACAGCAATAACTCCCAATATGCGACATTGATCCAGCGATCGAACTTGTAGCCAACCTCTTTGAATTCAGCGACCTTTTCAAATCCCAGGGCTTGATGTAAGGCCGCGCTGGCAATATTAGGTTGAGCAATGCCGCCTATGGCGCAATGAATTTGACGCTCTCGCAATTGATGAATCAGTTCGCGATATAACATCGATCCTATGCCCTTGCGTGCATGCTGATCGCTAACATAAACGGTTGTTTCGACCGATGCTCGGTATGCACTGCGGGCCTTCCAGGCAGTTGCATAGGCGTAACCGAGAACTTCCTCTCCACTGCAGGCGAGCAGCCAAGGCAAGGTACGAGTGTTGTCTATGATTCTGCGCTCCATTTCCTCGATCGACACGGGCGATTCCTCAAAACTGATGGTCGTAGTCAAAACATAGGGGTTGTAAATTGCGCAGATTTCTTTGGCATCACTGCTCAGTGCATGACGTATTTGTATTTCAGTCATAGTTAATTTTCATGAGTTATTGCAACTCGCTACAAATAGTTGCAGCGCTTGCGGAGTGTTTTATTAAATTAAAGTGTTTGCCACATCGCGTATCACGTCTAACAAATAATCAATTGATGCTTCAGTTTTGCGATGATTGATGATGCAGGCACGCAGGACAAATTCGCCATTCAGACGTGTACCTGTGATGAAAACCCGTCCATCTGTTTCCAGTGCCGGAATCAGTCTCTGATTGATATCGATAATTTGCTCGGCACTTAAATCTTGACCGATATAGCGGAAACAAGCGATCGCTAAATCGCTTTTTGATTTCAGCTCAAAATCGGGTGCTGCAGTAACTTGTCGTTCCAGGTAACGCGTTAAGTCCAGATCTTTTTGCATCATCGCCTGAATTTTTGTGAATCCATAAGCCTTCAAAGACATCCATACCTTGAAAGCTTTGGCATTCCGAGACAATTGGAAATAGTGTTCGTTAAATTCTAAACGGTCACTTTTTGTTTCGAATGATGTGTCAAGATAGTCCGCCGGTTTGAAATAGGATTCACGTAGAACATCCCAGTTGCGGACTAAAGTGCAGCCTATTTCAAAGGGTTGGTACAACCATTTATGAAAATCGAGTGCTACTGAATCTGCTAAATCCATCCCCGCATATTTGTCTTTTAGCTCAGGGAGCGAAGACACTAATCCGCCATAAGCACCATCGACGTGCAGCCACATACTGTGCTGCTTTGCAATTTTGGATAGGGCTGTTAAATCATCAATGGCGCCTGTATTGACAGTGCCGGCATTTCCCACGATACAGAAAGGGGTAAAACCTGCCGCGATGTCTGCGTTTATCTGTTGTTCTAGTGCGGTAAGGTCAATTTTGAAATCACTATCTGTCACGATCCTGCGCAAATTGTTCGTACCAATGCCAAGTAAAGAAACACTTTTGTCGGTGCTGCTGTGGGTCTCTTTGCTGCAATAGACGATGAATGGCTTCATGCCAAACAAGCCGTTTTTATTCACATTGTATTTGCGGAAAAAGATATTGCGGGCGACGGTCAGTCCTGTCAAGGTAGCCGCTGAGCCGCCACTGACCATGACGCCGCCTGCCTCGGGCGTGTAGCCGACCATCTCCGCTGTCCATGCGACGACGCGTTTTTCTATTTCGGTCATGGCATGTCCTAGATGCCATTTGGTCGCATTTTGATTAATAGTCGATGCCAAAAAATCGGCTACAGTGGCAATTTGATTGCCACCTGCCATCACATAGGCATACATATTCGGGCCAAGATTGCCTGTGGCGGTGTCGAGCACGCGCTCTTTGACGACCTGCAGTAAATCGAGTGCATCGCTACCAGCTAATGGCAAAGGCTCATCAAACCAGGACGCTACTTCTTTCTGTTCAAATGCATGAAAGCCTTTTTGCTCGGCGAGTCTGGCATATTGATCTAATACCAGATCCGAGGTCTTTTGCAAAATGGACTGCAGTTCTTGCGCACTGTAATCGAGCGTATCGTTGAGCGTCTTTTCGAATGTCTTGTTCATGACGTTTTCCTGAAATTAAATGTTGAGGAAATCTAGGTCGATTTTTTTGTGGATTTTTTGTCGTATTTCTTTAGACGACTTTCCCAAATTTTGGTCGCCTCAATGACCCAGTGGGCAAACGCTCGAATTGCTGGATTTTCCGCACAATCATAGCGATACAACAGATAGAAATTAAGTGGGGATGCACAGACATGATTGGAGGCAAGAACCAGTTCACCTTTTTCCAAGCTTTCCCATGCAACGGAGAGTCGCGATATGCCTATGCCCAAACCACGTTTAGCCGCATCTAATAGTATAGCTGCGTCATTAAATTCCAAACCATCGACCTCTAATTGTGTGGCTAAGTCTTGGGAGCTAGTCCATGCCGACCAATCCATATTGGTGTGTCGCAGTAGTTGTGAGGCTGGCCATTTAGCCGGATTTTTCCCCAATTTCTTAACTAATTCTGCTGTGCCAACCACGACTAAACGATCGTTGATTAATAAATGTGATTGAAGGGTAGGGTCGGGGCGACTGGTAAAGCGAATAGCGACCGTGGCCAGTTGCGGTGGCAAGCTCGTCAGTGCGTAATCGGCCTGAATGCTGGTACGAATATCGGGATGCGCTAGCCTGAACTGCGCGAGTTGCGGCAACAAGAGCGTCAGTGCAGCGGATGCCAAGGTATTGATTTGCAGCGTTTTTTGCTCTACGTCGGCATTCGAATATACGGCGGCATGCAGTGCATTGAGCGGTGCATTGAGGCGACCGAGCAAGTCCTGGCCTTCTTTGGTTAATTCCACTCTAGGTCCATGTCGAGAAAATAAACACAAACCAGACCAGTCTTCCAATTGTTTGACCTGTCGACTGACAACGCTCTGCGTCAATTTCAGCTCTTGCGCCGCCAGATTAAATTTGCCATGGCGTGCGGCTGCCTCAAATACTTGTAAGGCGAATAGTGGTGGTAGGCGTTTGCGCATGTATGAACTTCCTTACTTTTACTGGGTCGGGCTTTGTTCTAATTTTTTTATTTCTTAGTTACCGATGTGGCTATTTTCCTTGGGACGAGAAAGGCTGAGCGGGGTGTTTTCAATAGTGAAATTGAAAGCTTGTATGAGTCTGCACACTGCTTGCGATGTTTATAGCCACAATTGAACCCGACATCCGCCAAATATCATAAGCGATTTTTCAGAATGATGAGGAAAAGGCTAATTGTGATTTTCGCATAGTCATTTTGCGATAAGCGCATTGATGAAAACGCTATTAATCAGAAGCTGTTTTTAACGTCGTTTTTTGAGATTACTCCAATAGCTAAATTCTTCAGCATGAACATCAATATCCAATTCCTGCACCCGTGTTTGCAAATGGTCTTGGGCATCACGAACTGCTTGGTTGTATATGCTAGGGCCGATTTCTTCTAGGATAAAGTCAAGTAGATTGTTGGCAGGAAGATTACCTAAGATTTCTTCCATATTGATGTCGAAGTAGCGCTGTAATGATTCAACGGCTTGCTTGCGGATTTCGGTTTTAAGTTGAATGCTCATGATGGTCTGAGATTGAAAATATAAACTGAAGTGTAACCGATGGTGTTTATAAATTGGCTCATGGCTATCCAATTTGTCTGCGCCTTTGAACTCATTTTCTATCTTTTGAACTTACTTAACTTGAAAGTAATTTAATTTGTCTTTTTTGCAAAATTACTGTAATTTGTTCGCAATTCTCTCTTCTTTTGATATTCCTATGCGACCAATTCATTTTTCTGAACTTTTACTCATCTCGACATTGTCTTTGACGCCAGCATTAGTGTTAGCTCTGCCGGATACGTCACAAACAAAGGTTCAGGCACCAAGTTACGCTGCGAACCAGTTGATCCCGTATTCACCCAAATTGCTGAAGGGACAGTTAGCCAATGGTTTGACTTATTACGTGCAAAAAAATAGTAAACCGGAACAAAAAGTTGAGTTACGTTTGGTGATTAAGGCGGGCTCCGTGTTAGAGGATGCTGATCAGCAAGGCTTGGCACATTTTACAGAACACATGGCGTTTAATGGCAGCAAACATTTTAAGAAAAATGAACTGGTGTCTTTCTTAGAATCGATAGGCGTCAAATTCGGTGCGGATTTAAATGCCTACACCAGCTTTGATGAAACCGTCTATATTTTGCCGATTCCTACCGATAAACCTGAAAATTTAGAGAAAGGTTTTTTGGTGTTATCGGATTGGGCAAGTGGTTTGAGTTTTGATCCTGCGGAAATTGACAAAGAACGTGGCGTGGTATTGGAGGAAGCGCGTTTAGGTAAAGGCGCTGGCGATCGTATCCGTAAGCAAATTTTGCCTAAGGTGCTGCACGGCTCACAATATGCAGAGCGTCTACCGATTGGTAAAGAAGACGTGATTAAAAACTTTTCTTACGCTGCTTTGCAACGATTTTATAAAGACTGGTATCGCCCTGATCTTATGGCAGTGGTGGTGGTGGGGGATGTTGATCCCGTCCAAATAAAGACGTTGATTGAAGAGAATTTTGCTAGCTTAAAGAATCCTGCCAAACCGCGTCCACGCACACAGGCGAGTATTCCTTTAAAAAATATCGGTGAAGCAGTGATTGCGACCGATACGGAAATGAATATTTCGTCAGTCAGCATTTCTCAAGCACGGTATCTGAATAAGAACGATGGCAAATTCGGTAGCTATCGCCAGCGTCAGATTCAAAACTTTTTCAACGCGATGCTGGCGGAGCGTTTGCGTGAGTTGACGCAAGTAGCGAATCCACCATTCCTCGGCGGTAGTAGTGGGATCAGTTCGATTATTGGCGACTATCAGGAATTTAACTCCTCCGCAGGCATAGGTAAAGCTGGTGTCCAGGCTGCGATCGACGCCTTGATGGAAGAGAATAAGCGGGCAACCCAATTTGGATTTAGTGCGGCCGAGCTAGACCGGGCTAAACTGAATTCCCTGCGTAATTTGGAGCACTCCTTTAAAGAAAGAGAAAAGGCACAATCGGCCACATTGGCAGAAGAGTTTATCCGTAACTTTCTACATGGTGAATCTTTACCCGGTATAGAAGCTGAGTTTGTATTTCATAAAGAGATCGTGAATGGCATACAGTTAGATGAGATCAATCAATTTGCTAAATCAGTACTCACCTCCAATGCGCCAAAATTAATTCTGTATCAAGGCAGTACCAAACCAGATCACAGCCTCCCTGACGTTGCGCAATTGCAGGCGATGGTGAAGTCAGCAGAGCAAAAAACGGTCAGTGCCAGAGTTGAAAAGGTGCTAGCAAAATCCTTGTTAGAGAAAACGCCGATGCCGGGCACGATAGTCAAAGAAAGTCAAAATGCCTTATTAGGAACGACGGAATTGACTTTGAGTAATGGCGTCAAAGTCGTCTTGAAAGCGACTGATTTTAAGAGTGACCAAATTCTGTTGAGCGCAACCCGTGCTGGTGGCACTGCTTTAATTGACGATGTCGACTATTTGCAAAGCCGCTATGCAACGACGGTGGTCGGTTCTATGGGTATTAAGGATTTCTCACCAAGTGACATTAGTAAAATATTGGCGGGTAAGATCGCCAATGTCTCGACCACGTTTGGTGAAAACAGCGAAGGCGTGAGTGGCACGTCCAATAAGGAAGATCTTGAATCTATGCTGCAGGTCTTGCACTTGGTATTGACGCAGCCACGCAAAGATGCCGCTTTGTTTCAGTCCTTTGTAGGCAAGCAAATGGATGCCTTAAAAAACCAAATGGCAACACCAGCGGCTATATTTCAGGAGCAATTTATTCAGGCGACCTTTCCGGCGCATCCACGCATTCCGGTATTGGCAAAGCCAGAGCACATCGCTCAACTAGATTTAGATCGCATGATGCAAATCTATCGCTCTAGATTTTCCAGTGCTAAAGATTTTACTTTCTTCATCGTCGGCAGCTTTGAGACTGAAAAAGTGAAGCCATTGTTACTGACTTATTTAGGTAGCTTGCCGACACCTGAAATTGAAGTAGGCATTAAAGACAGAGGCTTACGTCCAAATAAAGGCATCATCAAAAAAGACATTTATGTGGGCAAAGAGCAGCAAAGTATGGTGACACTGCAGTTGCATGGCGAACGTGCAATGAATATAGAAGAACGCTTGCGATTCTCTGCCATGGTTGAGGTTTTGCAATTACGATTGACTGCCAAGATGCGCGAAGAATTGGGCGCTGTATATAGCCCGAGAATCACCGGATCATTAAAACGGATACCGTATCAAGCTTATGCCGTGGTATTGGCACTACCCAGCGGGCCTGAAAATGTGGATAAATTATTGTCTAGTAGCTTCGCGCTCATGGAACAAATGAAGGCCGCGCCGGCAACAGACGAAGAGCTCAATAAAGTCAAAGAAAACTGGTTAAAAAATCGCAAGGAAAGCATTAAAACCAATGGGTTTTGGCTATCGATGATGAGTAGCGCATTGCAAAATAAGGACGATCCGGCAGAGATATTTAGTTTTGATGAGCGGGTCAAAGCATTGAGCGTGAAAGATATTCAAGATGCTGCAAAGAGCTATTTGGATACAAAGGAATTTATACAGGTAGTGATGTATCCAGAAGCGAATAAAGACGCAAAAGGCGACATCAATAAAGCGGCAAATACCAGTACAGGAAAATGAAAGTGCGATCAGACAAAGGAAATTTGTAGTTGAATAAAAGGCGAGATGGAGCGTTGAGGTTTAATTCAGCGCTAGCCTAGGCGACGGTCTAGGTTTTCCCATCTCAGCTTTTGGTTTGGACGCAGCTCCCAATAGGAATGCGAGCAGGTTCAAGTTGTTTTATGGTTTCTTGGTGAGACTTACTGCATTTCCATGAATCATTCTAACGGCAAAGAATGATTCATGGAGTTTATTACTGAGGCTAAGTTACTGTACAAATACTTTATATTCCCAAGGTTTTAAGTCAAATTTTACCTTGTCGCCTTGAGGTGCTTTTGCGCCACTAATCGCATCGCGCAATTTTCCATTCGCGAGTGCCGCTTGAATTTCGGCGCTGTGTGGTTTGTCGGAAAGATTGAATACAGCGACTACTTTATTCCCTGATTTTTCGCGTGTGAAAGCAAACACATGCTCATCGTTGCCTGTGTTCAGACGCTGCATTTCGCCGCCTTCTACGCCATTCCATAACGCTTTATTGTTTTTCTTTAATTGGAATAACTTGGTGTAGAGAGCCTTGAATGGATGGGCTTTCCATACGATAGGATCGCGGTCGAAGAAATTCAGCGCCTTGTTGTTACCCGCTTCCTGACCGCTATACATCAGAGGCATACCTTTCATGATATTCGAGAGTACCAAGAAGGCTTCTACGCCATCACCGAGGCGTACAAATTCAGTACCTTCCCAGCTATTCAAATCGTGATTCGTGATGTGTAGCATGCGATAGGAATTCGGATGATAGTGTTTTTCTTCACCATTCAGATAGGCATCGAGATCTTTAACGCTTTTCTTTTGCTTTGCAATGTCATTGAACAAATCCTTGAATTGCCAGCCGTACGTCATATCAAAGGCTTTTTCATGCAATTCAAATTCATGCGCTTCTGCCAGCATGAAAACCTTTTTGACATTATCTAACTCTTTGCGCGCATCGTTCCAGAAATCGGTTGGGACCATGGCAGCAACATCACAACGGAAACCGTCAATATTGTATTCAGTCAGCCAAAAACGCATGGCATCGATCATTTCTTTGCGCACTTGCTGATTGCTATAGTCGAGTGAAATCACATCTGCCCAATCGGGTACAGGTGGTACGAACTGACCGTCTTTATCCTTCTTATAGAATTCAGGATGTTGCGTAGTCCAGGCATGATCCCAAGAAGTATGATTCGCGACCCAGTCTATGATCACGTACATACCTTGCGCGTGTATTGCTTTTACCAAATTCTTGAAATCCGCTGGTGTACCAAATTCAGGATTGACGCCTCTGTAATCACGCACGGCATAATAGCTGCCTAATTCACCTTTACGATTTTTTTCACCAATAGGATTGATGGGCATAATCCAGATCACTTTGACGCCCATTTTCTTTAACTCAGGCAGATACGCCTGAAATTTTTTGAAGCTACCTTCTTTAGAATGCTGGCGAATATTGGCTTCATAGATCGTCGCATTTTTTGTCCAGGCTGGGTGTACGACTTCCGACTTGGTTTGTGCAGATGCCGGCATGCTGACGGTCGCGCCGATGCCAATTAAGAGTGAAAAGAGTAAGTGTTTCATGACATAGCTTTCTGTGTTTCGGGGGGGATTTTGACAAAAATAACTTATGGCTAGCTTGGATTAGCTTATTTCAGTTCTAAGATTAAAGCGGTTTTTGCATTGACCTTGAGCTTTTCCTTGAGTGAAATAGCTTGTCCACTCATCACCTCGCGAGCTGTTTTTGAGTCTTTGATGACTTCTTGAAAACGCTGTAGATCGAGTTCCGCACTTTGTTCATTGCGATTTATAATGACCATGACTTTGCGTCCATCTTTTCCGCTATTGAACACGCGGAAATACACATAGCAATTATTTTCAGGGATGAAGTGAATTAACCTACCTTGATGAATTGCGGTTTCGGTTTTGCGCCAGTTGAACAATTTGCGGACAAAGTCCTGCGTATCTTTTTGCGCGACACTTAGATTTTCAGCGGTAAATGCATTGATCTTGTCGCCAGTCCAACCGCCTGGAAAATCGCCACGGACTTTCCCATCATCGCGTTGTGTCGGGCTGGTCATCAGGATCTCAGCGCCGTAGAACATCTGAGGAATCCCGCGTAGCGTCGCTAGCATGACCATGGCTAATTTGTTGAGTGCGACATCTTGATTGAGTGCAGAAAAAATACGCGGCGTATCGTGGTTACCTTCAAAAATCGTCAGCTTATCTGGCTGCGGGTAAATGAAGTCGTTTGCGATCGCGTCATACATCGTCATCATGTCTGCGGGTTTGCCATGTTCTCCGACTAAGCTGGTGTGCAATGCCTGATACACAGAAAAATCCATCATGCTCGGCATACTGGAACGATACCCGTCATGGTTCGGTTTATTCTCTCCTTTGCGCTGCCAATAAGCGACGATGCTGGGATTCATGCTCCATTCTTCGCCGACGATATTCAAGTTAGGATATTCATCGGTGATGGTTTGCGACCAACGTGCCAAAAAGTCTTTGTCTGAATAAGAATAAGTATCGACGCGCAATCCAGACAGATCTGCGTATTCTATCCACCACAAGGTGTTTTGAATTAAGTAGTTCGCCAAGAAAGGATTGCGTTGATTCATGTCCGGCATGGTTTTGACAAACCAACCATCCGTAAACTTTTGTTTATCGATTTGCGAAGCATGAATATCTTGCAAAGTGCTACGTATGTGATTGGTCTCGGTATATTTTTTAGGAAAATTTAACCAGTCGCTGCTGGGTAAATCCTTCATCCACCAATGATTTGACCCTATATGGTTTAAGACGATATCTTGGATCATGCCCACGCCTTTTTGTTTGGCGGATGCCACCAGTTCTTTATAGCTGGCGTTGCTGCCGAAGCGGGGATCTATCTTGTAGAAATCGGTTGCTGCGTAGCCGTGATAAGAATTCATCGGCATGGCATTTTCCATTAATGGCGTTGGCCACAACATGGTAAATCCCATGTTAGCAATGTAGTTAAGGTGTTGTTGCATACCTTGGATATCACCGCCGTGACGCCCACCAGCAACATCACGCGCCAGTTTGTCGCTGTAATTGGAATGGCTATCGTTGCTGCGATCGCCATTGGCAAAGCGATCCGGCACCACCAAATAAATCGCATCGCCAGGTGTAAAACCAGCTCTCGAAGCTGAGTGCGGGCGACGGTTTTCTAGACTAAATTTTTGTGTCAGAACAGTCTTCTCGCCACGCTTGAATATGATGTTGATTGTTCCAGCAATACTATTTGCTGCGATGTGCAGGTCAATAAATAAGTAATTGGCATTGTCACTGTGCTGTATCTTGCGAATGCTGACGCCTGGATAATCGATGTGTGGTGTTAGTTCGCTGATGTTTTTTCCATGCACCATCAATTGCAGGTCGGGATGTTTCATCCCTATCCACCATGACGATGGTTCTACATGTTGAATGTCATGCGTGCTGTTTTGTGGCGGAGCAGAAGTAGTTTCGGAACCAAAGGCCAGACCGGGTATTCCGGCTATCAATACAATTGCGGAAAAAAAAACAGCGCCGCCCAACAAACTACTGAGTGGGGTTAGTAATTTGTGAAGTCTTGGGGAGAATAGGCGGCGCTGCATAGAATTTACGCTCCGTTTTGTGCAAGAGGCGCTTCGCTTCGTGTAAGAGGCCCTTCGCTCTGTTCGATCGCAAAGGCCGCACCGTTCAGAGCGGCCAATGTATCGGTAATAAGTGCGGTGGGAATTTGTTGCAAATAAGGCTGCAGACGACCTTTGGCTTCAAATTTTTCGCGGAAACGTGAGTTGAAAAAGAAGTCTCCAAAGCGAGGTACGATACCGCCACCAATGTACACGCCGCTGCGTGCGCCTACGGTCAGTGCAATGGAACCGCAGAAACTGCCTAGAAGTGCGCAGAATGTATCTAATGTTTGACGACAAGCGGCATCCTGATTTTGCAGGCCACGTTCGACGATGACTTCGGTGCTGAGCTCTTCCGCTGTGGCACCTAAATTGTGTGCCACAGCGCGGTACAGCACGGGTAAGCCTATGCCTGACAATAGTCGTTCGGCAGAAACATGAGGAAATTCCTGACGTACCCGGCTGAGAACTTTGGATTCAAAATCATCCGTCGCCGCCAGACTGGCATGACCGCCTTCACCAGGAATGGCAATCCAGCCATGGCGAGTTTCTATCACTGAGCCGACACCCAGTCCGGTACCAGGTCCAACCACCGCGAGCGTGCCATGATGCTCAGGCAATTTACCGTGGGCGCGAATCTGGCTTGCTTGTAAACGGGGTAGAGAGAGTGCTAAGGCTTCAAAATCATTTATCACCAGGAAGCGCTCAAGTTGTAATGACGCCTGAACATGAGCGCGTGAAAATCCCCAATGACTGTTTGTGAAGTTAATCTGATCCTGACCTGCTGCCGTGGCCACTGCAAAAGCAGCACAGCGCGGTGGCTGGTAGGCCGTGCCTAACTGTTCTTGTAGCCGCGCCAGATAGTTTTCGCTTGCTGCAATCGGCGTTTCGAATTTATTGACTGCCAGCGTGTGTACATGGGTGATCGCCCGATTTGCGCCATCGATCCAGCCAAAGCGTGCATTGCTGCCACCGATGTCTGCGACCAGCCAAGGGTAGGGTGCTGTCGTTGTTGAGCTTGAAGAGGTGGCGTTGGTCATCAGAGCGAAGTCCTGTAGTGCAAATCATACAAAAGCGGCCAAACAGAGCGGGTGATTGGTAATCACGCCGTGTTGCAGCACTTTTGCATAACTCATGGTAATTAAGATAGTTAGGATTTTGTGTGACTATTTTTAAGTCAATGTAGCAAAACTACATAAAGATGGCAACGCATTTGTTGTTAAGTTTCAGGATTTTTCTTGATTTGTGGTTTTCCAGAAAAAATATTGATAAAAAATTCATCGAAATATTTTTTATATGGTTTGTAGTCGTTTGTGGTATCCAGCAACATGGTTAGAGACTAAAAATCCAAAGTATCAAAACCCGAACACTTGATCCTCACAGAGATGGCAAGTATGGCTTATCTTCGGGGCTTTACATAAGGAATTAACCTTAGGCATTCATGATATTGCTTGGTAATATCGTTGACCTGTCAGGCAGTGATGAGGTTAATTTTGAACTTGATGCCTAGCCATCAAACAGTAGCAACAGCGAGGTTAACTACAGGCTATTTTTGTAGTCTAGTTACAAATATTGCTTTCCCTACGGCATTAACGACATCATTCGTTAAATAGATTGAGCCAATTTGTAGTCGAATATTTGATATATTCACGACTTGTCTAGTCAGACTACAATGAAACTTAGTATTGTTGATACTAACTTGTAACTATATTGGCGCGCTCGTCTAAGCTATCGCAGTGAAGCAGTGAAGCAGTGGCGCGAAGGATTGCATCGCATCGCATCGCATCGCATCGCATCGTATTGAATATGCACTATCAATTTGGAACCCTATGGAAACCCAATCAATATCACGCTCAGGAAGTACCAACGCACAATATGCCACGCCGCACTTGCTGGCGGACATAGGCGGCACTTATGCACGCTTTGCTTTGGAAATGGGGCGCGGCGATTTTCAGTATGTCACTTCTTTACTGTGTGCCGATTATTCCGATTTTTACGCGGCGATGCGTGCTTATCTAGCAACCTTGCCTGATTTTCAAATCGAGCACGCGGCGGTCGCGATCGCGAATCCTGTGGATGGCGATATGGTCAGCATGACCAATTATCACTGGCGGTTTTCTATAGAAGAAATGCGCCAAAAACTGGGTTTTGACACACTCTTGATTGTGAATGACTTTACTGCTCTGGCGATGGCATTGCCACGTTTGGGACCGAATGACGTCCAGCAAATAGGCGGCGGCAGTCCCCGTAAGCAGAGCGTTATCGGCTTACTAGGGCCTGGTAGTGGTCTGGGGACATCGGGTTTGATTCCTGCGGGCGATGGTTGGATTTCTTTGGGTTCGGAAGGCGGTCACACTAGTTTTGCGCCACGTGATGAGCGCGAGATCGTCATTTTGCGCTATGTTTGGAAACATTTTGAGCACGTCTCTTTCGAACGTTTGGTGTCTGGGCCTGGCTTGGAGCTGATTTATCGTGCGTTGGTAGAACATGGTCAGGGCTTAATGCGTGAGCTGAGCGCGCCAGAAATCACGCAAATGGCACTCGATGAAAGTGATACCTATTGCATACAAGCGCTCGATGTATTTTGTTCATTACTCGGGACCGCGGCGGCCAATCTTGCAGTGACTTTGGGTGCAATGGGCGGTATATATATAGGCGGCGGTATCGTGCCACGTCTAGGTGCGTATTTTGAAAAATCCAGTTTCCGTGCGCGCTTTGAGCAAAAAGGGCGCTTCAGTCGCTATGTTGCGGCGATTCCAACTTTTGTGATAACGGCTGAGCAAGCTACCTTTATTGGTGCTTCGGCCATCTTAGATGCGCAGCTAAGAACTTTGAATACCGACCCAGGCTCCGCGATCTTGGGACAGATACGTCGTATTCGTGCCGATTTATCACCCGCCGAGCTGCGTGTTGCCGAGCATGTCTTAGCGCATGCTCGTGCAGTGGTCAACGATCCTATCGCCGAAATCGCCCGCGCCGCTGATGTCAGTCAACCGACGGTGATTCGTTTCTGCCGTTCTTTAGGTTGTGAAGGTTTGTCGGATTTTAAATTGCGATTGGCATCGGGCTTAACCGGTACCGTGCCGGTCACGCACATTCAGGTGACAGATGATGATTCGGCTCTGGAGCTAGGTGCTAAAGTCTTGGGTAATACCGCTTCTGCCATTTTGCAAGTGCGTAGTCAACTCAATCGCGACATGATAGAGCGGGCGATTGCCTTAATTAATCGTGCCAATCGGATTGAGTTTTATGCGATTGGTCATTACGGTGTCGTTGCGCAAGATGCCCAGTTTAAGTTTTTGCGCTTGGGTATTCCTAGTATTGCGCACACCGACTCACGTCTACAGCTATTGTCGGCGAGCGTCTTGAGCGAGCAAGATGTGGTGGTGATCAGTAGCAGCAGTGGGCGACTACCAGAGCTACTAGAAGTGGCCGAAAAAGCCCGCGAACGCGGCGCCAAGATTATCGCGATTGCAGCTAGTCATTCACCTTTAATACGTAAAGCAGATGTCGCTTTGATTGTAGATCATGTAGAAGATGTCACAACACATCTGCCTATGGTGAGCCGTATTTTGCATTTGCTGGTGATCGATATGTTGGCTGTGGGCGTCGCAATGGGACGCAATCCTGGCAGTGCGTCATTAATGCGCGGGGAGGCGGACGAGCGTCTAGATGAAGCCAAAGTCGAAAGCCCAGCCGTAAGTGCGAAAAGAAGCGGTGCACGTAATCAGGCGCCCGGAATTAGCTTAGCATCGCCATTGGCAAAACTAACTTCACATAGCCGTGAATAGTTAATAGCCCATAGTCAATAATGGGGTGGCGAGTGTGCTTAAGTTTGGTGCAAACGGCACCTTGTCGCCCCTTATCTACCCGTTTCGCGCCCTTATCGCTCCCTTGACGATCTCTTATCGTCCAAATCGCATCGCAGATCTTAGCTGGTGCACGCTTTTCAACACTTAAATACTCGCTTTTAGCATTTCGTCGCATTGCGGTAGTGCTTGACGATTGGTTTCGATAAAGTACACCCATCGACACACCAAACAACACGGAAATCGATAAAAAACCAAGTTCCATTCAATCGTGAATATGTCAATAAATTTAGGAGAAATACCATGAAAACAATTACCGCCACCGCCATCGTTTCTGCAGCTTCAGCTTGCGTAACATCAATAATTTTTGTAGGCATCGTGAATATGGCCACCACGACCAATGTTGAAGCATCCGTAGCGCCAATGCAAACAGTCACTGTTAGCGCAAAACGTATGAGCGATGCAGAAAAACAAGCTTACGATTGGGAATTAGCACAGTCCACCGTGACACAAGTGATTGAAATTCGCGCTAAACGTTTGACTGCAGCAGAAAAAGCGCAGATGAATGCTGAATAAGCCAGTAGAAGTTTTCTGACTTATTCATAATGATGAACTCAAGTGTTAATGCTTATTTTCTGAAGTTCACCTATAAAGTAATTGCTTCAAGCTAGTCGCAAGATACCAAATGGTTTAGCCCGATCGGCGGTTAAACCCAGTGCCGGTAAGCGCCAGTCAAGATTCAAAATTTCTTTTTGATCCGATCTTCTCCTTCCTATCCTATTTTTGATTTCTGCTGTTAGAAATTGAAATTCCATAATCATTCCTTTCTGCATTTATCTCTAGCGTGTCTGGCGATCGACATCTTTTTCGCTTCAATTTTTTATACTTTTGATTACAAAAGAAAATGTTCGTGAGCTTTCGTAGGGAGCGCTGCGCGCGCCGTGCTTGGCTTCCTATCAACGGTTTTCCTTGATCTGGTATTGGTACGCACGGCACATCCTGCGTGAACTGCTGCCAATATGATTGAAGATCGAGAATCACGAGATCGACTAACGCAGAGTAGCTTCGAAAATTGAAATCACATCGGCCACACAGGCTGAAAATGGCTCTTGTAGATTGGGCCGTGCGCTCCATGTCCGAATGCTCTTAAAGCTCGCTTTCCAGCACTTGAATCCCGCCATTGCGCAGTTCGTCGCATACGCATAGCGCTTGACTTCAGGCTTCGCTAAAGTACACACATCGAAACACAAATCGATACAAAAATTAATCAGCGAAACAGCGAATTTAATTACCCATTAAATGAAATATCTAGGAGAAATACCATGAAAACAATTACCGCCACAGCCATCGTTTCTGCAGCCTCAGCTTGCGTAACATCATTAGTTTTTGTAGGCATCGTGAATATGGCCACCACGACTACAGTTGAAGCATCCGTAGCGCCAATCCAAACAGTGACAGTCAGCGCAAAACGCATGTCAGACGCAGAGAAACTCGCTTATGATCAAGAAACATCGATGATGCAAACCATCGTGATCAGCGCTAAACGTTTAACCCCTGCGCAAAAAGCAGCAATGGCAGATGAATAAAGGCGGATTGTCTTCAATCACTAACAGGTCTTGTTTGCGCTGAGTAAGCTGAACGTGTGGAGTCGATGGAAAAGTAAAAAACTAAGAGTGCGAGTGCCGACTCTTTGACCAGAAAAAAGTAGTAAAACAAATCCGCCTTCGCTATATCTAGCGAGGCAATGACGAGAAATTAGCAAAGTAAAATCTCTTCAGGCACTCATTTCTTCTTTGCATCAGCAGTCATTCAAGGCTCAACGCACAGTTGTTGATAGGCCCTTACACTAGCCCTCATCTAAGCGTTCATGCATCACAATCCAATCAAGTATCTTTGAGCGAGTCTTCAGCTTCTTTAGTGTAAGCGAGCACTTTTTTTAATCCGAAAAATCTCATTTTCTTTGGTTATTATTGCAGGCTGGCAGCAGTTGTTGCGCTAATGAATTCGACTAGTTGCGCAGCGGGCACCGGCCTTGAAAATAAGTAGCCTTGTCCAAAGTCACAACCCATTTGCTTTAGTAATTGGTGCTGCTCTTCGGTTTCTACGCCTTCAGCGATGACTTGTATACCTAACTTATGTGCCATCACAATGATCGCTTCGCATAGCGCATAATCCGATGAATGTAGGGATAGGTTTTGGGTAAATGATTGATCAATTTTGAGATAGTCAACGTCGAATTTTTTCAAATAGGATAGCGACGAATAGCCAGTACCAAAATCATCAATGGCAACCTGAATTTTTGCGTCACGGTATTGCAATAATCTTTGTGTGACGCGGATATCGTTGTTAATCAAGATTCCCTCGGTAATCTCAATCACGATATTATCGCCATCAATACCTGAATCAAGGATTTGATCCAGCCATTGATGTTGATCCCCGCGCTCAACTAAAAACTGTACAGGCGACTTATTGACGCTGATTTGAAATTTTCGTTTTGATACTGCCTGACAAATTTTTACTTGTTCGATGGCTTGGGAAAATACCCAATTGCCGATTTGGTGTATGGTGCCAGTGTCTTCTGCGATAGGAATAAAACTAGCTGGCGAAATAAATCCCAGCTCCGGATGTTGCCAACGTATCAGCGCCTCTGCTTTGTAGGTCTGGCCATTGCTAAGATCGATGATTGGCTGGTAATAAACCATAAATTGATTTTGTTTTAGTGCGTGCCGTAAGTCGTTTGCGAGGCGCATTCTGTTGGTGGCATCTTCTTGCATGGTTTTAGTGAAGAAGCGAAAGCATTGACGGCCATTGTCTTTGGCCGAATACATCGCTTGGTCCGCGTGCTGAGTGAGTTCAACGACAGTCTGTGCATCATTTGGGTACAGTGCGATACCGACGCTAGCAGAAACGTAAGACTCCACGCCAGAGATAATGAATGGTTGCGATAATTGAGCAATAATTTTGTCCGCGAGTTTGCCAACGTCGACCGTGTCATACACATCAGTCAGTATGACGGTGAACTCATCGCCACCAATCCTTGCAACGGTGTCATAGACACGTACAGAGGACTTGATGCGTGTCGCTGCCTGAATCAGCAACTGGTCGCCAACATGATGCCCGAGGGTGTCATTGACCTCTTTAAATCTGTCGAGATCAATAAAGAGTAGGGCGATCGTCTCATGCTCACGATGTGCTTTCTTGATACTCTCTTCAACGCGATCATAAAACAAGCGGCGATTGGGAAGTTTTGTTAATGCGTCATAATTAGCTTCCGTCCAAATTTTTTCTTCCGCAGTTTTCATCGCAGAAATATCGGTATGCGTGCCCACCATCCTGAGTGATTGTCCTGCTTCATTGACACTCACCACCATTCCACGCCCAAAAATCCACTTGTACACGCCATCCGCACAGCGCATCCTGTATTCCGCCGAGAATTGACTGGTTTGTCCACTTCTATGTTTTTTCATCTCAACGAGTAAATTGGCGCGCTCTTCTGGGTGAACGAGAGAGATGAGTTGATTATAGTTTTCTTCGAAACTATGCTCGGGATAGCCCAGCATGCTTAAAAAAGTTTTTGAAAACCGTCCTTTCTTCGTGATGAGATTGATATCCCACACACCATCGCCGGCGCCTTCTAAGGCAAATTGCCAGCGCAATTCAGCTTCTTTCCGCTCAGTAATATCATTAAAGTTGACGACGATTTGGCGCAATTGATGATGTTCATCATTCTCTAAAAATGCACTTACTTGTACCCAGCGTAATTCATGTGCATTAGGACGGCGAATTCCCACTACCATCTCACTGAAGGATGTTTTGGTGCTCAGTGCACGTTGGACCGGATATTGATCAGGACGCATTTTAGCGCCTCGTTCATCAACAAAATACCAGTTGTCATCAATCGCCACTTTGCCGAGTAATTCGTCTTGAGTTAATCCAAGCAATTCAGATGCCCGAGAGTTGCAAAAAACAATGCTGGTATCTGGCGCATGCACAACAATCGCCGTGTGTAATCTTTCTAATATAGACCGGTGTTTGTCGTCGGACTCTGTCAGTAGCTGATGCTTGTGCGAGAGTTGTTCTGCACTATGCTTCAATGTGAGAATCGCATCGTCATATTGTCGCCATGCAAAGTCAATTTTCCGCGTCAAATATAGAAGCGTAACGGCGAATACGGCTAGGATCAGGCTAACAACCGTAACATGTTTTTCCCAGGCTCTAAGTGCGACATCGGTGGCCAAGCCTATATTTGCTATATAGCTATACTTGTCACTACGTTGATACGAATAGATGCGTGTGATGGAATCAGTGCTGCTGGTATCGCTAGTATAAGTGCCGCGATTTGGATTTACTTTTAGGGTATCTTTGAATGGGTTAGAAATTGAAGTGCTGCCAATTGGAATGGTGTTGTTACGATCAAATGTCGTGCGTGCAATCAGCGCCAATTTTGGATCGCGTATAGCAATTGAACCACCTTCCCCAATATGAATCTTACTAAAGATATCTTCGATTTCGTCGGTGTAGACAGAGCCGTACGCTATGCCAGCGAAAGTGCCGTCTGTCCGGTTGATACGGCGGGAGAAAGACCAAACCCATTTTTTCGCTATTTTCGCAAATACGGGTTGACCGACAATCAGTTGAGCTTGAGGGTCGTTGACTAAAAGTTGAAAAAAACTGCGGTCATTAAGGTTGGCCGGCTTATTTTGTTTTTCGACGCCATAAACCACATTGCCCTTATCGTCGGTGATAAGTATAAAAGCCAGATGCGGTACAAGTTTCGCCTGCCGTAGCAAAAGCTGGTTGATATTATAAGTTTCTATGGTGTTGTCTGCTTGTTGTCTGCTCACCTCATCCACGACCGATTGCAGGGCAACATCAATGGTATCGATCATGCCATCGAAGGTTTGCACTAAAGAACTGGCGAGATTTTCAGAAGAGAGTTGAATCTGTTTTTGAGCCTCTTGCCGTAAATACAGCAAAGTAAGGAAGGCGCTGGCGATAAAAAACAAAATGACAAAAACAACGCCACCATATAGAAGTGTCCGTTTATTGCTGAGAGTCAGTTGGCCTAAACGATTAGCTATTCTCATTTTGATTGGCTGGTATGAGATAAAGAAATAGTTGTGGAAGTCCGTAAAATGAATTGAAACGAGATACTGCTTTTGATTCAACAACACCATGCCTCGCGCTCAATCTTCAGCGAATTCCACAAAAATATCCAGCTAATTTCGATGCTTTAGGTAGATTAAACGACAATTTTGTAAGGCATTATTGAAGTCGGCTAGTTACTAAGCATTAGAAAACAAAAAAGCCCTGTTATTGCTAACAGGGCTTTGTGTTCTGGTGGTGATAGGTGGATTTGAACCACCGACCCCAGCATTATGAGTGCTGTGCTCTAACCAACTGAGCTATATCACCAAGAAGCCCAAGATTATGCCAGTGGATGTGCAGTGCGTCAAGAATTAATGTGAATTTGCTTGGTTTCGCTTGAAAAAGTCTTTAACGTCGTTTAAATGACTTTAATTGTCTTTGAGCATGTTAAGCGAGTGCGCTAAAACTTGTTCGCTGACATTGTCTTGGATGCAATCGACGATCAGCCTTTCGGGAATAGAGCGACACCAGGTTAGCTGGCGTTTGGCGAGTTGGCGGGTGGCGATGATGCCGCGTTCGCGCATTTCTTTGTGGTCGATACTGCCGTCTAAATAGTCCCAAGCTTGGCGATAACCTACGCAACGTATTGAAGGTAAATCGGCGTTGAGTCCGGGTCTGAGCTTGAGTTGGCGTACTTCGTCAACGAACCCTTGTTCCAACATGATGTCGAAGCGTTTGGCGATGCGTTCGTGTAAAAAGCTGCGGTCGCTGGGCTCTAGTGAAATCGAAAGTAATTCAAAGGGAGCCGCGGCGCGTGTTTGTTGGGCGATTAAGGATGACATCGCTTGTCCAGTGACCATGTAGATTTCTAATGCGCGTTGTATGCGTTGGCTGTCGTTGGGTTTTAAGCGTGCTGCGGTGGTCGGATCGAGCTCCGCCAAGCGTGCATGCAAGCCAGCTGCACCGATTGCAGCCATGTCGGCATCGAGCTGCGCTCTGATTGCTGCGTCGGCAGGTGGTAGGTCGTCGATACCATTCATTAAAGCTTTGTAGTACATCATGGTGCCGCCGACTAAAATCGGTAGCTTGCCACGTGCGCGTATCTCTTTCACCAAGCGTGCGCTGTCGCTCAAAAATTGTGCGACGGAATAGGATTCGCTAGGATCGATAATATCAATTAAGTGATGCGGCGCAGCGGCGAGTTCTTCTTTATTCGGTTTTGCAGTGCCAATATTCATATCGCGATACACGAGGGCCGAATCGACGGAAATAATTTCGGCAGGGACTTCACGCGCAATCGCCAGCGCTGCTGCGGTTTTACCGGAAGCAGTGGGACCCATGATGGCGATGATTTTTTGTTGTGGCATAGTTTTAGAAAAGATTCTGGAGATTTAGTGGTGTCAGAAAATAGCTTAGTCGGGATGCAGCGCTAGGCGCACGACGGAGCAATACGTCGGTATTGCGAGTAAGTGCAACAACGCGATGCGCCCGAATATGCTATTTGCTGGCATCACTATTGACCACGCATAAACATTCTATCCAGATCATTTAAACCCATTTGTACCCAAGTCGGTCGGCCATGATTACATTGATCTGCTCGTTCAGTTTGTTCCATCTGGCGCAGCAGGGCGTTCATCTCGACGATCGTTAGACTGCGGTTGGCACGCACCGCGGTATGGCAAGCGAGCGTGCCGAGTAATTCGTTGCGTCTATCGATTAGCACGCGTGAGCCGCCAAATTCTCTGACTTCGCGTAAGACGTCGCGGGCTAAGGATTGGGCATCGGCATTTTTTAACAAGGCTGGCACAGAGCGTACCGCCAAAGTAGTGGGCGAGATGGCGGCGATATCAAAACCGAGCGACTTCAAGATGTCTTGGTTTTCTTCTGCTGTGGCGACTTCTATGCCATCCGCGTGGAAGGTCATGGGAATCAGCAAGGCTTGCACTGGCATGGCGTTTTCATCGAGCGCGTTTTTGAGTTGCTCGTACAAAATGCGTTCGTGCGCTGCGTGCATATCGACTAGGACTAAGCCCTTGCTGTTTTGCGCTAGTACATAAATGCCGTGCAATTGAGCGAGGGCAAAGCCGAGTGGATGATCGTCGTTCGGTAAATTAGATTCGCCTGTTTGAGTTGTCTTGCCACCAAAAAAAGCGCCATAGCTTTCTGCGGATTGGGCAACGCCTGCACCTTGAGCACGTTGCTGCAAGAAGCTGTAATCGTAGCCGCTGCCGTTGCTACCGCTGTTGCTACCGCTGTTGCTACTGCTGTTGCTACCATAATTGCCGCCTTGATTCAGATTGCTATCATTGATGGCAAAAGCAGGAGATGCAAATTGTGCTGAAAAGCTGGTTTGCTCGCCGCCTATCCAAGGCATGCGTCCGTTATTGCTTGTCGCTTCACCTATACCAGCCGTTGCTGGCGCAGGCACGGTACCGAACGCGGTTGCCGAGGTTTGTGCCAGCGCCCGATTGACTGCATGGAAGACAAATTGATGCACAGCACGACTATCGCGGAAGCGCACCTCGATTTTGGATGGGTGGACATTGACGTCAATTAAGGCTGGATCAAGATCTAAAGCGATCACGTAGGACGGATAGCGATCACCGTGCAAGACATCTTGGTAGGCGGCACGCACGGCATGTGTCAGTAATTTGTCACGTACAAAGCGACCGTTTACATAAAAATACTGGGCGTCTGCGCGGCCTTTAGAGGCGGTTGGTAAGCCGATAAAACCATGTAGGCGCAAGGGCCCGGCACTTTCATCGATGGCTAAGCGGGCGTTGGCAAAACCATCGCCTAAAATCGTCGCGCTACGTTTGTCGATGGCGCTGACATTCCAATGATCGACGGTTTTACCGTTATGCGATAAAGAAAAAGAGACGTCAGGGCGAGCTAGAGCGATGCGGCGTACGACTTCGGCGCAATGGCCAAATTCGGTTTGTTCTGATTTTAAAAACTTTCGGCGCGCTGGTGTGTTGTAATACAAATCCTGCACATCCACCGTGGTGCCTTGTGCGCCGGATGCAGGCGTGATCTTGTTGCTCTCGATTTGCCAGGCGTGGGGTGCTTCGGCAGTGCGGGTGGTCAGCGTCAGAATCGCTACCGATGAAATAGATGCTAAAGCTTCACCCCGAAAGCCTAGGGTAGCGACATTTTCTAATTCTTCTAACGAGGTGATTTTGGATGTCGCATGGCGTTGTACGGCCAGCGGTAATTGCTCGGCAGGGATGCCGCGGCCATTGTCGATGATGGCAATGCGTTTCACGCCACCTTCTTCTAAGCGTACGGTGATATTGCTAGCACCAGCATCTAATGCATTTTCTAGTAATTCTTTTACTACGGCAGAGGGGCGCTCCACCACTTCGCCTGCGGCAATTTGAGAGATCAGATGGTCAGGTAATGCCTGAATTGGGCGAGGGGATAAGTTGGTCGTCGTCATATGGTCATTATAACTGGGTTCGCTTAGTGTATGATGTCGCCGCTGGCGGCCGACTAGTTAGCATTTATCTTCGCTAGCGGCACTTAGTAAGATTTTAGTAGGATTTTAGTATAAGCACGTGATGAACCGACAAACCAAGTTTGCCCTCACAGAAAGTTGAGCATTATGGATTTTATGCAGTTTTTGGATATGATTTTGCACGTCGATAAGATGGGGCAGTTAATCGAGCAATACGGTACTTTGATTTATGTTGTGCTATTTGCTATCATTTTTTGCGAAACTGCATTTGTCATTTTTCCATTCTTACCCGGTGATTCTTTGCTCTTCATTGCGGGGACTTTCTGTGCCGCAGGTGCGATGGACCCATGGTTTTTGATTGCGATTCTGTTATTTGCTTCTATCTCTGGTAACTCGATCAATTATTGGATAGGCAGCAGCATAGGCCACAGGGTAATGGCGGGTAATTCGCGCTGGATTGATAAAGGCGCGCTGGAAAAGACGCATGCCTTCTACGAAAAACACGGTGGTAAAACCATTGTCTTAGCGCGCTTCACTCCGATTGTGCGTACCTTTGCGCCATTCGTGGCAGGTTTTTCGGAAATGAGTCATCGCAGTTTTCAGTTTTACAATGTCGTTGGCGCGATCTTATGGATCGTCTCTTTGATCTTGGCGGGTTATTATTTTGGTCATATTCCTCTGATTAAAAATAACCTCTCTATCATTGTGATGGTCGGTGTTGGTGCAGCGGTTGTGCCGATTATTCTCGGCTTGATGTGGAAGTTTGGACGTAAGCTTTTCGTCAAAAAAACGTCTTAACTTATCCTTCATTTTCATTTAGCTTCTCTTATCTCCATGCAAGCCTCTGGCAACGATAATCAAATCATTTGGTTACAACCAGAGGCACCTGCAAAACCTCCCATCGGGCAAGCTTGTAATGGCTGCGGCGTCTGTTGCGCCGCTGAGCCATGCCCTGTTTCACGAGTTTTTTTGTGGCAAAAGCGTGGCGCTTGTCGCGCATTGGAGTGGCACGCCGATCTCAATCAATATCGTTGCGGCATGTTGCTGCGCCCGGCGCATTACCTCTTTTTACTTCCTCGTTTTCTTGAAACACGCTTTCGATCCTGGATACGACGTTGGATTGCGGCGGGTGTCGCTTGCGATTCAGATGCTTACATCGACTGACAGGCAGCAAATATCTCGTAAGAGTAGGGATTATTTGCATGAGATTTTGCTACTAAATGCTTGTGTGGCATAAGCAAAGCTTTTTAAAAGATTGGAAACGCAGGCCTGAGTTCTATAGAATGCCTTGATCTTTTGTTGAAGCACACATCAAGGCTTCTGCAATCAGCGAACAACATGTAAGGACATCCCTCAGTGATAGAAATCGCTCAGTTAGAAAAAGACTACCAAGTACAAGGGCGCCAAATCAGTGCGCTGCGCAATATCAATCTTGACATCGCCCAAGGTGAAGTGTTTGGCATCATTGGCCGTTCCGGTGCGGGAAAAAGCACTTTGCTACGTGCTCTGAATTTACTAGAGCGACCAACTCGCGGCAAAGTCGTGTTTGAAGGCGAAGACATCACACAATTCAATACCAAGCAGTTGCAGGAATTGCGTCAGCGTATAGGCATGGTATTTCAACATTTCAATCTATTGAGTGCAAAGACGGTCACACAGAATATTGAATTCCCACTCAAACTGACTGGTAAATACACAGCGCAGCAACGTGCAGCTCGGGTGGCAGAGTTATTGGATTTGGTCGGCTTGCAAGAACATGCTGCCAAATATCCAGCCCAGTTATCGGGTGGGCAAAAACAACGCGTTGGCATCGCACGTGCCTTGGCCAATTATCCGCATCTGCTCTTATGCGACGAAGCGACTTCAGCGCTTGATCCTGAAACCACGCAAGCGATTTTGCGTTTGCTGCTCGACATCAATCAAAAGCTAGGTTTGACCATCGTTTTGATCACGCACGAAATGCAAGTGATACGCAGCATCTGTGATCGTGTCGCGGTGATCGACGGTGGCGAAATTGTAGAAACTGGCAATGTGGTCGAAGTTTTTTTGCATCCACGGCACGCCGTGACTCAAAGTCTGGTCGCTGAAAATCAGGCTTTGGATTTGAGTTTATTAAAAGAATTATCGCAACGCGGGCAAGGCAGTTCGCTGAGTTATTTGCTGCGTTTGACTTACGTTGGTTCAGCAACTCATGAGCCTATCTTAAGCCGAATCGCATCGCAAACTAAAGCCGAGATCACGATCTTGCAAGGCGTGATAGCGAGAATTAAAAATACACCTTATGGGCAATTGATTGTGGAGCTGCGCGGTGAGGAAAATGAAATTGATGCGGTCTTGAAATTATTGGGGCAGGCCGATATTCGTGTGGATGTGTTGAATCATTTGCTTACGAATGTTTCACCTCACTCATCGACCCAATCATCGACTCAATCATCGCCCCCGTCTTCAACCCAAACACAGGAGAACTAATATGGATTTTTCAGTGATAGATTGGGAAGATATTTTGCAAGCGACTTTGGATACTTTGACGATGACTGGTGTCTCCTTGGTATTTACGATCTTGCTTGGTTTACCTTTGGGTGTGCTGTTGTTTTTGACGGGTAAAAAACAATTACTGCAACAAGGCGCGCTGTACGCTTTGCTGTCCTTTGTCGTGAATATGCTGCGCTCTGTACCCTTTCTTATTTTGCTTATCGTCTTGATTCCGCTGACCTTATTTTTGGTTGGGACGTCACTGGGAGTAGCAGGTACGATTCCGCCTTTGGTGATTGGCACTACGCCGTTTTTTGCACGTCTGGTCGAGAATGTCTTGCGCGAGGTCGATAAAGGTATCATCGAAGCTTGTCAGGCGATGGGCGCGAAGACCTATCAAATCATTTTGCATGCCTTATTGCCGGAAGCATTACCGGGATTATTGGCAGCGACGACCGTGACAACGATAGCACTGGTGTCGTATTCGGCGATGTCGGGTGTGATTGGCGGTGGCGGCTTAGGTGATCTGGCGCTTCGCTTTGGTTATCAACGGTTTCAGACCGAAGTCATGATTGTGACGGTGGCAATCTTAGTGATTTTGGTTCAACTGTTTCAGTGGTTAGGCGACGTCCTGGTGGCGCGCTTTAGTCGTAAATAAACACATCAATAAATCGTAACGAATTCTATAAAAAACAATTGAGATCTTATGTTCAAACTTATTTTCAAATCCCTGCAAATCAATTTTAGTCAAAATAGACGTCAGCTTTTATCGCTAGCGGGGGCAGGTATTTTGTTGTTGAGTGGCGTCGCTTATGCGCAAGACACGATTACGATTGCCGCCAATCCAGTTCCCCATGCAGAGATCTTGGAATTTGTGAAACCGCAATTGGCCAAACAAGGCGTGACCTTGAAAATTAAAGTATTCACTGACTATATACAACCGGCTGTACAAGTGAATGAAAAACATCTGGATGGCAATTACTACCTGACACAACCGTATTTGAATGAATTTAAGAAAAGTCATAAGAATGACTTGCAAGTGCCTCTAGTCAAAGTGCATGTGGAGCCGTTCGCTGGTTATTCGACAAAATACAAAAAACTCAGCGATTTGCCCAATGGTGCAACGATTGTGATTCCTAACGATCCGGCTAATTCTGGACGCGCGCTCATTTTATTGGCGAAGCAGGGCTTATTGAAGCTCAAAGACCTCAATAATATTTCAGCGACTAAAAAAGATATCGTTGAGAATCCTAAGAATTTGAAATTTAAAGAATTAGAAGCGGCCACTTTGCCACGTATTTTGGGACAAGTTGATCTGGCTTTAATTAATACCAATTATGCGATAGAAGCCAAATTGAATCCTTTAAAAGATTCTTTATTTATCGAAGATGCGAATTCGCCTTACGCCAATCTTTTGGTCGCACGTGAGGACAATAAAAATAGTCCAGCGTTTAAAAAACTCGCTGCTGCCTTGAATTCTCCTGAAGTGAAGAAATTCATACAAGAGCGTTATAAAGGGGCGGTGGTGCCGGCGTTTTAAAAGTGATTGTTAGTTGTCGAGCTAGACTAAAACGTTCACAGCAAACTGCGGATCTGCAAGTTCCCTCTCCCGCAAGCGGGAGAGGGCTAGGGTGAGGGTGGTTCAGCTTGTCGGGCGAAACCAGTGTCGCTAGTCATTAAAAGACTTGAACAGCGAGTGTTGTTCCCCATTGGGGGTAAGCAAAATTTACAATTAGCTGTAAGCCCGATTGATATTAGGTTGCCGCCCATTCAAGGGAGGGGGTAAGTAAGAAATACTCTTAGTTATTCGACTAAAACCCATCCCCATCCCGACCTTCCCCTTGAAGGGGAAGGAGCAAAGCAAGCGCCTTAACAGTTTCGGGCAAATTTTGATTTAGGCTAGCGCTTATGGGGTTTTACCCGCCGTTCGAAATTCTAAGCAATCTTGCCACGTGCCATCGGTGGATTCTTGGCAAAATACTTTTTAATCCCTTTCACAATCGCCTCCGCTAATTCATCCTGATAACCGTCATCCGTCAGGCGCGCTTCTTCTTCTGGATTAGAAATGAAGGCGGATTCGATCAAGATGCTAGGGATATCCGGTGCTTTCAGTACAGCAAAGCCAGCTTGTTCGACGGACGGCTTGTGCAGGCGATTGACGCCGGCAATTTCTTTCAGAACGACTTTGCCCAGTTTCATACTATCGTTGATCTGCGCTGTGGTGGACAGGTCCAGCAAGACACCGGCCAGATGACGGTCTTGCGATTTGATATTAATGCCGCCAATTAAATCCGCATCGTTTTCTTTCTTCGCCAGCCAACGCGCAGCAGTGGAGGTCGCGCCTTTTTCAGATAAAACAAATACCGAGGAACCCCGTGCGGTCGGCTCAATAAAAGCATCAGCATGAATCGAGACGAATAGATCCGCCTGTACGCCACGGGCTTTGCTGACGCGGGTGTTCAGTGGTACAAAATAGTCGCCATCGCGAGTTAACATGACGCGCATATTCGGGACTTGTTCTAGTTTGGCTTTGAGGCGTTTGGCAATCGACAAGACCACATCTTTTTCACGACTACCAGCGCGACCTAAAGCACCGGGATCTTCGCCGCCATGACCAGGGTCAAGAGCGATGGTGATCATGCGTATTTGTGAATTGGCAGGACTTGTTTCTTTAATGTCCTTGCTGTCTTTGACCTCTTTTGCGTTTTTTTGATCCTTGACTTCTTTAGCTTCAGCGACCAATGGCTTTTCTGCTTTGGGGATTGTCGCGTTAGGCGTTGCTGTGGTTGGTGTATCTTCTTTGTGCCATTCGCCTTTTTCTATCAACGCAGTAATCGGATCAACAGGATTGGCCGGATACAAGTCAAACACTAAACGATGCTGATAATCGCCAATAGGTTTGAGTGTAAATACCTGAGGATTGATCTCAGCCTTGAGATCAAACACCAGGCGAACGACATTGGGACGATTTTGTCCTACCCGCACTTGTTTGATGTAGGGATCGTTAGTTTGTATCTTAGCGACTAGCTCTTTGAGCGTGGCGTTGAGGATTAAGCCTTCAATCTCAACGACCAGACGATTCGGGTCTTTGACGAGAAAATGTGTGGCTTTTAGCTCTACATCATTCTCTAAAGTGACGCGGGTATAATCGGCGGCAGGCCAGACGCGTACGGCTAAAATCTGCATCGCGTGCGCAGAGAGCGGGGCAAACACCGAGAGCAATAAAGTGCTACCTGCCTTTAAAAACGTGCGGCGGCTTTTGCCTGGCGTCGGCGCTGCCATCGTTGCGGAAGGCGACTGTTTAGTTAGCTTGGACATCAGAGATTGGGTGCAAAATGTAGCTGGGTCAGGCATGCATTTCCTTTTTCGGAGTTTGCTTGCAATTTTACCTCACGACCTAGCGCAAGAATATCAATAAACACGTCGAGATCGGCACGTGGCAATAATCCTTCCGCTTTTTCTGGCCATTCGATGATGCAGATCGTTTCGGCATTAAATTCGTCACGAAAACCCGCTTCGATAAATTCATCGGCACTGATCATGCGATATAAGTCAAAATGCATCAACTTAATCGTATTCCCTTGTAATTGAATTTGGTAAGGTTCCGCCAAGGTGTAAGTCGGGCTTTTAACATTGCCCTGATGTCCGGCCGCATGAAGGATGGCGCGGGTCAAGGCAGTTTTACCGGCACCCAGATCACCGTGTAAATAAATGACCAAGCCAGGCTGCAAACAGAGCGCCAGACTTTTACCCAAGGCCTGAGTGGCAGCTTCATCGTGCAGGCTTGTTTTATAATGTTGCATTAGTGATGACCTCGATCAATCTAGGTTTTACTAGTTTGAATTTTATGGCTATGAACGATTTGCTAATTAGTGCGATATTTAGCGCGAACCTTACCATAATCCACCGAAATATTGCAAAAAGCCCTCAAGCACTCAGTTATTATCGTTTTTGTCTGCTGCTTTTTAATAAAGAAATTTTATGACCATTCCTGTCCACGATTACGAACAGCTCGCTTTAGAAATAAAGCAACTGGGCCAGCAGATCGGCTTTGCTGACGTCAGAATTAGTGACGTGGATTTGTCGCGTGTGGCACCTGCCTATCAAGAATGGATAGATGCCGGTTTTCATGGCGAGATGGCGTATATGGCGTCGCATGGCAGTAAACGTTATCAGCCAGATGAATTGGTTCCGGGGACGATCAGAGTCATTACGGCACGCATGGATTACTTGCCGCGTGATACGCCTGAGAATTGGCGCGAACGTGAAAAGACTTTTGCAGCTGACGCAGCAGTCATTTCAATTTATGCACGCGGGCGTGATTATCACAAGGTGTTGCGTCAGCGTTTGCAGCAACTAGCAGAAGGTATTGCTGAGCGTATAGGTGAATTTGGTTATCGTGTATTCACCGACTCGGCGCCGGTGATGGAAGTCGCGTTGGCTGAAAAAGCCGGCTTGGGATGGCGTGGCAAACATACTTTGTTATTAACCCGCGAAGCGGGGTCTTTGTTCTTTTTAGGGGAAATACTGGTCGATATTCCCTTGCCTGTGGACCCGCCTACCAGTGACCATTGTGGCCAGTGCAGTTCTTGTATCGATGTTTGTCCAACTCAGGCGATAGTTGCGCCGTACAAGCTCGACGCGCGTCGCTGTATTTCGTATTTGACGATAGAACTGCATGGCAGTATTCCCGTCGAATTGCGTTCTTTGATTGGTAATCGCGTCTATGGTTGTGACGATTGTCAGTTGTATTGCCCCTGGAATAAATTTGCTCAAGTGGCGCAAGTCGAGGACTTTGATGTGCGACATGGTTTGGATTCACGCAGCATGTTGGAACTATTTGCCTGGAATGAGACAGAATTTTTGCGTAGGATGGAAGGCAGTCCGATCCGACGTATTGGTCACGAAAAATGGTTGCGTAATTTGGCGGTGGGATTGGGAAATGCTGCGGCATCCATGAAAGCCGACGAAGCGATCGTGAACGCTTTACAAGCGCGTTTGGAGCATCCCTCTGCCTTAGTGCGTGAGCATGTTGAATGGGCTTTGGCTCAGCATGCGGTGTAAATTTATTTCAACAGTCCTGCTAGTTCAACCGCAGACTTAATTTGCATTTTATCGAAGATATTGGCGCGATGAACTTCTACAGTGCGCATGCTGATGCCTAATTCATCGGCGATGTTTTTGTTCATTTTGCCGACTAAGATCAGTTCTAATACTTCGCGTTCTCTCTGCGATAAGCTGTTCAGTCGGCTTTGCACAATGAAGGCCGCGCCTGCTTGCAAGGACATTTGTAGGGCTTCTTGCACGCGATCCATTAAGGCGTTGTCATTGAATGGTTTTTCAAAGAAATCAAACGCACCGCGCTTGAGACTATCTACAGCCATAGGTACGTCACCATGCCCAGTCAGGAAGATAACTGGTAAGCGCTGTGTCAATTGTCGCGTGCTGAGAATATCAAATAAAGCAGTGCCGCTAAGCTCTGCCATACGAACATCAAGTAACAGACAATCGCCTTCTTGGGCGAAATGCCAGCCAGATTCCAGATGCGCTAAGAACGTCTCGCCGCTAGCATAGGTTTTGGCGGCAACATTGCGTGATTTCGCCAGCCAAAGTAGGGCATCTCGCAAAACTTCTTCGTCGTCGACGATGTGCAGCATAGTGTCTCCCGCTCTCTATGAAGTATGGAACATTATTTTTTGATAGCGCTGATATCGCAGGGAATCGTAAATTCAAAAACCGTTCCACCCGCAGGATTCGCTCTATATTTTAAAGAGCCGCCATGAAATTCTATTGCGGTTCTGCAAATACTCAAACCCATGCCCATGCCGTCTGCTTTGGTTGAGAAGAAGGGCGAGAATAGCTTTTCTGCGACCTCGGGCGCGATGCCATGACCTTGGTCTATGACTTGAATTAAGACCAATTGTGGGTATTTAGGATTATTGCCTTGGTATAAATGCGCATGGATCTGTAATTGGCGCTGCGGATAGGCGACCTCTTGCATGGCTTCTATCGAATTGCGTGTTAGGTTGAGTAGCACTTGTTCTATTAAAACTTTATCGGCGAAGACGTCTGGTAAGTCTGGGTCAATTTGATAATGCACGTGGATGTGGGCATTGTGTGCCTGCAGCTCGATTAAGGGCATGACGCTTTGCAGCAGGGCATTGATGCTCAATAGCGCACGGCTAGCTTCGCGCTTCTTGACGAACTCATGCACACTGCGTATTACTTGCGCTGCACGTTGCGCTTGCTGTTTGGCTTTTTCTAAGACTTCGCTTAAGGACTGCCTTACCGATTTTGAAATTGTATTTGGTGACGTTTGGATTGAATGTGATGCCGAGAGAGCGTCACATTCTTCTTGCTGCAAGATATTTAGAGCGCCCGTGGTGTAGCTAGAAATCGCTGCCAAGGGCTGATTTAATTCATGCGCCAGCATAGACGCCATTTCTCCCATGGTCGCCAGTCTGGCATTCGCATGGAGTTTTTCTTCCTGTTGTCGGGTCAATTCTTGCGCGCGTTTTAGTTCAGACACATCAAGGATGGAGCTCATCCAACCTGTCTGTTGGCCATGCTCATCTACTAATGGAGATTCATAGATCAACACAGGAAAACGTTCTCCATTGGCGCGTTGATAAATGATTTCGAAGCCTTCGGGCTGCACCGTACCTGTCAAAATCTGTGCAAAGCGGGTTTCATATTCTGCCCTTTCTTCTGGAGCCCAATACGGCATAGGCGGCAATTTGCCGACTAATGCTTCCGCTGGGAAACCTATCATTTTGCAAAAGGAGGGATTGACATAAGTCAGCCGTCCTTCCATATCGCGCGCTCTTAAACCTGTGATGAGTGAGTTTTCCATCGCGGCACGGAAAGCGGCTTCTTTGCGTAAAGCGCCTTCTGCGTGTAAACGGCGATGAATATCACGCCATAAGGCGATCAGACTCCAGACCAAGCCCAGTGATAATAAAACGACCGATAGCACAAGTAGATTCGCTAGCAGCTTGGGCGCACTCTTGGTGCTATTGGTGTGTAAGGTCAGTGTGAGTTGCGGTAGCTCCAAGGCTCGATTATGCGTATAAATGTTTTTCCCAGGGCCGCCAGCAACTCGTTTTGCTAAGATTTTTTCTTCGCTGTCTAACAGCGTGATGGCATTTTCTTGTGCAAACCACCAAGGTACGGCTTCATCCAATAGAGTTTGTAAACGATAACTGACCGTCATGCTCGCCAGATAAACTTGGTGGCGAAAAAGAGGAAAGCGACACAATACGATACCTGCATTTTGTGCGTGTTTCATGCACGAGGGTTTTTGAATTTTTTGGGTAAATAGGGCGCTGGCTAAGATGGCTTGCCGGATCAATTCACGATTGACTGATTGCGCTGAGCCAGGCGCCTTATCTAGCGCGGTGTCGCTGTTTGCTGCGATTAATTTGTTTTGACTGTCCCACAACATTAAATCTTGAATTTCGTGATTGTTGTTGGTGTAGAGGCGCAGACGATCAATGAGTGCTTGAAGGTCTATTTTGTTTTGAACGAAATCTTCACTGAATGCCACCAGACTCTCTTCATTGCGTTTTAATTGAAACTGGATCGCCTGTTCCACCCACAGAGTATCTGCGATCAATTGTTCTTGTCGCTCATTGGCCTCCATGCGCTGCGCCTGCCACGGGAGCCAGATCAATACCGCTAAGAATAGCAATACCAGCAAGATGGGCAGCATCCAAGGCAGAGCAATAGGGAAGGCGCGGGTAGGTGCAGGTTTGGTGTCCATGATAAAAGTGTAGCTGAAGTGCTGGGTCTAAAGTGTTCTGTCATTGTTTTGTGTAATTCAGGCGACATTGTGGTTAACCACAGTTGTATATTTGCGCTTTAAGGACTAATAATGTTTGTACAATTTTAAAACTAGGAGACAACAATGAAATTCCATCCGAAATCACATTCTAATCAAGCATCGGCGCTCAAATCTAAGCGCCGCAGTTTGCTGGCAGCCCTTGCTGTCATATCGACCGCTACTCTGGGTTTTGGTATGAGTGGTAATGCGCTGGCACAAAACCCTATCATCATTAAATTTAGCCACGTGGTTGCCAACGACACGCCAAAAGGCAAAGCGGCCGAGCGTTTCAAAGAATTAGCAGAAAAAGCCACGAAAGGCAGGGTCAAAGTAGAACTTTATCCCAATAGCACGCTCTACAAAGACAAAGAAGAGTTGGAAGCATTACAGCTAGGTGCGGTACAAATGTTGGCACCGTCCTTGGCTAAATTTGGTCCACTCGGAGTGAAAGAATTTGAAGTCTTCGATCTGCCTTTTATTTTTCAGAATCGCGATGTCTTGCACCGCGTCACCGAAGGACCAGTTGGTGCCAGCCTGATGGCAAAGTTAGAGCCGAAAGGTATTACGGGGCTGGCATTTTGGGACAATGGTTTTAAAGTCATGTCGTCGAATATTCCTATGCGTATGCCAAGTGATTTGAAAGGTAAGAAATTACGCATACAATCTTCCAAAGTACTGGATGCGCAAATGCGTGCCATGGGGGCCAATCCGCAAGTCATGGCATTCTCCGAGGTCTATCAGGCGTTGCAGACGGGTGTGGTCGATGGAACAGAAAATCCACCGTCTAATCTCTACACACAGAAAATGCACGAAGTGCAGAAACATGTCACAGTCACGAATCATGGCTACCTAGGTTATGCCGTCATCGTGAATAAGAAATTTTGGGATGGTCTGCCCGCTGATATTCGCACTGAATTAAATGCCGCGATGAAATCTGCGACGCAATACGCGAACGCAATTGCGCAGCTTGAAAATGACACGGCTTTAGAAGCAGTAAAAAAATCGGGCAAAACGACTGTTTATAGTTTGACTGACAAAGAACGTGCCGAGTGGTCTAAGGTATTGGTACCAGTGCAACGCGAAATGGAAGGCCGTATCGGTAAAGAACTGATACAAAGCGTCAATAAAGAAGCGCAGGCTTTGGGTTTCAAATAAAGTCATCCTCTCGCTTCAACGATCAATCTGAATACGGCGGATCTGAATAACAGGTTCAGATTGATCCTATCCACAAAAACCATTTCTATTTCTTTCTTACAGGGAGCTAGCATGAAATTGCTTGATCACTTGGAAGAGTGTTTGATCGCCTTCTTGATGGCTACGGCGACGATCATTACTTTTGTTGCGGTACTGCATCGCTACTTATCGGGCTTTGATATCCCGGTGGTGCAGGATGCCCTAATTAAATTGAACACCAGTTGGGCACAAGAGTTGACCATCTATTTATTTGTCTGGATGGCCAAATTTGGTGCCGCCTACGGCGTTCGTTCCGGTATTCATGTCGGTGTAGATGTGCTGGTAAATCGTTTGAATGAAAAGAACAAGAAGTTGTTTGTCTTAATCAGTCTCGGGGCGGGTGCTCTTTTTACCGGCATCGTCGGCACTTTAGGGGCCAATTTTGTCTACGGCATGGCGCAGACCGATCAAACCTCGGCTGACATGGAAATCCCTATGTGGTGGGTGTATCTGGCAATTCCACTGGGCTCATATTTAATGTCTTTCCGTTTTTTGCAGGTAGCGTGGAATTTTCTCAAAACAGGTGAGTTACCCAAGCACGATCACGCGCATGTAGAAGGTTTGGATGATGAGGTGAAAGCATGAACGCGCTCATTATTTTTACCTTATTACTCCTGTTGATGATGACAGGGATGCCGATCTCAATTGCGCTTGGCTTAACCGTGTTGACCTTCTTATTCACCATGACCACGGTGCCGATTGAGTCGGTGGCCTTAAAGCTGTTCACCGGTATTGAGAAGTTTGAAATCATGGCGATCCCTTTCTTTATTCTGGCAGGGAATTTTCTAACCCATGGCGGGGTCGCGCGCCGCATGATTAATTTTGCGGTGTCTTTGGTGGGGCATTGGCATGGCGGCCTGGCGTTGGCCGGCGTATTGGCTTGTGCTTTGTTTGCTGCCGTATCCGGTTCTTCACCTGCGACTGTGGTGGCAATAGGCTCAATTATTTTGCCTGCGATGGTCAAGCAAGGCTATCCGCGTGGTTTTGGTGCTGGGGTGATCACGACATCCGGTGCACTGGGAATTTTGATTCCGCCTTCCATTGTGATGGTGATGTATTCGGTGTCTACTAATACTTCGGTGGGTAAATTGTTTATGGCAGGCGTAATTCCTGGCTTGCTACTTGCCTTTTTCTTAGGCTTGACGACTTGGTTTTTAGCACGGAAACATAATTACCCGCGCATGAAAAAAGCCACTTGGACTGAGCGCCTAGTTGCATTTAGAAAGAGTGCCTGGGGTTTGTCTTTGATCGTGATAGTCATGGGCGGGATTTATTCCGGCATGTTCACGCCGACAGAAGCCGCTGCGGTGGCAGCAGTCTATGCCTTTATCATCGCCGTTTTTGTGTACAAAGATATGAGTCTGAAGATGGTATCTAAGGTGTTGATCGACTCAGCTGCTATGTCTGCGATGCTGTTGTACATCATCACTAATGCGGTTTTGTTTTCATTCTTGATGACGAGTGAAAATATTCCACAAGCGATGGCGGGCTGGATACTTGATAGCGGCTTTGGCGTCATTAGTTTTCTTTTGGTCGTGAACATCCTTTTGTTATTGGCGGGAAATGTGATGGAACCATCTTCTATCGTATTAATCATGGCACCGATTTTATTTCCAGTAGCGATGAAGCTAGGTATCGATCCTGTGCACTTCGGTATCATCATGGTAGTCAATATGGAAGTCGGCATGTGTCATCCACCCGTAGGCTTGAATCTGTACGTGGCTTCTGGTATTACCAAAATGGGTATTACGGAACTAACCATCGCGGTTTTGCCGTGGCTATGCACGATGCTAGGCTTCTTGTTCTTGGTGACTTACGTTCCTATCATATCGACTTGGTTACCGAATTTGATTTATAACTAGAAGCGATTAGATATCCAGGATTTATTGCTCGGAAAAAGCCGCAACTGCTGATGAGTTGCGGCTTTTTTCAACTTTCCGGAGAGCATGTTTAGATTTAAAATTTCCCTATGGAATGACTCTTGTTTCCTCGTGGAAATCAGTGAAACTATTTAGCCAAATTGTTTAGCCGAATCATTTAGCTAGCCCATTTTGGACTAACACATTTTTTTTGAGTGCTGCGATCTTTCTCTGCTGCAGAAGCACAAATGCAACAAAGCTTTTTATATATTGATCGGTTGATCTTTTTGTCATAAAAGCCGTGCTATATTCCGTACACCCTAGATTTCTGCTGATAAATTATTTAGCAGATCTCAATAAGTCCAAAATACGGAAGTGCAATAAGAGCGCTCTTCAGAGCGCAATTAAAGAGGGGGGGAGATTCGCGTTTCAAGATAAGCTGAGTCCTTTTCAAAGAGACTAAACAGCCCGAACGTGAAAAATTTTAGAAGGCGCATCCACTGGGTGCGCCTTTTTTCTTGCACGGTTACAATCACGTAATTCATTTTGAATGGACATGTGATGGCCACCCCAGAATCAAAACTAGAGTCCGCAATCTTCGCCGCTATCGTGCCAGCACCGTTCGGTTTTATTGGCGTACGTACGGAGCAAAATTCGGAGCAAAATTCGGAGAAAAATTCGAAACAAAAATCAGCGCCACATTCTGAATCAACGCAAATCAGCGAACTGGTTTATTTGCCGTCTCGTTTCCAAGAGAAAGCACCTATTAATGCTGCTGCCGAATTAGCCGCGCAGCAAATTGAACGCTATTTTTCTGATCCTGATTTTTCGTTTAGCTTACCTCTAAAAACCATAGGATCGCCATTTCAACACAAAGTCTGGCAAGCGATTTCCAGTATCCCTCGTGGTGAAGTTAGAACCTATGGGCAAATAGCTAAGCACATACAATCTGCACCACGCGCGGTAGGGCAAGCTTGTGGCGCCAACTGGTTTCCATTAGTCATTCCCTGTCATCGCGTGACGGCATCTGGTGGCTTGGGCGGCTTTGCTCATCACGATGATGAAACTGGTTTTCATTTGGGCATTAAGCGTTATTTATTACGCTTTGAACGTGTGCCAGAGTATAGTAAGTTGGAATCTACTCAACAGCAGGAGTCTATGTGGTAAAGGCGGTATCAAAGAAGATCGTGAAGCGTGCGGGTGAATTAGGCGTGATTGCAAAAAGAAAGATCAAAGCTCCGGCAGTGCCCTTGATAGAACTACCAGCACAAGTCCAGGCGCAGATAGATCAGTTTTGCGATAGCTTGTGGCTGGAGGATGGCTTAGCTAAGAATTCGCTTGACGCTTATCGACGTGATTTGCGTTTGTTTGCGGAATGGCTGCATAGTACGACTCAGAAGCACCTGTTGCAAGTGACCGAAGTCGATATCTTTTCTTATGTCGCGGCTAAACATAGCAGTTCAAAAGCCACCTCGGCCAATCGCCGTATGACCGTGTTGAAGCGTTATTACCAGCAAGCCTTTCGGCAAAATCAGATCGCAGTCAATCCATGTACTAAACTAAAATCCGCCAAGCAAGCAGATCGCCTCCCTAAAACACTGAGTGAAAAACAAGTTGTATCCTTATTGCTAGCGCCCGACGATCAAACCCCTCTGGGTTTGCGTGACCGCACCATGTTAGAGCTACTCTACGCCTGCGGTTTGCGCGTGACGGAATTAGTCTCACTCAAATCCTTTGAGGTCAGTCTGAATGATGGCGTCTTGCGGATAACAGGTAAGGGCAGTAAAACACGTTTGGTACCCTTCGGCGAAGTGGCACGTACTTGGTTGCAACGCTACCTTAGTGAAGGCAGACCTGCGATTTTGAATGGGCAGATAGATGATGCCTTATTCGTCACGGCACGTGGCGGTGCGATGACACGGCAAATGTTCTGGGTCGTCATCAAAAAATGCGCAGTGACCGCAGGTATCACCTCACCGCTGTCACCGCACACATTGCGGCATGCCTTTGCCACCCATCTGTTAAATCACGGCGCAGATCTACGTGTGGTGCAAATGCTGCTCGGGCATGCGGATATCTCAACGACGCAAATTTACACGCATGTGGCGCGTGAACGTTTGAAGCAATTGCATGCGGAGCATCACCCGCGCGGGTAGATATCGTTTTACAATTCAATTTATTTTGAGAGTCATTGAGAGTTATTGAGACTTAGAGAGATTATCGTGGCAAAAAAAGAACACGTATCAGAAACCCCTGCGACGCAATTGTTGCGGAAGCAGGGCGCTGTATTTACTGAGCATCCTTATGCTTATGAAGAGCACGGTGGCACCACAGTTTCGGCGCGCGAGTTGGGCGTGGAAGAGCATTCAGTTGTAAAAACTTTAATCATGCAAGATGAGCAGGCTAAGCCTATGGTGGTGTTGATGCATGGTGATAAAACCGTCTCGACGAAGAATTTGGCGCGGCAGATAGGCTGTAAGGCTGTCGAACCTTGCAAGCCTGAAGTAGCCCAGCGGCATTCGGGTTATATGATAGGCGGAACTTCCCCTTTTGGAACCAAGAAAGCCATGCCTGTCTATGTGGAAGCGAGTGTGTTGGAATTAGAGAAAATTTATTTGAACGGTGGGCGGCGCGGATATTTAATCGGTATTGCGCCAGCGCTACTGTCGGATATTTTGATGGCGAAACCGGTCCATTGTGCTTTATAGTAGCGAGTTTTGGTTCCTGTAAACTATAGCTTCCGCAGGTACTGTATTGTTGAAAAATAATAAAAAATAATTTTTAAACTATTTTTCAAAAGTAAATTCAAAAGTAAATTCAAAAGGACGGATGAGGATGGATGCTTTGATTGCTGTTGGTGCAGTTTTGGCCGCGTATTTAATTGGTTCGGTGTCGTTTGCGGTAGTGGTAAGCCGTTTGTTTGGTTTGTCTGATCCGCGCACGTATGGCTCTAAAAATCCGGGCGCGACGAATGTTTTGCGTAGTGGGAATAAAGCTGCGGCGGTTTTAACTTTGCTGGGTGATGGTTTTAAAGGTTGGCTGGCGGTTTGGTTAGCTTTGTTTTTTCAAGATAAATTTCAACTCGGGTCTGGCGCGATAGCCGCTATTATTTTGGCGGTATTTCTTGGACATCTTTGGCCGGTGTTTTTTAAATTTGTCGGAGGTAAAGGCGTCGCGACTGCCTTGGGTATTTTGTTGGCAGTCAATGTTTGGTTAGGTTTAGGTACATTGGTGACCTGGCTGGTGATTGCTTATGCTTTCCGCTATTCTTCTTTGGCTGCACTGATTGCTTCTTTGTTTGCGCCGTTTTACTACGCAATTTTGTTTGGCGCTGATTTAAATTTGTTAGCGATTGCGATTATGAGTGGTCTACTGATTTATCGTCATAGTCAAAATATTGCGAATTTAATGAGTGGTAAAGAGAGTCGTATTGGTAGTAAGAAAAAATAGTTTAGCTTGGTTGCTGAAATAGATAAAAGCCTCGTATCATTTTTTGATACGAGGCTTTTTTTGTTTGCAGCATCCTACTTTTCTAAACGATTACGCTGCTATCAATTCATTCAAAGGCCAGCGTGGTCGCACATTGAAACTATAATTTTTCGTTGCCAAATCAGGATTGTTCTTTAGACGCATCGCACCAGCGAAAGCGATCATTGCGCCATTATCCGTGCAAAATTCTAACTCTGGGTAATACACTTGAAAACGTTTCTTAGGATTGGACGAGTTGGCTGCGGCATTGAGTGCAGTTCGCAATTGTTGATTGGCACCGACGCCACCGGCGATCACCAATCGTTTTAATCCAGTTTGTTTCATCGCGGTCAGACATTTTGCGACCAGTACATCAATAATGGCGTCAACAAAGCCTCGAGCAACATTAGCTTTGTCGTTCGCATTTAATGCTTCTGGATATTTTTTGACTGCGGTTAATACCGCCGTTTTTAAACCAGAAAAGCTGAAATTCAAATCTTTGGAGTGCAGCATAGGACGTGGGAATTGGTGTATCGCTGGATCACCTTCTGTCGCAAGCTTAGAAATCGCGGGGCCGCCCGGATAATCGAGTCCTAATAATTTTGCTGATTTATCGAATGCTTCGCCTGCAGCATCATCTAAGGTTTCACCTAATAATTCATAACGACCGACGCCATCAACGCGCATCAGTTGCGTGTGACCGCCTGAAACTAGCAAAGCGATGAAGGGGAACTCTGGTGGCTGGCTTGCCAGTAGTGGCGAGAGTAAGTGGCCTTCCAGATGATGTATGCCTATGATGGGTTTGTCCAAAGCCAGGCCTAGACCACAGGCGACTGAGGCTCCAACCAAGAGTGCGCCAGCCAAACCCGGGCCTTGGGTGTAGGCGATCGCATCAATCGCGGTTTTATCGATCTGAGCTTTATTCAGCGCTTCACTTAGCAGTGGTAAGGCGCGCCGCACATGATCGCGTGATGCCAACTCAGGTACAACTCCGCCATATTCTTGGTGCATGGCGATTTGCGAATGCAGGGCGTGCGACAGCAAGCCGCGCTCGGTATCATAGAGCGCGATACCGGTTTCATCACAAGAGGATTCAATACCTAGAACGATCATATGTAATTTTCTAAATGAAGCTTTAACTTATATCTAGCCATATTGCACAATGACTTAAGCTTAAGCCATTGAAGAGGGCGTCATTATAAGCGATGTGTAAAATAGCGAAGCGTTCAGACTTGTTTAGCCGTCTCCAGCCAGTTCTGTAATGCAGCGCCATACAAAGGCTTGCTGGCGAAATAGCCTTGCATGGCATCGCAGCCCAGATCAAGCAAGGTATCGCGCTCAGCCTGCGTTTCTATACCTTCGGCGATCACATGCAAATTTAAGCCATGTCCCATCTCTATAATGGTTTTGACCAATCGTTGGGTGGATGATAATTGATCAATATTGATCACGAAGCTACGGTCGATTTTTAATTCTGCGACGGGTAGTTGTTGCAAGTAGGCGAGCGAAGAATGACCGGTACCAAAGTCATCTATAGATAGACCAATGCCAGTATCGCGCAAGGCGTGCAGCAAGGGAATTGCGCTGCCGGGATCTTCCATAATGCCGCTCTCTGTAAGCTCCAGTTTCAAGCGTTTTGGATCTACCTGGTGTTGTTGCAATAATTTGCTGACTTTGTCTGGAAAATGCTGATCACGCAAATCATTAGTACTGACATTGACCGCGATACTGAGCTCAGGATAAGTCTGCTGCCAGCTTGCCAAAGTTTGCACGGCTTGATTAAGCATCCATTCCGTGACATGACTAATATAGCCAGTACGCTCAGCAAATGGGACAAATTCTATCGGTGAGATGAAGCCACGCTGTGGGTGTTGCCAGCGCACCAGTGCTTCGAATCCATAACAGTGCATATCGCTTAAGCGTACTTTTGGCTGCAGCCACATTTGTAACTCATGATTCAGCAAGGCCGAGCGCAAGTCGGATAATAGGCTGAGATGACTTAAGCGCGAGGCTTCTTGCGCATCGGAGTACCAAGCGCTGATTTGCGTATTGGCTTTTGCCGCATACATAGCGATTTCTGCATTGCGTATCAAACTGTTGAGATTCGGGGTTTCAGCATTGGCTAAGGCGATGCCATACACCATGTTGACATCGACGCTATGGCTGGTGCAAATAATAGGTGTGCTCAAGTGATGATTGAAATGGCTGATGATTTGAACGACTAATTCGGTAATCGTTTGCGTGCCTGTGGCTGAACAAAGTAAGGCAAACTGTCCACCCGAAAATTTTGCTAGATAGCCGCTACCATCGGGATAGTCACGCAACGCCTCTTGTAGGCGAGCACTGGTTTGGACGATGACGTTATCACCGACGCCAAAGCCCAAAGTTTCGTTGACAATTTTTAGGCGCGCCACATCCATTAAAATCATGGCTTTGTTGGAGAGATCACTTTGCGAGAAATTTTTTAAGAGTAGGGTACGATTCGGCAAATGGCTTAGTTGATCGTAGTATGCCAGCTGTTCTATTTCGGCTTCACGCGTGGCGATCGCATCGGACATGGTGTTGAGCGCTATGCCTACTTGCGCAATTTCGGTGGCGCGTGTCAGTGGCACCTTACTATCGTAATTACCTGCGGCGATTTGTAAGGCGCTTTGCTCTAGATCGTTGAGTGGGTGTACGACACTGCTTTGGGTGATGAATGCCAGCCCTAAGCCGCATAATACAGCGATGACAGAAATGGCAATCACTTGTAATTTGAGTTGATCAAGGTCTCTTTTTTCTTCTTCTTGGCGCTGCATGATGTTGCGTTTTTTTAAATCTAATAAAGCGGCACTCTCAGCTAAAAAGGCCTGTCGCGCGGGAGCGACTTGTTCTTCAAATACCTGCTTGGCACCGTCAGGATTGTCGAGTTCAATTTCATCAAACAAATTTAGATAGGATTGACGGAATTCTTGATGGGTACTGGCAACACGTTCTAGGCAGGTCAGTTCAATTTCGTCTTTGGATGCATTGGTTAATGCCAGGATTAACTCGTCTATATGTTTTTTCTTGGCATCGACCGCGTCATATGCAGGCTTGCGCTTGTCTTGCGTGGAGCTGAAAATTAAGACCAGCGCGCTGGTCGAACCTTCTATATCTAAAGCCAGATTTTGTACTTGTAATAGTTTTTGTAAGTCTTCTCTGGCGAATTGTTGACTACGCTGGGTGACGTGCTGCACCTGAGCCACGGTTTTAATGACAACCAGAATGAAAAGGCAAAGAATCAAGAGATAGCTGAGCGCTAAACGATAGCTGATTCTGCGGGGTAGTATCCGTTCGATAGCAATGTGATACGCGTCGTTCATAAATCCTCTGAATGTGGTGCGAGTGGCTAAGTTAGAAATGGCTGATAGCTCATTCAGTATCTTAGCCCTTTTTAGGCCAATTTAGCGAAATATGCTGTCCACAGAAAGTGAAACCCAGTTTCTTTATACCGAACGTTGTAAGTATCGCTGCTTCGTCGCTCGGTAGTGCAATAAAGCTGCAAAGCTATCTCAGTTTGGACTAAGTTTGGACTAAGTTTCGAGGAAGATTGACTTTATTCTTCGGCTATCAGCTAAAATGAAATCCTTCAATTCATTACTGTCGGGAGTCTGTCTATGTTTTTAGATCATGCCAAAATCTCAGCCACTCATAGCGAAACCGAGCCAGATCGTATCGAACGCTTAAATCGTGTCTATGGATACGCCATCGCCTTGGCGGATGCCGATGGTAATACGCAATGTATTACTAAACTGGCAAAAATTCATGATCACAAAGGTACGCTCATGGTGATCTGGCATGCAGCGCCAACTGAATTTGAACGTATTTATTTTGTCAAAGCCTGGAAGAGCAAAATTGGTGACGAGTCGACCGCAGTAGAGCACGCCTTGATGTTATTGGACGCAAACACAGAAACAGAAACAGAAACAGACGAGGAATAAGTTGTACCTTTGAGGTTTGGCGACTGACACACTATTTAGCTGCGCGCTATAAGCGGTTTGTAAGCGGTTTGTAAGTTAAATGGCTGCATCCTTTTTGTGTGGGATGCAGCCATTTTTTTACATTGGTTTCAGTGCCGTTGCTAATTCGTTGAAATTTAACCCAGAATTTCCATTAGGATTTGAGATGGTGGTGGATGCACTTTTCGAGGCAGTTTTTACGTGAATGAGGCGAAAATAGCTAGCTATTTGCAACGAAGAGCGAAAAAAATGACCGAAAATGCGCCGCCAGCGCTCAAATAGCGTCGAAGACGCGCCTAGTGGAAAATTTGGGTTTAACCCAGCTTCAAGTCTTCAAGTAATTCTGCAATGCCCGTCCAGCCAATTTCGATACCTATGCATAAAAGTATGAACGCGGACAAACGCATCAATACCGTCGCACCAACGTCACCTAAGAAGCTCTCTAGATTACGGGCAAAACGGTAAGACAAATAAATTGCAAAGGTGGTGAGCAACACACCGATCGTGGCAGCCAGACCTGTGATTAACCAATCCACTGGCTTGGCCGGTAACTGTGCACCCAAGGTAATTGAGGTAGCGATGGCACCAGGACCTACGGTGAGTGGAAAGCTAAACGGGAAAAAACTGTGTTTACGTAATTCTTCCTTAGTCCATTTGTCTGCAGATGCGGCGACAGAGGTTCTTAATTTATCCTGCCCTTGATCGTTCAGTAATTTCCAACCTGCCATACCCACCACAATGCCACCGGCGACACGTACTATCGGTAAAGAAATTCCGAAGAAATCGAGTACATAAGAACCGACAAAGACGGCACCCATTAGCAGGAAAAAACAATTAAATGCGATACGCTTTGCCAACCGATTCGCCATGACTTGATCCATGGGGCCAGTCATTGACAAGAAGATAGGCGCGACGGCAATCGGATTGAGGATCGGTAACAAAGTCACTGGTACGACGATGAGGGCTTTGATGAACACGGTTAGTGCAATACTCATGTTGCCTCCTGTAATAATTGATTCTTGTGATTATGCAATATTTGCGCGGCTACGTCACAAACTAAATCTACAGGTTTTAGATTCGCTTCGATTTGTCTACGATTTCTCTTGATTCACAATGATTTACGACAATGTGACAAATTCTAACGATGTCATAAAACAGACACGCAACTGTCACAATCTTGAAGTATTCCCTCTTTATTCTGCTCGCTAAATGCACATAAATTGAATAAAGGAGAACCTGCATGAGAGTGTTAACCCTACCAAGCGATGCCAATCCCAGTTTTTCTAAATTAAGCCTCAGCCTTGCTAGTAGCAAAAAAGAAGTGAAGGAAGTGCAGCGCTTGCGCTATAAAGTTTTTATCGAGGCGATGGGTTTATCCGCCTTAGCTAATCCCGACTGTTTGGATAAAGATGAATTCGACGATCACTGCGATCACTTGATTGTGCGTGATACGAAATCCCTGAAAGTCGTCGGTACTTATCGAATTCTTGGGCCGAATGCTGCGCGACATATGGGGCGCTATTATTCTGAGGGGGAGTTTGATTTATCTCGCCTGCAAAATATTCGTGGCAGCATCGCTGAAGCGGGTCGGGCTTGTATTCATCCTGATTACCGTAGTGGCGCTGTGATCATGCTGTTGTGGGCAGGATTGGCTGCCTATATGCGTCGTGAGCGCTGCGAGTATTTGATCGGTTGTGCCAGTATTAGCCTGGCCGACGGTGGACATAATGCGGCAGCGATTTACCGTAATTTTACTGAAAATGATTTTGCGCCACTCGATTACCGCGTGACGCCGCATTTACCTTTCCCAATAGAGAATATGGATGAAGGGCATGAGGCGCGCATTCCACCTTTGCTGCGCGGCTACTTGCGCGCTGGCGCTTGGATTTGTGGCGAACCGGCTTGGGATCCTGATTTTCATAGCGCAGATTTGTTTGTTATGTTGCCGCTGGCAAATTTGGATAATCGCTATGCAAAACATTACGGTACCGAGGGAGCGACTTAATGAAACCTGCAGATCAATTTCTAGAGAATAAAGTGTCAGCGCGTCTTAAAGCACCTAAGAAAGACGTGCGACGTTTTCGGACTATCTGGATTTCTGATCTGCATCTTGGTACTACCGGTTGCCAGGCAAAACGTTTGTTGGAATTCTTGAAAGCCACCGATTCTGAGACACTGTATTTGGTCGGCGATATTATCGATGGCTGGCAACTCAAGCGGCGCTGGTATTGGGATCAGACCCATAACAATGTGATACAAACCATATTGAAAAAGGCGAAGAAAGGGACCAATGTTATCTTCGTCCCAGGTAATCACGATGAAGCAGCACGCCAATTTATTGAACTTGATTTTGGTGGTATTAAAGTTCGCGATGAACTGATCCACACCACTGCCGACGGTAAACGTATGCTGGTTTTGCATGGCGATCGCTTTGACGGCGTAATCGCTTGTGCTAAGTGGTTGGCCTACCTGGGTGACAGCATGTACACCGTCATTCTGAAATTTAATCAGATATTTAATCATTGGCGCGCGCGTGCCGGTTTACCCTATTGGTCGCTGTCGCAATACCTCAAATCAAAGGTAAAAAACGCCGTCAGTTACATCACTAAGTTTGAAGACGCTTTAGCCGATGAGGCCCGTAAACGGGGCTTGGATGGCGTGATTTGCGGTCATATCCATAAACCAGAAATTCGTCAGATTGATGGCATTACCTATTGCAATGATGGCGACTGGGTCGAGAGTTTATCGGCTTTAATTGAAGAAGCCGATGGCGAGTTACGATTGATTACTTGGCATGATGTCGTGCAGCAGCATGACCGCCATGAGTTGACGACATCGCTCGCATTATCAGCTTGAGTCGCCGCTGAAGTAATAACTTAAAAACACAAGGACATTCATTTAAGGTTTTATCACCAAATCAGGTGACATAATCGCCTTTAGATAAGTGTTCAGGCCTTCTCCATCACGTTCTTTCTGCGTGATCCACCAGACATTCCCTTTGCGTACCGCGCACTCGCTCTGTAAAGGGGTGATGAGCTTGGCGGCGACTTCGCCTAAGCTGGGCTGATGCCCAATCAATAGCACTGATTCGCGTGAATGTGGCCAGTTGGCGGCATTGAGCAGATCGTCCGCGCTGGCGGAGGTGTCGATTTCTGGCGCGATTCTAAATTTACGATTCAGTTTCGCTAAGGCCGCCATGGTCTCGCGCGTGCGTATCGCGGGACTGACTAAAATTCTGCAATTGTCAGGTAAAACACTATCTAGCCAAGAAGCCATTTTCTGCGCTTGTTTTTGACCTTTCGGCGTCAAGCGACGCAGTGCGTCGGCTAGCTCTTCGCTACCCGGCTCGGCCTCTGCGTGACGCCATAAAATAAGATCCATATTAATTGTCTACTCGGTTATCCACTCGGTTGTCGACTCAGTCGTCAGCTTCTGGTGACCCTAAAGTTTGCATCAGGAATTGTTGCGCGCTGAACGGTTTTTGCTTGCCGCGTGCTTTTTTACGTTCGTAATTGCCATTGGAATCTAATGTCCAGGCATTCTTATTGTCTTTCAGATAGGGATCAAGCCCTTCGCTCATGACGCGTTTCTTTAGATGCTTTTCTAAAATAGGGAAGGCTACTTCAATGCGGCGGAATAGATTGCGGCTCATCCAGTCGGCACTGGCGAGATACACATCATGTTCAAGATCATTGCGGAAATAGTAGATGCGCGAGTGCTCCAAGAAGCGACCGATGATAGAGCGCACTTTAATATTCTCGGACAGGCCAGGTACACCAGGGCGCAAAGTGCAGGCACCACGCACGATCAAATCAATCTTTACACCATCTGCAGAAGCTGCGTACAAGGCGCGTATCACCGACTCATCGACTAAGGCATTCATCTTGGCGATGATGCGACCAGGCCGACCTTCACGTGCGATGCGTGCTTCATTCCGAATTGCTTTAATGATCTTGGGTTGCAGTGAGAACGGTGCTAGCCACAAATGGTCTAGTTTCTTAGGTTTGGTCAAACCAGTCAGATGAATAAATACCTCGTTCACTTCCGCTGCTTTTTTCGGATGTGCCGTGAGCAAACCAAAATCGGTGTAAAAGCGTGTGGTTGATGGATGATAATTACCCGTACCTAAATGGGCATAGTGACGTAAACGTCCGCCTTCTTCGCGTCGTATGACGAGTGCCAGCTTGGCGTGGGTTTTCAGGCCAACGACGCCATACACTACTTGTGCGCCGGCTCTTTGCAAACGGTCGGCCCAGTTGATATTTGCTTCTTCATCAAAGCGCGCCATGAGCTCGACCACCACAGTCACTTCCTTACCCATTCGCGCTGCTGTGATCAAGGATTCCATTAAATCGGAGTTCATCCCGGTTCGATAAATCGTTTGTTTAATTGCCAGCACATTAGGATCTAAAGATGCTGTGCGGATAAAGTCAATGACCGTTTGGAATGGCTGGAATGGATGGTGCAGCAAGACATCTTGCTTATTCAACACATCAAAGATATTTTTTTGCGCCAGCTTAGGATCTGCTTTTGCGGTAAAAGCAGGGAAGCGCAGATTGGCTTGATTAACATGATCGATCAATTCGGACAAACGCACCATATTCACTGGGCCATCGACCGCATATAGACGATCTTTTGTCAGTGAGAATTGTTCGAGTAAAAATTGCGACAGAGATTCTGGGCAATTTTTTGCGACTTCGAGACGTACTGCCATACCGAACTGGCGGCCGTGTAACTCACCTTGTAAAGCGTGACGTAAGTTCTTTACTTCGTCTTCATCAACCCATAAATCGCTATCGCGAGTTACCCGAAATTGAGAGTAAGCCAGTACTTCTCTGTCATTAAATAGGTCGCCGATGTGGGCGTGGATGACTGAAGACAGTAAACAATACGCCTGTCCTTTTTCTGTCAACTCATCAGGAATTTTTATGACACGAGGCAATACTCGCGGTGCCTTCACAATCGCGATCGCAGTACCGCGACCAAAAGCATCTTTGCCAGCTAACGAGACGATGAAATTAAGACTCTTATTAACAACTTGGGGAAATGGATGCGCTGGATCTAGACCGATAGGGGTTAGCAATGGTCTTACTTCGCGGTCAAAATAAGATTTGACCCAGGCCCTTTGCGTTTCCGTTCTGTCGCTATGTCTTAATAGATGTATGCCTTTGCGCGATAAAGCAGGCAGGATATCTTGATTTAATACTTGATACTGGCGCAATTCTAGTTCATGACATTCTTTGTCTATGCGATCCATCATGCTGGCGAACGCGGCATGTTGAGTTAATTGACCATCGATTGTGTTTTGCGCTAGCAGGCTTGCGACACGGACTTCGAAGAATTCATCAAGATTGCTGCCAACGATGCACAAATATTTTAAGCGCTCTAATAAAGGGATGCTTTTGTCTTCGGCTTGTGCCAAAACGCGCCAATTAAACGCGATTTGTGACATCTCTCTGTCTAAGTAGATCGCAGAACGCGGCAAGCTCCAGGCTGCCATCAAGGCTGATTCGCTGTCATTAGTCGGCTTATTGTTCATAGTCGTTGCCGCCGGAGCTGTTGTCGCCGCGTCACTTGCGGCGCCAGTATTGTTGACTATTTTGTCATTTGTGACATCGTGATTCATCATTGGTTTCGGATCTCTGTGGTAATTCTGTATTATTTCTTTAAATGGCAAAGGTGCATAAGCCCTTTATGACAGGTTTTTCCAAGGATTGTAGTAAGCTATTATGACAAGTTTATGACGGGAAAAACGCTTATTTTGAAATATTTCATAGACTCGTAAATCTCGTCACATTCTTGTCATATTTGGCTTGTAGAGTTCGCCCCATGTTGTTTTAGGTCAGCGATCAGTTCAGCCGAAAAGATCAGTATGCTGGCGGCGACATAATGGATTGTTTCCCAATTAAACGAGGTAAATATGCAATTTAATCGTATTGTTAAATCTTTAGTGATCGCAGCAGGTGCTGCAATGGCATTTTCAACTGTGCACGCTGCTGAAGTTACTGGCGCTGGCGCGACGTTCCCATATCCTATCTATGCCAAGTGGGCAGATGCTTACAAAAAAGCAACGGGAAACACCATTAACTATCAATCCATCGGTTCAGGTGGTGGTATTAAACAAATCAAAGCAAAAACTGTCGACTTCGGTGCATCGGATATGCCTTTGAAGATCGAAGATCTAAATACTGATGGCATGATGCAATTCCCAGCAGTGATCGGCGGCGTTGTTCCTGTTGTGAATTTGGAAGGCATCGCTCCAGGTCAATTAAAAATGACTGGTGATGTATTGGCAAAAATTTACTTAGGTACTGTTACAAAATGGAATGCGGCAGAAATCGCTGCAATCAATCCAGGTGTGAAATTGCCAGCAGAAGATATTACGGTTGTTCACCGTTCTGATGGTTCTGGTACGACGTTTATCTGGACTGATTATTTGTCCAAAGTAAGCCCAGAATTCAAAACGACAGTAAGTGCTGGTACAGCAGTGAAATGGCCAGTTGGCTTGGGTGGCAAAGGTAATGAAGGCGTCGCCGCAAACGTACAACGTATCAAGGGTTCAATTGGTTATGTTGAGTATGCGTATGTTAAGCGTAATAAAATGATCCACACACAAGTGAAAAACTTGGATGGTAATTTCGTACAACCAGATGATGTTAACTTCAAAGCAGCTGCTTCTGGTGCTGACTGGGCAAAAACACCAGGTATGGCTGTAATTTTGACAAACCAAGCAGGTAAAACAACTTGGCCTATCAGTGGTGCAACTTTCATCTTGTTACATAAAGTACCAAGCAATCCTACAAACACTCAAGAAGTTGTGAAATTCTTCGACTGGGCTTTCACCAACGGTGATGCAATGGCGACAGAATTAGAGTATGTACCATTGCCAAACGATGTTGTGAAGTTGATTCAAGCAAGCTGGAAAGCAAGTTTGAAAGACGCATCAGGCAAAGCTTTGTACTAATCAAGCTCTGTAGTTAAAGTAAAAAATAGACATCCCGACAACTGTTGGGATGTCTGCATATAAAGCCACTAAAAAATGTCTACCCCAACGATGAACTCTTCATTCCCCTTGAGTGGCAATGAAAACAAGGAAGTCAGTCAAGCGATGACAAATACCCAAACAACTGGGCATGGTTCGGCCATGCGTAAACAGAAATTGCAAGATTTCCTGTTTCATAAACTCACCTTCAGCTTCGCGCTGATGGTTTTGCTAGTATTAGTCGGTATCGTCGTCTCTTTGTTTTACGGTGCGATGCCAGCAATGAAAGAATTTGGATTTGCCTTTATCACGACGATAGAGTGGGATCCGATTAATGATAAATATGGTGGTTTGATCGCTATCTTCGGTACTTTGGTGACCTCAGCAATTGCGCTATTGATAGCATTTCCGATCAGTTTTGGTATTGCCTTATTTTTGACCGAGATTTGCCCAACCTGGCTTAAGCGTCCTTTGGGTACTGCGGTTGAGTTATTAGCAGGTGTCCCCAGTATCATTTACGGTATGTGGGGGCTGTTTATTTTTGCCCCATTTTTTAGCGCATGGGGCCAACCATTACTCGCCAATACTTTAGGTAAATTGCCTGTGATCGGAGTATTGTTTTCTGGTTCGATGATTGGTATCGGTGTACTGACCGCCGGGATTATCCTCGGCATCATGATCATCCCCTTTATCGCCTCTGTGATGCGTGACGTGTTTGATATCGTGCCACCAGTGTTAAAAGAATCTGCTTATGGATTGGGATGTACGCGTTGGGAAGTAGTTCGCAAAATCGTCTTGCCTTACACAAGAGCTGGTGTGATTGGTGGTGTCATGTTGGGTCTAGGGCGTGCGCTCGGTGAGACCATGGCAATTACCTTTGTGATCGGAAATGCGCATAAATTACATTGGTCGCTCTTTGCTGGTGGTAACAGTATTGCCTCTAGTTTGGCAAATGAATTTGCGGAAGCAGAATCCGAACTGCATATTGCCTCATTATTTTTATTAGGTTTGATTTTGTTTGTCATTACTTTTGTGGTCTTGGCTTCAGCAAAATTACTGTTGTTGAGCATGACAAGAAAAGAAGGTGTGAAATGACTTTAGCCGCAAACAACGCAGCACCTACTGCTGCACTCAATCCGGTCTACAAGTCGCGCTTGTTGAAGCACAAGATTGGGATTTTCTTCTCGACTGCCGCGATGGTACTGGGCGTGTTCTTCTTGATGTGGATTTTAGCCACCTTAGTTTATAAAGGTGTTGGTTCATTAGATTGGGCTGTATTCACACAGGCCACACCGCCTCCGGGCGAAGAGGGTGGCGGTTTGGCCAATGCGTTACTTGGTAGTTTGATGATGGTCGGTGTCGCGACTTTAATCAGTACACCAATTGGTATTTTGGCGGGTATTTATCTCGCTGAATACGGTGAGAAAAATTGGTTCAGTGATGTGACACGTTTTGTGACCGACATTATGCTATCTGCACCTTCTGTCGTAATTGGTCTTTTTGTGTATGCAATCTATGTTGCACAGATTAATCACTTCTCTGGTTGGGCCGGTTCATTTGCTATCTCACTTATTGCGATTCCGGTCGTGGTCAGAACCACTGACAATATGTTGGGACTAGTTCCGACGAGTCTGCGTGAGGCGGCGTTTGCACTTGGTGCTCCACGCTGGAAAGTTGCTCTGTTCATTCGCGTGAAGGCGGTCAAAGCTGGTATTTTGACGGGCGTGTTGCTGGCAGTGGCGCGTATTTCTGGCGAAACAGCGCCTTTACTTTTCACCGCATTGAATAACCAGTTTATCAATACCGACATGAATAAGCCGATGGCTAACTTGCCAGTTGTGATTTACCAATTTGCGATGAGTCCATACGAAAATTGGCGCGGTTTAGCTTGGACGGGCGCTTTGTTGGTGACCTTTAGCGTATTGGCATTAAACATTCTGTCACGTACTGTATTCGCACAAAAAGTGCATAAATAATTTAGAGCCTAAGATCATGACCCCAAATACAAAACCAGTAGCAGTTGAGCCAAGCGCCTGTATCGAAACAAAGGGCTTGAATTTTTACTATGGAAGTAATCGCAGTCTGCAAGATGTGAATTTAAAAGTGTACGATAAAAAAGTGACTGCTTTTATCGGACCATCTGGCTGCGGTAAATCGACCTTGTTACGTACTTTTAATCGTATGTATGACCTTTATCCTGGTCAAAAAGCAGTCGGTGAAATTATCTACAACGGTCAAAATATTTTATTGCCAGGCCATGACATTAATTTGTTACGCGCTAAGGTCGGTATGGTGTTTCAAAAGCCAACGCCTTTCCCAATGTCGGTCTATGACAACATCGCCTTCGGTGTTCGCTTATACGAAAATCTCTCCAAGGGTGAGATGGATGAGCGCGTTGAATGGTCGTTGAAAAAAGCCGCACTATGGAACGAAGTCAAGGATAAATTAAGTACCAGCGGTCTTAGTTTGTCTGGTGGACAGCAACAACGTTTGTGTATTGCACGCGGCGTATCCGTGAAACCAGAAGTTTTGCTTTTGGATGAACCAACTTCAGCACTTGATCCGATTTCGACAGTCAAAATTGAAGAATTGATCAATGAGTTGAAAGAAGACTACACCATCGCCATCGTTACTCATAATATGCAGCAGGCAGCGCGTTGTTCTGACTTTACTGCGTATATGTATTTGGGTGAGTTGGTGGAGTTTGGTGAGACCGATAATATCTTTATGAACCCAGTGCGCAAAGAGACTCAAGACTATATTACCGGTCGATTTGGTTAATTTTTTTGGATCTTAAACCATGATGGTTAATTTTTTTGGATCTTAAACCATGATCTGGCAACGAAAATTTGACACAGATTATCTATACGAATTCAGGAGTAAGTAATGACAGGCGAACATTCATCATCGCAGTATAACCACGACTTAGAAGCAATCCGTTCTCAGGTATTAACGATGGGCGGCCTTGTTGAGACGCATTTTCAAGATGCTATGACATGCTATCGTACCGGCAATGAAGCCCATGCAGCTATGGTCGTAAAATCCGACGAAGAAGTAAATCGCATGGAAGTGATGCTGGACGATATGTGCAGCCATTTGATTGTCAAACGTCAACCGACAGCAAACGATTTGCGCACTGTGATGGCGACTGGTAAGGTCATCACTGACTTGGAACGCATAGGTGACGAATCGACTAAGATTGCACGTATCGCTCAAAGCATGTTGAGTAAGAATCGTAGCAATCCGATGTTTAGTGGTTACGGAACAGTGCGTGCGTTAGCGGGTAATGTAGAACAGATGCTGCATCAATCTTTAGACGCGTTTGCTCGTCTGGATGATGCGAAAGCAGTACAGTTGATCGCCTTTGACGACACGATCGATAATGATTTTCGCTCTATTATGCGTAATCTCATTACCTTCATGATGGAAGATCCGAGCACGATTTCGACCGCATTGGATGCTTTATGGGTAGCAAAAGCGATAGAACGTATCGGTGACCATGCGAAAAATATTGCGGAATATACGATCTATATCGTGGAAGGACGCGACATCCGTCACTCTGATTATGTGGCGAATGAACTGAAAAATATCAATCATGAATAATCGTAAAGAAATAAAAAAATAATGTCAGCTGATAAAACAACGATATTGATAGTGGAAGATGAACCTGCCATTAGTGAATTAGTCAGTTTTACTTTGCGTGCGGCGGGGTGGAATACCGTGGCAGTCGGTAATACAGCGCAAGCCTGGGAATTTTTACAGCACCGCACGCCGCAATTGATTTTGTTGGATTGGATGTTGCCAGATCAGAGTGGTTTAAGACTTTTGTCTAGAATTCGCTCTGACCGAAATTTTAATGAAATGCCCGTGATCATGTTGACCGCCAAAAGTATGGAGGAAGACAAGATTTCTGGATTGGATCACGGTGCAGATGATTACATTACGAAACCATTTTCGCCGCGTGAACTAACTGCGCGTATCAAGGCAATGCTGCGCCGTAAGAGTCCCGAGCATGCGCAAACTAGTTTAGAAATTGGTAAAGTTCATCTCGATCCAGTCAGTTGTACTGTGCGTATCGATGATAAGAAAATTGATATCGGTCATGCTGAATATAAGTTGTTGAAGTTCTTTATGGCACACCCTGAACGCGTCTTTTCACGCAGCCAATTGCTCGATAAAGTGTGGGGCGATCATGTCGTGATTGAGGAGCGCACGGTCGATGTTCATGTTTTGCGCTTGCGTAAAGTTTTAAAAGAAGCCGAAGGTTTGATCAAAACCATCCGTAGTGTTGGCTACATGCTCTCAGAAAAATAGCATTTGCATGATTCAAGAAATAGAAGGAAGCTCGAAGCGAAATAGAAAATTTTCTAGGTTCGCTTCGACCTCTTGATTTATCGTCTATAGTATCTTCATTGCCAGCATCTTCGTTATCCGAC
>CAUPKC010000013.1:0-93936 GCA_963511665.1 uncultured Undibacterium sp.
ACCCAGATTTTCCATTAGGCGCGTCTTCGACGCTATTTGAGCGCTGGCGGCGCATTTTCGGTCATTTTTTTCGTTCTTCGTTGCAAATAGCTAGCTATTTTCGCCTCATTCACGTAAAAACTGCCTCGAAAAGTGCATCCGCCATCGTCTCAAATCCTAATGGAAATTCTGGGTTAAACTACAGAATCAAGTCAAACAATTCAATTCAATTTAATTTAATTTAACCTCAGTCTATCGAATCTATTCCGATTTTGGCTTTGGTAAAAAATTAATTTCCTGCGCGGTCTTGGTTCCGATCAACACCTGTCGAAAATCTACAGGCATGACCGCATCGGACGACGAAAGCACTATGCGTCCGCCCATAATTTCGGCATAGCGCTGTGGAAACAAAGGAGATCTTTGCGGTTCGCCATAGCCATCGGGGAAAATAGGCATTTCATTGCTTCTGTCATACTTATCGGTTGCACCCAAGGTATGCAAAAATTCATGCGCAATAATGACATTATTTTTTGCGCTCATCTCTTTACTTGCAAAGACATTGACGCGTCCTATCAAACCTTGCTGTAAGGCGGTCGAACTATGCGACTGGCTCTTATGGGGATCAAAATACTGGACGAACAAACGCACTTGTGGTCCCGGGCCAATCACTTTCGCGTGACGATATGCCCACCAGCGAAATTTCAAACTCCACAACATCACCTGCAGAGCACTTTGTTCTTCTGGTGGGGCTGGTGGACCTTCAAGAAGACGCGGCAGCAGACGAACTTCGACACTCGCGCTACCAGCTTTGCCGTATTGATCGGCAGCTTTACGCATGAAGTCCTCAATCGGCTTAAATTCATCCACCATCAAATTTCGAATGTATTCTTCTGCAGCGGGACTAGCGTCACCATTAATTGGATAAATATTCACCAACAAGGTGTATTTCCACTCTACAGACTCAACCCGGCTGCGGTAACTAGAAAAACTAACTACTGCCAAAATACTCAGTAAAATGAAAATACGAATAAATTTAAACATGTAAAAAATACATAGAATGTAGGTCACTGATTGTAACTGAAAGCTTCAGATACTTACTATTTGTATTTACTATCAATTTTCAACCCTGAATTTCCTTTAGGATTTGAGACGATGGTGGATGCACTTTTCGACGCTGTTTTTACGTAAATGAGGCGAAAAAAAAGCAGCCGAAGCTGCTTTTTTTATCTAAGTGAAGCAATTATTTCTTCGCTTTTTTGCCTGCCGCTGTGGCTGGCAAATAATTCAATGGATCGTTCAAGCCACTTTCGTACGCCGTCATCACAGTCTTTGGACGCATGCACGTTGCACCCAAAGTTGCTGAATCAGCAGAAATAGAATTCACGCAAACTTGTAGTTTCATGATCTTCGATTGTGGGATACCCGCTGCAGCAGCGATAGAGATCACAGAATGATGATTAGCACCACTGGCGATTAACTGATCCACGGTTTTTTGCAAGTTACGGCTAGTCGACACAGCAGTAAAAATACCATCGACACTAGTATCAACTGGTTTTGCCGCTTCAACCGCAGAAGCGCTGCCAATCAATGCAAAACTTACGCATGCACTAATAAAAATTTTCTTCATTTAAGTCTCCCTATTTCGACAAACCATTTTGTCTAACGACTTGATTTTAGTGAGTTTTTCCTGAGCTGCAAAGGACTAAATCACAAAAATCATCAAAATTATTTAGAAGTTAAACTTCCGACAAATAGACTGTTTAAGATTTACTACACAATCGAATACTTTTGACAACCAATAAAAACAATCTCAATTCATTTAATATCAAAAAATCCATAAAATACGCGAATAAACTAGTCCGGAAGACCGATATCGATTCCATCAAAATCACGCAGTGGCTGTAAATTACTCACCCGCCCGACAAAGGGGGAGCGTTCTTGCCAACCATGGTGTTTGACAGGCACCAACCAATACCCATCTTCATCGCGCGCAATCCAGAAACGGGGTTGCTGCATATACTCAAAAAAAACGATATCCACAAGAAATCCGTCCCAATTAAACTAAAACAACTTAAACGATGGAATAAATCGGGTAACGACGCCATTCTGGTTCATGGAAACGTTTGCCATTAGCAAAAATAAAATTCAACACCGCTTCCTGATTGTTTATCAACTCAGGATTTTGCGTTTTCCATGCGGTAAATTTTTCCGCCAATTCGGGCTCTGTCTGCAACATGTCATAGGCGCTGTCCTCAAACACATAATCTGAAAACGCTTCTTTCTTTTCCAATACGCTATTGAAAAATCCCCAGCGGAAGAAGCTATCATGCGCCTGTGGCTCCAAAGTTTCCACCGCATAACGCGCATTTGGCTGATTCAGGTACAGCAAATAATCACCAGCATGTACTTGTACTTTTTCCGTCCGCTGCTCCAGCTTCATATCATCATGAAACATGTGACCTTCATAGGCATTTTCTCGCGATGTCACAGTTTGAATGTGATAGGTTCGTACCTGCAATTCCTGGTTCGCCTCTAATTTTTGTAAGCTCACGCCATTCCACGCCAGACGAGCAATCACTTCACGCCATGCTTGCGGAATCAAATACGCTTTAGGCGCTTGTACCACTGTATCTTCGACAAAATTGTCGTAGTAAGCGATATCTCTTTCCCAAGCGTGGTTTCGATCATAGGACAGTCGCGTGTAGTTGCCAATCTTACTCGGACTATACACGGCTTGATAACCCTTGAAACGGAAGCTTGACGGATTCGAACGATCAGCTTTCCACGTCACCGGCCACTGTGTTTTCTGCACCGCTGCTGCGCGTGCCTGGCTACGCAGTGTTTGAATTTCGACCGCGTGAGTAATTGTAAAATCAAGCACCACTTCTACTAAGGTGCGCATAGAATCATAGCGATCTGCATAAGGCTTTAACATATGCGTTTCCGGCATAAATCCTATGGTGTGATGCAAGGCCGCAAAGCCGGTCGAGAAGCGCGGCACTTCTAAAAAGTCTTCAATGCCGTCATCCGGTGTCACTTTCACTGGATTCACATAGGGGCAAGTTGGCCAGCCACGCTGCTCCATTTTTCGATAAATTTCTGGCAGCATCGTCTTACGCAAAAATGGACCTAATCCATCACCCAACTTATCAGCCTGCGTTTGAATCAGGGTCATGGTGTAACTATAATCAGCGCCGTTTGAGGTGTGCGTATCGACCATTACATCGGGATCCCACATCGTAAAGAATTGATTAAAGACTTGGGCAGCAAGACTATCGCATTTGATGAAATCACGATTCAAATCCAAGTTACGACTATTAGCTCGGAATCCAAACATCTCAGGCCCGTCCTGATTGACGCGCGAGGTATTTTGGCGATTTAAACAACCATCAACGTTATACACAGGAATAAACAAAAACACGGTTTTGCCTAAGGCAGCTAAGCGCTCAGGCTGCAAGCAAAAATCACGTACTAAGGCCATGCAAGCATCAATGCCTTCAGGTTCGCCAGGATGGATACCATTGTTATTAAAAAATACTGGGCGTCCCTCTGCTTTTAAAACTGCTCTATCAAACACAGCATCGGCGGTAATAACACCAGCATGCATAGGCATGCCGCCATCGGCCAATCCAATTTGTTGAAAGCGCAAGATATGCGGGAAATCTTGTGCTAGTTTTTGATAGAAAAGAATGCAGTCTTCCCAAATCGAGGTTTGATTTTGATTGCCGAGTTCGTAAGGAGTCGGATAAGAGCGCGTTGATGGCATGTTCATGTTGACCGAGTTTCTATAGAATAAAAAGAATGGCAAGGATTGTAGCATCGTCAGTTCAAAATTTTTGACGTAATACCAAGCTACACTCAGAACAAATCGCACCAAACAAAAACCACTTAACCCCAACCAACGAAGCAAGCTTTATGCAAACAGAAGATTTAATCCAGCTAGTCACAAAAACGATGCCTTTTGGCAAATATGAAGGTCGTATCTTAGCCGACTTACCGGGTCACTATTTAGGCTGGTTTGCGCGCGAAGGTTTTCCCCGTGGTGAAATCGGGCGTCTACTAGAAATCATGTACGAGATTGATCACAATAATTTGCGAGACTTACTCACACCTTTGCGCAGTCGCTAATTTCCGTAACGCTTAAACTCAATCGCATGAAGCTCATTTCAACGTAGCTGCAAATCGCTCCCAAAAAGTTCCTTTCCTGAGGAAAGTAGCAATCAACAATACCTAGCATCCTATCTGGCAGGTCTCGCCAAGTAAATTTGGCATTCAACCCCGAAAATGCCGACACTCCGTTCCAAGTTGAAGCCCACAAAAAAACACTCTTCATCAAGCTCTACAAAGTTTTTTCCGACACTTCAACCCAAAGCAACAAATCATTTTTGTTCTACCGAAAAGGATCCAATGTCTACATTCAAACGCACTATTTACGCTAGTTTGGCAATTGCAGCTTCTCTCGGCGCGATGGCGTTTAGCGCTAATGCTCAAGCTGCAGATACCTATCTCGGCGCTGCCTGGGGCGTTCGTACGAATTCAGATTTAAATTGCGTGGCTGGTGCAGTTTGCAAGCGCGCCAGCAATAGCACAGGGAAAATTTACGGTGGATACACCTTTGCTATCACACCTTATAACGGCTTCAGCCTCTCGCAAAGTGTGGAAGGTATGCTATATCAAATAGGCGATACCAAAGGCAGCTTTAGTACTGCATCTGGGCTGAAAAACGGTATTGGGAAAACTAGCGGGGCTGGTGTTTTTTACAAAGTCGATATAGGTACGGATGAGTTTGGCGTGGTAAGTCGTATCGGCACCAGCTATGCCCGCGGCTCTGTCGATTTCGCGAGCGGCGGTAGTGGCTCTGAGAAAGCATGGTTTGTACCTGCTTTAGGCTTAGGGCTACGTTACTCCCTGACTAAAAATGTCAGCCTGACTGCTGATTGGGACCGCTTACCAACAAAATACAGCAGCACAAACAGTAACAAGACAATTAACAATATATATTCACTAGGCGTAGCTTACAAATTTTAGACAATTTGATTTGAACCTATCAATATCTAACTAGTCTGAATAGCAAATTTGGCTAGCGGCGAGAAAAGTAAGAATGCCGCTACTCGATAAAAAATTTTAGGCTTTTTTTTAACTTATTTTGAGCTTATTTTAAGCTCAATCGCAAGGACCACTGAAGTACAGAGACACACACTACCTGTGAAAAAGTAAGATACTCCCCTCCGTCTTACAATTTCGTGTGTCTCTGTGCCGATGGGGTTAATCCCCTGCCATAACTCGTTTACGAACAAACTGTATATGGCTACGCAAACCATACAATTCTTCCGCATAAGAAAGTGGAATCGAAATATGATTCACTTTCTTTTCAATCTCATCTAAACGTTGCAACTGTTCTTGTGCGATTTGCTTACGTTGCTTAGGTGTTGCCTCATCAATTGCGTGTTCAACCGCTCTGAGTTGACCGTACCACCGATAGATGCGAGAACGAATACGCCACACATACAAAGGTGGAATAATTTTGGACAAAGGTAACGCCAGCGCCCCCAAAGTCAAAAGCACCACCCACATACGCTCCAAAAAATTAGACATCCAAAAACTCAAATAGCGCTGTAAAAATGGTGGTCCATTTTTATAGAATTTCTCGGCCTGTTTTTCTACGGCAATTTCGGTATATCGATCGGATGGAAACTCGCCCTGCTTGCTAAACCAATTCGCGCCGCCATGAATTTTTTTTGCTGCTTGCAAAAATAAGCTAATCAAGGCGGGATGCAAACTTTCATGCGCCACCAAGGTTGCTGTTGGCGAAATCAAATGATAATCACGCGCTGGGATATCACGCCCTAAATCGACAATACCGCGCGGCAAAACGACGTGCGATAAAAAAGGGAAGCGCCGTGTGTATGCCTCTGCCTGAACAAAGTCAAATAACTTAACGCCCGGTGTCTGCAACAACATTTGCACCAACAATGAATCCGACGCAGAGCTTATCACTAAGACATCCAATTTCCCGTCGATAAAAGCAACTGCTGCCGGCGTACTCTCTAATTGCTGCATTTGGATATCATTTTCTTCCAAATTATTGACCGAGAGGATTTGTTTAAACAAACGACGCACACCATAGCCATCAGGGCCAACGTTGACACGCTTACCTCTCAGCTCTTCCAAGCTAGAGAAGTCTTTTTTACTCTTATAGAAAATCCAAATAGGCTCATAAAACAAACTGCCTAGCGAAACCAAACCCTGTGCTTCGGCGTCGGCTTGATTGGTTGATCCGCTTTGCACGAAACCAATATCGATCACAGATTTTGAGTCACTGATTTTGTGTAGATTTTCTTGTGATCCTTGTGATTTATGGATGCGCAATTTGATCTGATTTTTAGCCAATTCATCTGCGTATTTGACCGCAAATTCCTGATACGCGGTATTGTCCTGCCCGGCACTAAAATCCAAAGTACGTCCTGGCGCCGGATCAACTAGGTAGAACCCTGCAGCAATGACGGCCATCACCATCAAGACGATAGGGCCGAACGCAAACAAAGCGTCCTTCATGGAAAACAGCGTAAATTTAATTTTCGACATAGTTATTCCATTTCACCCGGTTTGATCAATAAGTCAATTACCTACCAAGCAGCGATACCAATTTACGTCGAGGTATATTCCGCTCGAAACTGATCCAAGACCAACAGCATCTCAGCGAACGCGGACGCGACTTGTACTGGCTCACCCTTAACACCTAACTCTATGTGACGGCGTATCGTCTCGCTGCCGACACTAGGTAAGCTAAATACTTTGATCAACGGGTATTTCAACTCCAAAGCTTCCATCATCGGCGTAAGTAAAGACTCCGCAACTTCGAATACCAAAACTGCTTTTTCGTCCTTTGCTTGCTGATGAAATAAATGTGCGTAATGCGTATCTAAAACCCAGGCAATCATAGGCCAGGCCATCACGGGAAAGCCCGGTACAAAGTAATGTTGACGAATCGCAAAGCCAGGAATTTTATTAAAGGGATTCGGAATGATGGCAGCGCCATGTGGGAACTCACCCATTTGCAAACGACGCCAATAATCGGGACCATCCAAAGCCGTTGGCATGTCAAGTGTCAAATTCATTTCTAGAATACGTTGATGAATCAAGGCTTTCGCTTCGGGATGCAAAACAATATCCAAATTCAATGCGGCGGCCGCGCATTGTCGAGTATGATCATCGGGTGTAGCACCGATGCCGCCTGTGCTAAAAACAATATCTCCACTCGCAAAACTGCGCTGCAAAGTTGCCGTAATCCGGGCTCGATCATCGCCAACGTATTCTGCCCAATCTAAACTTAAACCACGTTCTTTAAGTAGCTCTATGACTTTCGGCAAATGCTGATCGACACGTTTCCCGGATAAAATTTCATCACCGATAATGATGAGTCCTATTGCCATAATTTACTCCACATTTCTTGATCAAGATAGCGCTGTCACATTAAGTGGCAATGCGCTCTAAAACAACTTCCTGTTCCAATTTTGCCTGACGCATTTTTTGCAATGCGGCTAGGCAGTAATATTGAAACCATAGGCCAGTAAAAATAAAAATAACTAAGTACATCCAAATCGCCATACTCACGAAAAAAGGAAAGAACGCGACATAAGCCATAGACATCGCGCCACCCATCCACAACATCGATGGAAGGCTACCAACCCAGCCAGCCACCAAACCGATCACTAGCAATGCAGGACGATGTGTTGCTACCAAAGTTTTACGCTCTTCAGCATCAGCAAAACTCGCTAATGCGTCATAACTCATAATGCGATACGTCAACCACCCCCATAGCAATGGCTGCACCAATACATAAACAGGTGGGAAAAAGATTAAGGGTAAAGTCGCAACGCAGGCAAATACAAACAGGAACAGCGATCCGAGTGAGAACACAAAACCACCGAAGACGGAGCCACCCTGACGTTTTTCCAGCTTTGGATAATCTCTGACACCAACGTGCTTCGCAATGCCGGGCATCACCAAAACACCAATAAAAACTAGGCAACTCATGATCATCAAAGGCAACAATGCCCACATCGCCAACAAAGGTACGATCACCGTTTTTAAAGCTAGCAAACCCAAGGAATTTAGTACCGCACTAGCAGATGAAAAGCTATTGTGTTCAGAAAAATAGCTTTGTATAAAGTCAAACAGCGCCTGCAAACGCCACGCCATCAAGCCACCCCACAAACAAAGTGAAAGCACCAGAGGAATCAGGCTCAACAGAAGAATTTTGAAACGAAATTGTGCTGCTAAGGCGCGCGCCCATGAGCGCATGACTTCTTGTAAATGCATCGTAACAACCTTTGAGATAGCGAGCGGAGTTATAGACCGAAACGCTATTCTACCTTGCAAATGCGGCAAGCACTGCTTAGTTAGTACTTAGGCGGTCACCACTATTTTCGACTAAAATATCACCTAACAAAAATTCAATGTTTACACCATTTTCTTCCATTTCATTACGTTTAAGGAAACACCATGTCAACGATCACGACCGTCAGCGGCTTGCAATACGAAGATAAAATTGAAGGCACAGGCGCCGAAGCCACTGCCGGAAACAATGTACTGGTCCATTACACAGGCTGGTTGCAGAATCCCGATGGTAGCGCGGGTAAGAAATTTGATTCAAGTAAAGACCGCAACGATGCTTTTGAATTCGCACTAGGTGCGGGTCAGGTCATCAAAGGCTGGGACGAAGGCGTTCAAGGTATGAAAATCGGCGGTACTCGCATCCTCACGATTCCTGCAGCCCTGGGCTATGGACCACGCGGCGCTGGCGGCGTCATTCCACCGAATGCGACTTTGATTTTTGAAGTGGAATTGTTAGGCGTTTAAATTAATTGTCGTCGCAATGAAAAAGGCTGACATTATCGTCAGCCTTTTTCATTTTAAGTCGGCAAGTTTATGTGAGGATTACTCCTTAATAAAATGCTCGCGATAGTATTTCAACTCTTCGATAGACTCAATGATATCGGCCAGCGCCGTATGTTTTTGATGTTTCTTGAAGCCGCTAGACAAAGCTGGCTTCCAACGGCGGCACAATTCTTTCAAAGTCGAGACATCCAAGTTGCGATAATGGAAGAAGGCTTCCAGTTTTGGCATACCACGGAACATAAAGCGGCGATCCTGGCAAATCGTATTGCCGCACATCGGTGATTTGCCTGCTGGTACATAGGCTCTCAAAAATTCAATCAAGGCTTTCTCGGCATCAGCTTCCGTTACGGTTGACGCTTTTACTTTGTCGATCAAACCGGAACGTCCGTGTGTACCTTTATTCCAAGCGTCCATTTTGTTCAAAACTTCATCGGATTGATGAATTGCAAATACGGGGCCTTCCGCTAAGACATTTAATTGCATATCTGTCACAACGACCGCCACTTCGATGATTTTATCGGTATCGGGGTCGAGGCCAGTCATCTCCATGTCTACCCAAATCAAATTCATTTCATTAGGTTTCGCTGGTTTGGCTGGCACCACGCTCGTGGTTTCATTTGCTTGAACATTGCTCTCTTGTGACATAATTCTTCCTAGAACCTTAACTTGGCATTATTTAACATTATTGGGCGTCATTTTTTAATTCACAAATAGTAATTAAAAGATAACTCCCATAAACATTTTTCTGATAAAGCAGCATTTTCCCATGAATTCATATACGTTTTCGGTTTTATTCATTGTTTTTCTTGGCATTACAGTAAGTTTGCAATTTTGGCTATCTTCTCGCCAGTTGCGTCACGTGGCAAGACATCGTGCGGCGGTTCCTGCTGAGTTCGCCGAAAAAATAAGTTTAGAGGCACACCAAAAGGCCGCTGACTACACTATCGCCAAAACCCGCTTTGGCTTGATTTCCCTATTTGTCAGCGTATTGGTCTTGCTCGGTTTTACGCTATTTGGCGGCTTGCAATTGCTAGCGGCAACTTTGTTTCAGTGGCTGGGCGACGGCATGAGCTATCAACTAAGCTTGCTCGTCGCATTTGCATTCATTAGCGGTGCGATTGATTTGCCATTCGATTTATACCGCCAATTCGTATTAGAAGAAAAATTTGGCTTCAACAAAATGACTGTGAAATTATTTTTCACCGATATGATCAAAGGTAGTGCAATCGGCGCAGCCATTGGTTTGCCTTTAGTTTGGGTCGTCATTAGCTTAATGGATAAGTCTGGCAATTTATGGTGGCTATACGCTTGGCTAGTCTTTAGCGGATTTCAACTCTTGATGATGTTGATTTTCCCGACTTGGATAGCGCCCTTGTTTAACAAATTCACCCCCCTTGCTGATGAGGCTTTACGCACACGGATAGAAGGTTTAATGCAACGCGTAGGCTTTGCCTCTAGCGGCTTATTTGTCATGGATGGATCAAAACGCAGTGCGCATGGTAATGCTTATTTTTCTGGCTTTGGAAAAACCAAACGCATCGTGTTCTTCGATACCTTGATCGAACGTCTGGCGCCTCAAGAAGTCGAAGCCGTGCTGGCGCACGAGCTTGGCCATTTTAAACTTAAGCACATCGTCAAACGTATGGTGGTGATGTTCGCAGTATCGCTGGGATTCTTGGCTTTGCTCGGTTATTTGAAACAACAAATCTGGTTTTACACTGGCTTAAGCGTCGATCCTATTTCATTTGCGTCGTCGAATAGTGCGATGGCTTTGATCTTATTTATGCTGACCTTGCCAGTCTTTACTTTCATACTTTCTCCACTAACGTCCATCAGCTCACGCAAACATGAATTCGAAGCTGATGCCTTTGCTGTGAAACATACGAACGCAAATGACTTGGTGTCGGCTCTGGTCAAATTATATGAAGATAATGCCTCAACTCTAACGCCGGATCCTGTACATTCTGCTTTTTATGACTCGCATCCGCCAGCGTCAATCCGGATTGCGCATTTACATCAGCAAGCCTTGGCTTAAGCCATAGTCACAAACAACTCATTATCCAAAAAATTCTATGAAAACATCTGATCTCCTATCAAAAAAATCTGCCCACACTGAAATCGGTTTGCAAGACCAAGCATTGACTGCCTTCTTCGCTGCAACACCGGGTTGGGCGCAAGATGGTTCACGTATCGTTAAGACTTATAACTTCAAAAATTATTATGAGACCTTGGCTTTCGTGAATGCTATCGCTTACACCATTCACGAAGAAGATCATCATCCAGAATTAGTCGTCACTTATAATCGTTGCGTCGTCAAATTTGACACGCATACGGTCAATGGTGGCAAAGGTGGTATCTCAGAAAATGATTTCATTTGCGCAGCCAAGCTCGACGTCATCTTCACGCAGACTTTCGGTTAAACGAACTGCATGTCTAAGAAATTTTCTCCGCAAAAGAAATCGGGCCCGACCGAACAAGGTACCGTAATCGCTGCTCACGGTCGTCACTATCTGATTCAGGCTGATGGCATTAAATTACACTGTGTGACGCGCGGTAAAAAAAGTGATGTGGCGGTGGGCGATATCGTTGAATATCAAATGACCTCCGCCAATCAAGGGGTGATCGAAGCCATCGTGCCGCGCACTACGCTGCTGTATCGCTCTGACCAGTACAAATCAAAAATGCTGGCGGCGAATCTGACACAATTGATCGTGGTGGTAGCCACCGAACCTAGCTTTTCTGATGATTTAATCTCACGCGCCTTAGTCGCATCAGAATCATCGGGCATCAAAGCCCATATCGTTTTAAATAAAATTGACGTCACTACCAGCTTACCAAAAGCACGCGAGCGAGTCGGCTTGTATGCCTCACTTGGCTATCCAGTACACGAGGTATCAGTCACGGCGCATGCAGAAGCGACGCGCGAAAAAATGCTGTCTTTGATTCAAGGACAAAGCACAATCTTAATCGGCCAATCCGGAATGGGAAAATCGTCGCTGATTAATCTTTTGATTCCCGACGCTGAGATCGCTACACGGGAAATTTCAGCAGCGTTAGATACGGGCAAACACACGACAACCTTCACGCGCCTGTTTCAGATGGAAGAATTTGAGGGTAAGCCAACGTATGTAATTGATTCGCCCGGCTTTCAGGAATTCGGTTTACATCACTTAAGTGAAGGGATGCTAGAGCGCGCGTTCCCAGAATTTTTGCCGCATCTTGGTCACTGTAAATTCTACAATTGCCATCACCATACAGAACCGGGTTGCACCGTTTTGGATGCGGTAAAAAGCGGTCAGATAAGTGCGATGCGCCATGACTTATTTAAACAATTGGTGCACGAAGCGGCACAGACCATCGGCTACTAAGTTTCAAACTTTAGAACTAGGCGATCACGGAGCGGGAGTACGCCACTTCTGCTCTATCTGAGCATACACGCCATTCTTTTTTATTTTGCGCAAACCTAGGTCGAGTAAATTGGCAAATTTCTTTGCTTCCGGACGATGTTTAGAAAAGCTTAGATATAACTCACTTTGATTCAGACTACCCACCTGACGGATTTTATCTTTGAATTCTGCAGGATACTTCGCCACCAGATAATCGACTACTCGAGTGTACACCAAAGAATACTCAGACCGATTAAGTATTAATTTACGCAGATTCGAGACGTCCGTTGGAGCCACTTCCCGCTGAATTAATTGTGTGCCATCGATTTCATCCGAGTAGGTATAGCCATGGGTAACGCCAACATGTTTATCTCTCAAGTCTCGCGGTTTCATATTGCTTTCTTTTGAACTCGCGCGCGCGTATATCCCAATTTCAGCTTTGAATATCAGCTCTTGGTGAAACAAATGTGTTTTGAGTAGTTTGCTATCTTTCAAACTATCAAAGCAGCCCAACTCCTGACCGCTTTCGGCTAGCATCATGCAGCGTAAATAAGACGCTGTTTTGAATTGCACTTTTACGTCAACTGCAGCATAAGCCGCCTCAATCAGATCGACAGCCAGACCTTGTAGCTTTCCGTCCTTATAAGCTGAATAGGGATACCAATCATCCTCTCCAACTAGGATAATTGTTGGCACAGCGTTATCTGCGTACACGGGGAAACTTAGTCCCAGAGCAAGGACACAAGAGGAAAGCAGTTTAATCAGCGTAAATGCCCACTTGCGTAAAATAATAGTAGATCCAAAATTTATCATCATCGTCATTTTTATGGCCTCATGAACATTTAACCATAAATTAATAGCAGTACAAAAAATAAAAACTGTTTTACATAACTTCGGTTAGTTTGACCCACTACTTAAGCGTGCTCTAGAGTCGAAATAGTCACAGAGCTAGCCTTTCTCTTTTGATATGATTATTTAGACAGATGCAGCATTCTGTCCTAAGCTCTGGCTTCAGCGCGATCTGCGCGGTCGTGCTTTCAAAATACCTGGCGCTACAAACAGATTGCAACAATGCTACTCGCCCGCTTTGCAAGATGTCCAAAAGCGATCAAGCAATACGCATTGCTCAAATAACCGCCCCCCAAAAAATATGCAATTTGATGAGCCAAGCCGTCAAGTAGAGAACTATTTCACGCTTCAATGGTCTCAATGCTTTATCAAAAATTTCAAACAAGTCTTGCTTTAACAAAGCAATAAGCCTGAGGTGAAAGCTAGCAAGAAGAAACTTGTGTAAATGTCACATTATCATATCGAACTAGTTGAGGTATTTACGCTATGTGCACTAATTAAACAGTCTTACGATCGCCCATTCTTTTATTTTTGTTTTTCTTCAACTCTATTCGTCTAAAACCATGAAAATTCGCTCTCTATTGTTTAGCTTATCCTTAGGCGGCATGATTGCTTCAGCCTATGCTGCGCCCAACGACAACGCTTATGTTCGTTTCCCTTCGATCCGAGCTGATTCTGTTGTTTTCACTTCCGAAGGCGACTTATGGAAAGTCGGCATCAATGGCGGCGCAGCGCAACGCCTGACCACCCATTTGGGCGCAGAAACCAACTCAGCGATCTCCCAAGATGGGAAGTGGATCGCTTTTTCCGCCAGCTACGAAGGTACCCAAGAGGCCTATGTGATGCCGCTCGCGGGTGGTGTACCTAAACGTATCAGCTTTGAAAATACGGCAGTGACGGTATTGGGCTGGAGCGCGCAAGGCGAAGTCTTGGTGACTAGCCAAAATCAAGTGGGACCCAGCGCTCAAACCGTCATCTCTGCAATCAATCCGCAGAACCTGCAACGTCAGGTGTTTCCTGTTACCGACGCCAATGAAGCCGCCTTGGATGAAAGCGGGAAAACTCTGTACTTCACCCGCCTCGGTCTACATACTCGTAACGACAATGCCAAGATGTATCGCGGTGGTGCTTTAGCGCAACTATGGAAATTCGATTTGCAAGCTAAGGCTGAAGCAGTCAATATTTTCGCCAAAGAAAAATCAAATAACCGTCGCCCTATGTTGTGGAAAAACCGTCTGTATTTCTTGAGCGACCGTGACGGTGCTTACAATGTCTATGCCGCCAATCTAGACGGTAGCGATGCGCGCGCAGTGACCAAACATAAAGAATGGGAAGTTAGAAACCCGCAATTAGGTGATGGCAAGATAGTCTATCAACTAGGTGCCAATTTGCATGTACTGGATCTGGCTGGATCAAGCGATAAATTACTGAATGTTGACTTGGTTTCCGACTTTGATCAGTCACGCCGGCGTTACATCAAAAATCCTTTGGAATTTTTGACTAATGTTCAAGTTGCAGGGAAAGATGAAAAATTGGTCTTCACTGCGCGCGGTCAAATGAGCATCGCGGGCACAGGCACGCAGCGCCGTGTCGATGTTAATTTGCCTGATGGCGCAAGAGCACGCGAGGCCGTATTTTCTCACGATGGTCGTTATGTCTATGCTTTCGTAGACAGCACAGGTGAAAATGAAATCTGGCGCTTCCCAACGAATGGCAATGGTAAGCCAGAGCAATTAACCAAAGATGGTGAAACCCACCGACTAGCAATGGGTCCATCACCAGATGGTAAATATTTAGCGCATATCGATAAACGTGGCCGGCTCTGGTTGCTCGATCTCGCGACTAAGTCGAATGTGGTCATTGATGACGCTTCCAAAGGCGGCAATGGCACGCACGATGAAATCGTCTGGTCACCTGATAGCAAAACATTGGCGATGGTTCGCGGCAATAGTTCACAAGGTCGCAACCAGATTGGCTTGTACGATATCGACAGCAAGCAAACCCATTTTGTCACCACTGACCGCTATGAGTCTGAATCACCCGCCTTCTCAAGTGATGGAAAGTGGTTATATTTTTTATCGAATCGCAATTTCCAACCCGGCATCGGTGCACCTTGGGGTGACCGCAATATGGGTACCTATTTCGATAAACGTGCGGGTATCTTCGCTTTGGCTTTGCAACCGGGAAATCGATTCCCATTTAAGCCTGACGACGAACTAAGCAAAATCAGCGATAAAAATACAGACAAGACCGCAGAAAAGACCACCGATAAGCCAAGCGAAAAAACGGAAGTCGCTGACGCTAGTAAAGATGCTGGAAAAAAAGCCGACGTCGTGCCCGTCAAAAAATCGGGCAATGCTATCGTGTACCAAGGCTTGGCTGAACGTTTATATGAAGTACCTATCGCTGCGGGAAATTATCGCCGTTTGATCGCTGATGATAAACGATTGTACTTCATGGAGCGTGATGCCAATGATCGTAGCCGCAATAATTTGAAAACCTTGGCCATCAGTAAAACAGCGCCTCAGGCAGAAGTGTTCGCAGCAGGCATACGTAACTTCGATTTATCACTAGATAAGAAACGGGTACTTGTACATACAGGTAGCGGCAATGGTGAATTTTACGTCGTCGATAGTGCGGCGAAAGCACCAAGCGATCTAAGTAAGGCGAAGGTAAAAATTGAGGATTGGAGCTTCAGTTCCAACCCACGCCAAGAGTGGAAGCAGATGTACATGGACGCTTGGCGCATGCACCGTGATTTCTTATACGACACCAATATGCGCGGAGTAGATTGGGTCAAAGTACGTGAAAAATACGCCCCCTTAGTTGAGCGCATTACTGACCGTGCGGAACTCAATGACGTGCTCGCTTTAATGGTCAGTGAAGTCAGCTCTTTGCATTCTCAAGTCCGCCCTGGCGATGTGCGTCGCGCTGCGCCTGATGGACAAGCGGCCGGTCTCGGCGCTGTGCTCAGCAAAGTCGCAGATGGCTACCGTATCGATCACATCTACCGCAGCGAACCAGACTTACCATCACAACGCGCTCCTTTAGATAATCCTGATCTCGACATCAAAAATGGCGACATCATCGCCGCCATCAATGGAAAAGAGGTTCTAGCCGCACGCGATATTTCTGATCTCTTGTTAAATCAGGCCGACAAACAAGTATTGATGCAAGTAAAGCGCGGTACCAATAGCAAAACTGTTCTGGTATCTCCCGTCAATATGATTAGACAAGCTAACTTGCGCTATAGCGATTGGGAGCAAAGCTTGGCAAGCAAAGTCGATCGCAACTCGAATGGCAAAATCGGTTACTTGCATTTGCGTGCCATGGGGCCAGCGGATGTCGCCAGTTTTGCCCGTGACTTCTACGCGAATTTCGATCGTGATGGTTTAATTATCGACGTACGCCGGAATAATGGTGGCAATATTGATAGCTGGATCATAGAAAAACTCTTGCGCAAAGCGTGGGCATTCTGGTCATCAGCCGGCAATCAACCCTACGCGAATATGCAACAAACTTTCCGTGGTCATCTGGTGGTCTTGATTGATGAATTGACTTACTCTGACGGCGAAACATTTGCAGCTGGGGTAAAGACACTCAACCTCGGCCCCTTGGTTGGCAAGCGCACGGCAGGCGCTGGTGTTTGGTTATCGGATCGAAATACTTTGAGCGACAATGGCATGGTACGTGCTGCTGAAAATGCACAATTCGACGTCAAAGACGGTGGTTGGTTAGTTGAAGGTGTCGGTGTCGTTCCGGATATTGAAGTCGACAATCCGCCCAATGCAACGTTCAAAGGAGAAGATAAGCAATTGGAAGCCGCCCTGAATTATTTGCAGAAAAAACTCAAAGAGCAACCAATTAAACCTTTAGTACCACAGGCGATTCCACCGCTCAAATAGGTCTAATAAAAATAGATTTGAATCGAAAAAAAATGGCACAGAGTTAAAAACTCTGTGCCATTTTTTATTCAATCCGATACTTCATTCCGATACTTCAATTAACTGCGATGATCCGCTGGCCCAACGACCTCACGGTAGGCATGCCAAGTGGCATGGCCTATGATAGGCATCGCGATAATAAATCCCAGATTCCAAGTCGTAAAACCTAGTGCAACAAAAGCGACAATGGTCAGACCCCACACCATAGTCAAAGGCACATTGACGAATAAGGCAACGATACTGATAATCATCGCCGTAATTGCATCGGTATCTCTATCCAACATCAAAGGAATTGAGACCCAGCTAATCGCAAATACCAAGCTAGCAAAAATAAAACCGACGCACGCATAGACAAACAAGAACTCGACATTTTCCAAAGAAAATAGCTTCGCCAAAAAACCTTCCATAGTTGGCATACCCTTGTTATAAAACAGGGCAAAAATGACCAACGAAGCACGAGCCCACACCATCATAATCACTGCCAAAACCACGGCGAACGTACCAATATTGCTCCAACGCCCCCTCATAGAAAATGCACTACCAAGCATGCCTGATCGCAAGTTTTCGATACGGCGGCTAACGTCGTACAAACCCAGAGCAAGCAGTGGCCCGACCAGCAAAAAACCACAAGTCAATGCGGATAAATATTGCGGCGCATTGGCCAGTGTCAATTTCAATATCGCACCCATCGCAGCAAAACAAATGCCATAAAACAGTCCTGCCATGGGTTCCGCACGAAAATCCTGCCAACCTAGATATAACCAGTGGAATGCACAGAAAGCACCAAGCCGTGCTACCGGTGGAAATGCGCTCTTTTGATCAATCACCATGCGAATATCTGGGGCAGCACTGTCACCATCGCGCCCACTATTTGGTTCACTCATTTTGTCTCCTATTTTTGTTTATTTGGAATAGTGATGCCACGTCTTAGAATGACGCCTGCAATTAGTTGACCTAATCACTTCCCGCAGCTTCTATTATTCACGCTTCGTTATCTGTCTAATTAGTCAATATTTTACTTTTTTTCGTCAGGACATTTTCAATAAGTTAACTCAGCAAAAAATAATGTGGAAGCAAGGCAACAAGCTGCGGATGCTTCTCAAAATCATCGTACAATTAATTTGTAGCTAGTGGACTTAGATTTTCATTCTGACATGCGTTATGAACAGGAAAAACTATGAAACAGATGATACGCTCTATCGCGATGATCGCAGCACTAACGATAATTGCCCCCCCCACCTATGCTGAGCTTGTCATCGTGGTCAATCCACAAAGTGACACGAAAAGCATGAGCACGTCACAAGCGGCACAATTCTTTCTGGGCGGCTCTGTGCAATTTACCCCCTTAGAACAGGCAAGTGGATCGCCCATACGCCTAGAATTTTACAAAAAAGTCTTGGAAAAAGAACCGCCACAAGTACAAGCGATTTGGGCTCGTATCGTCTTTACCGGAAAAGGAAAACCGCCAAGAGAATATAAGAGTAGTGACGAGGTTAAAAAAGCCATTCGAGAAAACGTGAATGCCATAGGGTATATCGAGAAATCTGCGGTCGATGATAGCGTCAAAGTAGTGGCATTGATTCCGTAATCCAAACAGGCGATAACTTTTTCTGGAGATTGAATAATGAAAAAATCACTACTTGCACTCGCTCTCTGTCTGCTCTATCCGTCTGTGAGCCAGGCAATCGATCTAAGCGATGATGGCACATTTAAACTCACCGGCTTCTATAATATTACCGGTGCCAAGGTGCTGAGCGGATCAGCTTTAAATAGCAGTACGCCTTGGACTTATCAACAATGGCAATGTCCTTGTTCTATGCAAGCCTGGGAATATGCGGGTGTCTATGAAAAAAATAAGGGCTTTCAGTTTAATCAGGAATCCTTATTGGGAATTCAAATCAAAAAGGATTTTACCCCCAATTTTTCTGCCACCACGCAGATCATTAGTCGCGCCAACAATCCCAATGCAGGCTCTCGGCCAACGATTGATTGGGCTTATGCAACGTGGACTCCGGCACCAGATTCCGCTTGGACTTTTCAAGCCGGGAAAATGCGAATTCCCTTGTATTATTACAGCGACTATCTTTACATAGGTTATGCCTATCCGTGGGTACGTCCAGCACCCGATGTCTATGGCTGGCCTATCTATGCCTACAACGGTGCAAATGTCAGCTATCGTACGCAATTAGGTAAGTCGGATTGGGCGACAACAGTCTCTGCATGGACCGGCGGCTACACGCAAAAGAACAACGCCTACGATACCCTGATTTACTATACAACGCCGACGAATGAATCTTGGAAAAAAATTCTTGGTGTCTCCGTTGCAGCAAATAATGGCATTGTTGATGTACGCGCCATGTATATGCGCTACAAAGATACGCTATGGCAAGACAAGCCCGGTGGCGGCAATCTCTACCTGGTAAATGATCAATCCACCCAGATTATGGGTATCTCCGCCAATATGGATTATAAAAATTGGCTAGTCAAAGCTGAGATTGATCGCTATCAGCAAGTAGATGCGAGCAAAGGTTTGAACAATGTGTACAAATATGCCTTGTTCGGATTTGGTTACCAATTTGGTGCGTGGACACCCATGTATACCTACTCGCAATACACCACTATTAATGCACCAACTGAAGGTCGAAAAACCCAATATTTATCGTTACGCTGGGATTTTCATAAAGATACTGCGCTAAAAATCCAATACGATGTTTCCAAAGACAAGTCAAATTATCCCTACCCTTTCTTTGGCGACTCAAAATTACTGTCGATTTCTTTGCAGGGTATTTTTTAAAGTTCCGAAACACTTACATGGTCAGGACAATCTGGACTGCAATCAGATTGTCCTGATTTCGTTTACGCCTGCAATTGAGGCTGCAGTTGAGCCTGCAATTGCGCCTAGCATTGATGCATTTTTTCAAACGCATGCTGCGCCAACCTATCTGCTTGTTGATTTCTGGAGCGAGGTATCCATTGCAAGGTCGCTCCATCAATTTGTTGTAGCAAGTCCTTAGCCTCCTGACGCAAATCTTCCAAAGCGTGCGCATAATTTTTGGTCTTGGGATCGAGATCATCTATCACGACCCGACTGTCACCATAAATCACCATGTCGCACGCATTCTGCGCTACTGCCAATTCCAGAAGCGCGATCAAAGCATGATATTCCGCCACACTGCTATTGCCGTAACCAATTTGGCGGCTCAATCGCCACGCGCGACCATCTGGTGCAATTAGTACAGCACCAATTGCGCAAGCGCCGGGATTGGGGCGCGCCGAACCGTCAAACCAAGCACACCACTTCGTGACAGGAATCGACTTTTTTTCTTGTTTTACAAAGTGTCTTTGTTGGGATAGATAACGTTTCTTTTCCTTGCGCTCAATTAATAAAACACGTGCAAGACGACGTTCTTCTAACAAATGATCTAGTCCCTGCTGACCAGCGACTTCGCCCAATACATGCTTCAAAGCTGCATCCAATGACAAGTTATCACGTTGCATTAAACGACGACTGGCGACCATCTCACGATGAAATGCCAGTGAGCGCAAGGTATCAAAATCCACAAAAAATCCTTAAGAAATGCCTAAAAAATTCGCGCCTGATACGCTATGAATGACGAAAAAAGAGCAAGCTATTGTAGACTGCTAGATTCAAACTAGCGAGAGAGGCTGGTGAAAATGAAAGATGTCAATCAAGGAAAGTTTATGTCGCTGAAACCTCACGTGCAATTGATGGCGCAATACAGTCAATGGATGAATGAAAAATTATATGACACTGCTGCCAGTTTATCGGCGAGCGCATTAAGAGAAAATCGTGGCGCATTTTTTGGTTCTATTTTCTCGACCTTAAATCATCTGGCAGTGGCGGATACCATCTGGATTAAGCGTCTAAGTGCTAACTTTCCGTCGGAATGGGAATTAGAAGAAGCAAAGCAATTACAATCAGTACAGGCACTTGATTCAACATTATTTGAAGACTTTGACACCCTGCGCAACTATCGCCACAAACTCGATACGATGTTGATACAGCTGAGCCTGCAAGCACAAGACCAAGATCTGGCAAAACCTGTATCGTACCTAGATATCAAAGGTAATCCGCACTCAAAGCAACTATTCAGCCTGCTCATGCATGTCTTCAATCACCAGACCCATCATCGCGGCCAGATCACGACCATGTTTAGCCAGGCTGGCGTTGACGTAGGCGTGACAGATTTAAATGCATTGATCCCAGAGATCTGATTTTGCTAGTTAAGGCATCGTCACCCAAGATTCAAGTAACACTTCATTGACTTGAGCGCCGACGATGCCTTCTGGATCTAAACACTTTAACAACATAGGATCTTATCTGTTTGGCCGATTTCGTGCGTATTGATGGGCACGATGCCTCCCCCCAATTAGCTTCAGGCAATTTTCAGAAAACAGGGGTCATTTTGCCCGCTTTCTCTCAAAAACCGACAAAACAAAAAAAATTCGCATTTCTATATAGTCAAACCACATATAAGCAAATAAATACTAAGTAGTTTGTTATAAAGCAGCATCGACTTATCATGCATGCTACTTTGTTTGGGGCGCTATGACACTTACCTATATTATTTCCGGTTTCGCTGTTGGCACGCTAGTCGGTTTGACTGGTGTCGGTGGTGGCTCTTTAATGACGCCTTTACTGACCCTGTTATTCGGCGTCTCGCCTGCGGTCGCGGTGGGTACAGATCTCGCGTTCGCTTCCATTACTAAAGCAACGGGTACTTTCACCCATCGTTTGCGCGGCACAGTCGAATGGCATGTGGTGCGCTTGCTGTGTTTTGGCGCGCTGCCTGCCGCCTCATTTGCTACCCTAGCCTTGAAACAATTTGGTGGATTGAGTGAAGAATTAGGACAAATCATTCGCTACTCCATCGCTGGTTCAGTCTTCTTAACCGTCATCGCGATCTTATATCGTGGCAAATTAATCGCATGGATCAATGCTCACCCAGAACGCCAATTACATGGACAAAAACTCGCTATCGCCACGATTACTGCCGGTGCAATCTTAGGTGTATTGGTCACAATTTCCTCGATTGGTGCTGGCGCGATAGGAGCCACTATTTTGGTGTTGTTATACCCGACAATGCCAGCAGCGCATGTCGCCGGCACTGATATCGCCTATGCCGTGCCACTGACCGCAATAGCAGCGATAGGACATTGGTGGTTAGGTTCGATCAATTGGGAATTGTTAGGCTCATTATTGCTAGGCTCCATACCTGGTATCACCTTGGGCTCAATGGCAGCAAAAGCCGTACCTGAAAAATTATTGCGAGGTATTTTGGCGACAACCTTGACATTGGTTGCTTGCAAGTTAGTACTGTAATTTCTCCTTTTAGCAAAAGTAAACTTGTAGTCGATTAATTTATATCAACAACGCGCTTTTATACCATTACGTTCATAACCCCAAGGCCCGGTCTGTACGCATGCCGTATTTGCAAATCAGGTGCTCAGGTGCATTTATATAGGAAGTTTGAAGATGTATCGTTACGACCAACATGATCATTTGATCGTTCAAGAACGCGTCGCGCAGTTTCGCGATCAAGTAAGCCGCCGCATCGCGAATGAATTAACGGAAGATGAATTCCGTATCTTGCGTTTGCAAAACGGTTTATACATGCAGCGTCATGCGTACATGTTACGCGTTGCCGTGCCATATGGTTTGGTGTCATCGACACAAATGCGCAAATTCGCTTTTATCGCGCGTAAGTATGACCGTGGTTACGGCCATTTCACGACACGTCAGAATATTCAGTACAACTGGATTGATCTGGAAAACACACCCGATATTCTGGCGGAGTTGGCGAGCGTAGAAATGCACGCGATTCAAACCTCGGGTAATTGCATGCGCAATATTACGTCAGATGAATTTGCTGGTGTGGCTGCAGACGAAATCATTGATCCTCGCCCTTATGCAGAGATCTTGCGTCAATGGACCACTTTCCATCCCGAGTTCGCCTACTTGCCGCGTAAATTTAAGATCGCGATCAATGGTGCGAAAGAAGACCGCGCGGCAATTGCTGTCCATGATATCGGCTTAACCGTTGTACACAACGAGGCAGGTGAAATTGGCTTTAAAGTAATGGTTGGCGGTGGCATGGGTCGTACCCCAATTTTGGGTAGCGTGATTCGTGAATTCCTTCCATGGCAGCACGTAATGACCTATTTGGAAGCGATTTTGCGCATCTATAACCAATTTGGCCGTCGCGACAATATTTACAAAGCACGTATCAAAATTCTGGTCAAAGCCATAGGCGCTGAAGAATTCGCGCGTCAAGTCGAAGACGAATGGCAAGATATCAAAGATGGTCCAGGCACCCTCACGGAAGCTGAGTTACAACGTGTTGCCGCCTATTTTACTGCGCCCGCCTATGCCAATTTGCCTGAGACCGACAGCACTTTTGTGCAATTACAACAAGAAAATAAGGCGTTTTCTAATTGGGTGAAGCGAAATGTAAAGCCGCATAAGCAAGCGGGTTACAATGCCGTTGTGTTGTCACTTAAGAAACCTGGTGTGCCGCCGGGTGATGCGAATGCCGATCAAATGGATTTCGTCGCGGACTTGGCTGATCGCTATAGTTTTAGCGAAATTCGAGTGACTCACGAACAAAATTTAGTGCTGGCCGATGTTGAACAGAGTCGTTTATTCGATCTTTGGAAAGAAGCAAAAGCGCATGGTTTAGCAACACCGAATATTGGTTTGTTGACCGATATAATTTGTTGCCCGGGTGGTGACTTCTGCTCACTGGCAAATGCAAAATCGATTCCCATTGCACTCGATATTACCGATCGCTTCAACGATCTTGATTACTTGCATGATATCGGGGACCTGGAATTGAATATGTCAGGCTGTATCAATGCCTGTGGACATCATCATGTGGGCAATATTGGTATCTTGGGTGTCGATAAAGATGGTAGTGAATGGTATCAAGTGTCTATCGGTGGTGCGCAGGGCAATCAATCTGCCATCGGTAAGATCATTGGACCATCATTTTCAGCAGGACAGATGCCAGAAGTAATAGACCGCATCGTGCAAGTGTATTTGCGTGATCGTGTGAATGGTGAGCGTTTCATCGATACCGCACAACGTTTGGGGATCGCGCCATTCAAAGAATATGTTTATGCAACACCTATAAAAACAATCGAGCATCACGGAGAAGATGCCGGTTCTGCAGTTGTGTACTAAGGGGAGATTGGAATGAGTAAAATAATTAAAGATCGCGCAGTTGTCGATGATGATTGGGAAATTTTGCAATTATCCGAAGATGACAGTGCCGACGCTATCGTAGTACCAGAAGGCAAGATCATTGTGCCTTTGAAAGTATGGCTGTTACAGAGAGAAAATTTATTAGATCGTGCAAAAAATCGCGCCGATATCGCGGTCTGGTTTAGCAGCAATGAACAAGCCAAAGAATTACATAGTGATCTTTCCTTGTTTACTTTATTAGCGGTTGATTTCCCGAAATTTGCCGATGGTCGCGGTTACTCCATCGCCTACAACTTGCGTACTCGTTTTAATTACGCGGGTGAATTGCGCGCCATCGGTGATGTGCTGCGTGATCAATTGTTCTACATGCAGCGCGTTGGCTTCAATTCTTTTGCGGTGCGTGCAGATAAAAACATTCATGACGCAATTAAAGGGCTTACAGATTTCAGTGAAAAATACCAAAGCTCGGTCGATGAAAAAAACCCTCTGTTTCGCCGTGCGGAAAGAACAGGTGTGTAAATGAGTGATTTTGCAGCGCGCTTGACGACGACGCTCAGTATTTTAGAAAAAATTGCGACTGAGTTTTCCCCTGCCGTATTCGCTTCTAGTTTGGCAGCAGAAGACATGGTGTTGACTGATTTAATTTTGCGTCACAAGCTGAACATAGGTATCTTTTCTTTGGAAACAGGTCGCTTGCACAAAGAAACCTTGAGCATGTTAAATCGCATCAAGGAAAGCTATGACTACGATGTGCAGCTTTACAAGCCAGAAACCGAAGCAGTCGACAGCTATGTCAAGCAGCACGGCTTAAACGCGTTTTATGACAGCGTCGAGATGCGCAAAGAATGCTGCAGAATTCGTAAAGTCGAACCATTAAATCGGGCGCTAAGTGGCAAAAAAGCATGGATCACAGGCCAACGCCGTGCTCAGTCTGCAACTCGAGCTGAGTTGGCATTACAAGAAGACGATGTCCCGCATGCTATGCAAAAATTTAATCCTTTAACGGATTGGTCAGAAGACGATGTTTGGCACTATATTCGCAGCAACAATGTGCCTTACAATGCATTACATGACAAAGGCTATCCATCAATAGGCTGCGAACCTTGCACTCGCGCCATACAACCGGGCGAAGATGTACGTGCAGGACGCTGGTGGTGGGAAAATCCTGAATCAAAAGAATGTGGCTTGCATGTCGTAGATGGTAAATTAATCCGCATTAAATCAATCTAAATTGAAAATCAAAACCGAATTAAAAGGTAAAGCATGAACACCGTAGTTGAAAATCACTTCATTGATGCCGCGAGTAATCGCCATCTCGATTGGCTGGAATCTGAAGCCATCCACATCATGCGTGAAGTGGCTGCAGAATGTACTAACCCTGCCCTGCTGTTTTCAGGTGGCAAGGACTCTGTGGTGTTATTACGTATCGCAGAAAAAGCTTTCCGTCCGGGTAAATTCCCTTTCCCTTTGGTGCACGTCGATACTGGCCATAATTTCCCAGAAGTGATCACCTTTCGCGATAAACGCGTAGCGGAATTGGGCGAGCGTCTGATCGTAGGTTCGGTCGAAGATTCTATCAATCGCGGTACTGTGCGTTTGCGCAATCCAAAAACTGATTCACGCAATGCAGCGCAAGCAGTGACACTGCTAGAAACGATCGCTGAGCACAAATTTGATGCCTGTATCGGTGGTGCCCGTCGTGATGAAGAAAAAGCCCGCGCCAAGGAGCGCATCTTTTCTTTCCGTGATGAATTCGGTCAATGGAATCCCAAAGCACAGCGTCCTGAATTGTGGGACTTGTATAACACCCGCGTTCACCCTGGTGAAAACATGCGCGTGTTCCCAATCTCTAACTGGACTGAACTCGATGTCTGGCAGTACATCGCTCGCGAAAAATTAGAACTACCACCGATTTATTTTGCACATGAACGCGAAGTCATTCCACGCAATGGCTTGCTAGTGCCAGTGACAGACTTAACGCCGCCACGTGCTGGTGAAACGGTAGAAAAACAAGTCGTGCGCTTCCGCACTGTCGGAGACATTTCTTGCACTTGCCCAGTTTCATCAGATGCGGCAACAGTGGAAGCAATTATTGAAGAAACCGCAGTCACGCAAATTACAGAACGCGGCGCAACACGCATGGATGATCAGACATCTGAATCATCGATGGAAAAACGTAAAAAAGAAGGATATTTCTAATGAGCACCCAGGTACAACAAACCGCTACTACTATCGATGTCGCCCGTGAGCGCGGCTTGCTGCGCTTCATCACGGCTGGCTCCGTGGATGATGGCAAAAGTACGCTCATCGGCCGCTTACTATTCGATAGCAAAGGTATTTTTGCTGATCAGCTGAGTGCGATCTCCAAAGCTAAACACAAACGCACAGTCGGCGACACCATTGATTTATCTTTGTTAACTGACGGTTTAGAAGCAGAACGCGAGCAAGGTATCACGATCGACGTCGCTTACCGTTATTTCGCCACACCAAAACGCAAGTTCATTATTGCTGATACGCCAGGCCACGAACAATACACACGCAATATGGTCACCGGCGCATCGACTGCTGATGCTGTGATCATTTTGATCGACGTCTCCAAAGTCAAACTGGGTGACGATGGCAGCGTGGAATTGCTCACACAAACAAAGCGTCATTCAACGATTGCGCATTTACTGCAAATCGAACATGTGATTGTGGCCGTCAACAAGATGGATTTGGTGAATTACGATCAGACCGTCTACGACCGCATCGTTGGTGCTTATCAAGAATTCGCAGCGCAACTTGGTCTGAAAGATGTACATCCAATTCCTCTATCTGCATTAGCAGGCGATAACGTCGTCACTAATAGCGATAATCTGGCGTGGTACCAAGGGCCAACTTTAATCGAGTTGTTGGAATCCTTAAGCGTCTACGATGAATGTCACGACGAACCATTCCGTTTCCCCGTGCAATTAGTGGCGCGCCATAATGGTCACGAAGCGAACGACTTCCGCGGCTACATGGGCAGGATCGAAGCTGGCAAGATCAGCGTTGGCGACAGCATCGTGGTTCAACCGTCTGGTCACACTGCAACGGTCAAAGATATTCAAACTTTAGATGGTTCTTTGCAGACCGCCGTGGTTGGTCAATCGGTCACCATTTTGCTCAATGAATACGTGGATATTTCACGCGGTGATATGTTGGCGGGTGCGGATCGTCCTGCTACCGTATTAAAATCCTTGATCGCCGATTTGTGCTGGTTATCTGAAGACGCCTTAGATGTACGTCGTAAGTATTGGCTGAAACATACAACACGTCAGGTCGGAGCACGTGTTGCATCTGTCGACACTTTATTAGATATCAATACCCAAGAACGCCGCGCAACTGATACACTTAAATTGAACGACATCGCTCGCGTCAATATCAATGTACAGCAAGCTCTCGCAGCCGATGCTTACGATACCACCCGTACAACAGGTGCATTTATTTTGATCGACGAAGTCACCCATCAAACTGTCGCAGCGGGAATGATACGTCTTGGCTAATCCATCTGAATCAACTACACCCCCAGTTAACACAAAAACCGGTATCGTCTATTTAGTCGGTGCTGGTCCGGGTGCAGTTGATCTGATTACGGTGCGTGGTGCCAAGCTCTTAGCGCAAGCGAATATCGTTTTGCACGACGCCTTGGTCACGCCCGAAATGCTAGCGCTCAGTCCGCAAGCAATTAAGGTCTCGGTTGGCAAACGCAGTGGGCAACGCTCTGCTGCACAAGAACACATCAATCAACAATTAGTCGAAGCGGCACAACAACACGCGATAGTGGTGCGTCTGAAAGGGGGCGACCCTATGCTATTCGGGCGTGCCGATGAAGAAATGACGGCATTGGAGCAAGCTGGCATACGTTTCGAAATTGTGCCAGGCATTACCACAGCGATGGCGGCCGCCGCCAGCGTAAAATTGCCACTAACCAAACGAGGCGTGGCACGTAGTGTTGCCCTGTTCACTTCAAGTACCGCACCAGGCGAGTCCGCAGAAACCCGCATTCCTGATTGCGACACCCTGATTCAATACATGGGTGGCAAAGAAGCGATACTGACCGCGCAACGCATGCTGGCTAAAGGATTTCCAGCCAACCATCCTATCGTAATAATAGAGAGTTGCAGTCGGCCTGAGGAAAAGCACCTGCACCTGACACTGGCGGACTTAGCGCTTGGTTTGACACCTAGCGAAGGCCCAGTGCTGGTGATGATGGGTGAAGCAATGCGTTTGCGGACAAATACTAGGGCGTGTTAACTTAGTGAAAAGCATTCAAATTTAAAGTAGCCTAGTCACCAATACGACTCAGTTCAGCCTCTCTATTTAAGGCGCCATCAATGCAGTCAGCGCCTCACCCCATTGCCTTGCCACAGATACCTTGTTGTCTGATTGGACGTGACTTTCCGAACAGATCAAACCCAGATTTCCATTAAAATTTGTGACGATGAGAGATGCTCTTTTTGAGGTAGTCTTGTTACGAATGAGGCGTCAATACGGTGCTAGGGATAACAGAAAGCAAGGAAGAGCGGCAAAAAATGTCCCCAAATACCCAGTCGGCCAACAAAAGCACCGCAGGTGCGTCTTATGGAATATCTGAGTTGAATCTGAGAAAAATAGCCTAAGAACGCGGCACTTACAAAAACAGAAACCGACAAATAAGTTCATAATTAGCTAATTACTAAACTTCAAGGAAACAAAATGAACGGTCAGATGGGCGAAAAGCTGCATCAAATTGTGATTGTGGGTGGTGGTGCCGGAGGTCTAGAGCTTGCCGTAAGATTAGGTAAGCGACTTGGAAAAAAACGCAAAGCGCGAATTACACTAATCGACGCGAATCGCACCCATTTGTGGAAACCTTTATTACATCAAGTCGCAGCCGGTACTTTGGACAGCCATGCGGATGAACGTGAATATTTTGCGCTGGCACGCAGCAAGCACTTCGATTTTCGTCTTGGTCGCATGCAAGGTCTATCGCGTGAGAAGAAAGAAATCTACCTCGCCCCAACGATAGATGAAGACGGCAATGAACTATTGCCACAACAGGCAATTCATTACGATCAATTGGTCATTGCTTTAGGTAGCCAGACCAATGATTTTGGTACTAAGGGCGCCAAAGAAAACTGCATCATGCTTGACTCTCTGCAAGCTGCAGAGCGCTTCCATCACAAGTTGATCAATTGTTGCCTGCGTGCGCAATCACAAAGCCAAAATGCGGGTGAAGATCGCTTTACGGTGACCATCATAGGTGGCGGTGCCACTGGGGTGGAGCTGGCGGCCGAGCTGCATATGACCACCAAGATTTTGTCCAGCTATGGGCTGGTGAATTTCCATCCAGAAAAAGAACTAAAAATCGTCATCGTCGATGCTTCACCGCGCCTATTACAAATGCTGCCAGAACGTTTATCCGATGCCGTTGCCAAAGAATTGCGCAGCATTGCAATCGAAATTCATACCAATGAAAAAGTGATTGAAGTTAGTAAAGAAGGCGTGGCGATGGCGAGCGGAAAGTTTATTCCTAGCGGCATTGTGGTATGGGCAGCAGGTATCAAAGCACCCGATTTTCTGAAGAACCTCGATGGTTTAGAGACGAATCGTCTCAACCAATTGGTCGTGCAAAGCAACTTGCAAACGACACTTGACCCCGCTATTTTCGCCATCGGCGATTGCTGCGCCTGTCCGCAAGGCGAAGGTTTACCGAATGTGCCACCGCGTGCACAATCTGCGCACCAGCAAGCGTCTTGCCTGGCTGATTCATTATGTCGCTCGTTAGCCGGGAAATCGCTCAAAGACTTTGTGTACAAAGATCACGGCTCACTGGTCTCGCTTGGCAATTACAGCACAGTCGGTAGTTTGATGGGAGCGATTGCCAGCGGTTCTGTGTTTATCGAAGGAACACTAGCGAAATGGATGTATTGGTCGCTGCATAAACATCATCAGGTGGCAGTGAATGGCTGGTTTCATACCTGGTTATCGACCTGGGCGGAGACCATAGACAGAGTGCGTAATCCTAGAATCAAGTTGCATTAAGCTGCGTTTAAGTCTGAGTTTAAGTCTGAGTTTAATTCTGAGATACAAGGTGGCGGCAGTTCTAACAACACACTCAGTTTTCTAACTCCCACCACCTCAATCAAGCATCGCGCGCATAGCGCACCCTACTCTCTCGGCGGGCGATGAAGGATGTTCGCGCCTTCACCTTCGCGGCCTTGAAAGAAACTCGCTGAGGCCTGCTCAGCGCAATACATGCGCACGATTTGCATCGCGATCCACGGTTGTTCCGATTCATGGAGCTTCACGATCAGACGTACTTCGGCATAAACCTTTTCACCTGCCTGATTGGTCATCACGGGATAGGGGCGATAGCGTGGTTGCACCAGCCAGTTCTCCGGCTGATCTAGTTGATCTAAGGCTTGTTCGCTAGGACCTATATGTAAATCTTTACCACCACAAGAGAAAATATTTTTTGCGACCAGCTTGTGCGCAGGGAGGTTTAAATCGCGCCATTTATGGCCTCTGATATTCTCGGGTTCAAACGGGATTTTTATTTCTGAAGCCAAGCCTTTGTGTACCAAAAAATACCAAGCAGGATGGCTATGCCAATTAAGCTTAGCAGCCTGTACCTGTTTGAGAAAAGGATCATGGTCATCGAGTTCGCTCAGAATCAAACGATTAAGGATCTTATCGTGCTGGGTGCGTACACCGTTTTGATTTGAGAATAATCGGCCCTCAGCATCGATCTCAATTTGATGTGGTTCTACGATGGGTAAATTCCATAGCACGGAGGTCGCATGCAAATCAAAAAGGGTGCCGCGTTGCCAGGGTTGATATTCTAACAGCGCCGGATTGTCGCCACCTGCTAACCAAGGTCGGCAAGTTTGCAACCAATCTAGATTCCCACTTCTTTTCTGCCACGGCGGACAATCCATTAATTGTGGCCACAACTGGCTATGTGCCTGATGCAATCGATAGCCCATGGTCAATAGAGAAGTGAATGCCTGGAATTCGACCAAGCGAATATCCCATTCATCCGCATCGCTTTCATCATCGAAAATGATGGCGTAATCGACGGTCAGCACATCAGCAGCACTGGCGTGTTGCCAACCCTTGGCTTGCATAAGTTCAGCGCCTAAATTCGGCTTGATGATGTCGCACAAAGCCGCAACACGCTGCGTCAATTTATCTTGCAGACGGTGCGATGCGATCAGTGGCCATTCTGAAAACAGCACAGGTTCCGTCGGCACGTGAGTGGTTCCCGCCAATTGCGCCCACAAATGATGAATAGTTTGTTTCGATTGCGCTGCGTTTTTTTGAAGCTCAAACGTTAACGCATGAAAAGGATGGTGATCTGTCGCCATCGCTCTATTGCAAGTAACGCGCTGGTGCAAACTGCGCTTCCTCAGTCTCATGAATCAGATGTTGCACCAAGCTTTGATAGTTCTCAGATCGTTTGAAAATACCTCGTTGGATATCAGCAGAAGCACCTTGTATAAACAGTGCAGCCATTTTTTCGCGCAGGCCTTTTAGCAATCCCAATTCCTTCGCCGCAGGTGTCAGGCGTAACAGCCATTGATCAAAATATTCATGCAGGCTGACGGGTGTTTCACTATACCAGTCAATCAAGGTAGCGCTCAGACCACGTCGACGCACCCGCCATTTATTCTCTTCGAGGCAAGCGCGTGACAGCGGCTTTGGTAGCCGCCCACGCTGATAATCCTGCACTAAGGTTGCGACTTCACATTGCAGTAAAGCAGTGATCAACCAAATGTGTTCTAAGGACGGCGTAGCGTCACAAATCCTGACTTCCAAGGTGTGATAACGATGATGCAAACGCAAGTCTTCCCACATGCCATGCTGTGCTTCCAAAGTGCCGACCTTGCGCAATAATTCTATGTGATCAAAGTACGCTTCTTCCGATTGCCAAATATCGGGCGTTCCCATCCGTGGTAAGCGGTCAAGCATAGAGTGACGCCAACTTTGCATGCCAGTATCACGACCTTCGTAAAAAGGCGAACTAAGTGAAATCGCTAGCACGGGAGCTAAGCTATTGCGTAGCGAATTGAAAATCGCCATCGGTGGAATACCTTTAGGCAAACCCAAATGCACATGAAAACCGTAAGACACCAAACTACGCATAATGTCAGCATACTCATCCACGAGACGAATGTAGTGCTGATGCTTATCCGAGTCTTTATTGATCTCCTGCTCTTTCCAATTTGAAAATGGATGTACGCCGGCAGACAAAATTCTCTGTCCTTGCGCTTGCGCTCGCAAACGAATAATGTCACGCATGTCACTCACGCTTGCAACGATCTGGTCAGGTGTATGACAAATTGGCGTCTGCAATTCAACAACCGCTTTATGTAGTTCGCATGACGAGCTACCGTTACGATCTGGGAAATCAGATTGACCTCGTTCGAAATCATGCGCAACTAACTCCAGACTATGCTGATCAACAATCTGCAATTCTTCTTCTGCACCCAATGTAATCAAATTCGACATATCTTGCATCCTTATAAGCGTTGCGAGCCTTTCGTGCGTTAGAAACCTTGATATGGTTACTAACAAAGACTGTTTCCAAATTCGACGCAGGCGTGGCTCAGGAAAGGCTGATGCAAACATTGAGCTTATTAGCAAACATTGAAATCGTCTTAGCAACACTTTAATCGGGACAAGGCAAGTTTAATTGAGGTATTAAAGGGCAATATAGGTTCCAGTTTGGGGTTTTGATTGTCAGATGCGGTGGTGCAAGGACAGGCAGGAATGCCACACCACGGCAAATCAATCGCGAAGAGCTTCGTAATATTTGGCATCTCGCATTCAGGCGTTCTACAATGCAATATCTACATCAGGCTGAAGCGGGAGTCCACCATGCATCCAATTCTTAGAAACATTTTGGCGATCATCGCTGGCGCCGTCATCGGCAGCATGGTGAATATGGCATTCATCACAATGAGTGGAACCATTATTCCGCCACCAGAAGGCGCAATTACCACGACTACGGAGGGCTTAAAAGCATCAATGCATTTATTTGAAGCTAAGCATTTTCTCTTCCCGTTTATCGCGCATGCCGCGGGCACTTTGGTCGGCGCCTTGCTTGCAGCACTGATTGCCGCCAATCACAAGATGCGATTTGCATTCGGTATAGGCGCATTGTTTTTAGCAGGAGGTATTGCTAGCGCAGTCATGCTTCCTGCACCACTCTGGTTTATGGTTGTCGATATCGGCTTCGCCTATCTTCCTATGGCGTATATTGGTTGGAAGATTGCTGCAAGGTGGTCAGCTAAGAGTTAATCAACTGTTAGCTTCAGGTACCCACTTTGACATCCTCCAGCAAAAAAGTTGATCGGCTTGGGTAATAAGTTTTAAATGCAAAATAGATATTTTTGCGGTATGCTCACCTCGCTCGGGGGGGTAACTTTCTTGTTTCTACTTCACGTCGACTTAGTTTTCGATAGAAACATGATGCATTTAAAAATGGAATACACACGATGAATGTGCAAACGCTACTCTTGACAGGGCTGCTTTTTTCTTTTGCCTCTGCGCAGGCGCAACAATCAACGACGGAAGCAAAAAAAGAATCTAATAAGGAAGTAAGCACAGAATCAAAGGCTACTGACGAACAAACCGCCGAAGTCGTCATCTCCAGCATGAAAAACCCGGATCTCAAACCTTATCGTATTATGTCGGCGGGCATGGATGCGTATGATGAGAATCGACATCTGGCTCCCCAAGCACCGATACTTTTTAAACTGATACCGCGCGACAAATCAAAGCTACAAGACACGAATTGGGATAACGTGAAATTGCGTTTAGCGAGTGACGACGCGTCGATCCCTATTCCACTCATAAAAGAAGGTAGCTTCCAACTGCCGCGCGACAAGAAAGCCTATGAAGACAATGCTGAGCTATTACTGAACCAAAAAAAATCCAGCTACAGTTTTCGCCCAGATATTCGCACGCCAGGTATCGCTGACAATGTACTGCGACGAGGCGATATCCGGCTTGAATGTGAGATGACGGTAGACATGGCGAAAAAAGAAATGGGATTTATTCTTAAATCGCTGATCTCCACGATACTTTTAAAAACAGATTGGTGTGAGACTAAACGCTTTGTCATTTTTTATTATTCAACTAAAGAGTGGGCGATTTCAATGAAAACTATCATTGGTGATCAATCTACAAGCGGCAAATTCCGGGGCAAGACGTTTTATCCCAATTTTTGGGATAAAACGATATCGCCGGATACCTTATACGAATTTGAACTATGGCCTAGCGCCAGCTTAGAGCGCAAGCAAGAAGTGCTTGATCAGCAAAAATTCATCGTTCGTACAGGCAGCGATAAAACTTTAAAGAAATTTGAATTTATTCGTAACGGCAACGTTTACCAAATCGATATGCCTTTAGCACTTGGTGTTTTTAATTTTCAGTTAGAAGCCGACGAAGGCGTACTCGCTTTTGCGAGCGCACAAGATAACGGGAAATTAGTATTGGAAAAACCGAATGAATTGAAGCTAAGTGAGAGCAAAAATTCGATCAAGATAGAACAAGCCGGGGTCTACCGACTGAGCCTAGATTTCACAAAAATAGACCAACCCAAATTACAAATACAAAGTTTAGATACTACAGCGAATTTGTGACGTAAGCGCAAGAGATCAAGAACGAGTGAATAAAAGGCCGCAGTAACTTGACGATAAGCATCGTCGGCTTGTGAGATGCGGCTGAATCAGAAATACTGATTTGAAATTCTTAGTTAAATCATAGCCGTACGGTGACTCAAAAAAAACTAAATCTCACTGCTGCCGTCAGGCTACCGCTTTTAGTATAGGCATTGCTTTGCCCAAAACGTTCCCATTCCAACGACAAACTGGTTTTCTTGCTCAAAGCGAATTCCGCCCCCACGGAACCATACAAACCCGTCTTAGTTTCATCTCCGCCAGAAGGAAAACCGCTTTGTTTAAATTTGCTATGAGCTACACCCAATTTAGCGAACAAATTGCAATGATCATTAATAGCTGCAGACCCTTTCCCTGCGACATAAAGAGATTGAACACTAAGTTTGGCGTTTCCCTTCCTACCTGAAAATGCCCAATCGGTACTGATACTACCCAAGTCAGCGTAGCCCGTTTCTATCGCCCAAGTTTTATCTAATTCATAGCCAGCAAACAGCTTAGCGCTAACACTGGTACTGCTTTTGTGATTAATAAAACTGCCGAAATTAATATTGACATCGTAGCGACTGAAAGTAATTCCAGCACCAAGATAAGTGTTCTCAGCTTGAGCCACTAGTGCAAAAGAAGAAGCAATCAAAGAGAAAATAAGTTTTTTCATATAGGTCCTAAAATTTACTTGAATTAACGAAAAGTTTTTACCTGGTAGCACATTATCAAGCACAACTGATATCGTCGCACATCGTATTTTTTTAATTTATCAGGGTTAAGGACATAGGAGAATATACTCAAGACCGTGCTCATTGCACGGAACCGCCGAGCAATCAAGCTGGCAATGCCGATGCACGACGAGTATCGGTCATAAATTTCATGTGCTAAGATTTTATTGATTTCCACTTTAAGAAAATAAGTCACTTTATGATTCGATCTGCCAACAAAGATGATTTTGATTTCATCTATCGTCTTTACATGCACCCAGAAGTCAATCCGTTTTTGTTATATGAACAGATGGATGCCGATGATTTTCTACCCATCTTTGAAGCGCTATTATCAGAAAACGTGCTGTATATCTTTAATGCACCGAATGATGAAAACGCATCACCGACAGGCATGTTCAAGTTGATCCAACTCAAACATCGCACTTCGCATATCGCCTACTTAGGCGGTGTGGCAATTGATCCTGCGTTCGCAGGCAAAGGTCACGGGGTTCGCATGATACAAGAAATTATTGCGCTTGCTGACTCTAAAGGAGTAAAGCGCTTGGAATTGAGTACCGGCGTTCATAATTTACGCGCCGCGGCATTGTATGAGAAGTGTGGATTTGCACGCGAAGGTATCTTGCGTCACTTTACTTACCTCAAAAAAGAAGAGCGCTACATAGATGAAGTCTTGATGTCGTATTTGTTTTGAGATACGTAATACTATACTTACGCATGCCTTGCTCTAGATCGTTACCGCAATAGAGATAGTCGGCGTTCTGTTATTGAGATTTCATCGCTTGGTGAAATGGGGAGCTTTGGGACTTTTTGACGATTCGTTTAGGCATGATCTACTTATGGTTGGCAGCGACCAATAGCGATCAATAGAGATCAAACAAAGAAAAAACAAGCGTTACAAAAGATCATAACGCCTGGTCTCGCACTGTATTTACGACAACATTTTAAAACTTCGGCTGCGTCAATGTCGGCGTACCACCGATATAACGTTGCAACCAATTTTGCACTTCCCAATTCCAATGTATGGAGTTTTGTGGTGACAGTATCCAATGATTTTCGTTCGGGAAAATCACCAAGCGCGACGGTATCTTCATGGCTTGCAATACGCCGTAGAGCGCAGTGCTATTGACGTAAGGCACTCGATAATCAATTTCTCCATGAGTAAGCAACATCGGTGTTTTGAAATTTTTAGCGTAAGTCATAGGATTGTTTTTTTGCATGGTTTCGGCGTTACTCCAAGGATTGCCACCCAAAGTAATTTCAAACGAGTAATTGGTCGTATCCGAACCATATTGTGTGACCAGATCATTGACGCCAGCATGATCAATAATCGTCGCAAATCTATCCGTATGACCTGCCAGCCACGCAGCCAAATAACCACCATAACTAGCGCCCGCTGCTGCGATACGCTTAGAGTCGATGTTACCCAATTTCTGTATCAAATAATCCGTAGAACGCAATACATCTTGGCTTGGCATTTCTCCCCATTGATGATTAATACTACGCGCGAATTTTTCACCGAAACCAGTAGAACCATGGCGATTCACCCAGCTCACGACATAGCCAGGAGCCGCCATCACATGTGCATTCCAGCGAAAATTAAAAGCATTGCCGACCATCGTATGCGGACCGCCGTGCATCAATTGTAGTAGTGGATACGATTTTGTCTTATCGTAGTCTGGTGGCAGGATAAGCCAGCCTTGCACCTGTTCGTCGTTCGCACCTTTAAAGGTATAGGCTTCGACTTTGCCCAATTTAAATTTCGCCATCAACTCGTCATTAAAATGTGTGAGTTGACGCAAATTTTTGCCATTGACGTCCATACTAAACAACTCATTTGGACGATCAAAACTGCTACGCAATAGGACTAATTGACTACCGGCTTGTTTGAGTTTTGAAATACCAGCGCCGCGAAGCACTCGCTCAAATTGACTGCCATCTGCCTTGCTTGCAAAAACACTCACCTCGCCCTGATCCTCCACCACACTCCATAACTTACTATTATCTTTGCTGATCGCGAACTCAGAAATTGCGTAATCGCGGACCTCAGTAACCGGCATATTTTTTCCAGTGGCAAGATCATAGCGCCACAATTTGCTGGAGCTGCCGTCATAAATTGGCGTTGCGGTACGTGTGTAGTAAACACTTTTACCATCAGATGAAAATCCAGGTGAGGCATCAGGGCCTCGATTATCGGTGGTGATGTTTTTAGGTGCGCTATTCTCGCCTAGAGCGATCAAAACGATATCGGCATTGTCCGCTTCTTGATGCGGCGCAGGAATAGTATTCTTGCTTAATGCAATATAGCGTCCGTCTGGCGAAATATGAAAATCAAAAGCGCCAGCAACGTTAAATAACTCTTGCGAAGTTGGTGTCAGGTCTTTCAGCGCTTTGGTTTCTAAGTCGAGTTGCAACAAATGACTAGAGAGCTGATCCGTCACCCAGCGATAGAAAAAGAGATAGGTTCTGTCTTCGGTGACTTTGGCCGTCATTTTGCTATCGCGACGACGTTTGATTTCTTTTTTCATCGCTGCTATATCATCCGCACTCCACTTGCCTTTTAAGGCGGGAATGGCGTTACTGCCGACAATCAGACTTTTGCTATTTGGCAGCCACTGCGGATTGGCAACGCCGTAAGGTAGCTCCAACACTTTCTCCGCTTCGCCCCCATCTAAACGCAAGACATACAAAGCTGCCGCTTCATCATCAACACGACGTGAAGTAAAAGCGATGCGAGTACCATCCGGGCTCCACACTGCTGCGCTATCGTTGGAATCGGCGGTCGTTAAACGCCTTTGATTGCTGCCTTGCGCATCCATCAACCAAATATTCGTTTGCGGACGGTTTTTTTCTATGGACCAGCTTTGCACGGTAAAGGCGATGAGCTTTTGATCGGGTGAAACTGATGGATTATCGACTCGCTTAATTGCCCACAAATCATGCGGCGTTATTGCGCGTTGCGTGGTGTCAGAAATTGCTTGTGTTGCATTAGCTGCAGCGGCAAAACTAGCGCCACAACTCGCGATCAACACTACCAAGCCAGTGGTGCGCAGACCCTGATAAGCAAATGCATAGGCTTGTTTTATTTTCATTTTTATCATCCATTAAAGTAATAAGGCTTGGACACCGAATTGATCAATAAGTTGCGGCCTGCAAGAGCAAAAAGCATACAGAGTCACCATTATTCCAGCCGAGACACAATACGAAAATCATGCTCCAACCTGACTGCAGCTATGTGATAATTGACCCGCTAATTCATTGATCGACAGACTCAGCCTAAGCAGGAAAATCTCATGGGAATCCAAGATCCACGCATCGATACCTATATCGAAAAATCAGCCGAATTTGCACAACCTATTTTGCGCCATATACGCGCCATGGTCCATCAACATTGCCCTGACGTGAACGAAACCATTAAATGGAGCATGCCGCACTTTGAATATAAGGGCGGCATATTTTGCCATTTCGCAGCATTTAAACAGCATTGTGCGTTAGGGTTTTGGTTAGGGGCGATGCTGCAAATTGACAGCAAACTAGAAAAAGCCATGGGTGACTTTGGCCGCATTACGTCCTTGGAGGATATGCCCAATGACAAAGACTTCGCGAAATTACTAAAAGAAGCCATCAAGTTACATGATGCTGGCGTCAAAATCCCTGCGCGTAATAAAGCAGACACTGAGAAAAAAGAGTTAGAAATCCCACCGGCATTTCTGGCTGCCGTCAAGAAAGACAAACTAGCTTTCGCGACCTTCGATGCCTTTCCTTATTCTCAGAAGAAAGAATATGTCATGTGGTACGTCGAAGCAAAAACCGAAGCAACACGTGACAAGCGTTTAGCGCAAGCCATTGAATGGATGGCAGAAGGCAAACGCCGCCATTGGAAATATGAAAAGTGTTAGTCCAAGGTTTTCTCAAGAAAAAACCATGTCCCAACCACTCGATAATATTTTCTGGCACAGCTTAAGCGGTGCCCATGCTTGCTACGCGACAGGCGCAGGCAATGCGCGGCGCTATGCCCCAGGTTTTTCTCCAATACTCGGTTTTGAAGATGCCGTACATCCTGACTTCAACGCCTTGCTACCCTACTGTGATCGCGGTGAACATTTTTACTGTGCTGATTCGCAAGGTCCGCTACCTGAGGAGTGGCAAATTCACGTAGAGAAAGCCATGTACCGTATGCATTGGGATGGCGCAATGCCGGCAGATGTGTCCGATGACAAAGATGAGCATTTTGTACTGCGTGCATTAAATCAATCCGATGCTGAGCAGGCATTGGAACTGGCTATCCTGACTAATCCTGGCCCGTTTGGATTACGTACGATAGAACTGGGGGAATATCTCGGATACTTCATCAGAGAGCGGTTGGTTGCCATGGCAGGTGAGCGTAGCTACGCGCCGCCTTTTCGTGAAGTTAGCGGCGTATGTACCCATCCAGACTTTCAAGGACAAGGTTTGGCACGACGCTTGATGCACAAAGTTATCCGACGTCAATTGCTTGCCAAGGAAATCCCATTCCTGCATGTAATGAGTCACAATACCGCTGCGCATGAACTCTATCTGCGTATGGGTTTCAAAGATTATTGTGAAACCGGGGTGAGAGTTGTGTCGCGTGTTTAACTCAATAAAATCCACAGCACTATCTTCAGGTTGCTATAGCTTAACCATACCAGCGATCACGCGCATAGAACGACCGTAGTGATAATTGATTTGCTGTTCGCTATAACGATGTTCACTCGCCACAGGGCAACTAACGCGCGCCACACAGGTATCTTTGCAGCGTGAATTCGCTTGCTGTCGATAGCTAACGCATTTAAGCAAATGAAACTCGCCATCATTTAATGCTTGAGCAGGGCAACTATGAATGCAGATTTTTGTACCGCAATCATGACAAGGCGATGTCGTCTCTACTGGCGGCGTCGGCGGCAAATTGGTGTTTGCTAAAATCATAGCGCGATACGCAAACCAAGAACCAAAAGTGGTGTTGATTCCCACCATAAATGGCGAATCATGATGCCAACCCGCTAGCTTCCCTAACTCCTGTAGACTCACGGTATAGGCGCCTGGATAGATAATTTCATAGGCTGCACCAGCGTGCTCATTACCAAAAAATTGCCGCACAAGCGACACCGTGAAATCATCGACCGGATGGTTGTCCGCCTCCGCACTCATATCCTTACTCATATCCTTACTCATATCAGCGCCGACTGCCAGTAACGATTGCCAAAACTGTTGGCCACCGTGTCCTATCAAAATCATCTGGCGATAATTCAGCGCCTGTGGACAACGCTTGATCAGCATCTCCCGTGCGTCGTTTGATAAGTCAGCAATATCGAATACCGCCTGACAATTGAGACCCGCATCATTCAACAGCGATGAGGAAAGGGTTTGATAGGGATTCATGCACTATTACCATCAAAAAAAATCTATTTTACCGTGCTTGCGCACTCTGAATACCGAAGATATCGTGGTCACGCCAATATCGTTTAAAATCTTGCTATTCCGCAGTGCACCTACGCACCGCTCCTCTCTTTCGAAATTCACCATGCCATTTTCCAATCTAGGTTTATCCAGCGCCCTTTTAAATGCCGTTCAAGCACGCGCCTATCAACAACCAACGCCTATACAAAGCGACGTTATCCCTAGCTTGCTGGCTGGGCGCGATGTATTGGCCACTGCGCAAACCGGATCCGGCAAAACGGCAGCTTACTGCCTGCCCATACTCGAACGCTATTTGCAGCAAAAGAAACAAACGCAAAGAACTGCGCAAACCTTAATCCTGGTACCTACGCGCGAGTTGGCGGTGCAGGTCGGTGACACATTGCGTACTCTGGGTCAGGCATTTCCACAATCACCTAAGCTTGCCGTGTTATTTGGCGGGATCTCCATTAATCCACAAATGCTGCATTTGCGTGGTGGCGCTGATATCGTGATTGCGACACCTGGTCGCTTGCTCGATCTGGTCAGCAAAAATGCCTTGAAATTGGATGAAGTAAGCTGTCTGGTTTTGGATGAAGCTGACCGCATGCTGGCACTGGGATTCGCTGATGAGTTGCAACAGGTGCTCAAGCTATTACCAGATCAACGACAAAATTGTTTTTTCTCAGCGACTTTCGCGCCGAATGTGGCAACCCTGGCCGAAGCGCTGTTACGCGATCCACATCGCATCAATATTCCCAGCACCGAAGAAGGCAAACCCGATATTCAACAGCGGGCCATCATCATCGATGCCAAACAACGCACGCAGTTGTTGCGCCACTTATTTCAAAGCGAAAAATGGTCGCGCGTCTTAGTATTCGTGGCGACTAAATATGCCGCTGATTTGATCTCAACGAAATTGCGCCGCGCCCATATCAGCGCCGAGGCTTTTCATGGCGAACAAACACAAGGCAAACGTAGTCAGGTCATCGCTGATTTTAAAGCGTCGCGTGTCAAGATTGTGGTCGCTACTGATGTTGCAGCGCGTGGTCTCGATATCAATCAATTACCTGTGGTCGTGAATTTCGACCTACCACGTTCCAGCGATGATTATCTGCACAGGATAGGTCGCACTGGGCGCGCGGGAGAAGCAGGCTTGGCAGTCAGTTTTATCTGCGCCGATGCCACCAACGAAGCACATTTCCGTTTGATCGAACAACGCCACGGTTTAAGAATTTCACGTGAACAGATTGCAGGCTTTGAACCGAGCGCAGAAAGTCTGGCCGATACAGAAGCAACTCGTCCAATCGATCCAAATGGCGGCATCAAAGGGAAACGCCCAAGCAAGAAAGACAAACTCAGGGCTTTGCAAAAAACGACGGGCGAATAAAAACTTTTCTTAGGGAATACTGTTTATAACAATACTTCAGAAAAATACAAGAAAGATTCTCGCGAATACCACACTGCCATGCGATTAAGAATTATATAAAAAAACCCTCGACGCCGAGACGCAGAGGCGCAGAGAAAAATTTAGTAAGGCCTTTGCTTCCTCTCTTTTCGTTTTTTCAGCGTCTCAGCGCCTCGGCGTTGAGAGGTGTGAACACCTAACTTAATGCCCTAATGCTAAACTACCGCCCTCTGCATTCTTAAAAAGCGCATTGCGCTTCTGTTTACGCTATGACCAACGCAATTCTGAACCAAATCGTCGACTCTCCCCTACAGCAACTCTACCCACAGCCTTTATGGCAGTGGTTTGCACAAATTTGCGCGATACCCCACCCGTCAAAACATGAGGCGGCATTGAGCGCGCATATTCAAGAATGGGCAAAACAGCGCGGCTTAACGGTGATCGTCGATCAAGTCGGTAATTTGATCATCCGCAAACCCGCCACTGCCGGTATGGAAAATCGCAAAACCGTCGTAATCCAGGCGCATCTCGATATGGTGCCGCAAAAAAATGCTGACAAAGTTCATGACTTCACCAAGGATCCTATCGAAGCTTGGGTCGATGGTGAATGGGTTAAAGCACGTGGCACGACTTTGGGCTCAGATAACGGTATCGGCATGTCTTCTGCGCTAGCAATTTTAGGTGCCAGCGATATTCCGCACGGCCCTTTAGAGGTACTGTTAACCGTCGATGAAGAAGCTGGCATGTCCGGTGCTTTCGGCCTGCAGGCTGGCATCCTGAACGCCGAAATTTTAATCAACACCGATTCAGAACAAGAATGCTAAATCTACATGGGTTGCGCTGGCGGCGTTGACGCTAAAATCAATTTAGCTGTGCAATGGCAACAGGCAGAGGCAACACATGTTGCCTATACTTTGAGTATCTCAGGTTTAAAAGGCGGCCACTCCGGTGTCAATATTCATCTAGGGCGCGGCAATGCCAATAAATTGCTAGCACGTTTTTTAGCTGGTCACGCTACCGAACTTGGTCTAAGTATTAGCCATCTGCAAGGTGGTTCACTACGAAACGCAATCCCGCGTGAAGCCTCATGTAGTTTTACTCTGCCAGTCGACAAGCTAGAGTTATTGCAGCAACGCGTGGCGCAATATCAAAGCGTCCTTCAGGCCGAACTCGCCGCGACAGAGCCAGCACTCAAATTAAGTCTGAACGACGCCGTAGCCCCAGCTAAGGTTTTGCAAACCAAAGCACAGCAACAATTAATCAATCTGATCAATAGCTGCCCCAACGGCGTGATGCGCATGAGCGATGAGGTAACTGGTGTGGTAGAGAGCTCCTTGAATCTGGGCGTAATCAGCACGTTAGAAGACAGTATCAGCCTCATTTGCATGGTGCGTTCTTTAATAGACAGCGGTCGCGCCAATATTGAAAGCCACTTGCAATCGCTATCCGATTTGGCTGGAGCCGAAGTTAAGTTTGAAGGCCGCTATCCTGGCTGGAAGCCCGACAACAGTTCGCCTGTAATGGCGATTGTGAAAGCAACTTACGAGAGTATTTATCAACGTGAACCTGAGATCATGGTGATACATGCAGGCTTAGAATGTGGCCTGTTCAAAAAGCCATATCCGCACCTGGACATGGTGTCGATAGGACCGACGATACGTTTCCCACATGGTCCAGATGAAATGGTGAATATTAAAACTGTGGGTCAATATTGGGATCTATTGTTAGCAGTATTGGTGCGTATTCCAGAACGTGCTACCTAATTGACGCGATGCGGTGCTGAATATGTGTTTTGAATACATCAACCCGCACCCACCAAAACTTGAGATCAATCAATGTGAACATCACGTTAAGCGGTATTCACATCACGAACGCATCGACGCATAAGCTAAGCAAAGCCAAAGAAACACCATCGTCGCAATATGCTGTCCCAAAAAACGACTGTGTCATCTTGTTTCTTTCTTATTGAGTTTAAAAAGAAATTCTCATAATATGAGCTCCTTACTGTTTTCTTTACAAGGAATCTCATGTCCCTTAAAAATTGGTCGACCTTAGGTGCAACCTTCATGGTAGCGATCACGACACAACAATCGGCCTTCGCCCAAACCGCCGCGCCTGCAGCCAGCGCGCCAGTACCGCCAATCGCAGCAAAATCTGCCTGGTCCGAAGTCCGTCACGGAGAGACCGTCACCGATGATTATCGCTGGTTACAGAAAAAAGAAGACACGAAGGTCATCGACTACTTAAATGCAGAAAATACTTACACCAGTGCAATGACGTCTGGCGTACAGGCTTTGGCCGACAAGTTATTCGCCGAAACCAAAGGGCGCATGAAAGAAACTGATTTATCTGTACCAGTTCGTCGCGGCAAATATTATTACTACTCACGCACCGAAGCTGGTAAGCAATACGGCATCAATTGCCGACGTCTGGCTGATGCGCAAATGAATTACGATGAAAAAGCCGTTGAAGAAATTCTCTTAGACCAAAACGAATTGGCTAAAGGCCAAAAATTCTTTATGGTGGCCGGAACACTGGTCAGCCCCGATGATCGCTACCTCGCTTACATGACGGATACGACGGGCTATCGTCAATTCAAACTACAAATCAAAGATTTGAAAACTGGTGAACTCTTAAGCGATACTGCGGAGCGCGTTACCAGCATGGCTTGGGCCGCAGATAATAAGACTATGTTTTATGTGCAAGAAGATGCCACCACAAAACGCTCTGATCGCTTATTCCGTGTCCAACTAGGCGGCAAAGCACAAGAAATTTATCATGAAAAAGTTGAGCAATTTGGCATAGGTGTCGGCACCACACACGATAAAAAATTCATACAATTACAGGCCTTTGCTACTGATACCAGCGAGATCTGGATGATTCCTGCTGACCGCCCGCTTGATGAGTTTAAAACAGTGCTTGGTCGCACTAAAGGTCACCGCTACAGCGTCAATCATCGTGATGGAAGTTTATTCATTCGCACCAATAAGAACGCAAAAAATTTCCGCATCGTGACGACACCAGTTGGCAAAGTCGCAGAGAAAAATTGGAAAGAGATCGTCAAGCATAGTGACGATGTCTTGGTCGGCAATTACGAAGTGTTCCGCGATTTCCTAGCGGTTACTGAAAAAACCAAGGCACTCAATCGCACACGCATCTACAATTTCAAAACCAAGCAATGGAAGCAAGTACAGTTCAACGATGAAGTGTATTTAGCAGGCAGCGGCGGCACACCAGAATACAGTGCGCAGAAATTGCGCATGTCCTACCAGTCACCAACAACACCACCTATGGTGATGGATGTGAATATGGCGACCGGCGAACGTACTATTTTGAAACAGCAAGAAGTAGTCGGTGGTTTTGACGCCAGCAAATATGAAGCGCGCCGTTTATGGGCGACAGCAAAAGATGGTGTCAAAGTACCGTTATGGGCCGTGTATAAAAAAGGCGTGAAATTTGATGGTACCGCGCCTACCCTGCTCTACTCCTACGGCAGTTATGGTATTTCAACCGAAGCGACATTTTCACTCTCGCGCCTGAGCTTACTCGACCGCGGCGTGATCTATGTGCAAGCACATATCCGTGGCGGCACCGACTTAGGTGAACGTTGGCATGAGGATGGTATGTTGATGAAGAAGAAAAACACCTTCACCGATTTTATCGCGGCAGCTGAATTCTTGATTCAAGAAAAATGGACGAGCAAAGACAAGCTCATCATCCAAGGTGGTAGTGCTGGTGGTTTATTGATGGGTGCAGTCGTCAATATGCGTCCCGACTTGTTCAAAGCTGTCCATGCCGCTGTACCTTTCGTGGACGTGATGAACACGATGATGGATGCCAGCTTGCCATTAACGACAGGCGAATATCTGGAATGGGGTGATCCTAACAATAAGGCAGCTTACGACTATATGCGCAGCTACTCCCCTTACGACAATATAGAGAAAAAAGCTTACCCGGCGATGTTGGTGACGACAGGTCTGAATGACAGTCAGGTGATGTACTGGGAGCCTGCAAAATATGTGGCCAAGCTGCGTGCGCATAAAACGGATAACAATCCCTTGCTATTAAAAACCAATATGGCAGCAGGCCACGGCGGTGCATCTGGTCGCTACGATGCGATCAAAGAAGGCAGTTTTAATTTCGCTTGGATGTTGTCGCAATGGGGAATCGCTGAATAATTTTTATCTAAACGAACAGAAGTAGTGTGAAGAAAATGCCGACCTGTGTCGGCATTTTTTATAGAAGCTAGCGTCGTTTCACTATTGATTAAATCGACTTACATGCAGGCCATTTCATAAATTTGCAATTTCAATCAATGCTATGATGATGAATCATTTTGAGCATCTGATTTCATTGCACTCAAACGACCATTACTCCACAGGCATTTAGCTCATGACCTCACTTGATCCCAAATACGTTACTGCGGACCGGCCAATCAATCGCCGTAACAGTGCGAAGTTACAAGAAGAGCAAACGCCTGTCCCCGCCGTTGTACAAGAGCGTCTGGCGGCATTGCGCACCAAGCATCGCTTCGGCATTCCTTTAAGCGAACAAATACGCTTATCGCAAAACGGCAAAGAAACTAAGAAATTCACGCCCGCAAGCATCTTCGTTGGCGTCATTTTTACCCTATCCACGCTGACCGGATTACTGGCCGCGATACAAAAATCAGCGCTGATGGCTGGCGTCGCAGGGATTGGACTCGCTTGTGGAGTGGGTCTATGGTGGCATACAAATAGAAAAGCAAAATGGAAGTCAGGCGCAAGTATATCGACGACAGCCTTGTTTGATAATGCCAGCCTCATGGCTTTCGATCAGGCACTAGAGAGCCTAGACGAGGAGGTAGACGAAGATATCTATCAACAACTGCTGCAACTCAAACGCCAGATTATCAACATCGCAGTGATCGCACGCAAGTTGAACATAGATGAGCATTGCAGCATAGATGACCGCCACTATTTGAGGGAAAGTCTGCGTCGCTACTTACCAGATAGCTTACAAAGTTATTTGCGCGTTCCTGCCGGTATGCGCTCCAGTCAACGCGTCACAGCAGATCATACTGCCAGCGATTTATTAAAACAGCAGCTAGCGCTGTTACAAGCCGAGTTAAGCAAACATGAAGTGCAGTTAACAAAAAACGCTGCTGAGCAACTGGTGCAACAACAGCGTTTTTTAGAAGAGAAAATCAGGGCTAAATAGTATGAACTAAAGCGAATTTATGCGCCTTTATTGTACTTTGAATTCTTGCTCTTGCACCTGTAAGCTAGATCGCTCCATCAATGCCACCTCATGCGCATCACGCAAAGTTTTTGCTAAAGTAAAACTTGCGCTAATCAGAAACAGCCAACTAACCAGCATATAATTTTTTTCCCAAGCTGGAATATTCATACGCCACAGACCCCAAGCAGTTAATAATACTGCCGCAGAAAATGCGATCCATACGGTCATCACCCATGATGCTGTATCTATCTGACCATCGCGATTATCGCGAACTGTTTTTGCCACTGCAAAGCTGGCAAACAAACTAAAAAATAAACCCAGTGCTAAAAATGCGCGATCTAACTCTTGCCCCGGCAATTGAACTACTCCCGCGCCACAAGCCACAATCGCCAGTCCAAAAGACATCCACACTTGTAAGCGCCATCCGTTGGTATCGCGTTGCATAATGTATTTTGTTGCCATCTCAGTTTCTCCAAAAATAAATCTATCGTTCATTCGTTGTCGTTGCAGTTGCAGTTGCTGTTACGATCAATTACAAATTACCTTCTCACTATATCATCACAAATGCACAGGGCCACTGGTATTTAAGCTACTGGCTTCACGCGCCTGCTGTTGACGATGTCTGTCTAAATAGAGCTCTGCTTTCGCGCATTGCTGTTGAATGATTTGATTGTTCTGTCCCATGACTTCAATCGCTTTGCTGCGAAAACTATCCATCGCATCCATCGCCTTAAATGTCTGATCAAACATGTCTTTCAATTTATCAATCCCTATCATAGGATTTTGCGCAAATTGCCCGACTCTGTCGGTATGTTGATTCAACTGTCGTCCCGTTTCCGTCATCAGATTTTCTATCGTGCTATTTATACCGGTCAAAGCATCCATCACTTTAATTTGGTTACCAGTCGCGCGCGCTACCGTCTGTGCGACCGCTAAGGCACTCATACCAGTCGTTGCAACACGACTACAACCGTTCATCATTTCTCTGCCTGTCTTTTTCAAGACATCCAAGGCTAAATAGCCATTAGTACAAACGGCTTGCTGAGTCAGCATATCTTGCAGATTTTGCCTTACATAGAACAACACTTCTTGCTCCAAAGCTTTAGCGCGTTGTGCATCCGTATTTTTCAAAGCAATGACTCGCTGCTGCAAACGGCTATCCAGACATTCTGCAAAATGGATCGCTGCCTTCAGTTTTTGCATCGCATCCCAGAGCTTGACACGTGTCGCTTCAATATCGATCACATCACGCTGCATGTCATCACGCGCCGAATATAATTGCTGCATACTTTTTTGTAGCTGACCCGCAGCACCTTGATACTTACGGAAGTAGGTTTGCAATTTATTCCCATACGGGATGAAGCCTAGGAATTTTTGTATCTGAAACAAATCGCCTTCTTTACCAGGATTAAGTGCATCAAGATGACCCCGCATTTCTTGTATTGCTTTGAATGCCGAGCTGTCTTCCATGTCCATAAAGTTGGCTTGTAACAAGCGCCCTTGCATCAAGCTAGAGGCGATCGAGATTTCCTCACGCCCTAAGGCGAATGCGCTGTCCAGCCGCTGACGAAACGCATCGCTTTGCACATCCTCGCTCAATAGCCCTTGCATAAAGCGATCAACCTGCTCTTCCACCGCATTTTGCATATCGGCACTCAAAGGAAGCGCAGTTCTGGCGACGTCTTCACTTACAACGCTAATCGTCTCCGGCGCTTGTAGTACAAATTCTGTCGCTAAGTTGGAATTCTGAAGCACGGTCTCTGTTTGCATAAGTTCACCCATCCTTATTTAATCAATTTATTGGTGTTTTCTAATTGACTTATCGAGTCTCCTTAACGACTCAATGCCGCCTATCGCGAAAACAGAGTTGAGCATGAGGCCAGCACTTACAAAACAAAACCTCGATGTGAAAAGTGACGGAAAATACCCCTAAAAGTATCTATAACCGATACTCACGAACGAACATGCAGCAGACAGACAGTGCTACGCCAAACCTTCAATCTAATATAAAATGGTCAATTAAAATCCAACGATGCCCATACCGCTAATAGCCGCCATGACGCCTGCCAATAAACTTAAACTCAATCTCGTCGTCTTCGGTCTGTTAGGACTTTTTTGGTATCTCGATAGACCAACACCGGAAGCAAAAGCCATTTATGAAAGCGTCAAACTGGTCGATGCACCAGTGGCGAGTGCGGAATTCAATTTACCTTTGCCCGCAGGAGAAAATGCAAAAACCTGGTCGCTCACCGACTACCTTCGTAGCATCACCGCATCCCATCCGCAAGAAACTGGCGCCTATATTTTAGAAAATGGTATAGAGGCACTGCTGGCACGTGCCTGGCTCGCAGACCACGCAACGACTAGCATCGAGGTGCAATACTTTATATGGAGCACCGACAATATCGGCACACTCGCGTCTGAGGCGCTGATCCGAGCCGCCAATCGAGGGGTGAAGGTTCGTGTCATTGTCGATGACTTATTGATTGATGCCGCTGACAAGACTTTACTGGCGCTTGCCAAACATCCTAAGGTTGAAATCCGCATTTACAACCCTAAGCACAGAGTGGGCAGCCATATCGGACAACGTATATGGAACATCATTACTGATTTTAAATCGGCTAATCAACGTATGCATGACAAAGTATTTGTGGTCGACGGAGCCGTTGCGATCACGGGTGGTAGAAACATGGCCAGTGAATATTTTAACTTTCATCACGAATCCAACTTTCGTGATCGCGATGCGCTAATTCTAGGCGCAGCGGTGAAAGTGGTCAGCAGCAATTTTGAAAATTTTTGGAAACATGATTTAAGCGTACCGGTCGAAACTATTTTCGCACATCATCGCTTTATGAAGAATGCCGTCGATATCAGCGATAAAGAGGTACAAACGATTTACCAACAGTTACATATCTACGCGAATCAAGATGAGAATTTTGATCCACAGTTAAAACAAGCCATACGCAATATTCCTCAATCGTTTGAACGCATCGCACAAGAAATGGTATGGACTAAAGTCGATTTTATCCACGACATTCCGGGCAAAAATAATCAAGACGGCTTACAAGGTAGTGGTGATAGCTCGCGTGCCTTAGCTGCTTTAGTGCGTGGTGCGCAAAAAGAAATCATTATTCAATCGCCCTATCTTATTTTATCCGACAAAGCGAAATCCTTACTTCAAGAGAGCATCAAGCGCGGTGTAAAAATTATCGTCAACACAAACTCCATGGCATCAACAGATAATCTGCAAGCCTTCAGTGGCTATCGGAATCAGCGTGAAGAATTACTCAAGATGGGCTTGCAAATTTTTGAGTTTCGCCCCGATGCCGAAAGTCGTGGCAAGCTGTTGACCTCGCCCGTGATAGACAAATTCAAACCAGCCGTCTTTGGCCTGCACGCAAAATCTATGGTGGTCGATGGAAAAATTGCGTACATTGGCACCTTTAATTTTGATCCTCGCTCCGAGAATCTAAATACCGAGGTGGGCGTTGTCATCCATAACGAACAACTCGCCACACAACTGGCAAAAGCAATTCGTGATGATATGAAACCGAGCAATAGCTGGAATGCGCTAAGCGAAGATCCTGATCAATTCGTCGGACGAGGCAAACGTTTTAAAGTCTGGTTGATGCAGTTACTGCCATTGCGGCCGATACTTTAAATGGTATAGGCGATTTTTTACCTACTCTACTATCTGTTTTAATCAGCAGCGGCATAAGCCAATTGCACATAATGTGAGATTTGCCGGTCTTTTATTTCATCTAAGGTGGTGAGCTTGATGTGACGCCGTTGCTTACCTTTGCCTTCCAGAAAACCGTAAACATCGGGCAAATTCGCGCCATCGCCAAATTCTAAAGAGATGTGATTGGTGTACGCAAACACGCCGCAAAATGCCTGCGACCTGGAAAAAAGTATGCCTCCATACTTCACTTCTTCGGCCACATCTTTCCCCAAACTCAAAACTAAATGACGCACGGCTTGCACGAGCGCATGGTTATACTCATTGACCAAACTCAAATCTTGCAATAGCGCTGCTACTCGATCATTTTTCATACCAGTTGACTCCATACTTGACGCAAGCCCATAAAATGCAAAGCACCAATCAGCAAACATACACCTGAGCTGATGATCCAAAATACGGTGCTATTACCAGGGAAGTGTGGCATCAACAATGGAAATGCCAGCCCACGCAAAAGAAACACCGCGATGATCCCGCACACAATCCAAGGCAACAAAGGTAGGCGCATAATCACACCGGCTGCCGACAAAGCATAGGCGGCACAGACTAACAATGCAGTACCGACGATCAATGCCATCACATGAGGATAAGAATGTCCGCGTTCCGCCATACGAGCCATGGTTTCACCCGCACCTAAAAAGCGATACAAAGGTGCACCAAATAAGATACAAGCAAAATGCAATAGAGCGGCGATCGTCGTGAATCCTGCACCCACGATTAAATAGATATTTGAGGAATTTTGCATAGCTTACGAAAGTGATTGATCTAGTGTAGACGAGATAATAATCTGAATACACAAAAAATTAAACTACGTATCGATTGTTTTTGCGCTGTTAGCTGCAATTGGGTTCACCCCAGAATTTCCATTAGGATTTGAGATGATGGTGGATGCACTTTTCGAGGCAGTTTTTACGTGAATGAGGCGCAAATAGCTAGCCATTTGCAACGAAGAACGAAAAAAATGACCGAAAATGCGCCGCCAGCGCTCAAATAGCATCGAAGACGCGCCTAATGGAAAATCTGGGTTCAATTAAGCTCTACAAGTTGAACGGTCATTCCCGCTCAGAACATGCCCTCGAATGTTTGAGTCAGGACCGGAATTTAGTGTCTCCAAGCGATGAAGCCGCTGGATTCCCGCCTGCGCGGGAAAGTCAAACTTGAGCTTTTCAGTTTATCTAAACGACATGGGCCACTAGTTGGGGCTTGTTTTTTTGTCGCATTAGGAGTTCACATCATTTCTGCTGCCACCATTTGTCTGATTTTCACGGCTTTTTCAAAATGATCTAAGCGATGCGTCATGATCCACCAAGTCGCGGCTTCCATGAGGAGCTCAGGGTCATCGTTTTTATTCGCGAAAAATGCGTAAAAGGATAATCCAACGTTTTCGTCTTTTTGCGCAATTTTTGAGTTACACACGTTGATGATTTTTTGTTGTAGCGCTGCTCTCATGGAGACTGCCTGACATATGAATTGATATTGAAATTATGGCGCTGAAAGATACAACACTACTCAACAATGCCTAATTAGCCTGACTGACTGTCTCACCCGCAATCAACACAGGTTGCCACAAGACTTGCAAATCAGATGGTGCGGCACCATTTTGTAGAGCTAACAGCATCTCAACCATTTTTTTACCGGCTAAATCAGGATTCGGCTGCTCTATGGTTGTGACGTGATAGCCGGCCAATGAGTCTTCCATTTTGCCCCACACGATAATAGACATTTGCTTACCGATAGCGATACCAGCATCGAGCAAGGCACGCATCGCACCGACACCGGCCATATGATTGTCGACAATGACGGCGCTAGGTAATGTACCGCTCGCAAGTAATTGCTGCATGGCGGCGTAACCGCCACGTCTGTCATTAGAATTATCTTTGAGGTAATCGGGATTGGGGCGAAGACCAGCGGCGAGCATCACATTTTGAAAACTATCATAGCGCTGACGTGCGAAGTTCATTTCCAATGGTGCGCTCATTAACGCGATGCGTTGATGTCCATGCGCAAGCAAATGTTCCACCGCAACCCGCATGCCACTTTCATTGTCGTAATCAAACCATGCATGTGGCTCGTTAACGCGGGTGCGTCCATGCGCCACAAAAGGCAAACCATGTTTGGCTAAATAAGCGACACGCTCGTCGTAGAGTCTAGTACGTCCAACGATCAAGCCATCGACGCGACGCTCTTTGACCATGTGTTCGTAAGAGCGTAATTCATTCGCGGGAGACACCGGCGCCATCACCAAATCCATTTGGCGTTCTTCCAATGCTTCGACCATGCCAGCAATGATTTGCATGAACATAGGATCGGCCAAATCATTCGCCACCAAGGGATGAATAATGCCAACGACATTAGTACGCCCAGAAGCTAAGCTACGCGCCATGGGATTAGGTCGATAACCAAACTGTTCGGCAGCAGCCAACACGCGCTGACGTGTGCGTTCACTCACTTCAGGATAACCGTTTAAAGCACGGCTCACCGTCGTTTCTGAAATGCCGAGATTCTGTGCCAGGTTTTTAAGGTTCATGGTGCCGATCAAGTTTGCGTCGCTATTCGCGATATGCCATTCCAAAAAGAAAAGAAGTGTAATGCTATGCCGCTGACTGTACAAGTGTTTTCAGACTTGCACCTTAAGCTAAAACTAAGCAAAAACTAAGCTAAAACTAAGCTAACACTATGTTCCAAATAAGCTCAAAATAAGCACAACTCGTAGGCCAAATTACTGTGTGTCGATTACCATTTCACACGAATTAAATTCGACGAATTCGCCTTATTAGTTATCTGTGTTTTCAAAATCTTGCTACTGGCATCCCATTCAAATTTCATCGCCGTACCAACCTGCCCAGTCGAGCTTAGTAAATTCACTTGCTGCGGAGCCTGAACCACATTGTGTATGTATAAGGTAATTTGCTTGTCCAAGGCCTTCATTTTCTTACCGTGATGCTGCGCAATCTGGATTTGCAATTGCGCGTTGTTCGCATCATAGTCGCTGTTAAATTGTGTCAAACGATAAGTGGCTTTGGCATAAGCATTCGGTGTTATTCCGTCGTCTTCATACATCTTGCCACTACCCTTTGCCACGCTGGCATCATGGTAGTAATGTAGATCGAGTAGTTGATCCTGATAAAACTGCGTGCTTTGCATAGCTGCAGCCATAGGAATAAATGCCCCTGCGCGGACAAACACGGGAATATGTTGTTCACTCACTTTAACAGTATGACTAGCACCACCTTGATAGACCTCGCCAGTATAAAAATCGAGCCAAGCGCCGTGTGGTAATAGAACATCTGCCTGTTGCTGACCAGCGTTCATAATCGGTTGTACTAAAAAGTCATTGCCCCACAAATACGAAGCGGAATGCGCTGCCAACTTAAGGTTATTAGGATCGGCAAAAAACAAGGGGCGCATCAAAGGCAAACCTTGCTGTTGATTATCAAATGCCAAGGTGTAGTTGTAAGGCAGTAGTCGATAGCGTAATTCAATCGCCGCCTTCGCTAATTGTTTCGCTTTCTCGGCACGGTAGATCGGCTCAGGGGGGACGTCTTCTTGCGCATGAGGACGAAAGATCGGTTGGAACACACCATATTGCAACCAGCGCGCGTACAACTCGTCATCCAGATTCGCGCCAGCAAAACCACCTAAATCTGAATGCATGTACGCCAAACCTTGCATACCCATTTGCAGCGCTATTTCTGGTTGTGAACGCAGTCCACCCCAAGTACGATTTACGTCACCTGACCAAGGAATCAAACCAAAGCGTTGCGAACCTGAATAACCGGCGCGCATCAAAATAAAGGGGCGTTGATTCGGGAAATAGGTCTGATAGCCCTGCGCCACCAATTTTGCCCATTCATGACCGTAAATATTGTGAACCTGATCTGCGCCGAGCTTGCCCTTAGCATGCAACAGATCGGAAGGGTGAACTTCTGGTTCGCCCAAATCGCCCCAGACCCCAGCCACACCCATATCAGCCAGGTCTTTATAGATATTCCAAAACCAGTCGCGTGCTTTTGGTTGAAACAAATCGATCAGACCTGTATTGCCAAAGTAAAAATCATAAGTGAAGGGTTTGCCGTCTTTATCGGTTGCCAAAATATTTTTACGTACCGCTTCTTGCCAACGGTTCGAGGTCGTCAAAATGAAAGGCTCAGTGATCAACACGGTCTTGACACCTTGTTGATTAAAATTGGCGATCATTTTTTTAGGATTGGCGAAATTGTCTTTATCAAACGCCAGATTACCCATGGTGCCTTTGACTTCTTTACCGAACCAATACAGATCAAAAATAATCGCATCAACGGGAATATTCTCGGTACGGAATTGAGCAATTACTTTACGTGCTTCGGCTTCGGAGTGGTAGCCAAAACGACTGGCAAAATTACCGAATGCCCAACGTGGTGGCAATGGCTGGCGCCCCGTTAACTGAGTGTAATTACCAACCACACTCGCCCAATCTTTTCCTGCAACAATTTGGTAAGTCTTACGACCACTGATGGTTTCATAGACGAGTGAATTGTCTTTTTTACTGTCGAGATCGAGTGTGCCGATAGCGGCATTGTCAAAATGAATGCCGTACATCTTAGATGAATACACAAGCGGAATAGCGAAATTCATCTGCGAAGAATTTTCTTCGTAGCCATAATGCGCTTTGTTGTACAAAGGCAAGCGATTGCCGCGACGATTCATACCTAGCGCACGAGCGCCCGCACCGTAAAGTGCTTCCTGCCCATCCAGATTAAAACTGATACGTTCTTTATTTTCTTCTGCGTTGGCGCCGCTTGCCGTTTCTATTTTTTCGTAACCCAGCTTTTCCGAAGTAAGTAATTTACCTTGATAACTATAGCTAATTTGAAATGGCGACTTCTGAATCGTGACGGTTAAACCCGCACTGGCATATTCCAGCTTGTCGGCCGTTTCGCTGTAACGAATTTTTACTGCATTGGGTTTCGCCACCACTCCATGCGAGTGTTGAACCAGTTCGCTAAGGACTTCTCCCTTAGGAATAAAACTAGTCTCAAACACCTCGGTCGAATACGGCGTGATGCGATACTGACCGTCATTCGTACGTATTTCTAAATAGGTTTTGGTGTGCTTGATTTGCTCAATATGACGCTGTGCATTTTGCGCCTGTGCCTGCCCACTTAACGCAGATAAAAAACCTGTCGCAATTGCGCTAGCGAAGACAGATAGAGGGAAATACTTATTCATAGCTTACCTAATCTAGATCATGAAAGAATCACTTCGCCAACAACACGATCGTGTACTTACCCGTCAATTCAACTTTGCCTGCCTTCACTATCACAGTCTGACCTGAGTAATAATCTCTTACTGTCTCGCCGTCCTTAAATACAGTACCGACAGCGATGCTATGCTTAACTGCGACTGGCAAATTTAAAGCAACGACAACAGCGTCGCTCAAACCGTCTTTTGCATAGCTACGTTTAAACACATAAGGCGCAGCCGATAGCTGTTGATGGTCACCTGCACCGACCGCGATATGCGCTTGGCGGAATTGTCCTAACTTTTGCCAGTGCTTGAGCAAATCCTGGTAAGTCTGCCCTGTCGAAATGGATGGGATGGCTAGCTTCTTTTTCAAAAGCGTCCAGTCCATCATAGAACGTAATTTGGCATCCCCTTGCGCGTCTGCCACATTGAGCAGACGAGCGATTTCATCACCATAATAAATCTGCACTGAGCCAGGACTGAGCATCAATTTAGTTGCTGCTTCGAAGACTTGCAAACGAGCGGGATCAAACGGACTGCCATCATCATGTGAACTAATATAATTCAACACAGAATAGCCTTTAAGATCTTGCGACAGGTAATTAGCGTAGCTGCTGAACAATGCTTCGTAATGTTTGTGCGCATCTGTTTTAAAGCCAAAATTAATCATGCTATCGAAACCGTGAGCATAATAATTGATCCTGCTACCACCATCCATACGAAACAGTAAACCATCGCTGATAGGATAGTTGTAAGCCTCAGCGGTCATAAAAAAGGCATCGTCGCTGAGTTTTTTCTTAGGATGCGCTTGCTTCCATTCTTCGAATGCAATGCTGGCTTCTTGCTTGAGTTCTTTCCAAACTGATTCTTCCACATGCTTAACTGTATCAACACGGAAACCGTCTATCCCATATTGTCGAATCCAATCTGTGTGCCACTTCATCAGATAGTAACGAGACGCACGCGGAAATCCGGTTCGCGCAAAATAATCATCGAGCTCTTTCACTTCTTTTTCGTAACGCCCTTCTTGCTTCCACTTACTCACTAACTGAGCTGGTAACGCCACCGGTTTATCACTTTCGGTCAAGAAGTCAGGCAGATTTTTGACCAAGGTGCATTTGATCGCACCATCAGCATTCTTGTAATCACAAGGCGGACCAGTCCGTACCCAGTCGGCTGGCCATACAGGATCAACTTCAGTCACTGGGCCAATATGATTCATAACCACATCGAGCAAAATGCGTATGCCATGTTGATGTGCGGTATCGACTAGTGTTCGAAAATCTTGCTCTGTGCCGAGATTGGCATCGACCTTAGTAAAGTCTTTTGCCCAATATCCATGAAAGCCGTAGGACTTACCCGTTCCCTCATCAGTACCGGCATGGATTTGCTCTACAGGTGGCGTGATCCAAAGCGCGTTCACGCCCAGGCGACCAAAGTAGCCGTCTTTAATTTTAGCCGTCACCCCTTTCAGATCCCCGCCCATAAATCCACGCAATGGCGCGGCATCGGCTTTGCGGCCGTAAGCCAAATCGTTTTTCTTATCGGCGTTATGGAAACGATCTGTGAGCAAAAAATAGACAGTCGCGTTATTCCACAAGAAGGGTTTGTCGTTTGCTTTTTTTTGGCTTGATTTTTTTTGCACGGCAGTATTGTTGACCGCACTTGAGCTGAAACTAAGACTCAAACTCAAGCTTAATAAGGACACGCAAATCAGAGTCTTACGTAACATCGGTGATTCCTTTTGTTAATAACAATAGCTAATGGGCGGAAATGCAGAAGCAATTGAGATTTGGGCCTTATCTTCAGATTTTGCCCAAAACTCAAGTAGATAAAATCACTTTGCTTTCTTCGCCTCAAATTCATCCTGCACAAACAAAGTCAACACACCCGCCAGCACCATACACGCGCCGCCCAACATCAATACTTTGACCGATTGATTGGCAAAGAAGTGTTTTAAAATCGCACCGAGCACCACGCCTGCGACAATCTGCGGAATCACAACGAAAAAGTTAAACAACCCCATGTAGTAGCCCATTTTATTTGCAGGTAAAGCCCCCGCCAAAATTGCGTAGGGCATGGTCAATACACTGGCCCAGGCAATACCAACACCAACCATAGGCAGCAACAACATTTCTTTACTGCTAATCGCAAAGATACTAATCAGACTGACACCACCTATAGTCAGGCAGATGAGATGTACCATTTTACGACTCGTCAGTTTTGCCAGCATAGGCAACAGGAATGCCGCGATGGCAGACACACCGCCATACATCGCGAACATGATCCCTACCCAATTGCCTGCTTCCTGATAAGCACTAGATTGTGCGTCAGTAGAATGAAAGACGACTTCTGCAATCGATGGTGTGGTGTAGACCCACATCGCAAACAAGGCGACCCAAGTGAAGAACTGCACGATGGCGAGTTGCACCATGGTCTTTGGCATCTTCAAAAATCCGCCGAGAATTTCTTTGATCGCATTGACCATGCCTTTATTTGCGGCACGTTCTGCCAAGAATTTTTCCATGTCGGCTGGAGCATCTTCTTTACTCAATAATACAGTCCACATTACCGCTAAAAAGTAGACACTGCCGCCTACATAAAATGAGTAACGTACCGTATCTGGAATCGCACCATTCACAGGCACATTGCTGACACCTAGATAATCAGTAAAAATCGTTGGCAGCAAAGAGGCGATCACGCCACCGCAACCAATGAAGAAAGTTTGCATGGCAAACCCGCCGGTCTGTTGACTAGCATCGAGTTTGTCACCGACGAAAGCACGGAACGGTTCCATAGACACATTGATGGAGGCATCCATCAACCACAACACAAAAACCGCCATCCACAACATGCTGGAGTTAGGCATCAGGAACATAGCGATTGAAGCTAGCACAGAGCCGATGAAAAAAAACGGACGACGACGCCCCCATACTGGGTGCCAAGTGTTATCGCTGAGGTAGCCAATGATGGGCTGTACCAGCAAACCCGTAATCGGTGCTGCCAACCAGAGTATCGACAAATTGTCGATATCCGCGCCCAAGGTGGAAAAGATACGACTGGTATTGGTATTTTGCAGTGCAAAGCCAAATTGAATACCAAAGAAGCCGAAGCTCATGTGCCAGATCTGCCAGAATGACAGCTTTGGTTTTGCTAGTTGTTGCATAGTGTCCCCTCAAAATTTCTTACTATTAGTTTCTAGTATTACTGTTCTTTTTTCACCAACTACATCTTAGGCGCGGCGCAATGTTTGGCGATATAGGCCGCGTGATCCGGCATCACATTGACGCATTTGGCGATCACATCTCGTACGCTTTCCAGGTATTCCAAGGTATCCGCTTCGGTCTGTAAGTCGACTAGAGAATGATAGCTTTCGACGGGCATATTCTGCCCTTCCAGAACTTGCAACCAACCTATCTCGGCAAACAATTCGTCGGCAACACGTAACAAACGACCGCTGGCGCGATACATTTCCATTTTGTGCGTTAAGGATTCGGGCACCGCCATCTGCGCGCAGTTTTTCCAGAACAAAGAATCTTCACGTTGATTTAATTTATAATGCAAAATCACAAAATCACGGATGCGTTCGTATTCGAATTTGCTCTGACGATTGTATTCATCCATCTCCACTTCGTTGAATGCTTGAGTGGGAAAGAAACTGATCAACCGGGCAATCGCAGTTTGGATTAAATGGATACTGGTTGATTCTAGCGGCTCTAAAAAACCGCTAGACAAACCTATCGCCACCACGTTTTTATTCCAGCACTTTTTACGCATGCCGGTATTAAATTTGAGCAAGCGCGGATCGGCCAGCGGCTTTCCATCGAGGTTTGCCAATAAGGTCGCGGCAGCTTCATCTTCGCTGGTGAATTGACTGCAAAATACATGGCCATTGCCAATGCGGTGTTGTAGTGGAATGCGCCATTGCCAACCAGCTTTATGGGCGGTGGAACGTGTATACGGCGTCAACACTGGCGCGGATTCACAGGGCACAGCCAGAGCACGGTCACACGGCAAATAATGCGTCCAATCTTCATAGCCAGTTTTCAAAGTCTGTTCAATCAACAAGCCACGAAAACCAGAGCAGTCGATAAACAAATCACCCGTAACAGTCTCGCCATTTTCTAGTACGACAGACTCAATGAACCCATCAACGTCTCTTTGTTTAACTTGAGTAATTTTGCCTTCGGTACGAAGCACGCCCATTTTCTCCGCAAATTTGCGTAAAAATTTAGAATACAGACTGGCATCAAAATGATAGGCATGAGCAATTTGATTCAAAGGCGAATTCGGCACATCATGATTAGCTGGCATAAATTTATTTGCCTTGGACGCCATGCGGGTGATCGAATATTCCTCTAGTGGCGCGGCCTTACCTTGCTGATGATATTTCTGCCAGTACTGATCAAAGCGGACGGTGTAAGTATCCTGGCCTATGGTGCCGAAACCATGCATGTAGCGTTCACCAAGTTTGCCCCAATTGACAAATTCTATGCCTAATTTAAAAGTCCCTTGCGTCTCGCGCAAGAATTCATTTTCATCGATGCCTAAGACTTGATTAAAGCGCTGTATCATTGGAATCGTCGCTTCTCCAACGCCGACGATACCAATTTCATCTGATTCAATCACACGTATCTTGTATTGCCCTTGCAGGACTTTTGCTAACGCCGCTGCAGTCATCCATCCCGAAGTACCACCACCGACAATCACCACGTCTTTAATCAATGCATTATTCATCTTGAGTTCTCACTCTTAAAAAAACTGATGGAAAATTTCTTTTTAACTTCATCACTAGTCAATGCGTCCTAGTGTACTGCAGCCAGCTTGATGACTGACAAGCGTAGAAAAATTTTTCAGCAATTTTTTTTGCAGCAATACGGTTCATTTATATTGCTTACAATTCAGCAGATAAAAAAAGACCCCTGCCATGCTGCGCAGGGGTCTGATTTCAGTTCAAATTAGAACTTGTAGTTCGCGCCGAACAAATAGGTTCTACCGTAAGTCACTTTATTGGTGATCACGTTAGGATCCGTGTTGTATTCCTGGAATGGTGTGTTATTCCAGTTATTCGCTTGAACCAACACAGACAAACCTTTCAACCAGCCTGTTTGGAACTCATATGAAGCTTGCAAATCAACCAGCGTTTCACCCTTGACCATCGTCAACTGCATATTGTCTTGATAGTCGCTGACCTGACCTAAGAAGTCAGAACGCTTACGTGCAGCCCAAGCCATTTGGAAGCCGTTCTTTTCGTAGTACAGACGCAAATTGCTAACTTTTTTCGACAAGCCTGGCAATGGAATGTTCAAAGAACTCACTGCCACATTGCTAAAGCCGAAGCCTGGCAATGTGATCTGGCTAGAAGTATCTGAATGATTGACCATGACACCAAAACCATCGAGGTAAGATGTGACCATATTCAACGGTACGTTCAATGCCAATTCAAAACCAGAGATGCTGCCGCCTTCGCCATTACGTGGTGAAGTCAACAAACCGACTGTTGAACCTTTGTAAGCACCCGTCAAAGGCAATGGCGTCTTAGCGCTTACAAAAGGTTTGAAATCAAATGTCGTTGGTGAACGGAAGATGTAGGTATCTAAAGATTTGTAGAAACCCGCGACGCTGAAGTAACCTTTGTTACCGAAATATTTTTCAAAGGATATATCCAAGGATTTAGCCAAGAATGGTTTCAAATTCGGGTTACCACCACTACCTGTCAAGATAGGATTATTACCTTGAGTCGTTACACCAAATGCCTGACTTGCACGCATGTCATCCATATTGGCACGTGACATAATTTTTGCAGCACCGACACGGAAGAATTGATCGCCACCCAAGTCAAAGGAGACATTCAAGCTTGGCAAAACATTGGAATACTTCGTACCGCCAGCAACCACGCTAGATGGGCAAGTCGCCGCTGTAATACCTGTACAGTTCGCCAAATCAACTTGATTACCTGTGGAAGATTGGTCAGTATGTACAAACTGCACGCCGACGTTACCACGGTAGTTCAAGCCCATCATCTGACCGTCTAAATCGCCCATCGCATAAGCTGTTGTGACTTTTTCATGCACAGACCAGTCTTTCGCCAAAACGGAAGCATCAACCCAGCGAGCCAGGTCATAGACAGTCCCTAATGAGCCTTCTGGATCGAAAGAAACGATAGGCAAACCAGTCGTGCCCGCAACACCAACAGCAGAACCAGGAACGGCTGCGCTAGCATAGCCACTAGTACCTTTCACGACCAAACGACCTTCTTGACCAGAACGGATTTTTTCACGGTCCGTACCATTCACACCAAAACGCGCGCCTTGGATAGGGCCAAAATCAACATCACGACTCGCCGTCAAACGGAAACTAGTCACTTTATCGTCAACCGTTGGCAAGGCTACATAACCTGCTTGTGGAGAATTAACACCACCGCCCCAACCATTCACGTCTGTCAACAATGCAACAGCGCGGTCGCCAAAATTCAGGCTAGTTGTGTACTTCACGTCATTGAAGTTACCACCGTTGAAACCGGTATAGCTGATAGACGCGAGGTTCTTAGCATCACCTGGTTGACCTGCGGTCGTTTCATAGCGAGACGCATCTTTTTTCGCTTTGGAGTAGGCCAAATCGGCATTCAAATTCCATGCATCGACTTTCAAATCACTATTCCAACCGATGGATGTGAATTTATCTTTGGCAGATTCTTTATGATTACGGACTACACCTTTGTAGTTACTGAAGGTACCTGCAGTGACGACACCATTAACGATAGTCGCGTTCGACAACACGCCGTCAGGATCATAACCACCAGCGGAGCCTGCAATAGCACCTTCCAAGCCTGTTTTCTTCAAGCTTGAGCTACCAGCCGAGTAGAACAAATCAACTGTTGATTTAAAGTTTTTGTTTGGCTTGAACTGCAAAGTCATCGATGCACCATCACGATCACTCTTGCTCGTTTCAGTGTCAGCACCGAAACCACCAATCGTTTTTACTTTGGCGCCATTGTAGTCAACCTCTGGCGACCAACCACCCCAAGTATTGAAACGCTGTTGAGCACCGCCATCTTCTTTGAACTTAGTAAAGCCTAATGACAAACCAATCGTACGATCTGCGAACTGATCGACGTAAGAGAAGGACATACGATCGCCACTACCCTCAGAAGACGTTTGTACACCCGTACGTTGTTTGCGATATGCAGCTGAAATTACTTGTTTGCCGAAATCCAGCGGCTTTAAAGTATTCAAATCTATCGTCGCCGCCAAACCTTGGCCAATCAACGATGCATCCGGTGTTTTGTAGATCAGTACAGAACCCATCAATTCTGCAGGGAACAAATCAAACTCAGGCGCACGGGCATTGCCCGTGGAGGCTTGTTCGCGACCATTCAACAGAGAACCGTTAAAAGAAGGCGACAAACCACGCACACTGATGTCAGCCGCTTTACCAGAAGAACGGCTACGTTGCGCCGTCACACCAGGCAAACGGGCGATGGATTCAGCCACGCTAGAGTCTGGCAACTTACCGATGTCTTCTGCAGAAATCGCTTCTACGATAGAACTGGAATTTTTCTTCAAGGAGATCGCCGCCTCAATACCACGACGAATACCCGTCACCACGACGGTTTCAACGCCTTGCTGGGCTTCTGCTTTTGCCGCTTCTGATTTTGCTGGCTCGGCTTGTTGTGCGTAAACGCTACCAGATGCCAACGCCAGCATCACGGTGCAACCTGCAGCGATAGGGGTCAACTTCATCATGGTGCGGTTCAGGCTTGATACCTGTTGGCGCTTATTTAGGTTCTGTTCCATTCATATCTCCAAATATTTTTTTGGTAACACTTCAATCTACGGGGGGGAGGGAATCACAAAATACTTCTTTATTTTCTGCATCAGAATTCGACTTGGTTAAGTTCTGTCCCAATTAAATTCTTGAAGCAAGTTTGTACCAAAACTAAATTACGTGTCAACCGCAATATCTGAAGATTCACCGAAGTTTTCAGCCTCTCCTATGAAGATTTATACTATTGCGTGGCTTGAAAACCACAGATAACTGAATTTTTTTATGTAGTCAAACTACATTTATTGAGTTTAGTTATCAACATTTCACGTGAAAATTCAAAGCGCTTTAAGTTTTTTTGGGGATTTTTCTCAAAGCGCTTTAATTTTTCTTGAAAGTAGCCTCCAAAAATTGATCACGATGCACATCAAAATTAATAAAATGAAAACAATTTTCAAATAAAATCGATTCGCCCCCATATTTCGACAAACATTTGGTCTTTTTTTGTAACACCACTACTTTCACTGTAGATCACGCACTGAACTAAAAAAAGGAAAACACAAGAACAGTATTCGCAATAGAAGCGGATTAAGAATTTTCAAGCAAAAAAAACCGCGATCATCAATGTTGATCGCGGCTTCTCGCAATAAGACTTTTCTGATTACGACATCCTTCTCACTTTTCTACTTTTGGACGCCCTGCTTTAAGTGGAGGCAGCGCCGCTATCATTGCCTTTAAAGTAGCAACCGAAGAACCCTTCAAAAGCACCAGACCAACACGCAACAACTGACTCTTCTTCACTTCCACACCTGCAGCGATACAAAGTTTTTTAACTTCACCCAAGACCACATACTCGGCTTCTGGCATTGTAAAACTATCACGTACCAACTTTGGTTTCTTGAGCTTTTCTTTCGGCGCTGATGCAGCTGTTGGCTTTGCCACGCTGGTTTTCACAACTTTCGCGACAGGCTTGGCGACCGGTTTCGCTACAGACTTAACAGCAGGTTTCGCTTTTGCAATCGGCTGTTTTACCGCCGCCGCAACTGCAGGTGCAGCTTTCTTTGCCACGACTTTTTTTGCTGGCTTGCTTGCAGGCTTAGCAGTAGGCTTAGAAGCGGCCTTAGCAACTGGCTTAGTAGCAGACTTGACTGCTGGCTTGACTGCAGGATTAACTGCAGGCTTGGATGCAGGTGGCTTGATAACTTCAAGTTTCGCTGCCGCACTGGCGATATCCTTGGCTGGAACAACCTGGGCTTTCGTCTCGAGCGGCGCTTTGTTTTTTACTGTAGTAACCATTTAAAACTCCTTTGCAATTGATTTCGCGAACTAAATAAATGCTAATTAAGCGCCGAATTAAGCGCATCACTAAATGCGTAACTGAACAGATCATTTAAGCAAATTACCCAAACAACACAAATAATATAAACAATTTACACAATTAATTCAATAACAATTCGAAGATTCAATTAAATCGGGTATCAAGACCAAAAAATTAAACTCTGGCACGAACAACGAATTCAACCCCAATTTCACGCCAACAATCGATTTCCTTGCGCAACCAAAATGCCACCGTCGGATGCAAACTAACCCAATCTTGCTTTAGCTCAAGCTCTATCTTGTTCTTCATTTTCAGGCTGAAATCTTTATAGTCCAACTCGACACGTGAATGCATAAAACTGACCGATAAACGCAAGGCCAACACCGCTTTCGCAAAATCAAGATCAGCGAACGCATCGCCAGTTTTTCTCAAATTCCCTTTTTGACTCAACACCAACTTACTCATTAGCTTCTGCTCGCGCGTAGTAAAACCGGGAATATCCGCATTCTCAACTAAATAGCTGCCGTGCTTATGGTAAGCCGTGTGTGACACCGCCATGCCAACCTCATGTAAAAGAGCACTCCAATACACGTAATTACTCAGACTTTCATTCAAGGGCCTCAATTGAAGAAATAGCGAACGCGCCATATCGGCAGCGAGATTCGCCCGACCGGCATCAGCACGGAAAACAGTCAGAAAATCAAGCACTGACTGTTCGCGCCTGTCACGCTTAGTGGATCGCAAATACAAATCCCACATCACTCCCATGCGTAATCCTGCCTCGATGGGATGCAATATCTTGATGTTTAACTCCTGAAACAATCCGATGAGAATCGCTAGGCCGCCAATTACCATTGCAACACGTTCAGGTCTGATGCCAGACAAATTCAAAGCATCGATTTCCCCTTTTTGTATGCAGTAATCTCGCAGCGCCAACAACTTATCGAGAGTGACTTCGGCATCACCAAAACCATTTTTATACAGCGCATCAGAAATAGCCCGCACCGTACCAGAAGAACCGTAAGCGTTGCGCCAAAACTCAGGTTGATAAGCTGGTGTCGCATCTTCCAATAACGATCGCACTGACAATACCGCAGCCTCAAAACCCTCTGTCGTAATGTGGCCTAAGGGGAAGAAATTAGCGCTATGCTTCACCGTCCCCATAGGAAAAGATTCGACCTTGGCAATCTCATGGCCACGCCCTAAGATAATTTCGGTCGATCCACCGCCAATATCAATCACCAGGCGACGTTCTGCCGGAATAGCCAAAGAATTAGAAACACCAAGATAAATCAAGCGCCCCTCCTCCTCGCCTGAAATCACTTCTATGGGCAAACCGATAGCAGCCTCTGCAGCTGGCAAGAAATCAGTTGCATTTTTTGCGATACGTATCGTGTTGGTAGCAACCACACGCACCGCATCTATTGGGAACTCGGCCAGTACTTCTTTAAAGTGCGCCAGACAGGCAAGCGCCCGCTGCATCGCTTCAGCAGTCAAATTACCATTTGGGTCTAAGCCAGCAGCCAGCCGTATCGGATCGCGAGCGCTTTTGATCACGCGTATCGCACTTCCGTCATAACTTCCTATATGCAAGCGAAAACTATTCGAACCAAGATCAACCGCTGCAAACATCGGGGAATTCCTTCAGATTAGAGGTGCGCGCAAAAACACAATTGTCTGCGCCGACATACGGACAACGTAAATCATAGCGTATGAAGTCTACAATTTACATCGTGAATGCAAAAGGATAAATGATATTAATCATTGATTGTGACGCGAATGTGACACGGCTTCGATACGAATTTAATACGCATGACATTCAACTGCGGACACATCAAGGCAATGCAAATTGCCTAGCATGTCAGTCTAACAAAACTCGCGCAAGCAATTTAACTTGGTAATCGTGCGTCTGGCAAAAAGAAACGTGGCTGCAGATTTTCCAGGCCCGTCGAGTTCAAAATTTCCGTCAAGCGCTGCGCTGACTTCGTATTGCGACCACCTTTAAATTCTGCCACGATCAGCTCGTTTTTCATCGAATGCTCCCATCCCACCAGCTCCGTCACGCGCACTTGATAGCCATGCGATTCGAGTTGCAGACAACGTAAGACATTGGTGATCTGGCTGCCAAATTCGCGGGTATGAATAGGATGACGCCACATTTCAGACAAGGGATTATTCTTTACCGCATCACCTTTAGTCTTGCGCAATTCCGCTGCAACTTCCGCCTGGCAACAGGGCACCAACACCATGAATTTTGCCTGCTTCTTCAGCGCGAAATCAATTGCGTCATCAGTCGCGGTATTGCACGCATGAAGTGCCGTCACGATGTCGATTTGAGCTGGCAAGGCGGCCGAACTGGTCGACTCCGCAACCGACAGATTCAAGAACTGCATACCAAGAAACCCCAGTCGATCGGCCAACTCACGCGACCTTAGCACCAACTCGTCACGCGTTTCGATACCATAAATACAGGAGGCATTGTCCGCCCCCAGCGCCTTGAAAAACAAGTCATACAAAATAAAACCCAAATAAGACTTGCCGGCACCATGATCAACCAGGTTAACTGAACCTTTATGTTCCAATACCTGCTTCAGCAAAGGTTCGATAAATTGATATAAGTGATAAACCTGCTTGAGCTTGCGCCGGCTATCCTGATTCATCTTGCCGTCACGGGTCAGGATATGCAATTCTTTCAGCAACTCTATTGACTGCCCCGGACGAATTTCGTGCTTTTCTGCTTTCTGCTGTTGCACTGACACGGATGCGGATTTCATAGCCAACCTTTGATTGATTTCGACATACAGATTCGAATGAATGAAAATACTATTTTACTTTATCCCCAAGACATCAAAAGAAAGGGACATAAATACCATGTTAGCGAACTACCTAGCCGGCGATACGCTCGCGCCAAGCTTGATAAAACGCCGTACTGTCCGCCTTTGCATCAGCTAGCTTAGCTATTTCGATAGCAAATTCATGTGCGCCCGCCAGCGTCTTTTGCATGCGCCAACTTTGATTCCAGCCGTGAATAAATACAGCCGAAAATGCAGCCAAAAATACGGCTGCAATTGCATCTCCAGCCCTAGCATCATCAGCGGCATCAACTACGGGCGTCAAAGCAGGCTGCGCTTGCTTATGACTTAAACTACTCAATATTTGCGCATTGGCATCGAAGTAAAAATAGCCGTTTTCACCCAAAGTCACAATAATCGCCTGCATAAAAAACTGCCCCATTAGCGATTCACAAGCGCTTTGCAAACCAGCGATATCCATACTCAATTCTGACTTCGAGGAAGATGTCTGTTGACAGCAATTAGCAATCACAAATCGTAACGCTCGTTCATTCAATTTCACGATATCGGCGTAGTTTAATGCCTCAGTGACTGAAGCGGCATTCACCGACTCATCACGCAAATGCAAGTCAAAAAATTTGGTCGCACCCTCAGTCAAATCGGACTCTAGCAACGAGAGCAAAGTTTTCTTCGATTGTGGCGCTATTTCCATCAAAGAACCAAAATAGATCAAGTCAGGCGGTGTTTCCTGAAAATGCTCATCGAGCAAATCAGATACGGGCACTTCCTCAATAAAATCATAGGCCTGCTGCCCCAACACTTCCACGCGATGATGGTCTGTTTCGCCGCTATCCGATACAGACGCAAAAATCCTCCCAGTGGGATGCACAGTATCTATCTGAACACCTTCACTCATTAACCCCGTGCGCAGCATCTCGTCTTGAATTAATTGTGCGTCATCGTCATTCCCTAACCTGCTGATCAGTAATGGCGTATTGCCCAATAACGACAACATTCGGGCAACATTAAATGGCGTACCACCAATTTCTTTTTGACCGTCGAACTCATCAATGGAGACCTCGCCATAAATTAGGATATTGGGTTTCTTATTCATTGAAGCTAGCGCCATAAAATTAACACTTATATAAATCGAGAAATAAAAAAAGGATTACGCGCCAAAGCGGGTAATCCTTTTTTATACAACTAATTTTGGTAGGCCGTGCGGGATTCGAACCTGCGACCAACGGATTAAAAGTCCGCTGCTCTACCAGCTGAGCTAACGACCCAAAACTTGCTAATTTTTACCGGCAAGTTCTTGAGCTAAAAAGACAAGAACTACTAGTAAATGAAAAGGACTTAGGTCTTCACCTAAGTCCTTTTCTGTATTCGTGGTAGGCCGTGCGGGATTCGAACCTGCGACCAACGGATTAAAAGTCCGCTGCTCTACCAGCTGAGCTAACGACCCGAAAGAACGAAATTATAGGGGGTTTCTAGCCACCTGTCAATTGCACGGCAAGTTTATTTTGTCGATGGCAAGCGGTTCTTCGCTGCTTGTGCCGCATCTGTATCAGGATATTTGGCGATCACTGCCATCAGCGTCTTCCGACTTTCCTTCTTATCTTTCAACTCTAACTGGCATGCTGCAATGTTCAACATCGCATCTGGCACTTTGGCATTGTCAGGGTGATTTTTCATCAAAGTTTGTAAGGCATTGATCGTATTTTTACAATCGCGTTGCGCATAAAATGAATTGCCCAACCAGTATTGCGCCTGACTGGCAAATACCGAGTCTGCGTAATTGATCGTAAACGCAGTAAATGCAGAAGCCGCATTCGCGTATTGCCCAGCTTTATACAAGCTCATAGCGGCATCAAAGTTACGTTGCTCACTTTGTTCTATCGTGACCTCACGCCCATCCACTGTGAGCTTCTTAGGCTCTAATGCACGCAAGCGTTTATCCAGGTCGATGTAGAAATCCTGTTGGCGCTTTTGAGCATTCGCCAAATCATTCATTAAGACTTCGATCTGTCCGCGCAAGCCCGCAATTTCAGCACGCAGTGGCTCGATTTGATTGGACAACTCCAGAACGCTGGTTTTGTCAGCCTTATCTTCTAATTTGGCGTCCAACTTGGCGCTCAAAGCGGCAAGCTTGGTACGTAAATCAAGAATCGCCTTGCGAGCTTCATCGTCATCAAAAATACCCGCGGAAGCAATCGTTGGCATCAACATCGCAGCAAATAAAAATGCTTGCAAACCCTTATTCATTTTCCAAAATTTCATAAACCACCTCAATCCATAAACTGTGAAAACTTCAGTGCAAGAACGAATGAACACGACTCAGGCACGCTTCAAACAATAAAAAACGGACTTTGCAGTATGACACTGCAAAGTCCGTTTTGACTTACTACACCAACAAAATAAGCAAAATAACCGAAATTCGATTATTTCTACTGATTATTGGTAAACGATGTCGGAACGACGATTTTGAGCCCAAGAAGCTTCGTCAGCGCCAGTTGCTTTTGGCTTTTCTTCGCCCAAAGAAACTGATTCAACTTGCGCTTCAGCTACGCCTAACAAAGCCAATGCTTTACGCACTGCTTCTGCACGTTTTTGACCCAAAGCGATGTTGTATTCACGGCTACCGCGTTCATCAGTATTACCTTGAACCAAGATCTTACGACCTTTGTTATTGACCAAATATTTAGCGTGTGCTTCAACAGTTGCTTTGAATTCATCTTTAACTACATAGCTGTCATAGTCAAAATAGATGCTACGATTGGCCAACGCGCCTTGTGTCAACGGATCAACTTCAGCTGCTTTTTGTGGAACTACAGCACGGTTATCAACCGTTTTTGCTGGCTCTGGTGATTTTTCAACAATCTTAGCTGGCTCTTCCAACTTAACTGGTGTGCTACAAGCACTGATCAACGCAACGCTGGCGAGCAACAAAGCTACGGTTTTTGATGCTGAAATTAAACGCATTTCTTTCTCCTGACTATAATTAAAAAAGTAAAAATTCAAATCTAACGCTAAATTGTAACCTAAAACAGCAAAACCACCACTATTTCATGAAGGGTCCCCAAGTCGGCTCACGAATATCACCCGCTTGGATTGTTAATTTCTGCTTAACTTTACCGTCGGTAGAGACGATTCCTAAACTACCGCGACGCCCCGCTTGAGTCGCATAAAGAACATAGCGGCCATTCGGTGCAATACTTGGGGATTCGTCACGATTGGTATCTGAAAGTCTTAACTCTTGCCCATTGACCAAGTCTAATGCATACAACTGATCGCCGCCATCACGCCGCGATACATAGACCAAAGTACTGCCGTCCGGTGAAATTCTTGGTGACACGTTATAGTTACCCTTGAACGTAATGCGTTTAGCGTCACCACCTGAAGCACTCATCCGAAAAATTTGCGCACCACTATTTCGATCACTGACAAAATAAATGCTCTGCCCGTCTGGAGAATAACGTGCTTCGGTATCAATGCCGTTGGAGTTACTCAAACGCTGTGCATCAGAGCCATCCGCATTAATTGAATAGATTTGGGCAATTGCCCCTTTGGATAAAGTTACCAGCAACTTACTACCGTCCGGCGACCAAGAAGGCGAGGAGTTATTTCCTTTAAAATTGGCGACTGTCACACGTTGTCCTGTCACCAGATTTTGAATGTACACAATAGGCTTTTTCAACTCCATCGACACATACGCGACCTTGGTGCCGTCTGGTGACCAGATCGGTGAAATAATCGGTTCTTTTGACGTCAATGCAATTTGCACGCCTTCACCGTCAGCATCAGAAATCTCCAAACGATATTCAGGACCCGCCTTGGTCACATAGGCAATACGTGTGGAAAAAATGCCAGGTAAGCCTAATAATTTTTCATAAATATCATCTGCAATTTTATGCGCAGTTAGGCGAATTTTCGGATTCGGTGTATCCATCGCAAAGCCAGATAACATCGTGGCTTTTGCTATGTCATATAACTTATAACGTACTTCATAACGGCCTTCACCACGTTTTTGTACACTGCCGACCACTAAGGCTTCTGCACCGCGTGATTTCCAGGTATCGAAGTTGATGCTAGCGGTTTCTGAAATCGCCATGCCCACTTCGATCAATTTGAAATAGCCACTACGATTCAAATCATCACGAATGATGCTGGTAACCAATTGTGGTGATAATTCTTCATCGGCAAATGCGGCGATAGCAATTGGAACCTGAGTTGAACCAACGCCAGAAACCTCGACCCGCATTTGCGCTTGCGCAGCTACGGAAACGAGAACAACGATACTCAGCACCAAGGCTTTTAATAAGGATTTCATCGATTTTAATCTTTCATGCGGTGAACAATTGTGAGACTAGATGGTACTTCGCCCGACTTATCACGTGGAAATGGCTGCGATTTGTCGATCGCTTTTTCCACCGCCTCGTCAAACGCTGGATTACCCGAAGATTTGGTTTTCTTAACCGGCCCTTTTAAGGAGCCATCAGGAAATAAATTAATCACGAATTCAACGGTAGGATTATTCGCAGAAGCATCATTCACTAGGTAAATCGTATTCGCTTTGATCTTTGCCGCTACTTTCGCGTTGTAACTTGGATCACCGCGATTATTACCGGTTGATTTCAGCGCATCACCAAATCCACCAGAACCTGATTTAGCCACCTGACCGTTCAAACGACGCATATCCTCCTGAAAGATCTTATCTTTATCCGCTTTCTCTTTCGCCAACTTTTTCTTTTCAAGCAGTTCTTTTTCCAACTTCTCTTTTTTTAGTTTTTCTTCGGCTAACTTTTCTTCTTTTTTCTTCGCTAGCTCAAGCTCTGCAATTTTTTTCTTTTCTTCCAACTTACGTTTTTTTTCCTGTTCCAGCGCGATCTCAGGATCTTCTTTAACTTCTTCTTGCTGCACTGGTTTTGGCGGTTCGATTTCTTTTGGTTCTTCGACTGGCACTTCAGGGACGGACAATGGCGCGGCTTGACGCACCGTCATATCCCACACCTCGGCTTCAACCGCCGTCGATTCCTGGCTTTGCCATTGGACGCCTACCCACAGAAATGCCAATAGAAATAGGTGCACCGTCGCGGCTAAGGCCAGAGACTTCCAAACTGACGCATCGGTCTGCGCGATTCTTGGCATGGCGTTGTAAGTAAATTCTGTCATCAATTCTTTAAACAAATTTGTATGCGGATCGTTCCACAGATGTTGCATGAACGGGCATCAAACACCGACTTGCAATTTTCGCGTGATTATAAACCTTCTTCTAAAAGAATCGGGACTTACTGAAATCTAGCTAACTTAGCGCTACCGCGAGTAGTCTTAGGCGATGCGACTCAGGCCGAAGTATCTAATACCAATTTTCAATACTGATTTCTAATAGCAATAACTAATTAAATGAAAACTTATACTTCATATCAACCGAGTTATCAGTACCAAAACTACCTATCATCCTGATTCTGCGTGTCAATTGCCAACTCAGCTTAAGCGCACCGCTGGCATCGGACACGCCGCGCTCTACCGCCAACACCAAGCCAGGTCGCAAGCGCCATCCAATACGCACCACCTTATCATTCGACGACGCACCGACATCGGTAGCACCGGCGACGGTTTGACTTGGCAATTTGGAGGCGCCACCATTCTCTGAATGACCTATGCTAAATTCATCGAAGCCTAAGCCCTGCACTAACTCCTTGGGAATATTACGACTACCATCACCACCGAAAATTGCGCCAGCTGCAGACAATAACAAGGAAGCATCAGCGCTACCAGCTTGATCGGCTTCGCGCCCCAAAACCAACCATGAAATTTTATCGCTATCAGGGACATTCGGCTCTGAGACTAAGCGTACGACCGGATTTGCGACGGTGCCAGTCACATCGACACCGGCTTCCACCGCCAAACCTTTGCGCAAAGCGCGAATATTGAGCGAAGGATTGCCCGGCGCCCCTTGAAAATTAAGAATGCCGCGCTCTATTTCTAATTGCTGCCCGTAGCCTTCATATTGGCCGCCATTCGTCGCAATCGAACCACTGGCATGTATCGGTGAACTATCGTTGCTACGCAAGCGCAAAGTGCCAGACAATGCGGTATTGATGCCTCGACCAATGAACAAGAAACGCGACCCCATATCAATCTGCAAATCTAATTTGGTACGAAAACCCTTTTTATTGGCGTCTTTATCCAGATCTTCATCTTCGAGCTTAAGCCCTCTGGACACGAACACATCACCAGACAAACTCGGCGGTGGCATTTTAGGCAATTTGAAATAAGCAGCATCGGCTTTCAACTTCCCAACCAGTCCCCAAACATTGTCAACTTGAGTAATGTTAGCTTGGCCACTCACCACCAACCAACGATCTTTTCTTTGCAGCAAAGGAAACATCTGCCAATCAGCCTTGATCGCACCTGCTTGCGTATGCCAATTCACTTCACCGGAGGCGTTAAACTCACCTTGCTTACCGGTCCAATTCAAGTCTTGAAATTGCTCCTGCTTAGGTACGAAAGCGACCTTATTCGAAAAACGCAAATGCGTCAGCTTTAAAGTTTGTTCATTCAACTCCGCCTTTAACTCACCATTCGGAAATAAAAGTCCCTCCGATGCGAACGCAAATTCCAAGCCCTTGCCTTCGATATTCGCCTTATATAAAGGCTCATCAAAACTGCCGGAAAAAAACGCATCAGCAGTGAGCGCGCCCTTCAAAGAAAAATCAGAACTAAACTGGCTGACCAGCCATTGCAGTTCAGGCACACTGGCGCGTAATTCGCCTTGCAATGGTGCATCTGACGAAAACGTCCACTTGTCGCCAAGCTTGCGTATTTGCGTGTCCAACTTAGCATTCCAGTTTCCTAAACGCGCGCCACTCGTTTGCAACTGCATGCGTATTTTTTCTGCATCAGTTCCCGCCAAAAGCCCGGCAGATTTCAATACAAGCTGAAAATTATTCAAGCCTAAGTCCATTTTTTGCCCGGTACCGTCGGCATCTAAAACATGTAAGTCGCCTTGCTGGCGCTGAATACTAAGCTCGGCACGCAAGTGATCTTTGAACTGCAAATCCCATTGCACACCTAATTTAAGGTCACCGCCAAAACGGTCTTGTGGCTGAATTAATTGCAAGATCTCAATGAAAGGCAATCCATCGACATTGCCCTTACTTACCATTGATTGAGGTGTCCATTCAAAATTTTGTAGCGAAATCTGACCTAATGTGCCGGCAAATTGTCCAGCGCCCACGCTAATCCGATCAGGGCTCAGCGCCAAAGGTAGCGCGCCCAACAAAGCTATATCTGGCTTAGCTTCAGCTTTAGTTTCAGTTTTACTCTCATTGGCAATTTTTACAGAATTTGTTGGCTTTAGGCTCTGGGCGGCAGCTGGCACCAAGCCTGATATTTGCATTTGCTCTAGCTGCCCGCGCCATGAGGGCAAATCAAGACGACGCAAATCCAAAGCACCGTTGGCTTGCATCCTTATCTGGCGCGTCTTGGTAAATTGCGTCGTTATTTGCAGCTTGTGTACATCGCGTTGACCTTGCACCTGCAGACTTAGCTGCTCTGCCCAATTGCGCCGTTTTGACTCTACGTCTGGTTGCGCTTCATTCCCGCTCTTCGCTAAGTTCACACTCGTACTATAAATTTGTCGTGCTGTCAGAGCGACATCCATAGCGCCGCTATTACCTGCGCCCAGATTAAAATCGCCCTCCAGCTGCCCAACTCCCAAGCCGCTTGGTAGTCTCAACTGTTCTGCATTGAGATTAGCTTTGACCGCTAGTGCATTAAATTTGCCACGGACATCGGCATTCAAGTTCGCTTTACCGCCTAAAGGAAAATTCGTAAAAGTCTCAAACAAAGCCAAATTCTCTGCCTGCAATTTTATCTGCAAAGCGTCATTTTCATTGCCGAGACTCCCCTGTGCAGACAACACATTGGCTCCCCAAGATAAATTCAATTGATCCACTTTTAATACCACATCCTGCTGCCACTCTAGGAGCGCAACACCGGCGAGCTTATGGCCCGCCAACTCACCCGATAAGCTTGGCAAATGTAGCTTTACTTGTGATTTTGGTTGGAGATTACCGGTTGCATTCAATTCCGCATCGATACGCCCAGCTGGGAACTTGACCCAATGTGCGGGATTAAACTGTTCTAGTTTTGCCTGTAACTTGAAGGCTTGATTACCCTCAAGATTCAATTCTGCTTTACCAGAAAAACGGGATTGATCCGCCACCAATTCAAAATTCTTGAAATTCAAACTACCGCTTGTACCATTTTGATTCCAGATGAAACTGGCATCCGAATTTAAGCTAGCGCGTGGATCACTGAGCCGTGCTTGAAAATCGATACTGCGATCCGGTTTACTTTGCAACTCCAATTTGCCTTGAATCCGCGTGTTCCTAAGACGACTATCGATTTGCATCAAGTTAATGTCATTCAACAAAAACTTGGCGTCAAACTGAGGGGCTTTTCCGCTTGCAAAATGTAAACTAGCACTGCCTTCTACTCGCCCGCTACCAAATTCCAATAAATTTTTAGTCAACTCTAAATGCTGATCTTGCCAATGCAATTGCGCATGGAAAGCGCGTAGAGGAATGCCATTTTTATCCCATGTCTGGGGCGCGCCATTATTTATTTCTATTTGACCGACTAAATTGATCGTGGATGCGTTTGTTTTGCTGGGGAGACTTTTTGGCGTTGGCGTTGACGATGCGGATGCGGATGCGGATGCGGATGCGGATGCGGATGCGGATGTTACTTTCTTTTGTGGCTCCGATTTTTTTTCATTCGCGTTTACAACGGATTTAAGCGTCGACTGCATCGTTGGGAGTTCTGTGGGTGCGTGCAAATCAATATTCATGCTCAGCATCGCATTGGGTGCAGCTGCATTTAGCCATTGAGGATCAAGACGCTCAATTTGTATCTTCGTAGCACGTAAGGGCATACTGGCGAACGGTGACACGCTTACATCTAAAGCTGCACTCGGATTTTGTTCGGCTGCTTTTGTGATGGCGTCAGCTTTTAGGTCAGACGACAAAGAATGTGCTTGTAGCCGCAGTGTCTGTAAATCGCCGGACAACTTTCCTTGTAAAGCGATCGCTGGCAGAGTTGTTCTCGGCTGTCCTGTGTAATCAAAATCAGCTCTCAAGGCATAAGGTGCTTTGGTTTGGATCTCGCCCTTGAGCGTGAGTCCGCCCCAATCAGAATTCAATTTCAATGACAGTTGATGCAAAGCATTCGAGCTACTTATATTTCCCGAGATAGCGCTTAGCACCAGCTTCACTTGTTCTGTTGGTTCATCTGTTTTCACAGGCACAATATTGGCAGTTTTATCATTCAGTATTTGCGCTATCGTCAAACGCCCTACTGAGAAATTTTGCACATCAATCGCTAACGGTAATCTCAAATGCAGCGGCATCGCGAGCGGCTGATTGCCGGGCTTAGTCGCCAAGCGTATCGAACTTAGTTTTAAAGAGCTAATCGCCAATTGATTGCGCAATAAAGCCGATGGACTCCATTCCAAATCGACACCACTCAGACTCAGGTGCTCAGTTGCACTACGATAGATCACTTCATCAATTTGCAAATGATCTACGAGCCGCCCCTCCACACCAGAAAAACGTAATTGACCACCACTCAAATTTTGCACACTTTGAAGCAAAAAACGACTACCAGAATTAGTCGCTAACATCCACCCAAACAGCAAGACAATACACGTTACTAAAAGCAAGAAAGTGACGAATAAGCTGCGTCCAAAACGGGTTCGAGATTTTGAAGCGGCGGGGCTCAAAGCCCCAGCAGACAAAGCAAGCTCAGCTCCCATATCGCTCAAATCTGAGCTAGCAGTTTGCTGCGAATCTGGTGTTTGATCGGTTGTTTTATTTTGGCTCATAATCTTTGCGTACTGCTAGAACGCGATCGCGATTGAAATGTCCAAACGGAATTTCTTTACCTGGCGACCATACGCAAGGTCCAAAGCGATAGGGCCTGCAGGCGTCTTAATTCTGGCACCCAAACCAATACCTTGCTTGCTATCTAATGAGCGCCAATCCTTCGCTGCATCACCCACATCGACAAACGCTGCAACACCCAAATTCTCATTACGCCAATGCACATACTCAATACTCGAAGCTGACATTACCTGACCACCGCGTACCGCTTCGCCGCTTTTGACGCCAAGACTTTGGTAGGCATAGCCTCTTACGGTAGTGCTACCACCAGTGCGGAACAAATAATTTTCAGGAATACCACCATCACCATTACTAAAAACCTTACCGAATTCAGTGCGTAGCAAAATACTGTCGCGCTGACCGACAGGAAACCAGTATTGGTATTTGGTATACAAGCGCACAAATCGCTGATCGGAAATCAAAGCTTTATCAGAAAAGGCCAAATCTAACTGTGCTCTTTGTCCTTTACGAGGCGCAAAGAGATCATCAACATCGCGCCAAATCCAACCTACGCTGCCAACCAAGGCACGGCTCTTGCGTTGCAACTCCGTACTTTTGCCGTCGTTTTCGACCACTTGTTCTTGTGTGTAGTTAATGCCTAGAGATTGCTCGAGTTTGCCATGTGTGGTGGTTCTTTTTACGCCAAGCGCCGCACGTGTTTGCAACAAGCCTTCAACATTCAAACGGTCAAACAAAAAACCAAAGGAATCCAAGCTGTTCCTGTCTTTTGGCGGCAAAAAAACATCGGCATAAGACAACTGGCGTTTTTGCTCTAGGCGAATCGCACCTCGCAAATCCCAGACTCGATTTCCAATATTCCGATCACGGTAGTTCGCTTCGGTTCTAAAGCCTGTGCTTGAACTATAACCAGTACCAAAGATTAAATCACGGGTCTGGCGCTCCACCAAACTTAGCTCTATAGGCAGAGCCAGAGCTTTACTTTCTTCTGGTTCGACATTAAAGGAAACCGTGGAAAAATAAGCCGAATTTTGCAAAGCACGCTGAAAATCAAGTAAACGGCTACTAGAATAAGGATCACCCTTTTTAGGCGGATTAAATCTGTCGATCAGCCAAAGCGGATAGCGCTCTAGGCCCGTCACTTGTAAATCGCCAAAGAAATAGGCCGCACCACTATCGACGTCCAGCTCTAACAGCGCACTATTCGTTTCGGCATCGATACTGGCTCGGCTATCAAGCAAAGTTGCACCGGCATACGATAAGCTGCGCAGGCTTTCCAGCAAGGCTGTTTTCGATTGACTCCAATCACTTTGCCGAAATGGCGCTCCCTGTGGCAGTCCCCACTCTTGAACTAAATGCTTTTGGCGTTCAACTGCGGCAGGTACTCCAGCCTGTACATCCGTCATCAAACTACCGCTCAAGTTAAAAATCACTTCTTTAACCTGAGTACGAACACCGGGATCGACGCGCACATCAAGACGTGTGTCGTCATTGTTTTTTTTCAGCTGAATTAACGGAGAGAAATAACCTTCGGTCGCCAAAATGCTTGAGACGTCATTTTGCAACTTACGCAAAAAACTAGGCGTCACAACTTGTGTTTCGGCATTCGAAGCGAATGCGGGGATATGCTCTTCCAATAGATCAGACAGAGCACTCTGATCAAGTTGTAAATACACGCGGGTTAGTCTAGCCGCCTGTATCGGGACATCGTCAATTTTAAGTGGTCGGACTGCGGGTAGTATTTCTTGCGCTTGTGTTGGAATTGGCGCAGATGTTGATGCGGATTCTTGTGTTGACTGTATCGACTGTGTTGGCGCTTGCAAAGACCGCTGCGCCTGTTTTGCATAAACTGGCATGCCGCCATGCAAACCTAATACCAAGAAACTGACCATACAGCCTATCCTGCTACTATAGCGTCGCAATCCTTGGTTCAAAAGTGGCTGTAGAGTATTACAAACAATAGGCATTAGATAGGTATTAGACACACGTTACTTGGTGGCGAGTCCTACGCGATTAATTCCCAACTTTTTGGCTTCGGAAATAACCTGAATCACCTCATCATATTTGATTTCCTTGTCGGCCGACACCATGACGGACAACTCAGGTTTAGCTTGATGATACTCTTTTAGTTTCTGCATCAATTGCTTACGGTCAAGCCCAGTCTCTTTGGATTCTTGTTTGCTATTGCCATTTGCGCTGCCCTTGGTCGTAATACTAATTGTTGCTGATGCATTCGGACTCAAGGCGATTTCTATGTAATCAGACGGCGGTTGTTTCGACTGACCCGCCGTTGGCAAATTAATGACGCTGGGATTCGTCATCGGTGCCGCCACCATAAAAATCACCAACAACACCAACATCACGTCAATGTACGGAACCACATTAATTTCAGCTTTAAATTTGCGTTTACGTTCGCCACGAAGAGAACTCATTCCTGATCATCCGCTTAACGTGATTGTCGCTGCAAAATATTTGAAAATTCTTCAATAAAGGTTTCAAAACGAATCGCTAAACGATCAATATCGTGAGAGTAGCGGTTGTAAGCTAATACGGCAGGAATCGCTGCAAACAAGCCAATCGCCGTGGCAATCAAGGCTTCGGCGATACCCGGCGCCACCGCGCTCAAAGTCGCTTGCTGGACATTCGCCAGACCTCGAAAGGAATTCATAATTCCCCAGACCGTACCAAGCAAACCAATGTAAGGCGATACCGAACCGACGGATGCGAGAAAAGATAAGTGTGATTCAAGATGATCCATTTCACGCTGATAAGAAGCACGCATCGCACGGCGCGCACCATCCAACATGGCACCAGCATCCAGACTCGCCTTATTGGCAGCTTTCACTTTGTGGTACTCATTCATACCGGCTTCGAAAATGCGTTCCAACGCACCAGTTTTATCACGACTGCCGCGGTGATTAGCAACGGCGGTCTGGTACAGCTCTACCAGATTGCCACCGGCCCAAAAATTACGTTCAAAATCTTCAGTTTGCGCGCGGGCTTTTTTGATCGCAAACATTTTGCTAAAAATATAGTTCCAGCTGGTCAGCGACACCAACAATAAAATTGCCATCACGATTTGAACTAATGGTGAGGCATTTAAAATTAAGGCGGAGAATGAAAGATCGTGGGTAACTGTCATGGTAATTTCTACAAAAACACTACTATCTAAAAATGCCTGACAAAGTATTGCAACAATATCAGGCCGAAATGCGCATCATACTAACTAATTGGCTTATTTTGGCTTACTTAACACTCTCAGCAGAGTGAGGCTTAGTTAAGAACAACTTAGGATTCATCAACTTTAACACGGGTTCCGGAATCGGTATCGGGCGCCACTGATCTATATCGACACAACAAGCGGTGACCTTGGCACTAGTCAATAAACGTTCGCCGCACCAAACCTCTTGCAAGAAAACGACCGAAGCACGCCCGGTCTTTTCGACCTGCACCGTCACCACCAGCTCATCATCCAAACGTGCGGACGCATGATACTCGACCGCAGCCGCTTTGACGACAAACAACGCACGAAATTCGTCAGCCATTTGCTTTTGCTGTACCCCAATTGCACGCAACCATTCTGTGCGGGCACGCTCAAAGAATTTCAAATAATTTGCATAAAAGACGACGCCACCCGCATCAGTATCTTCGTAATACACACGAACAGGCCAGATGAATTCATGTGTGGTAATCGACGTATTTTTCATTATTACTTCTACGGCAAAACAATATTTGATTATTGACTGATGAAATCAAGTCAATCGCTTTTGAGTTGATGCTTAGCTACGCTGAATCGCCAAAGAGCCGAAGCCCTGGCACATCGGCATCATCTCTATGTAATTGATATTCACATGAGGTGGCAAGGTGGCAATCCAATAGGCTGTCTCGGCGATATCCATTGCGGTCAACGGCTGTGTACCTTGATACACTTTAGCCGCAGCCACATCGTCGCCTTTCAGGCTTACATTTGAAAATTCTGTACCGCCACACAAGCCTGGCGCGATATTGCTGGCACGGACCCCAGTACCAATCAGATCAGCTCGCAAATTCAAGGTAAATTGATCGACAAACGCTTTAGTTGCCCCGTAGACATTACCGCCCGGGTAGGCAGTCGAGCCAGCAATCGATCCTATATTCAGGATCACCCCATTCTTGCGGTCAATAAAATGCGGTAACAACGCATGTGTCATACGCACTAAGCCTTTGTTATTGGTGTCAATCATGGTTTCCCAATCGTCCAGATTGGCATTTTGTGCTGCTGCGACGCCGAGCGCCAGGCCCGCATTATTGACCAACACATCAATGTCGCGCCATTCAACTGGCAAATTAGCCAACATTGACGCAATCGACGCCTTATCGGTTACATCCAGTTCAACACCGAGCAATGCCTCGCCCAATTCAGACTGCAATTGCTGCAACTTTTCCCTACGCCGCGCTGCGGCAATCACACGATGGCCAGTTTGCACAAACTTACGCGCCATCGCCTCACCAAATCCCGAACTCGCTCCTGTTATCAATACCAACATGTGCCTTGCCTTTAAGATTCAATGGTAAAGACGCCATTTTAAAGCTTTTTTGCAAGATCAGGCTTCGTCATCTCGTGTAAGTGATGGTATCAAACCGTAATTTCATGCAACTATCCCTTGTTAAAGCAAGCGACAACCTATGAATCTAAGCATGTTTATTGTCATTTCACTTTTAACCACCGCTCAGTAAGCCATACTCACACTAGAAAATTCGCTACCAAAGTTGGGGAGGAATTGCTTTAAAAGCATTGCCTGTCATAGGTCTTGCCTCAAATCATCAGAATTGGCGCGGCCTCGCTAATATTGCTATTTACACTCTAATCGAAAGCAGTATTTACCATTAGCCAACTTGCCGAAACACCCCTATTCACGTAAAATTCGGTCACCATTTTGTCTCACGCAACTGGCGAAAAATGCAGCAATTTTTTATCCAAGGATTGTCTACAGAAGATGGAGTTCCATCGTGAAGCGTGAGATTTGCAGAGTCGAATGTTGATTCTGGCCGTACGCCTGGGTATCCCGATGGTAAAAGTGATTGAGACTTGTATCCACAAGTTGGCGCATTTTTACAGATCAGTCCCAATCTAATTTTTCAATTTTCACGCTTTTTTCTACAGGAAACCCATGTTCTCCAAGAATCATACTCTCGCTAATATCGATCCAGAATTGCTCGCCGCGATTCAAGCCGAAAATATCCGTCAACAAGAACACATCGAGTTGATTGCCTCCGAAAACTATACTTCACCCGCAGTCATGGAAGCACAAGGCTCCCAATTGACCAACAAATACGCTGAAGGCTATCCAGGCAAACGCTACTACGGTGGTTGCGAACACGTTGACGTAGTTGAGCAATTGGCGATTGATCGTTTGAAACAAATTTTCGGTGCAGAAGCAGCGAACGTACAGCCAAACTCCGGTTCACAAGCGAATCAAGGTGTGTTCTTCGCTGTATTGAAACCAGGCGATACTATTATGGGTATGTCTTTGGCCGAAGGGGGTCACCTGACTCACGGTATGCCATTGAATATGTCGGGCAAATGGTTCAACGTGGTGTCTTACGGTTTGAACGATAAAGAAGAAATCGACTACGAAGCCATGGAACGTCTGGCGCGCGAAAGCAAGCCAAAATTGATCATCGCTGGCGCATCTGCTTACTCTCTGCGCATTGATTTTGAACGCTTTTCCAAAATCGCTAAAGAAGTCGGCGCATATTTCATGGTTGACATGGCGCACTATGCTGGCCTGATCGCTGCTGGCGTCTATCCTAATCCAGTACCATTTGCTGACTTCGTTACGTCAACGACGCACAAATCTTTGCGTGGCCCACGTGGCGGTATTATCTTGATGAAAGCAGAGTACGAAAAAATCATTAATTCTGCGATTTTCCCAGGCATACAAGGTGGCCCATTGATGCACGTGATTGCTGGTAAGGCAGTCGCGTTCAAAGAAGCCTTGAATCCAGAATTCAAAACTTATCAAGAACAAGTAGTGAAAAATGCCGATGCGTTAGCGAAAACTTTGATCGAACGTGGTTTGCGTATTATTTCTGGCCGTACCGAATCACACGTTATGTTGGTCGATTTGCGCTCTAAAAACATCACTGGTAAAGCGGCTGAAGCGGTACTGGGTTCTGCGCACATCACTTGCAACAAAAACTCAATTCCAAATGATCCAGAAAAACCATTCGTGACCTCTGGCATCCGTTTAGGTAGTCCAGCTTTAACAACTCGCGGTTTCAAAGAAGCAGAAGCGATTAAGATTGGCCATTTGGTTGCAGACGTTTTGGATAATCCAAATGATGCAGCGACGATAGAACGCGTGAAAGCCGAAGTCAAAAAATTGACATCTGCCTTCCCTGTGTACGGCAATTAATTAGTACATAAAAAAGCCACTCAGACGAGTGGCTTTTTTTACGCTATAGTTTTACCCATAAGAATAAGTACAAGACCGAAACACACCAAGATAAGCCGAGCATTGGCAGGAGATACTCAATGAAATGCCCTTACTGCCACCACGTAGATACCCAAGTCATTGACACGCGAATCTCCGAAGAGGGTGACAGCATTCGTCGCCGCAGACGGTGCGCCAGTTGTGATAAACGTTTCACCACCTATGAGCGCATCGAATTAGCGATGCCTGCCATCGTCAAGAAGAATGGCAGTCGCTCTGAATACGAATCTTCCAAGTTACGCGCCAGCCTAATGCTAGCGTTACGAAAACGCCCGGTATCCGCTGAAGCAGTCGATACCGCGATTCAAAGAATCGAAGAAAAACTCTTAGCCAGTGGCGAACGCGAAGTCGTTTCAGGTCACTTAGGTGAATTAGTCATGCGCGAACTTAAACGTTTAGACAAGATTGCGTATATCCGTTTTGCTTCGGTCTATAAGAGTTTTGAGGATGTTTCTGAATTTGTAGAGGCAATTCAGGAAGTGAAGAAGAAATAGCCAAGTAGAATCACCATAGTTGCAATTCACATAGTCGCTCACACCTCAAACAAATCAATATAAAACAATGCTCGCGAAAAGTAGTTCATTGTATAAATTTATCTACTATTGCAAGTTTCATTATCAACACGAGCACGTCCTCCTGATGCAATGCAAATAAACTTATCATGCAAAGAATCACTATCGTGTTTAGGCCGATGAATAGTAAAACGAATATAGCTGCCGAAGGTTTGACCTGTAGCATTAAATGACAAGTAATTTCGGTGGGGCGACGCAGTAATACTGCCATCAACTTCTTGGCTGAAGATAGCATGCTGAACTTGAACAATTTGATCCGAGTTGTTAAACTTTTTGTCGCCGTCTTGATCGACATAAACAATCCAACCCTGTCCCCAATCGGCACCCACTGTTGTGGTGCAACTGGGTGTAACAGCACCAGGATTCGAACTTCGGCAAATCACAACATTCCTCCCTCTTTTTATCGCCTCGACTCGAGCAAAACTTAGCGAAGAGTGCAAAGTACTAGTTGCCAGTGAAATCCTAGACTTGATAATTAAGCTTCCAAAAGTTGGGCTAGCAATACTCATCACGATACCCAATATTAAGATAACTATCATTAATTCTACGAAACTCACACCATACTGGTTTTTTGGCAAAACTGATCGCATCGCACTCCCCCCTTCATAGTATTTATTTCCAATAAAACAAATACCATTAAGTATAAATTTAAATTGAAAATAAGTCTTAATTTTAAATAAATTAAAGGAGGCTTAGTTGCGATTTTTCAACAACAAAAACTTATGCATTTGATTACCACCCTGATTTCACAAATTCATAAGCAATGAAAATCAAGCGGCCGCGCAACGAGGGAACGTTAGTCTCTTGGAGACTAGCTGAGTTTAAGAACGAACTATTGATGGGTGCAAACAGAGGATTCGAGCGGACACTAATGATCTATTGTCGCTGAAACTATATGGGCAATACTAGCTGAATTAATTGAGTGTTTGATTGATTCAAAACGTCTAAAGAGTAAAGAAGCATAGTTAAAAACTATACTTGTCATGCTAAGGCGTTGAATGATATGACGGGTAATTTGAGCATCATCTAGGGAAATACTCGATTACTTCCCACATTAGGGAATTTATTAGCAATTCTTAAAAACAGAAGGTAACCGAGCAGCACTTTCCCGTTTACAAATTCATTGTGACGATACTGAATTCTTTCGAATTCACAACCAAAAGCACTTCAGGATCAAGCCTATTGTAGGAAGTTAATCCCTACGACCGACTCGTGAAAACATTGCTTGTGAATTGGAAAAGAAGGGCGTTCATTCTCTGCAGGCATGCAAAGCTACGACAAATTCAACGCTTGGCGTCGTTTCCAAGGGCTTGAGATCAGACCGGAACTCGATTTATCTTAGCAAGATATTGCGCGTGCCAGTCTGATCCATCATGCAAGTACCTAACTTCTTTGCAATCTACCTTGACCAACACTCAGCACTAGGTGTGGTATTTCCGGAATTGGTTTGTTGATTCAGGTTATTAATAATATAAGTCCCGCATTTATCTCCCGCCATTCCACTGCCGGCCGCTGGTGTGGCTCGCAGCGTGTAACTGCTTGCATCCATTGCACCAATAGTAATATTATATTGGACAGTTCCTTGCCTCGGCGAAGTTAAGTTTGGTAACACAGTCGCAGTACCAAGATTTGTATTGTATCGATTATTTTCTGTAAAAACACGCTCCATAAAATGTACATTTTCCAATAACAAATTGCGCGCATCCACACGACGAGAACGACTGACACTCTCAGTATAATTAGGCATTGCAATAGCAACAATAATTCCTAGTATTGCCACTGTCACCATTAGCTCAAGTAAAGTAAAGCCGTTTACTATTTTTTTATTTCTCATTGATTCCCCCATAACAATTTAATTCCTACCAAGGATTTGACGCCACAAGCGTAGTGCTGGGATGCGTGGCAAATTGGCTGGTGCACCACCTTTACTATCAATCGTTCCATCGGCACCAGGCTGCACAATCGCAACTCCACCTTTTCTGCGCAAAATCGTAGAACCAAAAGTTAATGGTACGCTCATTCCACTCGCTTTGATGTCAGTCACTTCCACCGAGCCATTTTTATTTGTATCAAAAGTAATGGAGTTAATAGCGCCACCTGTAATGGCATTAAATAACATATTCATCGAAGTACCGCTAGTCAAGCAAGGGTCAGTCACACTGCCTGGCGTAATCGTTGTATAAAACACAGTGTTATACACCGTCGCTGGATCAATGGTTACTCGCTCACCGGCGGACAAATTAATATACCAACCGCGCTTAGTAGCCCAATCTACGGAATTATTGCTCAACAACGTCAACCCAGTACCAACCGAACTTTGGGTTTGCTGTACTAATGATAATGAGCTACTGACCGTCGTTGCCAGCACGCTAGGTATACCAGTTTTATCCCAAATTCCATAAATTGTTTGAATACTCGTCGTCGATGGATCATCAACCTCAAATAATTTTCCAGTACCAAAAGTCACCATCGTCCCACCTTCAGGATGCGGCGTAATATCAGGTTGCACCGTAATAGGTTGAACAATACTACCGTTCTTTGCTTGGAACAGTGGCGATCCAGCAAATCCAATGGAAGCACCAGATGACGTAAAGTTAAATTTCCAAAGATTTCCAAGAAGATCGCCCGCATATGCCCCCGTGACTGTGCCAGTTGCATCGACCACTAAGCGCGGAGTTGCTAAACCATTTGGAGCCCCTGAGCCTCCAGCTCCAGTATCCACTTTGGTTAAAGCGCCCGTCTTCAGATTCGCAATAAAAAGTATCGCCTTCTTAGAAGCACTTTCATAACCATTACCAAAAACAGCGACCCATTCGCCGTTTGGCATTCTTCCAACTTGCGCTTTGCCTATGGTGTAGCCAATTTCAGTATCATTGCTAGAATTCCATTCCCAAAGAATCTTACTACTATCGAACGTACTGGTACCTGTAATATCAAGTACGTATACCCCACGACCACCTGCGCCTGTCGTTCCAACCAAAACCGTTTTCCAACCATCGACGTACGCATCAGCAATCGTTGGCGTACCATCTACATAGAACTGATGTGTGTAGATAGGATCGCCTAATTTAGGCAAGTTTGGCAGTACGGTTTTTGGGATATAGGCGAAATCTTCTTTCCCTGTTGTCGCATTAAACGCATGTAGCATACCGTCATTGGCACCGACATAAACACGGGCAGCCCTAGCTTTCTTATCGACCGAGTAAAAATTAAAATAGGTGTCCTTACCCGCCGTCCCCGTTGGTAAATACTGATATCCATAGTTATCACCTTGCCCGACGTATTGTGGCGATGAACTTACAATGTCACCTAACAGATTCGTCCTAATTCGAAATACGCCATTAGTTTGATTTTTCTCTCTTGATTGATTGCCTTTTAAGTAATCAACAATTTCGTTCTCTGTGACCTGACCACCAAATAAAGTGGTCTTCGCATTGGTAAAAAAAGTCTGATCTGTCGTTGCTAAATTGGCAAAATTAAATGCAACGCCTTTGGTCGAGCCATCTTTATACGTGAAGATATTGCGTCCGGTCCACACCGTACTTTCATTCACAATCCAGTCAGGAGCAGCGTCGATGCCGCCACTTGCATTGATATTGAGCTGTTTTATTGTGCCAGACCAATTTTGCGTGTTGTAAGTCGTCATATACAGCTTAGTACCCGAAACGACGGTATTGCTTGAAGTGCCGACGGCGGCGGCATTGCCAGAACGGCCCGCAATATCGTTCAAGGCATCAGACAAAGCGGCACCGAATTGTTTTGGATTGCTAGCACTAAAATACTCACCGCGACCATTGATTGCTGCATGCCACAAATCATCGACCTTATGACGGTCATTCGTGACAGGATCTGGCCACACCTTAGCACCCGAGGTCACACCGACCAAGTCGGCGGGTGAACTGAGCGTGCCGGTTACACCCAAGCCTACTGTGTACATGACGATATGCTGCCAGAACGCAGGGTCTCTTGAATTAATAGGGACATTTTTTGTACTAGCAGCACTCCAATCAGGTCGCAAGTCATTCTTCCAATACTCCATCGCTGCATCAGCAAGGGTATCAGAGTGTGCATCTGCAAATTGCAAGCCTGGCGTAAAAACGGTACTTTGTCCAAACGGTGTATAGTAAGTTCCTGTTGTTGTGTATTTGAATGTATCGCCATTGGCAGCTGTCTTTGTAACACCGTCGGTGCCGTCGACATTGCCTCTTCCCCGATTTGCATTAGTCCAATAGCCATCGGTCATCAAAATATGATAGTTTTGACGGCAAGTAGCTTGCCCTCTGCTACTATCATTAACCGTGTTTGCCCAAGGACCTCCAAAATCAGTCCTTTTGAAATACTCACCGACCCTGCCAGTCGCATAGCGAAGCGGCGTACCATAACTACCGTTGGGATATTTATAGAGCTGATCATAAAAAGCAGTGCGATTAGCGCCTGCAAAATCATTTGAAACGCCATTTAAAATGACATCGCTATCGACACCATTAATGGTTTTATTGGGTGCATTAATCGCACCAAAACCGACACGCATATTCGACGACTGTTTACCAAAAGCGATTCCAGTACCGCCGCGAGCCATCAACATACGAGAGCGCCAATATTGAAACCAATTGGCAAAATTCTGAATTTCATTAGCATAAGTACAAGTTGAACCGGTGCAATCGGTTCGATCTGGCGACTTAGGATAAGATGAAGTCGCTGACGTAATCTCAACCCGTTCAAAACAAGCTGCACTCGTTGCGGCCATAGCGCTACCGCAGCCAACACCGCCAATGTACTTGAAGTAAGTCGCAGGATAAAAGTCGCGGCGTTCAGTTTGCCCGCCGTTTGTAGTCGCATCGACCCACCTCGGCGTAATACCCCAGGCAGTTTGGGCCGCGCTCTGGCTACTGGAGGTGAGATCGATCGTCGGCTGTAACGCACCACCAGTAGGCGCAACAGGATTAAATAGAGCCGCTGATGGATTTGCTGGGGCCATAGGCGCACCGGCAGAATCTAACCATGTGTCGTATCGCGTAGCAGGATTGTAGTAAATTGGATTAACACTAGAGCTTCTATATCGAGCGACCTTCAACGACATAGCATTGTTTGTTCCTATGCCATCGCCAAAATGCATAACGTAGCTTGCAGGGCTTTCTCCTGCCTTGTACACGCCGCTTGGCTGTGGGAACCCCACTGTATAAGAATTGGCCGCGATCGCATCGGGCATATGCTCAAACATCATAGAGCCAGAATCATCGAGCGTATAAAAGATGTTTGGGAAGACATTAGGCTTGACTAATGGTGGCAAATTGGAGATGCCAGCAAAAGCCGGTGCGATCGTCGTTTGCAACAAAAACACACTAATTGCGATAACGCTACCGATCTTTTTTATCTTAGGATTCATCTTAATCTCACTTTTCTGATTAATTTTATAAGCTGCCATCACGCAAGGTTACCTGCAACCACACCACAGCATTAGTCGTCGCACCAAAACCTCTGGCAGTAATCAAATGTACCGCCCCCAAATTAATAGGAGTTACGCCCTTCGGAGGTATAGACCATTCCTCAATTAAGCACTCAGGTTGCTGCGCAACATTTTTAACGGTATTAGCAGGTAATTGCGTCGCAATAGCGTTCCAATTGCTTTGTTCCTCCCATTCTGTCGGCATACCCTCCTTACCAAGTCGTCTAATAGGGATAGATCCTCCAGTTTCGTAGTCATTTTGACAAAATCTAAGCGCAGCCTCCGCCGCTTGAAAGGCCAAATTTTGTTCCCGCATATTATTCGACAGTTTTTCACCTAAGGTAGATCGACGAATTGCGGTCACAGCTAATAGGGTCATCACAACCAAAAAAATTACACTGGTAATTAACACAAAGCCGCTATGGCGTCTTGGTTGAAGCGATTTGTTCATTGCAAACTCCCTGCAGCACGAGAGCGTACCGCTACTACAGTTGAAAATTGTTGGTATAAGCGTTTGTCCGTTGCAGTCACAGAGTTACCTGAGCAATCTTTATACACTTGTGGGGTCGGTACTATGCCATCATTGGCAGAACTTACAATCAAACAAACCTCAACAGAAATGATTTTTGACCACTTACTTCCTTTGGTCGTAGGAGGATTCAACATGGCGTCCACCTGAGTAGCAGTAATAAATCGATCCACTGTCTGCGTATCCTCTTCTTTCACATAATCAAAACCAAATCCGTAAGTCACTTTCATGTCACGTACATTCTCCGCGATTGGCTGAGCGGTATTCGTAAAATTTGTAGCAGTCAACGCTGTCTGACCATTGCCTTGGCAATACAATTCCCGTCTGCTAGTGGTAGGATTAGTTGCTATATAAAATCGATTTTCAACAATACGGTTTGTGGTAATAACCGCTGACCCCAAACAGTCTGTAGGATTACCCCCACTGAGATTGGCATTGTCGGGATCAACAACATAGCGAACGATAAAACCATCAGGATTTGTTGCAGTATTTGTACAGACTTTAGTGACCGCTGCGGGGTTAGAAAAACCACCAGCGCAACCCACTATTCCTTCGACAACTTTTTCTGAATCGTCAAGCAAATTGGTAACGACTGATTTTCTAAGGTCATTTGAGTTCAACTCACCATACCCTGCCATTCTCAAATGAAAAGAAAGTAGATTCAATGCTAAACGACCATCTTCCTCTAGGCGACTACGGTCATCTGTTATCCTTGAGGTCTGCCGATTAGCGAGAAACAAAGAACCAATACCTACCAAGATTGCCAAGCCAATCGCCATTGCAATCATCAATTCCACTAAAGATCGTCCTGACTGCGGATTTATTGTTTTCCAAGCGTTCACCTTCAATCTCCTTAAGGCGTAAATGTAACGACATAACAACGAACTCCCACCCCAGGTTGGGTTGGAATCGCGCTAGAGTGAGCAGTACACGCAGGATCTGCCGCGGATAAGGTTGGATCTTTCCACATGACGGTGACATCGTAACCACCGCTTGGATTTATAGCAACATAACCAGCACCACCAGCCAATCGCTCCGACAATGAGATAAGCCATTTTGCTTGATCAATCGTGGCTATCTGGCCAGGGGTACAAGGCGCAGTGCACGTTGGCACGGTTGGAGGACTTGTCACAGTCGAAGAGTAAGGCGTTGCGTAGTTATAAAGATTCTGTTTTGACCCGGTTGCGTTCGCGCGCATTCTCTCACCGAGGTCAAAACTGGCTTGCATGGCCTGAGAACGTTGCTCAGATGTCTTTTGATATTTCAAAGCATTGCCTTGCATACTAGCAATGCCGAGCAAGCCAATGACCGTAATGATCATTGCGATCAATATTTCTATCATTGAACTACCACTTTGTTTCAAGCTAATCATCACCTTACCTCATTTACAATTAACAGCTAGATTGACTTACTACTGCACGACCACCTGTAGCAATACAAATAAATCTATTATGAGAAGTATCTGAATCGCTAACCGGCCTATTTACAGTGAACTGTATAAGATTTCCAAAAACTTGACCTGTAGAATTAAAAGTAATTTGTTTCACCGAAGTAGTTGGAATAATTGAAATATCTTTCGTGTCCTTTGACAATCGATTTTGTACGCTAATAACTATCTCACTTGGACTTGCTCCCGGTTCGAGTATGCCGTTATTGTTATTATCACTAAAAATAATCCAACCGTCAGCCCAACCCGTATTCACTAAAGGCAAGCTATCACTAGACGCACAAGTTGGTGAAATTGTATCGGTATTTTCACTACGACATAGTGTGACAGGAACACCACGCTTCAGCGCTTCCGAACGAGACAATAGAAGTGCACCGTGCAAACTAGTTACCGCTGTCGTAACACGGTTTTTTGACACCATTGAAGTATATGAGGGGACGGCAACCGCGCTAACGATACCAATGATTACAACAACAACCATAAGCTCGATAAGGGTAAAACCACTTATATGCTTCCCGCTTTTTTGAGTGACATCGGACATGTTCATTCCAGTGAAATTTTATCTAAACACATAATAATACCGCTAGCTTTAAGCCTGCAACACAGTTGTGATGACTGGTTTTAACTATCTGATGATCGGTTGGAATTTTTATGCACTTACATCGCGAGGGATCATATTCGTAGATCAGCGAAGCAACACCACACTATAAATTCTCAGCTAAACCTACTAGCCACGCATCCGTCTCATAACTGAATATGCTTAGTGCAGTACATTGAGCTTAGCTACAGACTAGGACTGTTAAAATTTATAGCATATCCAGATTCTCGTCAAAAGATCAAACAACAAGAAAAACTAGGGCACAAAAAGCAAAAGCCCCGTATTCGGTAGAGAATACGGGGCGATGCGGAATAAGAGCCTGACGATGACCTACTTTCACACTGGTTGCAGCACTATCATCGGCGCAAAGTCGTTTCACGGTCCTGTTCGGGATGGGAAGGG
>CAUPKC010000014.1:0-85638 GCA_963511665.1 uncultured Undibacterium sp.
CTATGCGGATTAAGGATTTGACTCAGTTTGGGTTTACTGAGGTTTTGTTTCCTGAGCTGGATCCTGATGAGGATGATTGAGGTTTTTGTGTTTCGTCTTGATTTGTTTAGTTTCGCGATTGTTCTACGGTCTGTTGGTCGGGAGTGGCCCGACAGCCACTTACTTTCTTTGCTTCGCCAAAGAAAGTAAGCAAAGAAAGGCGACCACGCTGCCACTGGCCTTCGGCTTCCCAATTGTGCAGGATAAAAAATGGGAAAGCTTCGAAACTCGCTACGCTCAGACAGCGAAGCTTTCTTTATCCATTTTCTGTCCTGCACAATTGGCAGTGTCAGAAGTGGATGGAAGTCAAAAACAAAGTCAAAAACAAAAACAAAGTCAAAAGCAACTGCAACACCAAAACATACGTTACTGACGGACGTTCACTCTCCTAGTGGCAGTTGTAAGTCGTTGTTTTTTATTTTGCTTTTGACTTACCACCGTTAGAGACGATGTAATTTGTGCGTCACAGAAAATGGATCAGAAAGTGTTGCTGTCTGAGGTTTAGCAGGGGTTTTGATGTGCATGCACATCGCCTGCGTTACGGTCTTCGCTTGCAAGCGAAGATGCGCCCTGCAAGGGAAGCGAGTTTCAACACTTTCCCATTTTTTGTGATGCACAAATTATGCTGAAGCCTAGCGTAAGCACCCGAAGGGCGAGTCTACGGTCGCCTTTTTTGGATTACCTTTTTTGGCGAAGCAAAAAAGATAATTGGCTGTCGGGCCACACCCGACTTGTAAACGCCCAGTTAAAGTGAAGATCAAAAAGTGAGTGAGCGCTGAACCATTAGGTATTAAGGTTGTCCAGAAATAAAAAAAGGAGCTGCAAACAAAGCAGGCTCCTTCATAAAGTTCTCAACAAACCAAAATCAAAACGGCTCATCATCCCGCAAATACCGCCATTGCCCCTCAGGCAAATGCCCTAGACGCACTTTCCCAATACGCACACGCTTCAATCCAACCACCCGCAATCCCACCATCTCACACATACGACGAATCTGGCGTTTTTTGCCTTCTTTAAGTATGAACTGTAATTGATCTTCATTCATCCAGCGTACCTTCGCGGGAATTAGTTTCTTCCCATCAAGGCTTAAGCCATGATTGAGTAAGCGCAAATCACCGGCAGGTAATTTACCTGGTTTGGTGTATTCAACGCGAACTAAGTACTCTTTCTCAACATCGGTATTCTCACCGATCAGTATCTTTGCAATGCGGCCATCTTGCGTCAGTACCAACAAGCCAACTGAGTCAATATCCAAACGACCAGCAGGTACTAGGCTACGCAATTGCGTTGGGTGAAATTCGTTTTCGACCTTGCACTCGCTCCAGCGATTTTCTGCTTTGACTAATGCAATTGCAGGTTCATAGCCATCTTCTGCTTGCCCGCTGACATAGCCAACTGGTTTATTGATGAGTATCGTTACGCGCTTCGATTGTTCGGCTGCGGCTTGGCGTTCTACTGTGACTTTTTGATCGGGAAAGACTTTGCTACCCAACTCGGACACGACCTTGCCGTCTACGCGCACCCAACCCTTGGCGATCCATTCATCGGCTTCACGGCGTGAGCAAAGTCCTAATTCGGACATGCGTTTGGAGAGTCTTAATTGTTCTGTCATAACTAATTTCTTTTTTATTGATTTTGATGGTTCATTTAGATGCGCAGCGCATCTAGTAATTCAGATTCAAATTGAATTTGATTTTTAGGATTATGTAATGAGGCCCCGTCGACCAAAAAGACATCCTCCACCCGTTCACCCAGCGTCATGATCTTGGCTGTATGTAGATTAATTTTATATTTAGCGAGGACGCCAGCGACTGAGTACAACAAGCCGTTCCTATCGTTCGCAGAAATCGATAACAGGAAATATTGGCCTTTGTCATCTGGCCGCAATTCGACGGTTGGCACCAAAGGAAAATTGCGCGATAAACGTGACAATCGACCTTGATTTGGTGTAGTCAATGGAACTTGTTTCGATAAGACTTCTGCCAACTCATGCTCGATCAAATTAATGATGTCGCGGTAATTGCTGGCAAATGCTGGTTCTGTGACTAAGAAAGTGTCGAGTGCATAGCCACTTTTTGTGGTGTGGATTTTGGCATCGAGAACCGCAAAATTTTTGCTATCAAAATAATTGCAAATGCGCGCAAAAAGATCTTCTTGATCTGGCAAATAAACAGTGACTTGCAAGCCTTCACCGATAGGTGCCACACGACACTTAACGATGGGAGTAGGGCTGCTGATTTTGTCGTGTAGTACGCGCGTTTGCCAAGCAATATCGGATGCGTCATGACGCAAGAAGTAAACAATGTCGAGTTCGTTCCACAGCTTCGTATGAGCGTCATGTTCTATGCCCACTAAGCGCAATGCCTTGAGTGCTTCTTCCTGGCGATTCTTTAGCTCACGATCCGCGGAAGGAGTTTCTCCGCCAAGCACGCGCAAGGTGATTTTGTAAAGGTCTTCTAGTAACTTGCCTTTCCATGCATTCCATACTTTCGGGCTGGTGCCACGAATATCGCAGACCGTGAGCAAGTACAGGGCGGTCAAATGGCGTTCGTCTTTGACCAGATTTGCAAATGCCTGAATCACGTCGGGATCGGATAGATCTTGCTTTTGTGCGACCTGCGACATGGTCAAGTGTTGCTGCACTAAGAAGATCACCAGTTCCGTATTGTCTTTAGAAATACCATGGTCAAAGCAGAATTTTCGTGCATCTGCCATGCCTAATACTGAGTGATCGCCATTTCTTCCCTTGGCGATATCGTGAAATAGTGCTGTGATGTACAAGACCCAAGGCTGATTGAAGTTCGCCATCAATTGGCTACAGAATGGATATTCGTGCGCATGCTCGGTCATCGTGAAGCGACGCAGATTGCGTACGACCATCAAGATGTGTTGGTCTACGGTATAAGCATGAAACAGATCGTGCTGCATTTGTCCGACGATGCGGCGGAAATTTGGCAAATAGCGCCCCAGAATACTGGTCTGGTTCATGCTGCGTAGTACGTGCGTAATGCCGCGTGGTGATTGCAGTATCTGCAGGAAAGTGCCGCGATTGAAAATGTCGTGACGGAATTCTGCATCAATCAAATTGCGCGCGTGCCATAGCGCTCGCAGCGTTTTGGCGGTCATGCCTTTCAGATTGGCGTCTTGAGACAACAACAAAAACACTTCTAACATTGCAGAAGGTGTTTGTTCAAATACATTTTCTTCGGCGATATCAATTAAGGCATTGACTTCATTGAAACGCTCATTGATGACCTGTGCTTGATGCGGTAAAGGAAATAATACCGCCTCAATATTTTGCAATAAGATGGTGTTGAGTTGCGTGACAGCCTTTGCTGCCCAGTAATAGCGCTGCATCAAATATTCGCTGGCGCGTCGTGACTCGGTGGTTTCAAAACCAAAGGTTGCAGCGATGGCAGTCTGCAGATCAAATACTAAGCGATCTTCGCGACGTCCCGCTTGTATGTGCAGACGCACGCGTATGTCTTTGAATGCGCGTTCATTGCGTTTAAGTTGATGCGCTTCAGTTGCAGTGATCAAGCCGCGTGCTGCGAGCTCTGCCCAAGAGTCACCGAGCTTGGCGGCTTTTGCCACCCACAAGATAACTTGTAAATCGCGCAGACCACCTGGACTTTCTTTACAGTTCGGTTCCAGGCTATACGGTGTGTCTTCGTATTTGACATGACGCTGATGCAATTCCAAGAGTTTCGCTTGAAAGAACTGTTGAGGATTCATCGCCTCATCGTAGCGGGTTTTAAGTTCGCGAAAACTATTTCGACTGCCAGCCAATAAACGTGCTTCGAGCAATGCTGTTTTGACTGTGATATCGGCCGCTGCTTCGGTCATGCATTCGTCTATCGTGCGGATGCTATGTCCAATGTCAAGGCCGATATCCCAGAATATTTGAACCAGATTTTCGAGTTTCTCACGAAGATCTTTATCGGGATGGTCTGCTAGAAGAATCAAAACATCGACGTCAGAATGCGGGAATAGTTCACCACGCCCATAGCCACCAACTGCCACTAAAGCGAGTTCTTTTGGGAAGTTAAAGCTCTTCCAGATGTCACTTAAGTTAGCATCGACACACCGACACAAATCTTTGAGTAAGGCTTCAGCCTTGGGCTTATCCTTGAAGGATTGAATGATGACTTGCTGTTCGGCCTTCAGCTTTACTTTGAAAGCCATGGCATTCGCTATGGCTGTTTTCATTAGGCTTCGATTGGTGCAGTAACTTGTTTCGTGATAAATGCAGGTGGCGGCGGGGAGCCAGCGGATAATGTCAATACTTCATAACCAGTTTCTGTCACTAAGATCATATGTTCCCACTGTGCAGACAGGCTGCGATCTTTGGTTTTAATCGTCCAGCCGTCACCCATCTCGCGAATTTCACGGCGACCTGCATTGATCATTGGTTCAATCGTAAAAATCATGCCTGGTTTTAATTCATCTAAAGTGCCAGGGCGACCGTAGTGCAAAATTTGTGGTTCTTCATGAAACACTTTGCCTATGCCATGGCCGCAGAATTCGCGTACCACGCTATAGCCGGCTTTTTCTGCGTGTTGCTGAATTGCATGACCAATGTCGCCTAAATGATTGCCTGGTTTGACTTGTTGTATACCTAACCACATGCATTCATAAGTAATTTCGCTCAAGCGCTTAGCCAAAATTGACGGTTCGCCTATGAAAAACATACGACTATTGTCGCCATGATAGCTGTCTTTAATGACCGTAATATCGAGATTGACGACGTCGCCATTTTTCAATACTTTGTCGCCAGGAATGCCGTGGCAAATTACATCGTTGACGGAAGTGCAAATCGCCTTTGGGTAGGGTGTATAGCCAGGTGGGCAATAATTCAGTGGTGCGGGAATTGATCCTTGTACGTTCGTCATGTATTCATGACACAAACGATCGAGTTCGCCAGTAGTAACGCCAGCTTTAATGAAAGGAGTGATGTAATCAAGTACTTCAGATCCTAAGCGACCGGCAATGCGCATGCCAGCAATATCTTCAGCGGTTTTAATAGAAATAGATGACATGCGTTCTCTGCAATCAGAAGGTAAATAGGAGGATTAGAGGTGTTTAAGTGTGAATTATAGACGAGGAGTAACAAGCGCGCTGTCTTCGCTATAGAATAAACGCCATTATTAACGAAATTATTTTTTAGTATTTTGCACTGGTTTGGTGAGATTGGAAGCGCTGCTGATGCCTGAATTCGTCCTTGTACTTGATCAAAGTATGTGTTTCAGGTTAGAATAGATGGTTAGCTTGAATAAATTGCATGCTAATCAAAAGCAGTATTAAATATGTTTGTTTCTTAAAGATCGAATCTGGTCGAAAAGGGTGTTTCTCTCCTAGTTCAAAGTAGAGGAATCACTGACTCGATTCAAGACCTAACCCTGGAGTTATTATGTCTGTAACAATGCGTGAAATGTTAGAAGCTGGTGTTCACTTCGGTCACCAGACCCGTTTTTGGAATCCAAAAATGGCACCGTACATCTTCGGTCATCGCAATAAAATCCATATTATGAATTTGGAAAAAACATTGGCGATGTATCAAGAAGCTATGAAATTCATCCGCCAATTGTCCTCTAACCGTGGTACGGTTTTGATGGTTGGTACTAAGCGTCAAGCGCGCGAATTGATCGCAGCTGAAGCAAATCGTGCTGGTATGCCTTTCGTAGATCAGCGCTGGTTGGGTGGTATGTTGACTAACTTTAAAACAGTTAAAACATCTATCAAGCGTTTGAAAGATATGGAAGCTTCTATTCAAGACGGTTCTGTAGAGAAATTGTCGAAAAAAGAAGGCTTGATGTTTGAACGTGAAATGATCAAGTTGCAAAAATCTATCGGCGGCATTAAAGATATGGGCGGCGTTCCTGATGCAATTTTTGTGGTTGACGTTGGTTACCACAAAGGTGCGATCACTGAAGCAGCTAAATTGGGTATCCCTGTGATTGGTGTTGTTGATACAAACCATTCGCCAGCTGGCGTTACTTACATCATTCCTGGTAATGATGACTCTTCTAAAGCAATTGCTTTGTACGCTCGTGGCGTTGCAGATGCAATTTTGGAAGGTCGTGCAAATGCGGTGAATGAAGTATTGGAAGCGATCAAGCCAACTGATGAGTTTGTTGAAGTAGAGCAGGCTTAATTTCTCGTCGGCGCTTTCTTTGGCGTGTTTAATTAAGCGCGGCGTTTGAAAAGTAAAAAAGGGGCCAACGCGTGTTAGCCCCTTTTTTTAAATCGAATTTATATTGAAATGTGCATCTTGTGATGCGATGAATTAGGAGAGAAACATGGCAGCAGTTACAGCAGCGATGGTGGGCGAATTACGTGCAAAGACAGATGCACCAATGATGGAATGCAAAAAAGCATTGACGGAAGCAGAAGGTGATATGGAGCGTGCGGAAGAGATTTTGCGCGTTAAATTAGGTAGCAAGGCTTCTAAAGCAGCTTCCCGTATCACGGCAGAGGGCGTGGTTGCCTCTTTCATCTCTGGTGGCGTTGGTTCTTTGGTAGAAGTTAACTGCGAAACTGACTTCGTTACTAAGAACGATGACTTTATCGGTTTTGCTAACAAAGTAGCGAAATTGATCGCTGATTCTAATCCAGCTGATTTGGCTGCATTGGCTGCTTTGCCATTGGAAGACGGCACAGTAGAAAGTGTTCGCGCTGGTTTGATCGGTAAGATCGGTGAAAACATGTCTATCCGCCGTTTCCAACGTTTTGAATCTGCAGCAAAAGTTACTTCTTACCTGCACGGTACACGTATCGGCGTAGTGGTTGAATTTGATGCTGCTGACGAACAAATTGGTAAAGATGTAGCGATGCACATCGCTGCGATGAAGCCAGTGTCTTTGTCTATCGAACAAGTTCCTGCGGAATTGATCGAAAAAGAGCGTTCAGTGGCTTCTTTGAAAGCGGCAGAATCTGGCAAGCCAGCTGACATCGTTACTAAGATGGTTGAGGGCTCTATTCAGAAGTTCCTGAAAGAAGTTTCTTTGTTGAATCAACCATTCGTCAAGAACGACAAGCAAACAGTTGAGCAAATGTTGCAAGCTGCTGGCGCATCTGTAAAAGCATTTACGATGTTTGTGGTAGGTGAGGGCATTGAGAAGAAGCAAGATGACTTCGCTGCTGAAGTGGCGGCGCAAGTTGCAGCTGCAAAACAAGCATAAGCAGACATTAAAAAGAAAACGGGCCGCAAGGCCCGTTTTTTTAAGAGTAATGTTATTAAAGAGTGATAAAGAGTGCTAAAGAGTGGCATTTGTAGTATTGGCAGTAAAATGAAAAATCGTGCTAGTGCAAGCGATTATCGCAAATGTTTTATATCGAAGTTTGTCTTTGTTCCTAGAACTCAGAGCGAGCCTCACAGAATTTTTGCAATAATCTCTTCCCAACTTTAAAGGAGCCTAGATCGTGACTAAACCAGCTTATAAGCGTGTGCTTTTAAAACTCTCTGGTGAGGCTTTAATGGGTGATGATGCCTATGGCATCAATCGCGCTACCATTGAGCGTATGGTGGCCGATGTTGCCGAAGTTTCCCGTATGGGCGTAGAGCTGGCGATTGTAATCGGCGGCGGGAATATCTTTCGCGGTGTAGCACCTGGTGCTCAAGGTATGGATAGAGCTACCGCTGACTATATGGGAATGCTGGCCACTGTCATGAATTCCCTCGCTTTGGGCGATGCCATGCGCCAAGTTGGCGTCACTGCACGCGTGATGTCAGCAATCGCGATTGAGCAGGTGGTTGAGCCTTATGTTCGCCCTAAAGCCTTGCAATACTTGGAAGAGGGTAAAGTGGTGATTTTTGCTGCTGGCACTGGTAATCCTTTCTTTACCACTGATACGGCTGCGGCCTTGCGTGGTGCAGAAATCGGTGCCGAGTTGGTCTTGAAAGCTACCAAGGTCGATGGCGTCTATACAGCCGACCCGAAAAAAGACCCGACCGCCACTCGCTATACCACTATTTCTTTTGATGAAGCGATCTCGCGTCATTTGCAAGTGATGGATGCAACGGCTTTTGCTTTATGTCGCGATCAGAAGTTGCCGATTAAAGTATTCTCTATTGTTAAGCCAGGTGCCTTGAAAAATTTGATTATGGGTGGAGACGAAGGTACCTTAGTCCACGTATAATGCGCGGTTTTGGATCGCATTGTGATCCTTAGTTGGCGCCGCAAACTTAATTTGTTTTGAGGCCAATGAGAGCGTAAGCTCTCATTCTCATTTAGTTCAGGAGTAAATCATGACAGTTGCCAGTGTTAAAAGTAGCGCCGATCAGCGCATGCAAAAATCGATTGAGACCTTAAAGGCAGATTTGTCCAAGGTTCGTACCGGTCGTGCTCATCCAGGTATTTTGGATCATGTAATGGTCGATTACTACGGTTCACCGACCAATATCTCACAAGTCGCAAACATCACTTTGATCGATTCTCGTACTATCGGTGTGCAACCGTGGGAAAAGAAAATGTTAACTGTGATCGAAAAAGCGATCCGTGAATCTGATCTGGGTCTGAACCCAGCCTCACAAGGCGATTTGATTCGTGTACCAACACCTCCATTGACAGAAGAGCGTCGTAAAGAAATGGTGAAATTGGTCAAAACTGAAGGCGAAGACGCCAAAATTGCGGTACGCAATATCCGCCGCGACGCGAATGAGTCATTGAAAAAACTGTTGAAAGACAAAGATATTTCTGAAGATGACGAGCGTCGTGCGCAAGATGATATCCAAAAGTTAACGGATAAGTTCGTAGCTGAAGTTGACAAACTCTTGGCTGAAAAAGAAAAAGAAGTGTTGACCGTTTAGGTCGAGCTTAACCTTCTTTTTTTAGTCAATTCTGGAGTTTCATGAATCATTCAAGCTCAACGAAAACAGTCCCTGATGCTGGGCTGATGCCAAAGCACATTGCCATTATTATGGATGGTAATGGGCGTTGGGCTACCAAGCGGTTTCTGCCGCGGGTTGCTGGACACGTCAAAGGTGTTGATGCGGTGCGTGGCATCGTTGAAGCCTGTATTAAACGCGATATTCAGTTTCTAACCTTATTTGCGTTCAGTTCTGAGAATTGGCGGCGTCCTGCCGACGAAGTGTCTTTGTTGATGCGTCTTTTTGTGACTGCTTTGGAAAAAGAAGTTAAGAAGATGCACGACAATAATATCCGCTTAAAAATTGTCGGCGACCTGTCACGCTTTGATCTTCCACTGCAAGAAGCAATTCGTCAGGCGCAAGCGCTGACTGCGACGAACACACGCTTAACGGTAACAATCTGCGCTAATTATGGCGGTCGCTGGGATATTGTTCAGGCGGTCAATAAGTTGACTTCTGGTGGGCAAGATTCAACTGAAATCACTGAAGAGATGCTTGAGTCTCAGTTGTCCATGGCATATGCGCCTGAGCCAGATTTGTTTATCCGTACTGGTGGCGAAACGCGTATTTCTAATTTCTTATTGTGGCAGTTGGCTTATACTGAACTGTATTTCACCGATACTTTCTGGCCTGATTTTAATGCCAAAGCATTAGATGAGGCGATACATTCCTATCAAACCAGAGAGCGCCGTTTTGGGCGTACTAGTGCGCAGGTCTCTGCTGAGTCGGCGACTTAGTTCGTCAATGCTCACGCGACTAGTTTTTAGCTCACAATTAAATAATTTCACCTAACGAGTAACATTCGCCACTATGCTAAAAACACGCGTTATCACGGCTCTTGTCCTGTTATGTATATTGATCCCGATCTTAATGTCGGGCTCTCCTATGGCTTTTACTGCGGCGGCTGCACTATTTTTGGCTGCAGCAATGTGGGAGAGTCAACGTTTATTCAATAAGCCGGGAGCGATTCCGATTTCGGTAGTTTGGGCTTTGGCGTTCGCCTATTTGTCCTTGCAAACTACGACTTTTTCTCTTCCGACTTTATTCACCGTCTGTGTGCTTTTTTGGGTGTTTGGCTTGATTCCCAGCCTGAAGTTTGGATTGCCTTCAATTACCAGTTTTGCCAGTGGTTTAATTAGCGGTGTATACGCAGTGGCTATCTTCGGCTGCTTTATTGCGATGAATTTTCTGTTTGGCAAATCTACTAAATTGCTGTTGTCGACCTTGGTTTTGGTTTGGATCGCAGATAGTGGTGCCTATTTTGTTGGTAAAGCTATTGGGAAGCGAAAGTTGGCACCAAGTATCTCACCGGGCAAATCTTGGGAAGGTGCAATTGGCGGTGCAATTGTCGTGATTCTGTTTGCTGTGCTTTGCGTTTTTGTCCCTGTGTTGCATGACACTTTGCCGCACAGAATTTATGCTAGCCAAGGGGCCGTAATTATGGTGTTTAGTATGTGTGTGATTTCAGTCGCTAGCGTGATAGGTGATTTGTTTGAATCTTTGCTCAAACGTCGTATTGGATTTAAAGATAGTAGTCATTTATTGCCTGGTCATGGCGGCGTTTTGGATCGTATCGATGCTTTGATCCCTGTTCTGCCATTGGCGGCCTTAATGGTGTCGGTGTGGAGTCTGTAAGTAGCCGGCATGGCGTTAGAATTTCAAACGATAACTGAAATTTTTTCGTTAAAAATGATTGCACGAGAATTAATGTTACGAGACTTGATAGTTCAGAAAATGATAGCAAAATACAGCGAGATTTATGCTTAAACAACAAATTTGCATCTTGGGCGCTACTGGATCTATCGGCGTTTCTACCTTAGACGTGATTGCCCGTCATCCTGAGCGTTATCAGGTTTTTGCTTTGACGGCGCATACGCAAATCGAAAAGCTGGCGCAACAGTGTGCCGCATTTCAGCCAACTTATGCGGTGGTTGCGACAGCTGATTTAGCGCAACAGCTGGAAAATAGTTTGCGTCAAGTTTCACCGAAGACTAGTGTGTTATATGGCGCTCAGGCGCTGTGTGATGTGGCAAGTGCAACTGAGTGTGATGTGGTGATGGCGGCGATAGTCGGTGCTGCAGGATTGCCAGCTTCTTTAGCAGCAGCTCGAGCAGGTAAACGTATTTTGCTGGCAAATAAAGAAGCACTGGTGATGTCAGGCCAATTGTTTATCGATGCGGTACGACAAAGTGGCGCGACCTTGTTGCCGATTGATAGTGAGCACAATGCAATTTTTCAATGTTTGCCAACCGGTTTTCAGAGAGATCTTGCCGGTAGCGGAATCTCCAAAATAATACTCACGGCATCTGGTGGACCTTTTTTAAATCGTGAAGTCGCATCTTTAAACAATGTCACGCCAGAACAGGCAATTGCCCATCCGAATTGGGTCATGGGGCGTAAAATCTCTGTCGATTCAGCTAGCATGATGAACAAAGGCTTGGAAGTTATTGAAGCACATTGGTTGTTTGGCGCTGCCCCCGATAAAATCGAAGTCTTGATCCATCCGCAAAGTCTGGTGCACTCTATGGTGTCGTATGAGGATGGTTCCTTGCTCGCGCAACTCGGCAATCCTGATATGCGCACGCCGATTGCATATGGCTTGGCTTATCCAGAACGCATAGCGTCAGGTGTGGAGGCTTTGGATTTAAGTAAATTTTTGCAGCTGAATTTTTATCAGCCTGATTTTCAACGTTTTCCATGTTTGCGATTAGCTTATGAAGCTTTGCGCGCTGGTGCTTCTGCACCTGTGGTGTTGAATGCGGTCAACGAAGTAGCGGTCGATGCGTTTTTGAATTCTGCATTGGGGTTTATGCAAATCGAAACTGTCATAGCGCAGGCACTAGAAAAAATTCCCCAGCAAGGTGTTGATACCTTAGAAGCCATTTTTGAGATTGATACCGAAGCAAGGCGGGTAGCACACAGTTATATTTCTAATTTGAGGCATTAAGCAATATGCAGATGATACAGACCGTACTGGCATTTGTTTTTGCCCTTGGTAGTTTGATTATTTTTCACGAACTAGGTCATTTCTTGGTAGCTCGTTGGTGTGGCGTCCGTGTCTTACGTTTTTCCGTCGGGATGGGAAAGCCCATTTTTGTTAAGAAATTTGGCAATAGCCCGACCGAATGGACGATTTCAGCGATTCCGCTTGGTGGTTATGTGAAGATGTTAGATTCGCGTGAATTGCCTAAGTCGGATATGACTGAAGTTGATTTACGTGAAGATTTTTCTGGTAAGTCGGTTTGGCGACGTATCGCCATTGTGGCGGCAGGGCCGATCGCTAATTTCTTGCTGGCGATAGTCTTGTTTTCCGTTCTGTTCATGGTTGGCATCGCTGACCCAATTGCGAAAATTCGCATCGCTTCGCAGACTTCAACTGCCTATCAATCCGGTTTGCGCCATGGTGATCATGTTCTGCGTATTGATGGTGAAGCGGTGCAATCCTGGTCTGACATGCGTTGGAAGTTAATGCAAAAAGGTTTGAATAAGCAGGATGCGTTAATTGCTTTTGAGCGCCCGAATCGTGATCGAGTCACTAGCATGGATCAACTAGAGATCAAATTGCCGACTAGCCAATTGAGTATGAGCGATTTAGAAGGAGATTTTCTAAGCAAAATGGGCATAGGCCTGTATCGCGGTGCGGCAGCTATCCAGGAAGTAACGCCAAATGGTCCAGCCGCGAAGGCTGGTTTGCAAGCGGGTGACCAAATTCTTGAAATCGACGACCATAAAATACTTGATGGGCTTGAGTTGGTTGAAATTATCAGTGCTTCGCCGGGTAAAACATTAACAATGCTCGTCAGTGGTGCGAAGCAAGAATTCGAAGTCCAAATTACACCCGAGTCTAAGCAAGAGAACGGTAAAACGATTGGGCGTATTCAAGTACGTCCGGCAAGTAATGTGCAAATGACCACAATCGCTTACGGCGGACTCGATGCTATTGCGAAAGGCGCTTCCAAAACTTGGCAAACTAGTGTGCTGACGTTAAAAATGATAGGGAACATGTTACTCGGTGATGTCTCTTGGAAAAACATTACCGGACCACTGACCATTGCCGATTATGCTGGTCAAACCGCCAGAATTGGACTCATTAGCTATATTAGTTTCATTGCACTAATAAGTATTAGCCTTGGTGTAATGAATTTGCTGCCTATACCTGTGCTAGACGGGGGGCATTTGTTGTATTATTCGCTGGAAGTTTTAACTGGAAGGCCAATTCCAGATAAATATGCAGAAATGGCGCAGCGAGGAGGGCTAGCTGTATTGTTGTGTTTGATGGTTGTTGCTTTTTTTAATGATATTGTCCGACTAATGTCATAATACTCATTTTGATTCGAGCGCAAATGTAAATTCAAGTTCACAGGCTTGAGTTTTATGCAAATGAGTAGCAACCAGGTAGAAATATTGAGACTGAAAAAACCCCAATGAAATTACAATTTGAGAAATTTACTTTGCCAGCTTTCCCTCGTCATCTCCTTGCACTTGCTGCATTAGCTCTGTGTTCCGGTCAAGCCGCCGCGATCGAACCATTTACAGTCAAAGACATTCGCGTTGAAGGTCTGCAAAGAACCGAAGCCGGTACCGTCTTTAGTTACCTGCCTGTGCGTGTTGGTGAAGTCTTTAATGATGCAAAAAGCGTTGCGACAATTAAAGCATTGTTCGCCACTGGTTTTTTCAAAGACGTACAGATTGAAGTGGAAGATGGAGTACTGATCGTCTTGTTAGATGAACGTCCGACTATTTCGACTGTGGACTTCACAGGCACCAAAGAATTTGAAAAAGATCAGTTGGTTAAAGCCTTAAAAGATATCGGTGTGGGTGAAACACGTATTTTTGATAAAGCGACAGTGGATCGTGCTGAACAAGAATTAAAAAAACAATACTTGTCACGCGGTTTGTATGGCGCTCGTATTACGACCACGATTACCCCAATTGAACGTAATCGCGTCAATGTAACTTTCGCTGTGGATGAGGGTGATGTCGCTAAGATCGCGCAAATTAATATTATCGGCAATAAAGCATTCTCGGACGGTGAGTTAAAAGAATTGCTAGCCTTGAGTACGCCTACTTGGTTTAGTTGGTATTCAAAAGCAGACCAATATTCCAAGCAAAAACTCTCAGGCGATATTGAGACGATACGCTCGTTTTATCAAAACCGTGGTTATTTGGAAATGCAGATTTCCTCCACACAGATCTCCATTACACCTGATAAAAAACAAATTTACATCACGATTAATATCGATGAAGGTGATAAATATAAGGTATCTGATGTCAAGATTGAAGGTGAAACTTTTGGTCGCGAAGAAGAATTGGCATCTTTGTTGTTGCTGAAAAAAGGCGATACTTATAATGCAGCGCGTTTAACGGATAGTACTAAGCGAATTACCGATCGTATGGGTAATTTTGGATATGCGTTCGCCAACGTTAATCCAAATCCTTTGATCGATAAAGAAAAGAAAGAAGTCGCTTTTACTGTTTTTGTTGATCCAGGTAAACGCGTTTATGTGCGCCGTATTAATTTGGCAGGTAACACACGTACTAGAGATGAAGTCATTCGCCGTGAATTCCGTCAATTTGAAAGCTCATGGTATGACGGTGAGAAAATTAAGATTTCACGTGATCGCGTTGAGTACCTAGGTTTCTTCAAAGAAGTTACTATCGACACACCAGAAGTCCCTACCAGTACGGATCAGGTTGATGTAAATCTGACGGTAACAGAAAAACCTACCGGCAATATCATGTTGGGTGCAGGTTACTCTAGCGCAGAGAAAATCACGATTACCGGCTCGGTTCAGCAGGTCAATGCTTTTGGTAGTGGCGACACAATTGGTATTGATGTCAATACCAGTAAATATAACCGCACGATCGCCTTAACCCATGTCGATCCGTATGCAACCGATGATGGTATTAGTCGAAGTATTGATGCCTATGTACGCACCTCCTTGCCACCAATAGGCTCGTTTGGTTATTATCGTATTCAATCGTCCGGTGGCAATATTCGTTATGGTGTGCCATTTTCCGAACTTGATACCGTGTTTTTTGGTATTGGTCTAGAACGCTCTAAGATTGATACTTACACCGACAGTCCGTACCGCTACTTAAAATATGTAGCCGACTTTGGTGGTAAAGATGTAATTAAAGATACGACCAATCCTTTATGGGGTGTTGGTACCGCGACGAATAATTCAATCCCTTTATCTGTTGCTTGGCAGCGCGATAGTCGCGATAATGTTTTGACGCCGTCAATTGGCCGCTATCAAAGAATTAACTTTGAAGTATCTGCTATCGGTGAATTCAAATACTATCGTGCCATTTATAAGCATGAGTATTTCAAACCAATTTATCGCTCTGTGATTTTGGCAATGAATGGTGAGATCAATTACGGTCACGGCTTGTCTGGAAAACCGTATCCTGTGTTTAAGAATTTCTATGCTGGTGGTATTGGTTCCGTCCGTGGCTATGAGCCGGGATCTTTAGGTACTAAGGATCCGCGTGGTGATACTTTGGGTGGTGCAACACGTCTGGTTGGCAATGTAGAATTGCAGATTCCATTCCCGGGTGCGGATAAGTCTTTACGTTGGTTTACCTTCTTTGACATTGGTAATGTATTTGATGAAGGTCAAAAAATCCGCGCTCAAGATTTAAGGACTTCAGTGGGTATGGGTATTAGTTGGATTTCTCCAATGGGACCATTGAAATTGAGTTTTGGTAAGGCCTTAAATGCCAAGCCAGAAGATAGACGTCAGGGCTTCCAGTTTACAATGGGTACGGGTTTCTGATTGGTATCGATTTTTAATGTTTGTCTGACTCAAGTTCGTCTAATTTGTTGTTTGCAATTTCGAAGTTTGTAATGTGGAGAATATTTTGAATCAAATATCTAATCCGTCCAAATTCTTACGCCGCAGTTTGCTCGCGGTGGTTTCTCTGGTGGCGATGGCTCAGGTGCAGGCACAGGATTTTCGCGTTGCTTTCTTCGATGGTCAGCGTGTTTTGAATGAATCTTTGCCAGCCAAAGTGGCAACTTCGAAGATTGAGCAAGAATTTTCCCGCCGAAAAAAAGAGCTGGATGAAATTAATGAACGCTGGCGCGGCTTGGTTCGTCGTTTCGAGAAAGATGCGCCAGGTTTGTCGGATTCAGATCGTATTAAGCGTCAGCGCGAGTTGACCGATCTTGATCAAGAATTTAATCGCAAGCAGCGTATCTTTAATGAAGACTTAGGTCAGCGCAAGCAAGAAGAATTAAATGCTTTAGCGGAACGTGCACTGAGAGTCGTCAAACAAATTGCCGAAGCAGAAAAGATTGATCTAGTGGTGCAAGATGCAGCCTATATTAATCCTCGTATCGACATCACTGATAAAGTACTTAAAGCACTTTCCAAATAAAAATGACAGATATAAGCATTCGACTAGGGGAGTTAGTCGATCGCTTCGGTGGTCAGTTAATTGGTAATCCTGATATTCGGGTCGTCGGCATTGCCCCATTAAGTGATGCGAGCGATCGTCATATCACCTTCCTTTCTAATTCTAAATTCAGGTCGCAAGCGGAAAAAACGCAGGCGATCGCTTTGATTTTGTCAGAACCAGATCATCAGCAGATCGCCGATGCCTATCAAGGTGCGCGCATCATCACAGCAAATCCCTATGTATATTTTGCTAAAGCTGCTCAGTATTTTTTTGAATTAAATTCCAAGAGTGCCGTGCAAGGTATTCATCCTTCAGCATGGGTGAGTCCGCAAGCTGAAGTTGCTGCGACCGCGAGTATCGCTGCCCATGTGTCAATCGAAGCAGGTGCTGTTATCGGTAATGATGTTGTCATCTCTGCTGGCGTCTCAATAGGCCGTGGTGTAGCGATAGGTGACAACAGTCAAATTAATGCAAATGTCAGTATTTACAATGACTGCATTATCGGCCAGCGCTGCATTATCCATTCTGGCGCCGTCATTGGTGCTGATGGTTTTGGCTTTGCTAACGAAAAAGGCAAATGGATTAAGATTCCGCAAACGGGTCGTGTGGTGATTGGTGATGATGTTGAAATTGGAGCCAATACCAGCATAGATCGCGGTGCTTTGGCCGATACCATTATTGAAAATGGTGTCAAACTCGACAATCAAATTCAAATCGGTCACAACTGCCATATTGGCGAAAACACCGCTATGGCTGGCTGTGTCGGCGTTGCGGGTAGTGCCAAGATAGGCAAAAACTGCACCTTTGGTGGGGCGGCTATGGTGCTGGGGCATTTAACGATAGCCGACAACGTCCATATTTCATCGGGCAGTATGGTCTCTCGTTCTATCTTAGAACCTGGTCAGTACACAGGGTTTTATCCATTGGCCAAGAACGCCGATTGGGAGAAAACGGCTGTGATCGTTCGTAATCTCGACAGCATGCGCAACAAACTTAAACAATTGGAGAAGACTGTTAAAACACAGGCCTCCTTATTGGAATCAACAAATTTAAAACACTTAAATTCAGAAGAATAGTATGGAAAACATCGATAAAACTTTGGACATTAATCAGATTAAGCAGTATTTGCCACATCGTTATCCTATGTTGTTGGTAGATCGTGTCCTGACATGGGAAAGTGGTAAAACGATTACTGCGATCAAGAACGTCACAGCCAATGAAGAGTTTTTCAATGGACATTTTCCAAACAAACCGGTTATGCCTGGTGTGTTGATGGTCGAAGCGATGGCACAAACGGCAGCGATTCTGTCATTTTTGACGATGGGTAAAAAACCGGATGAAAATACGATTGTTTATTTTGTCGGTATTGATAATGTCCGTTTCAAGCGCCCAGTAGGCCCTGGCGATCAATTAAAGATGGATGTCGAAATTTTGCGCGTGGCTCGTGGTATTTGGAAATATAAGGCTGTTGCAACTGTCGATGGTCAGTTAGCGTTAGAAGCCGACTTGATGTGTACTTTGCGTAGTACTGACGATGCAAAAGCAACCGCTATTGCGGTAGAAACACCTAGCGAAACTCCCGCAGGAGCATAAACATGGTTATTCATTCCACTGCAATCATCGATCCTAAAGCGCTGCTCGATTCCAGTGTGGAAGTCGGCGCTTATTCAATTATCGGCCCCAATGTCCGTATTGATGCGGGGACTAAGATAGGCCCGCATGTGGTGATTGAAGGTCATACTACAATCGGTAAAGATAATCAGTTCTTCCAGTTTTCTTCAATCGGTGCCGCGCCTCAGGATAAGAAATATGCGGGCGAACCGACTTTATTGACTATTGGTGATCGCAATGTGGTGCGTGAATTTTGCACTTTTAATTTAGGCACGGTGCAAGATGGCGGCGTGACCAGTATTGGTGACGATAACTGGATCATGGCTTATGTGCATATTGCGCATGACTGCCACGTCGGCAACCGCACTATATTTGCGAACAATGCGGCCCTGGCGGGACATGTGCAGATCGGTGACTGGGTCATTCTCGGTGGTTTTTCTAACGTCCATCAATTTTGCAAAATTGGCGCACACGCGATGGTAGGGATGAGTACCAGCTTGACGCAAGACGTACCACCGTTTGTCATTTTGAATGGAAATCCGGCGGCAGCGCATGGTATCAATATCGAAGGTTTGAAGCGACGGGGTTTTAGCCGTGAGCAAATTTCCGCGATTCGTCAGGCGTATAAGACTTTATATAAATCTGGTTTGACTTTGGATGAGGCAAAAGCCGAGTTGGATAAGGAAATTGCCGCACAAACGCCCGAAATTGCAGAACACATCTTGTCTTTCCGTAGCTTCCTCGATACGTCTACGCGCGGCATCGTGCGCTAATCATCGTATATCAATTATTGTGACTCGTCCCATCATCTCTATGGTCGCCGGAGAAACCTCTGGCGATATGTTGGCAGCCCGTCTGTTGTCAGGCTTGCGTCCGCAATTGCCAGACTCTCTGATGCACGGCATAGGTGGCAAACACATGGCTGAATATGGCTTTCAGACCGACTTTCCTATGGAAAAGTTGTCAGTTCGGGGCCTGTTTGAAGTCTTAATGCATTACCGCGAAATCTCTGGTATTCGCAAACAATTGATTTCGCAGTTATTGGATGAAAAGCCAGATGTTTTTATAGGTGTCGATGCACCTGACTTTAATCTGGACTTGGAAATTCAATTGAAGCAGGCTGGAATACCAACCATGCATTACATCAGTCCATCGATTTGGGCTTGGCGTGGTGGTCGTATAAAAAAAATCGCTGAAGCTGTCAATCACATGCTGGTTATTTTTCCTTTTGAAGAGGAAATCTACCGTAAGGCTGGTATTCCCGCCACGTATGTCGGGCATCCACTGGCGCAAGTGATTCCTATGGAACCTGATGTCGAAGCGGCGCGTGAAGAACTGGGTTTGGAACTCGATGCACGTATCGTGACCATTCTGCCTGGTAGCCGTTTATCTGAGATTAAATACAATACTGCGGCATTTGTGGCGACTGCGAAGTTACTTCTTCAACGTGATCCACACTTGCAATTCCTCGTACCGATGGTGGGACCGAAGCAACGTGCTCACTACATTGAATTAGTGGTCGCCGCGAAGTTGCAAGATGTGCCTATCCTGTTAATGGATGGTAAATCGCATACAGCGATCGCTGCAGCGGATGTGGTTCTCGTGGCTTCGGGCACCGCCTCATTAGAAGTTGCGCTTTTTAAAAAGCCTATGGTCATTGCATATAAAATGATGGCAGCTTCCTGGCATGTGTTAAAACATATGGGGTATCAGCCGTGGATAGGTCTGCCGAATATCATGGCAGAGGAATTTTTGGTACCCGAGTTTTTGCAGTCGGCTGCAACGCCGCAAAATATGGCGGATGCGCTATGGCAGCAACTCAACGATACGACTTTGCAAAATCGCTTAAAGCAACGATTCACTGACATGCATCATGAATTATTGCGAGACACAGCCCGTATTTCAGCGCAAGCCGTGCTGGACGTGATTGCCGCCAATCGAGTTATTCGTTAATTTTTTGATCTATTCGTTTTTAATTCAAGCCAGGTTATTTCAGCATGTACATCGATTCACATTGTCATATTAACTTTCCAGAACTCGCAGAACGCATGCCAGAATTGCTGCAGCGTATGCAAGACAATGGCGTTACCCATGCCTTATGTGTTTCAGTCGATCTGCCTGATTTTCCTCAAGTGCTGGCGTTGGCAGAACAATATCCGCATATCTATGCTTCAGTTGGCGTCCATCCCGATTACGAAGATACGGAAGAGCCAAGTGCTGAACAATTGTTTCAACTTTCTCAGCATCCCAAAATTATTGCGATAGGTGAAACAGGATTAGATTACTTCAGGCTCAAAGGCGATTTGGAATGGCAACGCGAACGTTTTCGTCAGCATATTCGTGCTTCACGCTTGAGTCGCAAACCCTTGATTATTCACACTCGGGCTGCAGCAGAAGATACCATAAGGATTTTGCGAGAAGAGGAAGCGGGAGTTGATCAGGGCGGCGTGGCCGGTGTTATGCATTGTTTTACCGAGTCGCTAGAAGTTGCGCAAGCTGCGGTGGAAATGGGATTCTATATTTCTTTCTCCGGCATTTTGACCTTTAAGAGTGCTAAAGACTTGCAAGCAGTGGCGAGGGCGTTGCCGATAGAGAGAATTTTAATAGAAACCGATTCCCCCTATTTGGCACCAGCACCGCATCGTGGCAAGACAAATGAGCCTGCCTTCGTCAAACATGTAGGTGAATTTTTGGCTGATTTAAAGGAGTTACCGCTTCAGCAGGTGCAGGAGCAGACATCAAAAAACTTCTTCGATTTGTTTCGTTTCGCCTAATAGCAGTTTTGGAAAATCTGTAAAATCAGTAAAATCAGGAGAATAAGGTGAATCAGCGTTTAAGTTCTATCCTCGCATTGTTGATCCTGAGTTGGCTGATCTTGTTCCCGACAACTGACGTGCACGCACAAATTATCGAAAAAGCAATAGCTGAAAAAATCATCTACGCCACGCGTTTCGACGATATTCAGACGCTCAAGCAATTTGCGCAGCAGGGAGGTGATGTCAATCTAACGGAACCTGGGCGTGGTGAATCATTGTTGATGATTTGTGTCCGAGAAAACTCTGGAAAAGTTTTCGATTTCTTACTTCAACATCCCCAGATTAATTTAGATCAGCGTGCAATAAATGGCGATACCGCTTTGATGCTTGCCGCCTATCTCGAACAAAAAGACTTGGTGCAACGATTGATTAAAGCGGGAGCACAAGTCAATCAAACGGGTTGGACCGCATTGCATTACGCTGCTGTCGTCGGCAACCATCAAATCATGACGCTACTGCTTGAGCATCACGCTTATATTGATGCGGAAACACCGAATAAGACGACGCCACTTATGCTGGCAGCACGGCGCGGTGAAATGGTACTCGTCAAATTATTGATAGAGGAAGGTGCGGATATTTCCTTGAGAAATATGCTGGGATGGAACGCTTACGACTTTGCAGTCGAGGCAGAGCGACGTGATATTACCGCTCTATTGCAAGAACTCATGCAAGCCAAAAATAGGGAAAGCAAGTAATTATTGCTGATTGCGATGAAACCTGGGCTACTTAAACTTTCGTTGATCTGCACTGCGCTATTAGCGGCTTGCGGTGCTCCAACGACCGATACTATCAAACCAGGCAGTGCTACAGAAAAGCCAAAGACGCCAGAAAAATCAGTCGATAAGCCCGAACAAAAAAACCTCGCAAAATCAAATGCCAAAACCAATGTCGAGTATCAACATGAGTTGGCGTTGCACCTGTCACGTCTAAATGCACCAAAGATTTACACCACTAATCCACAGGCTCTGCTACGTTCAGTGGTCGTGTTGAGATTCACTTTGGACGTACAAGGTAACTTGCTTAGCAAAGCGATCGTGCGTAGTAATAAAGACAAAGAAACTGAAGCCACCGCGCTGTCTAGCTTGGTCAGCGCCCAGCCATTCCCAATACCGCCAACACTACTTTTGAAGCAAGGAAAACTCGACATGGTCGAGACTTGGTTGTTCAAAAAAGATGGACGTTTTCAATTACGCACGATTGCTTTACCTCAAGCCAATCAATAAATAGTTGTGGATGGCGGTTTAAATTTGAATTTCCATCAAGTCGCTACCCACAATAATTTCCCCATCAAAATAGGGACGCACTGCATCTAGCCATACCCTATCTTCCAAGTAGGGATAACCACCAGGCACAAAATGGGACAACACTAGCTTTTTTACTTTGGCTTGGGTTGCTACTCGTCCGACCTGTTCAGCGGTGCTATGACTGGCCAGTAAGTGTTCTTTCAAACGAGTTGCGTTGGGCTCAGTTGCCAGCAATTGATCTAAGGACGGCGTGTGCATAATTTCATGTACTAAGACATCAGCTCCTTGGGCTAAGCGCACTAGATTTTCTGAGTAAGTGGTGTCGCCAGAGATCACGATAGATTTACCTTGATGATCAAACCGATACGCAAACGCCGGTGTTACAGGCGGATGAACTACGCGTGCGGCGCTCACTTTTACATGATCGTTTTGCATGACAATCCCATCATGTTGAAATTCATGCGGGTAAATCAATTGTTTGAGTGGACGACGCCCTTCATCATGTATACGGGTTTTAATATCGTAATCGTTTAACGCCAAAAATTGCTGCGTCATTCGCTTTAGAGGTGGCGGGCCGTAAGTATCGATGCGATGGCTTAAGTCTGCAGCCCAGGCCAATAGCATTAAGTTGCCATAATCTGCATTATGATCGGAGTGATGATGCGTCAAAAAAACATGACGTATAGCTGATAATTTAATACCCGCTTTAACCACTTGTTGGGCTACGCCATTGCCGCAATCAACGAGGTAGGCTTCATCATTGATCAGGATTATCTGTGCTGGAGCGGCGCGATTCTTCTTAGGCGTAGGACCGCCGGCAGTGCCAAGTAAAATCAAACGCATGGCATTTCTGGTTTTTTCTTTTGCCAATGCACTGGATAGACCAACTGAAGTCGTTAAACTAGCTAGAGCAGTTTGTTGCAAAAAGTGGCGGCGACTTGGTTTCATGTGGATGATAGGTAGGTGAGTATTTGAACACTATTCTGTGTGGCAGTTTAACTTGACGGTTATTAAAGTCAAATAAATCGGGCATTCCTACACCCTAAATTTTCGGTTTTATCTCTATTTTTCGTCTTTCATCGGATAATACGAGTGCGTTCAATGTAGGTCCTCTATTCTTCATTTATTGCAGCTGTTGTGGCAGATGTCGGATCAATGAGAATGATCAGATTTATTGAACTAATAGAATTTTTCAGGAGAATAAAATGTGGAGTAGCTTAGTGTTGGTTGCGCGGACGAGCGTGGCGTGGGGCGGGCTTGGTTTGTTGATTGTGTTATTCGTCTTCGAAGGCATGTTTAGAAGTAGCCCACCCAATATCGTTCCCTTCGTTTTGATGTTAGGCACTTTTTTTGCCGCAATGACTGCTTTTTCACACATTCATCGAGTACGTTTGATCGACCAACCAGTGAGTTCAACCACACTGGCAAATCGTCATCGTCGCCAAATCGAATTACCATTGGATGCGAACGCAGCATTTGCTTTGATTGAGGCATCCATTCGAGAATTGCCAGGTGCGGAACGGGTCGATAGTGCTGCTGATAGCCTGCAAGTTCGCGCTAAGATCAATCGTATCGCACCATTTCAAGATGAATTTTGGAGTAAATGGCCAGTCGCAAAATGGCTTACTGGTGGTGATAACCAAATCTATGCCACAGTTTCACCTGGTGTTGATGCTTGTAGTGTCATGATGATTTGTGAACCAACTCGTGCTGGCTGGACTGATTGGTTTATCTTAGATAGTGGGGTTAATTTAGAAAATGCTTTAGCCCTGGGGCGAGCGATTTCGCGCCGCGTTGCTGAATTACGCAAGAACGAAAAAGCCGTAACAAAGCAAACGGTGACAGAGAAGGAATTGACTGTCGCCAAGTTAAATCTTTTACACGCGCAAGTTGAACCCCATTTTTTGTATAACACCTTGGCGAGCGCCCAAATTTTGACGCGCTCTGATCCTGCAAGCGCCGATCAAATGTTAGGCAATTTAATTACTTATTTGCGCCACTCTTTACCAAAAACTGAAGACTCACCGTCCACCATAGGCGTGGAATTGGAAAGAACACGTGCCTATCTCGATATTATGAAAATTCGTATGGGATCGCGTTTGCAGGTTCAAATCGAAGTGCCAGATTATCTAAAGCCAGTTTTATTCCCCAGCATGATGCTGCAAACGCTAGTGGAAAATGCGATCAAACACGGTTTAGAGCCGCAAACAGGCGGCGGCACTATTTGGATTTTGGCGCGGGCACATGAAAATAATGTGGCATTAACTGTGGCAGATGATGGACGCGGCTTTAGCGTGGAAGGTGCGGGTACCGGTATCGGTTTGCGTAATGTGCGTGAGCGTTTACGACTCGCTTACGGCAATACAGCTAGCTTTGGTATCGTAGCAAACTTCCCGAACGGTGTAGCCGCCACAATTAATGTGCCCACCACCTTTATCCAGGGAGAGCATCATGCCTAAATGTGTCGTCGCCGAAGATGAAAGCTTACTACGAGAAGCTCTCTTAGAGCAGTTGGGCAAAGTATGGCCGGGCTTAGAAATCGTAGCCGCTTGTGATGATGGTGCCAGTGCCCTTGAAGCGATTATCGAAAGCCAGCCAGATGTTGCCTTCTTAGATATTCGTATGCCAGGTTTGAGTGGCATAGACATTGCTGAAGCGATGAAAGACCATAGTCCGCACACGCAAATAGTCTTTGTGACTGCATATGATCAATATGCGATAGACGCGTTTGAAAAAGGTGCGGTCGATTACTTGTTAAAACCGGTAACCTACGATCGCCTTTCTGCCACTGTACAACGTTTGCAAAATCGTGCTGAGAAAGAATTGAACGCAGTGGCGGGCTTGTTGCAACAGCTCAATATCGGAAACAGCCGAAGTATTGCAGCATTTCAAGGCGCTCAAAAAAATGAACCACTAGTTTGGCTCACCGCCAGTTCTGGGAGTGAAACCAAATTGATTATGGTCGATGATGTCGCCTACTTTAAAGCAGATAACAAATATACCGTTGTTATGACTGCGGAGGGGGAATCCTTGTTACGTAAACCTATACGTGAACTGCTTGAAGTACTCGATGCAAATATTTTTAAACAAATTCATCGCTCCACTATCGTTAATCTGAAAGCGATCGCCTCGATCGCGCGCGACGATACTGGTAAGGGTATTGTCAAGCTAAAAACACGACCTGAGACTTTAACAGTCAGCCAGCCTTTCATGGTTTTATTTCGCAATATGTGAGGTGAACATGCATGCTTCAATAAAGTCTGCTCCTACCTCTAATGGTGGGCAGTGGCGGCGCGCCGCCTTGAGTTTTCTTGCTTTATCCGCCGCAGTGCCAATGGAGGTGTTGGAAGAGCGTGATCAGCAGGGCGCTTATCGCTTTAATCGCGGTCGTCATAAGTACTACGGCATCGGTTCGCTGGTGATTTTCTTTGCGATTTTTTCTGGCTATGGCATGGGACACATGCTCGCGACTATGAGCACGATCTCTGCTTGGGGAGCCTTTCTTGCGGGTGCTATTTGGGCAGCATTTCAATGGTGCTTGGAACGACAAATGCTCATCAGTATCCGCGATGATGCCGTTTGGTGGACGAAGTTATTCGGCTTGAGCTGGCGCGGATTGTTAGCCTTCCTATCAGCATCTACTATGGTGTATCCGTTCTTTGTTGAGAGTAACCGCGCTGAGATTGATGTCAAAGTGGGCGAGATGGCACGGACTCGTTTGATTGATAATGTGCAGTCGGCGCAATTAGCTGTTGGCTTGCCAGCCTTGCGCAATGATGCGACGCGTGTGGACGGCGCGATTAAACAAGTCGATTTACTACTTGCCACTGATCCTCCTGATTTGGCCGCATATCGACAAAGAGCCAAAGTGTGCTGGCAAGCTTTTGCTAAAACAGATATTGTCGTGCAACGCCAATTGCGTCCCTTGTTGGTGCAGAAGAACATCAACTCAGCAGATGCCTCATTAGACGCAAAGATCGACGCGTTGAATCAAAAGTTGAATGCAGCTAAAGCACCATGTCAAAGCGCGGACAGTGTCGTGATGTCTAAGTTGTTGGAGTGGAAGCAACAGAAAAACAGTGAGAAGAAAGTGCTGCTCACTGAGCAAAAACAAGTACAAACCCATATAGGCGAGGCAAAGCAAAAAGAGCTTGCACTGAGCGAGTTGCAAGAGAAAAAAATTACTCTCGCTGCACAATCGGGTTTCGCTGCTGATTTTGCCGCCGTGGCTGATTTAATTCGCAATGACGCAAATCGGCGTTTTCAATTGATCTGGTGGTTGACCTGGTTTTTTGCGATTGAAATGGTAGCAATTTTGGTAAAGTTTACCTCGACCACCGATGTTGATTTGCAATTCAATAGTATGGAGACAGCAACGCAAGATCAGATCAACGCGCAACTGCAAACCCAACAAGAGCAAATCGCGACTAGTCGCTTGCAAGCAAGTATGCAAGCAAAAGGGGAGCAGGCGGTATGGCTGTCAGACGATGGTCAAATGGCGCAAGCGAGGGTTCATTTGGAACAAGAGTTGGAAACCCAATTGCATAGAAAGATAAAAGAACTTGATGTTGATTTGCGCTTGAATTTTGAGGCATTGAAACTGCATTTATTGCAGCTAGAGGCGATTCAGCAATTAAAGATGGAGTCTACTATTTTGAACGCTGGAGGAATTGATCCTCGCATAGAAAATATGGTGCAAGAAACGATCGCGAAGATCGTGGATAGCCTATCTGGCTTACAGCGATCAAGAGTATAAACTTGAGGATGCTTGATTGTGCAAGTTGTCATTCTCTTGAAAGCACGACTCCGGTGACTTTACCTTGAACCGATCTACGACACTGGGTTCCCGCCTACGCGGGAACGACAAGGTAATTTAATCTGAATAATGAATCAGGATCTAATTCTTCATAAAACCATATAAAACATCGAGCACCGCATCGGCCTGCTCACTCATCATAGAATGTCCACAATTTTCTATGATGTGAATTTGCTTGTTGCTAATCGCATTCGATAGCAAACCACTGGCTTTGACTGGCGTCATCATGTCCTGACGAGCTAGTAAAAATAGCGTTGGGCATTGCACTTTTTTCGCTGCCTCTTCGCCGTTTAAATAGGTATTGCAAGCGGTGAAGTCATTGAAGAAAACTTGGTCTGGATTGATGGCGGAAATTCTTTGCATCAAGCGCATACTGCCATTCATCACCGAGAATCCAGGTCCAGGGCAAGACGGTTTATGCGCCATGCTGCTGTGGGAGAAAATATTCACCATATCAATCGCTGATTGCTCATCATGCTGTGCTGAGAACAATAAGGCGTCTGAGACCTTCATAGGGAAAGCGGTGCCTAGCAGGGCGAGTTTTTGTATGCGCTCAGGCGCCATGCTAGCTGCTTCCAATGCGATTAACGAACCCATGCTGTGGCCTGCCGCGTAGGCTTGTTGCACGCCGCTGAGCTCGATTAATTCCAATAACCAACTTGCCAGTTTTTCGACGCTAATTAAAGCGGGGCCAGCACTACGACCATGGCCGGGCAGATCAACCGCCAACACACTAAAGCCATGATGCGCTAAATAGCGGGACTGTAAAGCCCAGACTGAATGATCGTTTTGTGCACCATGAACCAAGATGATGGTTGGCAAATTAGGGTTAAAGGCTTTGCCACCCGTGTACGCGTAAACTTCTTTGTTTTGTATCGTTAGGTGCATCTTATTTACCTTTCTGAGACATCTTCAAGCCACGTGCCAGATCTTCGATCAAATCGTCGACGCTTTCTAAACCGACTGAAAGACGGATCGTACCTTCGCTGATGCCGGATGCCGCCAACTGTTCGGCTGGCACACGGAAGTGCGTTGTGGAAGCAGGATGTATCACTAATGATTTTGCGTCTCCGACATTGGCGAGATGGGAAAAGACTTTTAGAGACTCGACAAAACGTTGGCCTGCAGCTCGATCACCTTTGATATTGAAAGAAAAAACGGAACCACAGCCTTTGGGTAGTAAAGTCTTGGCGAGTTCATAATCAGGATGAGATTCCAGTTCTGGAAAGGCAATGCTCTCTACCGCAGGATGAGAGGATAAAAATTCAACGACTTTGCGTGCATTTGCCACGTGTCTGTCCATACGCAATCCCAACGTCTCTATTCCCTGCAAAATAGCGAAGGCATTGTGTGGACTCATGCAAGCACCGAAGTCGCGCAAACCTTCACGGCGGGCTCGTAATGAGAACGCACCGACAGTCGATTCTTCGCTAAATACCATACCGTGAAAACCCTCATAAGGTTCGCAAAGCTCAGCGAAGCGGCCAGTTTTTTCATACGCTGCTTGCCAATCAAATGTGCCACCATCAACTAACACGCCGCCTATTGCTGTACCGTGGCCGCATAAGAATTTGGTCGCGGAGTGATAAACGAGATCTGCGCCATGTTCAAACGGGCGCAATAAATACGGTGTGGTGAAGGTGGAGTCCAGCATTAATGGCAAATGATTGTCGTGTGCGATTTTTGCGATGGCAGGAATATTAAAAACATCCAGACCAGGATTGCCCAAGGTTTCACCGAACAACACTTTGGTATTTGGGCGTATTGCACTGCGCCAGGCATCGAGATCACGTGGATCAACGAAAGTGGTTTCAATTCCAAAGCGTTTCATTGTGTAGGCCAGCAAATTGTGCGAACCACCGTATAACGCTCGTGACGCCACAATATGCGAACCAGCGCCCGCTATCGTGGATAAACCTAAATGCAATGCCGCCTGACCACTGGCAACTGCAATACCCGCGACGCCGCCTTCCAGTGCTGCCATGCGTTCTTCGAGTACCGCATTGGTTGGGTTTGTAATGCGGCTATAGACATGGCCTGCACGTTCCATATTGAATAAAGACGCGGCATGATCCGAATCCTTAAATTCAAAAGAAGACGTGAAGTAAATCGGAGTTGCACGTGCACCGGTAGCCGGGTCGGCTATGGCACCGGCATGCAATGACAAAGTGTCAAAGCCTGGGTATTTTGGACCGCTCATAAACTGGTATTCTCCCTAAGTGGATGTTGACATCCTACGCATTTACGGTGTTTTTGAAAAGACTTGACGCGAGCATCGCTTATTGTTCATGCGCAAAGATAATGTGCGAAATCAAAAATACTTGTTCCTAATCACTAGATTTTTCCGAATGCTTGCGATACATTAGATGAAAGAAAGCAAAGACTGTGATTGTTCATGTTAAGTGTTTGTTTGTCAGCATGTTTGTCAGAACCTCAGCCTTTATTGCGGGAAAGCATATAAAGCACCTCTGATCGGAGAAATAAAATGAAGGTTTCAGAAATTCTGCAGGTAAAAGGAAATATTCTTTTTACGATTACCCCTGATACGCCGATGACAGAAGCTGTGAGCTTCATGGAAGAAAAAGATATTGGCTCTCTGATTGTGATGGAGTATGGCGATCTGGTTGGTATGCTGACTTTTCGAGAAGTAATTCGTGCAGTGCACAAGAATGGTGGTGCTTTGGGCGAGGGGACGGTACGCAAATACATGGATGATCATCCCATGACGGTCACGCCTGATACCGAAGTCAATGAAGTACGTCGTATGATGCTTGAGAAACATTCACGTTATTTGCCTGTCATGAATGCCAAAACTTTGATGGGTGTGATTTCCTTCTATGACGTTGCACGTGCTGTATTAGAAGCACAAAGTTTTGAGAACAAGATGTTGAAGGCGTACATCCGCGATTGGCCAGTTGAAGACGAAAAAGAACAGTAATAGTGCGAAACCCACGATGCGAATTGTGGGTTTTTTTTTGTCTGATGTTTTTGAATTTGTTGAAGTGTATTACCTGTCATTTGATTTTTGTGTTGGATGAAAGTTTGATTGAAATTCGATAAAAATAAGGAGATTAGTATGCATGTAGCCATCATCGGAGCAGGTTTAGCTGGTTTAACCGCCGCCCGTCAATGTCAGGCACAAGGACATCATGTCACTGTGTATGAAAAAAGTCGTGGTGTGAGCGGACGTATGAGTACAAGACAAACCGAACTCGGTGGCTTTGATCATGGCGCGCAATATTTTACGGCGAGCTCAGATCGTTTCAAGAAAGAAATCGCAGATTGGCGTAAATTAGAATGGGTAGTGCCTTGGGATAGTAAGTTGGTGAATCTCGATCATGGCACAATCAGTGCAGCGGGAAACGAGACCCAGCGTTATGTGCCAGTGCCAGGTATGAGTTCATTAGGCAAGCAATTAGCGCACGGTTTGGATGTGCGTTTAGAGCAGCAGGTAGTCGCCTTGGAAGCGCATGGGGAACAGTGGATTTTGTCAGTAAAAACAGAAGAAGTGCCGGTAGCTGCATCGGCAGGACCATTTGATGCAGTGATAATGGCAATTCCACCTGAACAAGCCACCGTACTCTTGAAAGACCATGTGAGCTTTGCTAAGAAAGTAGCGGATACACATTTGCAACCTTGCTGGGTATTGATGTTAGGTTTTCAGCATCCATTAAACTTGGATTACGACGGTGCATGGGTGTCAAATTCACGCTTAGGTTGGATTGCTCGCGATACTTCTAAACCGGATCATCGTGCTGGAGAGCGCTGGGTCTGTCATGCGACGTCCGCTTGGAGTGTTGAGCATTTAGAAGATGATCATGAACGTGCTAAAGAGAAGTTGTCGAAGGCATTTCATGAAGCAACTGGATCTCCGATTCAAGCAATTCATGCGGTGACACATCGCTGGCTTTACTCTCAGGCCGGTTCGCCTTTAGCGGAGTCTTTTTTGTGGGATGCTAAGGCGAAGATTGGTGTTTGTGGGGATTGGTTTGCTGCTGGTTTGGAGGGTGGTGGACGAGTTGAAAATGCGTTTTTGAGTGGTTTGGGATTGGCGCAGGAAATTGGATGATTTTTGTTAGTGTTCAGTTTTAGTTTTAAGAGGTGAGTTCGCGATGGCGTAACTTACCTCTTTTGTTTTGTGTCACGTTATTGATTCACATCCACTCTCTTTGTGTTTTTCAGGCTCGCTTATCGTTCACAGGTCGGGGGGGCCCGACAACCACTCACTTTTTTTGCTTCGCCAAGAAAAGTAAGCAAAAGAAGGCGACGCAGGCGTCACTGCCCTTCGGGTTCCCAATTGTGCAGGACAAAAATGGGGAGAGTCAGAAACTCGCTGCGCTCAAACATCTGCCTCTCTTTTTCCCATTTCTGCCCTGCACAATTGGCAGTGCCACATGCGGGAAGATTAAAGTCAAAAGCAACGACCTAGAACTGCTATTAGAAAAATGAATGTCCGTTGATACTGATTGTTTTGGTGTTGTCGTTGTTCTTGAATCTGCCTTTGACTCTGACGCAGCTCCACTTCTGACACTGCCAATTGTGCAAGACAGAAAATGGATAAAGAAAGCCTTGTGTTTGAGCGTAGCGAGTTTCAAGGCTTTCCCATTTTTTGTCTTGCACAATTGGGAAGCCGAAGGCCAGTGGCAGCGTGGTCGCCTTTCTTTGCTTCCTTTCTTTGGCGAAGCAAAGAAAGGAAGTGGCTGTCGGGCCACACCCGACCTATGAACGTCAAGCTTGAGTAAAGTCGAAGAGAAATAAATTACCGTCGAGCCACTCGGCTCAGCAAACGTAAATTAACAACAGAAATAAAAAAAGGAGGAAACATTTAAGTCTCCCCCTCGTTCACAACATCAATTTCTAATCAAAGAACCCTTATTCCTCACGACGCAAATGCGGGAATAAAATCACATCCCGAATATTCGGTGAATCCGTAATCAACATCATCAAACGATCAATCCCGATACCGCAACCACCAGTCGGTGGCAAACCGTATTCCAAAGCACGGATGTAATCGGCATCGTAATACATCGCTTCTTCATCGCCAGCATCTTTGGCGGCAACTTGCGCCATGAAACGCGCTGCTTGATCTTCTGCATCGTTCAATTCAGAAAAACCATTCGCGATTTCACGGCCTGTCATGAATAACTCAAAACGTTCTGTAATACCAGGAACCGTATCAGATGCACGCGCTAAAGGTGAAACTTCAGCAGGGTAGTCGATAATGTAAGTCGGCTCCCACAACTGCGCTTCTGCAGTTTCTTCAAACAAGGCCAATTGCAATGCGCCCAGACCTGCTGTCGCGAACGGTTTAACGCCAAATTTCTTCAATTCAGCTTTGATAAATTCCGCGTCGCCCAATTGCTCGGCTGTGTAGTGTGGTGCGTATTTATTGATGGCACCGACGATGGTCAAACGTTGGAAAGGTTTGGACAAGTCCAGCTCTTTACCTTGGTAAGTCAATACTGCAGTGCCGTGTGCATCGACTGCTGCTTTGCGAATGACTTCTTCAGTAAAGTCCATCAACCATTTGTAATCCACGTACGCCGCGTAGAATTCCATCATCGTGAATTCTGGATTGTGACGTGGTGAAACACCTTCGTTACGGAAGTTACGATTGACTTCAAACACACGATCAAAACCACCGACGACCAAGCGCTTCAAATACAATTCTGGTGCAATACGCAGATACATTTCCATGTCGAGCGCATTGTGATGGGTGATAAATGGTTTCGCTGCTGCACCGCCTGGAATTACATGCAACATCGGTGTTTCCACTTCCATGAATTCGTGGCTGTTCATGAAGCTACGGATGGAATTCATCGCTGCGGTACGAGCTTTAAATGTGCGACGTGTTTCTTCGCTCATAATCAGATCGACATAGCGCTGACGGTATTTAGTTTCTTGATTGGACAGACCGTGGAACTTGTCTGGAAGAGGGCGCAGAGACTTTGTCAATAAACGCAATTTCGTGACCTTGACAGTCAGTTCGTCAGTCTTGGTTTTAAACAAAACACCTTCAATGCCAAGAATGTCGCCTAAGTCGTAATGACGGAAGGCTTCCATTTCGACTTCGCCAGTTTTGTCGGTTGTGACGTACAACTGAATGCGACCGTCCGCTTTCAAACCAGACGCATCTTGCAAAGTCGCGAATGCTGCTTTCTTACCGGCTTCACGCTTGAGCATCATACGACCAGCAACAACGACTTCTATATTTTGAACTTCTAAGTCTTCACGGCTGATATCACCGTACTGCGCTTGCAGATCAGCAGTCTTATGTTGTGGACGAAAATCATTAGGAAATGCAATACCATTTGCGCGGATCGCATTCAGCTTTGCACGACGCTCAGCGATGATAGAATTTTCGTCTTGTGGCAATTCTGCGGCTGTATTTTGTTGGTCGGACATGATTATTCTCTAAAATGAAATTTTGTTTCTTTAATAATGCAATCGGAAATGTGAGTGTAGAAATTCAATTATAGGGATGCAGTACAAGGCTGCAAGCACAGCAATACGTCGGTATTGCGAGCATTGGCAACGCCGTAATGCGCCCTAGAATTGGATTTATGCGCGCACATTTTTACACACCTTGCTTGAGCGACGCTGCAATGAATCCGTCTAAGTCGCCATCCAATACCGCTTTGGTATTACCCATTTCGTAATTGGTGCGCAAATCTTTAATTCGAGATTGATCGAGTACATACGAACGAATCTGATGACCCCAGCCGACATCCGTTTTGGTGTCTTCCAGATTTTGCTTTTCGCTCATACGCTTGCGCAATTCCAGTTCGAATAATTTCGCTTTCAACATTTCCCAAGCTTCAGCACGGTTGCGATGTTGGCTACGATCGTTTTGACATTGCACTACGATTCCTGATGGCGCATGCGTTAAACGGACAGCGGAATCGGTTTTATTAATATGCTGACCACCAGCACCCGATGCGCGATAAGTATCAACGCGCACATCAGCAGGGTTGATGTCGATTTCAAACGATTCATCAACTTCTGGATAAACAAATAAACTGGAGAACGAAGTATGACGTCCGTTGGCAGAATCAAACGGCGATTTGCGCACTAGACGATGTACGCCAGTTTCTGTGCGTAAGAAGCCATAAGCGTATTCGCCTTCAACTTTCAGCGTTGCGGTCTTAATGCCAGCGACTTCGCCATCGGATTGTTCAAGGATATCAACTTTGAAACCCTTACGTTCGCAATAGCGCAAATATTGACGCAGCAACATGGAAGCCCAATCTTGTGCTTCAGTCCCGCCAGCGCCAGCTTGAATATCGATAAAGCAGTTATTCGCGTCCATAGGATTACTAAACATCCGGCGAAATTCCATGCCTTCGACTAATTCTTTTAGCTGCGCAGCATCGGCTTCGATGGCTTCTAGTGTGTCTTCGTCGTCTTCTTCACGCGCCATAGCGAAAATTTCGTTGGCGTCTTTCAGATCAGCATCGATCTTAATGAGGGTGTGAACGATGGCTTCTAAGGATTTCTTTTCCTTGCCCAGTTCTTGTGCACGTTTAGGTTCTTCCCAAACTTTAGGATCTTCTAATTCACCGTTAACTTGTTCTAGTTTCTCTGACTTGATATCGAAGTCAAAGATACCTCCGAAGTTCGGCTTCACGACTAGTTAAGTCGATGAGCAGGTTGGCAATACTATTGAGGCGTTCGGCTTCCATTTGGGCTTCTTTAGGTGAGATAAATAAACCCTAAATTATACCCGAGTGAAGTACCGCTTGACGTAAATCACTGGCTAGTGTCACTTGAAATCCTAAATTAGATGTCAAATTAGACGTTGTTCAAGCGAATTTCAGCGTTTTGCCAGACTAAATTAGTCTAGTTACTTGAAGAATTTATCGGCTGCCCGCTTTAGCAGCCGATTTCTTCGGTTTGGCTGAATTGTAAGATAAACCAGTTTTGGCAGCACTGGGTGCCACTTTGGATGCCAGTCTATTCGCCGAATTTCTACCGAAAGTATTTAACTTGGGTGCTGCGCCGCGTTTAATAGGAACTGTTCCAGCACTCACTAAACTCGCTACAACGGGTGCGCGTGATGGGATTAGATGGCGTTCGCTACTACCAATCAAATCCCCACGTCCCATGCGTAGTAAACCTTCTTTGACGACTTCGTAGTTTTCTGGCGCGTGATAGCGTAACAATGCTTTGTGGAATTTTCGGATTTTGCCAGAGCGAGCGGTTTCTACCACTTCAGAATCCGCTGTGATTTTTTTCAGCGGATTCTTGCGGGTGTGGTACATGGTGGTGGCCAGCGCCATAGGCGTAGGCATAAAGGTCTGTACTTGATCTAGTTTGAAGTCATTTTTCTTCAACCACAAAGCCAGATTCACCATGTCATCATCGGTTGTACCAGGATGTGCAGCGATAAAGTAGGGGATTAAATACTGTTCCTTGCCCGCTTCTTTGGAATATTTATGGAACATCGCTTTAAATTCATCATAAGCGCCGATGCCAGGCTTCATCATCTTCGACAAAGTATTGGTTTCAGTATGTTCCGGCGCGATCTTCAATAGACCGCCCACGTGATGTGTCACCAGCTCTTTTACATATTCTGGTGAGCGCACTGCGAGGTCATAACGCAAGCCTGAACTGATCAGGATTTTCTTCACGCCAGGGATCGCACGTGCTTTGCGATAGAGGGAAATGAGCTTACTGTGATCAGTATTTAGATTGCTACAAATGCCGGGATAAACACAGGACAAACGACGGCAAGATTCTTCAATCTTTTTATCTTTGCAAGCGAGGCGATACATATTGGCCGTTGGTCCACCAAGATCAGAAATGGTGCCAGTAAATCCTTTGGTCTTGTCGCGAATTTCTTCAATTTCACGCAAGATCGATGGTTCAGAACGACTCTGAATAATCCTGCCTTCGTGTTCGGTGATCGAGCAAAAAGTGCAACCGCCAAAACAGCCACGCATAATATTGACGGAAAAACGTATCATTTCCCAAGCAGGGATGCGCGCTTTGCCGTAACTAGGATGCGGTGCGCGCGCATAAGCACGATCATAAACACCATCCATTTCATCCATAGCCAAAGGCAATGGTGGCGGATTGATCCATACATCACGCTCACCGTGCGCTTGTGAAAGTGCTTTCGCATTGCCAGGATTAGCTTCCAGATGGAATACCCGAGATGCATGGGCATACATTACTGGATCATCTTTAATTGCATCAAAAGACGGCAAGCGAATTACTGACTTATTGTGTTTGTCACGCAGCATCGCTTGACGCTCCTCGCGACTCATGATGCGGATCGCTTGCTGCTTGATAGCATCTGGCGCAGGGACTTGAGTCGCAATATTATTAATGCCAGCGTTTGCATCTACCGAGCCAGTGGAACATTTGGCATCTTTCTCCGGCATCATTTCATACGGGTTGGTATGTACTTCTATCTTGCCAGGCGTATCTATCTTGATTGATTGAATTTCAGTCCAGTCTGCATCTGGCAACCAATTCGTTGGGGTCATGAATGCAGTGCCGCGCAAATCACGGATCGCTTTGATTGATTCACCAGCGGCGAGTCTGTGCGTCAAGTCGACAATTGCGCGTTCGGCATTGCCGAATAACAGAAGGTCGGCTTTGGAGTCGGGTAACACGGAACGTTTTACCTTATCCGACCAATAATCGTAGTGCGCAATACGGCGCAAACTAGCCTCAATACTGCCAATTACGACGTTCACTTCAGGGAAGGCTTCACGTGCTCTTTGTGCATAAACAACGACAGCGCGATCAGGGCGCTTGTTAGGATCACCATCCGGCGTATAAGCGTCTTCAGAACGAATTTTACGATCTGCCGTGTAGCGATTCACCATAGAATCCATATTGCCAGCAGTAATGCCAAAATACAGATTGGGACGGCCTAATGCACGAAAATCTTGAGCGGAATGCCAATCAGGCTGACTGATAATCCCAACGCGAAAACCTTGCTGTTCCAGCAAGCGGCCGATTAAAGCCATGCCGAAGCTAGGGTGGTCAATATAGGCATCGCCTGTGATTAAGATGACGTCGCAACTATCCCATCCCAGCGCATCCATTTCGGCACGTGACATAGGGAGAAAAGGCGCGGCATTTTTTCCGCCGACATCAGGGCGGTAACGCGGGGAAGCAAATAGATTTTTCGGTGCAGGATTCATGGGCGCGATTTTACCTGAATCTGCAAGTCTCCGCCTGCGTTTGCGTGTTATTGCACCTTATCGACTTTTAGCAGGTATCCACTACCTTTTCAGAAACACAATGAGTCATTGTTCTGGCCCTGTTCAGGTTCTTACTTGGTAGTGGCGACTCTGTAAATAATGCATTGTAAATTGCATGATAAATTAGTTAAGTGCTTCAGTATAGGTAGCATTAACTTTGGTTGATTTACCATCGTTTTCAGTTTGGAACTGAAGTTTGATCGAGTTGTCCGCTGCCACAAATAAAGCGCTGCTGCGGGGAACAACTTGAACCGCACTTTTACCAGAGATCTCCGCATAATAACGGTTTTGTTTTTGTGTAATCGTCAGTGTTTTGCCGTTATCGAGCTGGTAACGTCCACCAAGTTCAAGAAATTCGTCTGGACTAATATAGCTAGCATGGTTTTTTTGTGAGCCTTTGACCGTAACCGTTGTGTCAATATCGGGACTCATTGCGAATGCAGATCCTGTGATGCTAAATGCGCTGAATGCGGCTAAAGCGAGGAGGTATTTGGAGTTTTTCATGATGTTCTCTAATTAGTAAGGTTGATTAAGAAGGCTGCAAACTGCAGTAAAAAAATAAAACTGCATTTTGATCGTTTAAGCTCTCAAACTTGTGTTGTGCTAAACGATATGTGCACTGTAAGTTTCTTTTTGTCGAACTAAAATCGAAATCCGATGAACTGTCAAATCACGGTAATTAAATGCGAAAAAGCGCGCATAAAAAGATAATAGGGCGCGTTCAAAAAGGTCTATGCTGAAGGGGATGTTTTTCAAAGTCGTCCAGATTTTATTCGGGATTATTTTTTTAAGCCGCATTATCGAGAATTAAAGTATCGATTTATTACTGCAACATTCCAAATGTTGGTAAAATGAAAATTGCTTGGCGAAATAACATGCATATAAAAAGCTGCATATAAATGATGAAAAATACAGGTGATATTGTGAAACAGGCAAAAATCTTAGGTAAAACGCAGCAAGGCTGGCAAGTCGGCATGAAAACGATAGGATGTTTATTTTTTGTTTTAGGTTTAAGCGCCTGTGCAAGTAGCGGTGAAAGGCAGAAGCTAGAACAACCATCGGGAGCTAAAGCAGCAACTGAGCAAGCTAAAACGGCCAATCCATCGAACGACAAAGGCGGCGCTAAAAGTAAAGCAGAAACTGATGCGGGTTTTGATTCTCGCTTGGGTTCCGCGATCACCTCACCGCTTAGTGATTTTAATTTGATGCGCACCGAAATTCCTGCTGTGCTGATAAGTGCCCGTAAAGCACCCTATGCTTTTCCGGCGGATGCGGGTTGTATTTGGTTTACAACTGAAATTAAAGGTTTGAATTTTGTATTAGGGCCAGACCTAGACGACGTCAAACTTGATGCCGATGGCAATGTCGTAGAGCGAGAACTGGGAAATGCTACGGTAAATGCATTAAAAAGTTTTACTGAAGGATTTGTGCCGTTTCGTGCTTGGGTACGACGCCTCACCGGCGCTGATAGTCATGCGCGCGAAGTCGCGGCGGCTGGCATGGCTGGTATCGTCCGTCGTTCCTACTTAAAAGGTGTGGCGCATGCCAGAGCTTGTCGTTTAGAGCCAGTGCTTTGAGGTGTTCCAGATAAGGTATTGAGTTCTGATTCTGCCGGAAAGCCTTAGGCTAGTTACAAAGCCGTAGCCTGCTAGAAGCTTTGCTGCATAGCGTCATAAGTATTCACTGTCTTGAAAGATATGCCCCTATATAATGCATTCCAGCAATGTGGTATTAATACCTTGCTCCGATATTTCAATTTTTCTTACTTCACTAGATTATGCAAAGATTTTCTCGAGTGCTTCAATTCTTATCGTTTGCAGTTTCGGTTTCTGTTGTGAGTCTTTCTTGTTCTGTAGCGCAAGCTCAATCTACAAGCAATGCTACAAAATCTGCCCCTCAAAATTCCACCAATAATCTAGAGAAATCTGTCGTCAAAGTATTTTCGACTTTGCGCGGCCCTGATCCTTTCAAACCTTGGGGTAAAGCATCGCCACAAGAAGTGACTGGCTCTGGCGTGGTGATAGAAGGACGTCGAATTTTGACCAATGCGCATGTGGTCGAATACGCAAGCCAAGTTCAAGTGCAAACCGGACAAGAGGGCGATAAGGTCTCCGCGACTGTCGTTGCCATTTCGCGCGGTATGGATTTGGCGGTATTGAAGCTCGATGACGACAAGTTCTTTGATACGCATGCGGCAGTGCAGCGCAGCAATAAATTACCAGAAATTACCGATGCTGTATTTGCCTACGGCTACCCTACAGGCGGAAATTCTTTATCTATCACCAAAGGTATCGTTTCACGGATTGAATTTGTTGATTATGATGGCAGCGTCGGCGGCCTGCGCATCCAAATTGATGCAGCGATCAATCCTGGTAATAGCGGTGGACCGGTGATCGCCGCCGACAAAATGATAGGTCTGGCATTTTCTGGATTGATGAACGCGCAAAATATCGGCTACATCATTCCAAATGAGGAAATAGAATTATTCTTAAAGGATATCGCAGATAAAAAATACGATGGCAAGCCTATCATGTTGGATGTCACGCAAACCTTTGAAAACCCCACTGTGCGTGACTACCTGAAGCTGGATAAATCGGTAGAGGGTTGTATTATTCATTTGCCCTATCAAGCGACTGCAGAAAACGGATTGAAAGAATGGGATGTGGTCACCCATATTGGCGATACCGCCATTGATAATCAATGTATGGTGAAATTAAAGCCAAATGTGCGAGTCATGTTCAAGTACAAAGTGCAGCAAGTTACCCAGCAAGGTAAAGTTCCTTTGACCATAGTTCGCGCTGGAAAAATTATGAAAATTCAGGCGCCAGTGTATGGAGGGCGTCCACATTTAATCTCTGATTTGCAAGGGGGTTACCCGTCTTATTTCATTTATGGCCCGATTGTATTTTCTCGTGCCACAGTTGAATACCTGAGTTTTCTGAGCAATAACGCACCTGCAATAAATGGCTATGCCTATAACGCGAGCCCTTTGGTTACTATGCGCGGTACAGCTCCGACGAAAGAACGTGAAGAGCTAGTCGTAGTTAGCTCGCCATTTTTTCCGCATAAGTTGGTCACTGGATATAGCAATCGATTTGGTTCGGTGATTTATTCTATCAATGGCACGCCGGTGAAAAGCTTGAAGCATTTGGTTGGCTTATTGCGCGATTTGAAAGATGATTTAGTCGTCATTCATTATGATCAACGCTATGGCGAAACGATGGTGTTGCCGCGCAAAGCGATGATGTCAGAAACAGAAGGTATCTTGTCAGATAACGGTATTCGATCACAAGGATCTGCCGATATGATGGCGATTTGGAACACTAAGTAGCGATTAACTGAGGGTATCGTTAAAAAAAAGCACCGATTTTTTCGGTGCTTTTTTTATGCAATTAAAAATTAGAAGAACCAATTTCTTTAATCAAAGCGAATATCAATTAAAAAATAACGCGGTATTTTGAATTTCTTACCCAATTCTTCTGGAGTCGCGCCTGCCTGATTAACGTCTATATATTTAATTACGCCATTCTTGCTTTGGTAAGGTGTCATAAAACTCAAAATGGTTTGTGTTTTATTGAGTGAGATCGAAGTTTCATTATTGTCGGTTTGCAGACTCTTTAGCATAAAATCTTTTTGATCAGGCCCTAAGGCAATTTCTTTCACCACGCCAAAACCTAGGAAGCGGAAATCAAACTTCGCCTTATGGCTGGTGGTGCGTTGCACCAACACGTTGAAAGTGAATTCTTGTTCCTTAATCTTGAAAAACTCATCTTCGGTCGAGTCAAAAATCTCATACGACTTCACTAATTTGTTTTGATTAAAATCACGCAAAAAGATCTTAAAATTTTTGCCCCACAAGTCAGTGCCGCTAAATTTTACTTTGGTGTAATTAATACCCTGAAACCGCAAAACGTTCATCAAGTCTTCGTTTTCGACCCCGTTAGAGGCACTCAATTTGATATTTGATTGAGCGCTAGCAATGCTAAATGGCAATAAAAGTGTGGTGAATAAGAGGGCAAGTTTACGCATCAGGGTTCCAGTTAAATTGGGATGGCTCGTGTTTGGTTTTTTGATGTAATCATTAGCCATCGAGCAGAAAACCTTGTCACTCGTACAGCTTTGTTAATTTTAACTCAGATTTTATACCAAAATAAAACGATTTACTTTAAGTTTTACTTAAATTAATATGCGTTTTAACGATATTTTTCATTTCGTATTATTCGGAGATAGTGATGAATCCAACCAATAGTGCCACGACCGTCGGTGCAGGCAAATTGACAATTTTTATCAAAGTCATGATAGTTGTCTTCGCTTTGAATTTAATGATAGATAGGGGCGCTCAATTGCTTCCAGTGTATACCTTGGGCGGCAATTTTGATTTACTCAATACTTTGATGATGTCATTGAAACTGCCATTTTTTTGGACTGGTCTTTTGGTGCCAGTCACTTATTTGTGTGCGTTATGGGCTGCAGCTAATTTCTTAAAGAAATTTGAACACAGCAAATCTTTTGATCATGATTCACTCAAGTGTTTGCAAACGATAGGCGCCAATTTGATGTATGCAGCGATGGCGGCTATCTTGTTTGTGCCGACGATCGAGTCCTGGATTAATCAAGGTTCACGTTCTGTGAAAACGCATTGGGATATTGAAGCTGTGACGATAGGTATGATAGGTTTGATACTTAAGTTTGTGTCACAGCGAGCACGAAACCTGCAAAGCAAAGTCGATAGCTTTGTATAAGATCTCATAAGATGCCTATTCGCGTCAACTTAGACGTCATGCTAGCTCGCAGAAAAATGCGGGCGAAACAACTGGCGGAACAAATTGGATTGTCTGAAACGCAGTTGTCGATGTTGCGCACGGAAAAAGTGCGCGGCATACGTTTCGCCACTTTGGCAAAAATTTGTTTGATATTGGATTGCAAGCCCGCGGATATTCTTGACTACGACATCGATAATGCGGACTTACATCTGACGGATGAGGATTAAGCCTGCTCTACGTGCTCCACCAATAACTGCACTTTAGTAACGCCATTGTATTCATTCGCGTCTAGCCGAAATGCGACTTTGATCGACTCTGCAAAACTATCTGTGTGACCAAACCAAATCGCGTCATAGCGTATGTTATTTTTTTCCAAGACCATTTTCAGATGGCGCTCTTTTAGAATGCGTTGCGATACTAGCTTGAACTCATCGCAGAAGATCGGGGGAGCAAAACCTTGGCCCCAGACTTGGCTATCGAGCAACTCAATAAAATCGGTCGTGTAATAGGCTTCTTCTAAGACACCATCGGTTTCGACGATGCGTTCCAACTGTTCCTGACGTAACCAAGATTTACCAACGGCTTCAAAGGCGGTTTGGAATGCGGCAAAATCTTCCGCGCGGATGGTCAAACCCGCTGCCATTGCATGCCCACCGAATTTCTGGATCAGGCTAGGCGCGTGTTTCGATACCAGATCGAGTGCATCGCGTAAATGAAAGCCCGGAATCGAACGTCCCGATCCTTTAATCAAACCTCCGTCACCTGGTGCAAACGTAATGGTGGGACGGAAAAACTTATCTTTTAAACGCGATGCGACGATGCCGATCACGCCCTGATGCCAAGATTCGTCAAAGACGGTAATAGTGTGCGTGTCTTGCGCTTGGAAGTCATCTAAGTGGAGCAGGGCGACATCTTGCATTTCTCTTTCTATGTCTTTGCGGTCGGCATTGATGCTGTTGAGCTCTTGGGCGATTTGCCAGGCGCGACCTTCATCATCCGTAGTCAAACACTCGATACCCAAAGACATATCCGCTAGGCGACCCGCAGCGTTCAATCTCGGCCCTACCGCAAATCCCAAATCGAAAGGACTGGCTAGGCGCGGCTCACGCCCCGCTACACGAAATAGCGCGGCAATCCCTGCGTGCATGCGACCTGCGCGCATGCGCTTTAAACCTTGGGCGACAAGAATCCGGTTATTCGGATCTAGTTTGACGACGTCGGCAACGGTACCCAGCGCTACCAAGTCGAGTAGGGTATCGAGCTTAGGCTGATTTTGCTGGTCGAATACACCGCGTTGACGTAATTCCGCGCGCAAGGCCAGCAAGACATAAAACATGACACCGACACCCGCCAGATTTTTGCTAGGGAAATCGCAGAAAGGTTGATTTGGGTTCACGATCACACTAGCTTGCGGCAAGCTATCTGCAGGTAAATGATGATCTGTCACGACGACTTGAATTCCACGCGCATTAGCCGCAGCAACGCCGTCGATACTGGCAATCCCATTATCGACAGTGACAATAATATCGGGGGCTTTTTCTCGTGCAGTGAGTTCGACGATCTCTGGTGTTAGTCCGTAACCATACTCAAAACGATTCGGTACGATGTAATCGACATTCGCACCCAGCATGCGCAAACCGCGCAGTCCTACCGCACAGGCGGTTGCACCATCGCAATCATAATCGGCGACGATGACCAGCTTCTTGCCCGCAGCAATGGCATCAGCAAGAAAGACTGCCGCCTTGTCGCTGTGGAGTAATTGAGTTGGAGGAATCAATGCAGGTAATTCAGTACGCAATTCTTCAGCAACTTGAATGCCACGGGCAGCAAACAAGCGTGCCAAGACGGGATGCAAGCCACTTTGTTTGAGCATTTCGGCTTGGCGGAATGGATAAGAACGGGTACTGATGCGTGTCATAGAAGGTTTTGTGGTTAAGTTTATGTCGATAATGGTTCTATATACCGATTAGCGATTGGATTCCGCCGTGGTGCTTGCTAAATCGGTTAAGGACTGTAAGGATGCTTTGCGCCAGAACTTCCAGGCTCTCGGTGCTTTACATTCAAAGACGTTCAATCGGTGTGCATCGCTAAATATCAGATTTATCGCAATTACTTTTTTGCTCTCTAGCGCTTGAAGAATGGGTAAAAAAGCTGACTGTTCAAGTTGATTCATTGCTGCCAGCCAGCTACCCCAGTCATTGTTCAAAGCGGCTTCTGTCAACTCTTCTAAAACTATACCTTTTGCACGGAATTGAGCGGGTGCGGCCAAAGCTTGCTGAAGCTGGGCAATGCCAAACATGTAGTTGGGCACCTGTAATCTTGAACTGCCACTATGCAACCACACTGAATTAATGGTGTTAATTCCTTGTTCTTCACGTTGTTGATTGACGGAATGGATATGCCATTGCATTTGTATTTCGTTTTGCAACTTGCGCCACGCAACTTCGTGCTCACCTTTGGCAATCCAAATATCCATATTGTGACCGCACGCAGCGGTTAAACTCGCAGTCGACAAGTTCTGCCAATGATCTGCTCGCAGAAACCAAGTTTGTTGGTCGCCGTAGATCAGGCTGTAGCCCAATTCGGTACAGAGACTTTCAGCGGCAGCGAATAAGGCGCGCGATTCCGCTTCATTGATATGCAAGCGCTGTGGATCGGTCATCACCAAATGGTCGCGGGCGACATGGATATGCACCGGACTTAAGGTGAACCAATAGCCGTCATCAGGCAGAATCCCAGCTTGTTGCATAGAAAAATGCGTAAGCGCAGGACTGGTGCTGCGTTGATCACTTGCTAAGGCTTGATGGCTTGCGCTGTCGAAATCCTTTGTCAGCCAATATTCATGCGGTAATTGTCTGGATAATTCTTCGAACTCATGGCGGGCAGTGGTTCGTGCGTGTCCTAGCAAGGTCGTCAAGGACGGGGTTCGCATTTGCTTGATCAACTCTTTAGCGAGTGATTGCGGAGGGATGCCGAAAGGTAAAATAATTTCTAAATAGCTCATACCGTCATTGTATGGCAAACTAGCGCCCTGTTAGAAAAATCCTCATTATCTGCATAGATTGCTCTCTAAATGACATGTCTATAGATATACGGATTGTCCCTCCTTATGTTTTTGAATGGAATCTACCGTTTCGTGAAAAATCTCTCTTTTGAATGGCTAGTCGGTCTGCGTTATACGCGGGCAGGGCGACGCAGTAGCCGCAATAGCTTTATCTCTTTTATTTCCTTAATTTCCATGGCGGGCATTGCACTTGGTGTTGCCGCCTTAATCATTGTGCTTTCGGTAATGAATGGATTTCAAAAAGAAGTTCGTGACCGCATGCTATCCGTGTTGCCGCATATCGAAGTATTTGATGCCAGCGGCGTTATTCCTGATTGGAAAGCAAGCGCTGCTGAAGCAAAAAAAAATCCGGCGGTACTTGGCGCAGCGCCTTATGTGGATGCGCAAAGCATGATTGTGAACGATGGCGTCATGCGCGGCACGATGTTGCGGGGTATTTTGCCGGAAGAAGAGCCGAAAGTCTCCATCGTTGCAAGCAAAGTAAAAGCCGGCAAGCTCACGGATTTATGTGAGGGTGCTTTTAACATTATTTTAGGCGTGGACTTGGCGCGTGCCATGCATGTCAGTATCGGCGATAAGGTGACCTTGGCTGCCCCAGAAGGTCAATTGACACCAGCTGGAACCATCCCTCGTTTAAAAGCATTCACCGTCGTTGCTGTATTTGAAGCTGGGCATTATGAGTTTGATTCTGGTATGGCTTTCATTCATATCGTTGACGCGCAGAAGTTTTTTCGTCAAGACGGTCCAACCGGCGTACGTTTAAAAATCAAAGACATGTTGCAAGCGCCTCAGGTTGCCTTTGATTTGAGTCGTACATTAGGCGGTAATTTGATCACGCGGGATTGGTCTCAGCAAAACAGTAATTATTTCGCCGCTGTGAAAACAGAAAAAACCATGATGTTCATTATTCTGACTTTGATCATTGCCGTGGCAGCGTTTAATTTGGTCTCGACCTTAGTTATGACGGTCACCGAGAAGCAGGCAGATATCGCTATCTTGCGCACATTAGGTGCGTCGCCAATGTCGATCATGAAAATTTTCATGGTGCAGGGCGGTTTAGTCGGTTTATTTGGCACGGCACTCGGCGTTATATCCGGCATCATAGTCGCACTCAATATCGATGTCATCGTGCCATTTATCGAGCGTGTTTTGGGCATACAATTTTTGGCAAAAGAAGTGTATGTGATCAGCAGCTTACCTTCAGATCTGCATTGGTCTGATGTTTATACAATTGGGGCAATTGCGGTCGTGCTGGCTTTTCTGGCGACGATCTATCCTAGCTGGCGTGCAGCCCGCGTGAAACCTGCGGAGGCATTGCGCTATGAGTAAAATTCAGACTGTTTTATCTTGCAAAAATCTAGCCAAGACTTTTGGTCAGGGCGAACAAGCCGTCAAAGTATTGCAGGGCGTTGATTTTTCTATTGCTACGGGTGAACGAGTTGCTATTGTCGGCGCGTCGGGTTCTGGTAAATCAACCTTATTACATTTACTCGGTGGTTTAGATACGCCTAGCAAGGGTGTTGTGACTTTATTGGGCAATGATTTTGCCAATATGAGTGAAACGGCGCGCGGTGATTTACGTAATCAATCGCTAGGATTTGTCTATCAGTTTCATCATTTGTTGCCTGAATTTTCTGCTCTAGATAATGTCGCCATGCCACTGTTAATCCGCCGCATGAAGCGCACGGAAGCGCAAACGATCGCACGAACCATGTTGGCAAAGGTTGGCTTGGAACATAGGCTAACGCATGTGCCAGGAGAATTATCTGGCGGCGAGAGACAAAGGGTTGCCTTAGCTCGTGCGTTAGTGACGAATCCAGCCTGCGTATTAGCAGACGAGCCGACGGGCAATCTTGATCGCGGTATTGCCGATCAGGTATTCGCTCTTATGTTGGAGTTGTCGCGCACTTTGGGCACAGCATTTGTGATTGTGACTCACGATGCTGAGCTGGCAAAACGATGTGATCGTGTACTGCGTTTGACCTCGAATGGTTTAGTTCAAGATTAACCGCACTGGGATCGTAATCTTTGCAGGCTGCGAACCGTCAAATACACAGATGATTAACAATAATATGGGAGACACTATGAAAAGTTCCTCAATAAGAATGAACACATTGTTCTTGAGCGTTGCCCTGATGTTTTACGGCGTCGCATTTGCGCAGTCACAGACATCAACACCTAAGGCTGCGACCGCCATTGCAAGTGCTCCAACGACGCTAATCACTGCGACACAGATCGATGCACTAGTCGAAAAAACGATGAAAACCTTTAATGTGCCAGGCATTTCCGTGGCAGTAATTAAAGACGACCAAATCGTTCATAGTAAAGGCTATGGCGTACGCTCCATCAAGACAAAATTGCCGATGGATTCCAATACCTTAGTCGGTATCGCGTCCAACTCAAAAGCCTTCACTGCCGCAGCCTTGGCTATCTTGGTCGATGAGAAGAAGCTCAAATGGAACGATAGAGTGACTAACATCATTCCTGAGTTTAAGCTCTACAACCCCTATGTCACCGAAGAATTCACCATCATGGATTTGATGACGCATCGCAGTGGATTGGGCTTGGGCGCGGGTGATTTGATGTTCTTTCCTGATGGCAGCGATTTCGCTCTCAAAGATGTCATTCACAATCTGCGTCACCTAAAGCAGGTATCAAGCTTTCGCAGTAAGTATGACTACGACAATAACCTATACATCGTTGCTGGCGAAGTAGTAAAACGTGTTTCTGGTTTGAGCTGGGAAGAGTTTATTGAGCAGAAAATTATGAAGCCGCTCGCGATGCAAGACAGTGCCGCATCAATCACACGCCTGAAAAATCAAGATAATGTAGTCGATCCTCATGTACCGGTAGATGGCGTATTACAAGTCGTGCCATTTCGCCCCAATGAAGTGATCAATGCCGCAGGCGGTATCTATAGCAATATCGTCGATATGAGTAAATGGGTGCGCATGCAGTTGAACAAAGGTAGTTACGGCGCAGATAACAAACAACGCCTGTTTAGCGAACGTGTACAGCATGATATGTGGTCGCCTCAAACTATCTTGCAAACCGGCCCCAATACTGGCCCCTACAATACACACTTCTCAGCATACGGCATAGGCTGGGGTCTGAGTGATGTCAAAGGCTATAAGCAAGTAACGCATACGGGGGGCCTACTTGGTATGGTGACGCAAGTGACTTTAATTCCTGAACTAAAGCTTGGAATCATTGTGTTGACGAATCAAGAGGCAGGTGTCGCTTTCAATGCCATTACGAATACCATCAAAGACAGTTACCTCGGCATGCCAGCCGTCGATCGCGTCACTGAATACAATGAACGCTTACTCAAGCGCAACGCAGAAAATGATAAGGAAGTTGCCGAGGTTTGGAAGGCGATAGACGCGCAACAAAAGGCCAGTGCCAATATTAAAGTTGAGCACACTAATTACTTAGGCACTTATAAAGATAATTGGTTTGGTGAAATCAGCATTCGATTGGAGATGGGGAAAATGATATTCGCCTCCAAACGCTCACCCGCATTGACGGGAGAGATGCGCTTTTATAAAGGAACTACATTTGTCGTGAAATGGCATGATAGAAGTCTAAATGCCGATGCCTTTGCTAACTTTAGTTTGGACACAGAAGGTAAGCCAAACGGACTAACGATGAAAGCGATTTCCCCTGCTACTGACTTCAGTTTTGATTTCCACGATCTGGATTTCAAGCCAGTAAAATAGTTAGTTTTCGGTGCCAGCAGGTAAGGTGCGCCTTGCGCACCATCGAGATTAAATCTGCTTGGGCATACAGTGCTTTTACGTCATTTATTTAAATCATAAGTAAGTTTTGATCAGAAACAACAGCCTCAAAACAAATCAAAAATACTGATTGCATACACAGTATTTTTGATTTACATTACTAACTACTGGATGTGCATACAGCACTTCAATAAGCGTAAATACTGGCTAGTTCGACATCAAACTCATGGAGATTTCAAAATGACTAACTTAGAGCAATCTTTTGATACACGTTTTACAATGCAATTTTCGCCAAGTACGTTTTTGATACGCTTCGGCCGTCGTGAAATTTTCGTTTGTAAAGACTTCAGAAACCGTCATTACCGTGTAAATCCTGTGATTGAGTGCTCGACGGGAATACAAGCAGGCCATTTAGAAGTTTTAATGTTCCGTAAATGGTTAGTGATCTTGTCAAAAGCTAGATGGTGAGCCGCAGTTTTGGATCATCCTCGAGCGGCTTTTTGAAATATGTCGGCTCATACCCATTGATTTAGGCTTTTTGAATATGATTAAACCTTTTCGGTAGTTTGCTTAATTTATTCAAAATCCTAAGTCGGACAATAAATCATCAACATTCTCTTGACTCATTTTGACACCACCAATGGCACCCGGACCAGCTAACAAGTCGTCTTTTTTGTGCTCCGCAATGGCACCTTCTGGTGCGCCACTGATTAGCAAGGATAAGAGGTCTTTCTCTGTCCGCTCTATCACGGTGATGACTTTCTTGATTAATTGCCCAGTTAAGTCTTGAAAATCTTGCGACATCATAATTTCTGAAAGCGCTTTTTCTGTATGAATACTCGTTTGTTCAGTTTCTCTTATAAATTCGCGTGTTTGTCCGGCAAGTGCTATCAAATCTTCTTTCGAAAGTTCTGAAATCGTGGCGGCATCCCACTTTTGTAATAACTGACCGGAATCTTTAGTCATTTTGTGATGTAAGGGCAGGGTCTCTTCGACTACACCCAATACTTTATTTGCGGCTTGTTCTGTAAGTACTGCAATGTGGCTAAGTCGCTCGCGGGCTGAGGGAAATTCAAGCGAGGCCTCTGCCAAAATTTCATCCGCACCAACCCAGGTCAAAGCATCATGCAATGCGCGGATTACGTGACCTAATCCCTTGTACATTAATTCAGTATCTTCTTCTTTTGGTTCCGGGATGCTATTCGCAGGTATAGAGCTCATGATGCGCCTTTGTCTTCTAGATCAATTGATGTAACGGAGTGAGTATGCGATTGAATTAATTGAATCCATACTAAATGATAAAAATGAATCATTCAATAAATGAATATTGGTTTGTGGCAAATTTTCTAAGCAAATTTTTCTGATACTTCGGGTTTGGAATCGAACTGAAAGCTAAGAAACTCTCTCGCACTGTGTTACAGTGTTAAAAAAACTGAAAGAATAATGTGGCCACACCAAATTACGGATACGAAAAACGCCAAAAAGAACTGGCGAAAAAGCGCAAGAAAGAAGAAAAATTAAAGAATCGTGCCGAACGAGCCCCTGGCTCAGAAGGCGATCAAGACGAGTCAGATCCTGATATTGATACACCAAAAGATGATACGGGTGAATCTACGCCTCCTTAAGCTTTAATTGTTCAATCGGGAAATTAGCCAATCTGAAGCTTTGCTAAGGAATGTGGTTCAAAGATACAAAAAAGAGGGCACAAAAAGCCCTTTTTTTCTAGCAAATTCCTACTAATACAATCAATTCGTTTTACATCCAAATCAGATTACTAAGCCAGAACATATTTCAGTTCAGGTATTTATCTGGCACGGTTAAAGTCGGACGCTCCGCTTCAAACAATAAAGAAATAATCCACCAACGTTTACCATCGTGCATAAGTTGAACGCTGTTGATGCCACGTTTTGTGGTTTTGTCCTTATCCAATATGGTTTCGTAAGTGGTGAAGACCTGCGCCAATTCACCCCATTGTTCCGTTTTTCTACTGAGCTCCTTTTCACGAAACCCAGTTTCGATCAGTACCGGACCTGAGTTCGCAATGTAGTCGCTGACGCTAAGAATTCTCAAGCCAAGATCTTTGCTATCTCGCTTCGGACCAATTGCCATAATGCGAGCTTCCGGTATAAATAAAGAACGCATACGGTTCCAATCGCGAGGCTGACCAATGCCACCCGAAATAACGTCATACAGCGCAGCGACGATCCCGTCAATTGACTGAACGTCGGCAATCCGTGCTGCTGGCGACGATGTGATGACAGGTGATATTTGTTGAATCATACCCGTGGTGTCTGCAGCTTCAGCCTTTACTCCAATCCCTATAACTGCGGCAACCGCGAAACTGCTATTTATGAGCAGGTGGAGAATTTTCATAATAGGTCTTCCTTTATAAATATGCGGTCTACGCTATTTCAGCCGAAGATTAAGCACTGGGGGATACATCGAGGGATGCTATGCAATTGTTTAAGTTGGTTCGAGCGTTTTGGAACTAAAAAGTTCATTGAGCAAAAAAATGCAGCTTCAACTTATCCCGGTAGAAAAAAGTGGTGGGATAGCTTCTGTGATAATAAGTTGAAATTCCAATCCAACATTTTTCATTAGAGGATATTCTTGGTTGATAAATAGGCGTGTATCTCGCTCAAACGTCGAAGACTTTTGATGCATCTTGACAAGAATTCTAACGAGTGAAAACGGCCTAATTTGGATTTATGTAACAGGTCTTGACCCGTGTAGTCAAAAAAAACGCTTGAAGTTTCCCCCAAGCGTTATGAATACATAGAACTACCAAAAACTAACTGATTATGGTGTGCAAGTCACGCCTACCGCTGAAAACGCAGCCGTTACGTCAGCTTTTACATAACCACGATTAACTGCTGCTGTTTCAACACCGCATGCACCTTGGTTGAAGGTGCTCGATGCTGTCCAATACAAGCGGTTCGCATCTGCCATCACCTGAAAAGCTTTTTGAACGTTCCAACCAGTTTTTATCGCCAATAAATAGAATGCCTTATTGTAGACACCACTGGAATAATGTACATCCATTGCACTTGTGAAATTAGCTGCATTATCGATAGAGCGACCATCGAGCGGAGGATTATTCATATAACGCAAAGCGCCTGCAGCTTTGTAGATCTCTGCACCAACTTTAAAGTCATTTGAACCCTTCATAAAGAATTCTGCAGCTTCGCCAGCCATATCTGAGAAAGCTTCATTCATGCCACCGGACATAGCGGAGTAAACCAAGCCAGAATTTTGTTCGGTAAAACCATGGCTCACTTCGTGTGAAGTCACATCTAATGAGACTAGCGGATGAAATGTCGTTGCACCATCGCCAAAATACATTGCTGTACCATCCCAGAATGCATTTTCATAGGCACGCTTGTAATGTACTTTCATCAGTAATTTTTGACTGATAGGACGCACGCCTAACCAGGTCTGATACATATTAAAGACCACGCCGCCAAAATAGTGCGCATCGTTCATAGGAGCAAACGCACCATTGATCGCTTTTACTGTATTTCTAGGGCATGTAAAACTGTGCGGCGTTCTTGGCGTTTTCGTCATTGAATTCATGTTGTACGTTGCGACGTTTGCATTGTCCAAAGTGCAGGTGGAGCCAACTTGGGTTACATTGAGATTGCCATAATTGACACCATACTCGTATTGCCCCGTTTTTGTGTTGCCGCCAGGTCCGGTGCCGTTAGCACTAGTTATACCTTCCCACTGCTGCACGACAGCGCCCGTATTTGCATCAAGCATAAAAAATGGGCGACGCGCCTCCTCAGTGTTGGTCGCGTTGAATGACACGACATACACCAAATGAGGATTACCGCTGTCGTTCATTTTGACGTATAGCGTAGCTTGATCATTTTCAGTTTCGAAAATTTGAGCTTTCGTCTTAGCTTGAATTAACGCATCTGCTAAAGAGAAGATAGGTTTTACACTTGGTAAATTTTGGTTCAGGTTACGCATCACCGCACCACGTAACGAGCTTTGTCCATTTTTTTCTATATGTTCGATAACTGCTTCATTCCAGACAGGAACTCCTTTATGCATCTGGACGTGACGTACGACTGTCAAGCCGCTGTCATATTTCATACTGCGTTCGGCCTTTAATTCTGAAGCATTCAAACCTGCCTGAGAGTGCGCTGCAGAATTACCAGGCGCTGTTCCGAGGACTTCACGATTTCCAGCTTGTGCGCTAAAAGCGCTGGCAATTAATAAGGCCATTAAAGCTGGACGCAACATTTGCTTATGATTCACTACCATTTACTGTCTCCCATTACATGATTAATTATTATGAATAGCGGTGAATCTAACGACCATGGGTTTCTAAGTAGTTCCATTTTCGTACCGCATAAAAGCGTTGATTTGCTTTTACGCAACTCCTGCAGCTTTTGACCGCCGGTTTTTTTCACCACTTTCGGTTTGACCCAATTCATCTATTTTTTCTTGGGCTTCAAATTGTCATAAAAGTGTAACAAAGTGTAGATAAATGTAGTGATGAAATTTTTCTTGGCAAAACGCCATTAAAACAACTAAACTCTTGAATTTTCAGATATTTTTTAAATTTTATACGGCTAAAAAAATCTATTCTTGTGTCGAGATAAATACGAAAATTGGGTTGAAGCTGTTTTTCATCTCAAAAAGGGTGCTTTTTACTAAATTTTTTAGATGTTTAAATTTTGCCGTTGCTTCGAAAATACTCAACTACGACCACTAGGTAAGGCTAATATCGTTCACGAGCTTAAGCTGCCGCATATTGCCAAACTCTATATCTTAGTTAGTCAAAGTAATCCCCGTGATAGCGCTAAATGGTGGAATTAGTTTTATGCCTTAATTTCGCATAATTTATATTATGTCAAATTGGCGAAAAAAATACTCCGCAATTTGTACTCAAAAACTCGCAATTTATTAGCGATATTAGATCGTTCGCATATCTTTCACCCAAATATTTGCATAAGACCCGCAGAATTCACAATACGAAATATTTTCGAAATCTGTGAGAATTAAGCGCTCTAAAGTAAAACTATCGGGTTGATTAACGCAATCGTATAAGGGGTCGTGCCGAGATACAGGTAAAAAACGTCCATAACACCAAAAGTAATATGCCACCACCGCTTCATAGTAAATTTTATATATAACTATCTGTGCCCATTCCCTCGAAAAGGTAAAAGTTTCTTCATGGAAGAAAATTAAGCACTGATTACTTGTAATGTTTTTACCAAAATAATCTGCTATTTCTTGTTTATTCATATGCATTCAGTAATGGAATTCCCTGGATATTAGAACTTTTACCTTTTTGTAGGAATGAGCGGTATCCATATAGGGGCGAATTGAATAAACGAAAAAAATTTGTACGCTAAGCGGACGACGCATCACCTTCTTTTAATGCACCCGTCACTGATTCCTCCCTCTTTTTGATACCTAAATGCATCTGTAACTCCGTCAGAATCATTTTCTGGGTTTCGACCACGGCTGTGCATTTAACCAACTCTAATTGTTGTTCATGAGCGTGTGCCTTTAACTCATTGTTTTGAACATCGATTTCAGCCAATTGACTGCGTAATTCATCCATAGCGACATCTTTCGTTGCTGAGTCAGATTCCAGCAACGGAATGCGACCCGTTGCGACCCTGAGCGACTCAATCTCACTAATATGCTGCCGCTCGGTACTTTGCAGATCGTAGATCGACTTTTGCGCCTGAGAGAGCTCAGTTATTAATCTGGCGCCATCCTGATTGAGTCCTGTAATTTCGTTTTGTTTGAGCACTAGGCTTTGCTGCAAGTGGCGAATTTCGTCTTGTAGCTGCTGTACTTGATGTTCGTGGCGCCGAATATCCTGGTCGCGTTGTTCTTTTACTGATGCACGATAATGTTCTAAAGCTTCTCGCGCATGCGTGTGTTTTGCTTCCAATGATTGGCGGTGTGCATCGTTTTCAACCAGGCGTTCTTTCAGATCGGCCACCTGTTGTTCTAGCGTATGCCGGGTAATGGTTTCACGTTGCAAGGATTCTGCTGTTCTGGCGTGAGCCGCCACTTCGCTTTGAGTTCTGGCTTCGGCCGCACTTAGTTTATCGCTTAGCACCTCATTGGCGGCGTTTAATGCGGCAATTGATGCATTAAGTTGCCGTTCCTTCTCTGTGCTTTGTGTTTGCACCTCACCAATCCGCGCATTGGCTTCTTCTTCCAGCTGGACAGCCAGGCGCGCCACCAGATCATGCAAGGCCTCACTGATAGATGTCTTTCGATCGGCAATCCCGCCATCTTCCATCTCTAATTCTTTGAGATATTTGTGAATGGTCGACTTGGAGCCGGTATTCCCAAGCGCGACACGAACTGCGTCGACAGAAGGATGTCGCCCCTGTGCCATTAGGGCGTCGCGTGCCTTTTTCACTTCCGATTTGTATAAGCCAGTTCGCGCCATATGGTCGCCCCATCAAATATCGTAATACATTACATACCATGTAATTACATACTATTTTTTGAATTAATTCAAGTAAATTTTCCTTGAAATTGGTAGCGGATAATATAGAGTTATCCTGTGTGATATGTGAAAAATGGGGTAAATTACTGATTTTAGGTGTAATCATCAAAATCATGAGCAAGATTGATCAATACATTCAAGCCGCCACCCGAGACAACACCCGTCAAAGCTACCAAGCTGCTGTGCGCCATTTTGAAATTGAATGGGGAGGCTTTCTACCGGCTACTGCCGACAGTATCGCTAACTATTTGGTTGAGTACGCTGAAACACTCGCGATCAATACCTTACGTCAACGTTTAGCCGCCTTGGCACAGTGGCATATTTCGCAGGGTTTTCCAGATCCAACCAAATCACCCGTCGTACGAAAGGTTTTTCGTGGCATACAAGCACTTCATCCTGCCAAAGAAAAACAGGCCAAGCCTCTGCAACTAGACCAGCTTGAACACGTAGACCGATGGTTGGCATCAGCCATTGAGCGCGCCCGCGCTGAAAGCAGCCGTAGCGCCGAGCTACGCTATGTTCGAGACAGAGCACTTTTACTGCTTGGATTTTGGCGCGGCTTCCGAGGCGATGAACTCACACGACTGCAAGTAGAAGATGTGACGGTATCACTAGGTGAAGGTATCATTTGCTATTTATCACAAACGAAAAGTGATAGAAGGTACCAAGGAACCAGTTTTAAAACTCCAGCCTTATCAAGGCTCTGCCCAGTCGACGCATTTGTCGATTGGATTCATACCGCACAATTAACTTCTGGTCCGGTGTTTCGTGCGATTGATCGATGGGGACACCTATCTGAGATCAGCTTGCACGAAGACAGTTTGATTCCTATTTTTCGTTCGGCCTTACACGCTGCCGGAATCGAAGCGGCTAATTTGTATAGCGGCCATTCGCTTCGACGCGGCTTCGCTACTTGGGCTACAGCGAACGGATGGGATCTAAAGACGCTAATGGAATATGTTGGTTGGAAAAATATTCAATCAGCGATGCGCTATGTCGACGTGGCTGATCAATTTTCTCAGCAACGTATCGAACACAGTTTAGGTAAGTCTGCGCCAATACCACAATTAAGTAAGCCTTGACTTCATTAGAACTCCACATGTCATTGCCGACCATGTGGAGCAAACCTAAATGGCAACTAAGCTTCAACTTCCTTCTTAAAATAAGAAGGTACGAGCTTATATAGCAATGGCAACACCAATAAGGTCAACAAGGTTGATGAAATAATTCCGCCGATTACAACAGTAGCTAATGGTCGTTGTACTTCCGCGCCAGTACCGGTAGCGATGGCCATCGGAATAAAGCCTAGAGAAGCGACTAAAGCGGTCATCAATACTGGGCGCAGCCTTGTTACCGCGCCTTCACTAATTGCGGCATCTACATCCATACCCTTATCAATGAGTGAACGAATATAGGCAATCATCACCAGACCATTCAAGACGGCCACGCCAGATAAGGCTATAAAACCGATACCCGCTGAAATCGATAAAGGAATGTCTCGTAACCATAAGGCGACTATGCCTCCGGTTAATGCAAAGGGTACACCGGTGAAGACTAATAGGCCGTCTCGCATATTGCCAAACATCGCAAAGAGCAGCATAAAGACCAGCACCAATGCAGCTGGCACAACTACTTTCAGGCGATTGCTGGCCGACTCTAATTGCTCAAAGGTTCCGCCCCATGTCATCCAATAACCAGTCGGTAAATTGACCTCTTTAAGCATACTCCGTTGCGCTTCGCTCACAAACGAACCAATGTCACGTCCTCTGACGTTTGCGGTGACAACGACACGACGTTTACCTTCTTCTCGGCTGATTTGATTAGGACTCGTTTCCATCGTGACTACTGCTACATCACTAAGCCGCACATAACCAGCTTTTTCAGGGCTATTACCCTCTTTCGGCAGACGTATCGGCAAGCGCTTAATCGTATCGACATCATTGCGTAACTGATCTGGCAAACGTACTACGATGTCGAAGCGACGATCTCCCTGAAACATGGTACTTACCGCTTGCCCACCAATTGCGTGACTAATGACCCCTTGGACATCATTAACGTTAACGCCTAAACGGGCAATTTTGTCACGATCAATTTGGATATTGAGCATCGGTAAACCAGTTGTTTGTTCAACCTTCACATCGGCCGCACCATCAATCTTCGATAGAATCTGAGAGATTTTCTCTGCTGACTTATTCATGGTATCCATGTCGTCACCGAATATTTTCACCGCGACATCACTACGTACGCCTGAAATCAATTCATTAAACCGCATTTGAATCGGTTGAGTGAATTCGTAATTATTTCCCGGCATCTTCGCAACGGCCTCTTGTATTGATTCAATCAAGGCATCCCTACTTTTTTTAGGTTTTGGCCAGTCCTTCTCAGGCTTTAACATAATAAAAGTGTCGGCTAAGTTTGGCGGCATTGGATCGGTCGCAATTTCAGCCGTGCCGATTTTCGAAAATACTCGTTCAACTTCAGGGAATTTTTGAATAACTCGCTCTAGGTCTTGCTGCATTTGTACAGCTTGATTCAAGCCAGTGCCTGGAATGCGCATGGCATGCATGGCAATATCCCCCTCATTTAAACTAGGAACAAATTCGCTTCCCATGCGAGTCAACAGTAATGCACTTAAAATGATCGTGGTCGCTGCGATGCTTAACACCAAGGCTTTACTATGCAGAGTCCAATTCAAGATTGACTCATAGCTTTTTTGAATGCGACTCATGACACCATTTTCTTTTTCAACGACGCTATTACCGATAAATAATGCAACGGCGGCCGGAATGAATGTTACTGAAAGCACCATCGCTGCAATTAATGCCGCAACTACCGTAAATGCCATGGGGTGAAACATTTTTCCTTCGACGCCTGTCAATGCAAATATGGGTAAGTACACCACCATGATGATTAACTGACCGAACAGTAAAGGTCTACGTGATTCCTTTGCGGCTTCAAACACTTCGTTAAAGCGCTCATGCCGCGTTAGTAGCCTGCCATGGTGCAGCTGCGCATGGGCTAAACGTCGCACGCAATTTTCCACAATGACGACAGCACCATCAATGATAATCCCAAAATCCAATGCCCCTAGACTCATCAGATTCGCGCTGACTTTGTTGCCGACCATACCGGTGAACGTGAACAACATCGCTAAAGGAATTACCATCGCCGTAATGATTGCTGCACGGATGTTGCCTAAGAATAGAAACAGAATGACGATAACCAGTACGGCGCCTTCCAACAGATTTTTCTTGACTGTGTTAATCGCTTTATCTACTAATATTGTCCGATCATATACAGTAATGACGATGACGCCTTTCGGCAGTGAGCGATTGATGTCTTCGATTTTCTTACTCACAGCAAGTGATACTTTACGGCTATTCTCACCAATCAACATAAACACGGTACCCAGCACTACTTCACGGCCATTTTCGGTAGCTGCTCCAGTGCGCAATTCTTTACCTATTTCCACGTCTGCTACATCTTCGATGCGAATCGGCGTTTCATGTATGGATTTCACGATAATCTGCTTAATATCCGCAATAGAGCTAAGTTGACCTGGTGCGCGCACCAAGTATTGCTCACCTCGGCGCTCGATATAACCAGCACCTATATTGGCATTATTTTTTTCGATTGCAGCAGCGACTTCCTGCCAAGTGACGTCGTAGGCAACGAGTTTTTCTGGTCTGGGGGCAACCAAGAATTCCTTGTTATATCCACCTATCGTATTGATCTCGGTGACACCGGCAACGTTACGTAGTTGCGGTTTAACGATCCAGTCTTGAATTTCCCGAAGCTCAATTGCGGAGTAAGGCTCACCTGCTGCATTCAGGGCTCCGGGTTTCGCTTCCACCGTCCACATCACAATTTCGCCAAGCCCAGTAGAAATTGGTCCCATTGAAGGTTCAACACCGACAGGCAGTTTCGATTTTGCTTCTTGTAGACGTTCATTAACCAATTGGCGCGCGAAATAGATATCGGTACCATCCTTAAACACCACCGTTACCTGCGACAAGCCGTAACGCGATAGCGAACGCGTTTGCTGTAGCGCTGGTAAACCCGCCATCACGGTTTCTATCGGAAAGGTCACGCGTTGCTCAGACTCTAAGGGGGAGTAACCTGGTAATACTGTATTAATTTGCACTTGAACATTGGTAATGTCGGGTACTGCATCTATGGGGAGACGTTGATAGTTGACAATACCTAGCGCAGCGAAACACAAGGTAACGGCCAACACCATCCATCGGTGATCGACGGAAAAGCGAATAAGTTTCTCAAACATGATTTAACCTTCTCAAAAAAATTTGGTAACAAAGTGTCTCGCTAGGCATGTGCTTAATGATCATGACTTGCTTCTGACTTGCCCAACTCCGCTTTCATCAGAAAGCTATTTTTTGAGATATACGTTTCACCTGCTTGCAAGCCTCTCAGGATTTCGGTGAATTTGCCATTAGTAAGTCCAAGTTCCACAGGTCGTACTTCGAATTGATCGCCGACTTTGATAAATACACTTAAGGATTCGTTCACACTTTGAACCGCTTCACTAACGACTACCACCGGCGTATTTACCGCAGCAGATTGTACGACCAGCTTGACGGGCAAACCTGGGTACCACGTTCCCTTAGCGTTGGAAACCACCAAGCGTGCCATTGCACTTAAGGTCTGATCACCGACCACTGAACCGACATAGTTCACTGTTCCAGTGGTACTAGCTTCAAACGCCGTTGCGCTGATCGTTGCCTTTTGCCCGACTTTAATTTGTCCTAATTCTTTCGCAGGAATCACCGCTTCAACCCATACCGTATCCAGATTGGTCACCGTAAAGATCGTGGCATCTTCTTTCAATACTTGTCCCATCGCGATATTTTTTTCTGTGATGGTGCCGTTAATGGGTGATCGAATTTCCAGACGTGTAAGTGATCCGCCAGTCGCACTTAAAGGAGCGTTCGCCCCTAAAGCGGCTAATTTTTGCTCGGCACTTTGGCGAGTGATTTCGGCTTCTTGTAAGGCGTTTTGTGCCGCCAAATAATCCTGTTCGGCAGAAATTTTCTCTTCCCACAGTTTCTTCTCTCGCTCAAAACTTTTTTTCGCTAACGCAAACCGTTTTTGCGCCGCCAACACTTCGCTGCGTTGATCCGCTAAGAGTTGACTGGAAATGACGGCTAAAACTTGCCCTTGTTTGACCTTATCTCCCGCATTTACCAAAACACGCTCTACCAATCCCGTCAGGCGTGGCACGACATGCACCGTGTTGTCAGCATTCAGACGAATCTCACCTAATAGCGACATCGTGCTTTGCAATAGCATCGGTCCAGCAACTTGCGTCTCTATGCCGTTGTGTTTGCGTTGCTGCTCACTCATTTGTACTCGGCCTTCAATCTGTTCATACTGAAAATCATAGGTCTTTTGGTCAAATATTGCCTTAATCTTCACTTCAAAAGAATGCGGCTCTTCCAATTCTTTAGTGCTAGTCAGGTAATCTTGTTCGGCTTTTAATGGGTAGGTTTGGACTTCCTGACCCAAACGCTGAACCAAGACAGTCACTTCGCTGCTTTTAGGCGGCAAGGCTTTTCCGTTTTGATAGGGATAGAGACGAAAGACTGGTGCCGAATCCACTTCAAAAATAGTGACCTCTAAGGCATAAGTTCCTTGTTTCAATAAACGTCCTCCATGCGGTCCCTTCTGATCAGTGGCTGGTTCCTCACTTCTTTCTTTTGCATGTTCCGCATGCTCATTTGCATGACCGGCTTCATCATGTTCTTCGGCTTTAGTCCCAGATTTATTTGTAAATAAGATGGCTATCGCCAAGATAACGCCAACGACGAGAACGATGCCGACTGCAATTGCCTGATTCCGATATTTGATTGGCGATGATTGTGTCAGTTGAGATAAAAATTTCATGATTATTCCTAAAATGAGTCAGTCGCTGGATAGAATTCAAACGCTTGATCATTCAGCAGTCTTTGAATATCCGCTGCGGCAAGATGGGCATCGCCACAACTACGTAAATATTGTGCTTTTGCAGCCAAGAGAGAGCGCTGCGCATCGAGTACGTCTAAGAAACCGAATTTGCCAAATTCAAAGCCCTTGAGCGCAAGGTCAAAGGCATTTTGGGCATTAGGGAGAACGTCTGCTTTGCTTAGCTGTGCCTCGTCGACCGCAAATCGGAGTCGCTGCTGAGCTTGCATCAATTCATTGCGCACACGAATCTGTGTCGATTGCAGTTCGTCTTTCGCTTTATCCAAGCGACTGATGGTTTCTTGCACGTTGCCCTGATTACGATCAAACAGGCTAATCGGTATAGAGACACCGATCATAGGCTGCTGTCGTCCGGTCAGTTGTTCCCGCTTGGCACCAAGACTTAAGGTGATATCTGGAATTTGTTTACTGCGCTCTACATCGGCCATCGCAGCGCGTTTTTCCACCTCTATTTTTGCTTTGATGATCTGTGGTGATTGCATCAGCTGCTTTTCTACATCCAAGCTATCAGGCACCACTGGTAAAGTATCAAAACGTCCCACCAATTCAATGGATGAAGTTGCGTTATTGCCGATCATAGAGTGCAATCGTTGGCGTGCAATCACTAATTCACTCTCGGATCTCGCTAACTCAAGCTGCGCGCTGGACTGCGCCACCCGCGCCTTACTCTCTTCTAAGGGCGCCACTTTGCCCACGGTGACTTGTTTTTTGGCTGCACTGTAAGCGCGCTGTGTTAGTTCCAGTGAAGTGAGCGCCAATCGCTGACGCTCTTGTGCAATTAGCACCTCATTAAAACGGGTTGTGACGGTGGTCCGAATCTCATTTGCCATCATGGCCAACTCGATTTTTGCCATATTCAAACCGCTTTCGGCCACCGACAGGCGGGCACGCCTTTTGCCACCCAGTTCGATCGCTTGATTGAGTTGCCAGGTCGTACTACGATTTTCAGTTCGGGCGTCTTCCATCATCGCAACCAGTTCTGGATTACGTAGTAAGCCTGCTTGACGTAAGCTTGCCTCGGTCGCCGCTATCTCTCGTTTGGCAGCAGCGATATCCGGGTGATATTGTTGGGCCAAACGTAGGGCTTCTTGTAAGCCTAAGCGACCAACAGCAACGGTGTCGGGCAGCTTGTTGGAGGATAGATTGACTGCGAGCATTTGCGTACTCGCTTGATCTTTTATGTGGGTATTAGTCGGTAATGTCTGCGCCACAAGGTATGCCGGTGAAGACGTTAGTAATACAGCCGCGAGCCACGACAACGTGGGCGGTAAAAGCAATTTTTGCATGGAACTCCCCTGAAATAATTCCTGAAACTATTCTTAAAATGAAGCGATAGGAAAAATCCGGTCGTGCGCTGTCAACCCTTGGATCTCAATACAAAAGAAAATAATGAAGAAGACAGTGAATTGGCGCCGGATTAAACGACGCGTATCCACTTGGGACGTTCTGGCTCTGCCAAAAACGGCATGGGAGGTTGAAGTTGGTTAAGGCGATCAATATCTTGACGTAATGGTAAATCTAGTGGATTTACCAGCAAATCGGCTGCGATTGAAGAGCCATGATGGCAGGTGGCGCAGTCTGGATGAGAGGCAGATTTTTTACTACCTGTTTTATTTTTCTGATCCTCGTGATCCGATGTTTGATGTTGATGCGGATGATGCCCAAAGTGCTGGGTGGATTGGTCTGTTTCATGCTGACAAAATGCACTTGCCGCCGTCCAACTTAGTTGGAAGGTAAAAGCAATGACTAACAGAATGATCCACTTTTTACACATGGTGCGAATTATATACCTGATCGGTTTCTCTACTGGATTACAAATTTGTCATCTAGACTGATGAATTCACGGTAAGCTTGGATGCATTAGGAAGTTTGACCAAACGTAAGCCATTAAAAATAACTAATAGACTTGCCCCCATATCCGCAAAGACTGCCATCCAAAGACTGGCAGAACCAAAGACTGCGAGTACTAAGAAAATCGCTTTTATCCCGAGCGCTAAACTAATGTTTTGTTTCAGAATACGAGAGGTTCGTTGACTCAATTGAATAAACTGGGGAATCTTACGCAGATCATCATCCATTAACGCCACATCGGCCGTTTCCAATGCTGTATCCGTCCCAGCGGCACCCATCGCAAATCCAATATGGGCTTTGGCCAGTGCCGGGGCATCATTAATGCCATCACCCACCATCCCGACGTGACCATATTGTGTTATCTCTTCCTGAATAGCCGCTAATTTATCCTCCGGTAACAAGTCACCACGCGCGTCGTCAATACCGACCAGCTTGGCAATCGCCTTAGCCGTGAGCGTATTGTCGCCAGTCAGCATCACGGTACGCACGCCCATCGCATGTAGTTCGGCAATGGCTTGTCGGCTAGTTTCTCGAACTGTATCGGCTACGGCGATCATCAGTAGTGGCGCTGTTTCATTACAGAGAATGACCACAGTTTTTCCATCACCTTCAAAAGTGCGCAAAGTCGCTTCCAGGCTCGTGTTACAGATACCTAATTCTTCAACCAGTCGATGATTGCCTAAATAAAACCGCTGATCATCCACGCGTGCTTTTACACCACGTCCCATCAAAGCTTCAAACTGAGATACTTCAGTGAGAGAAACAGTAGGAAATTGCGCTTGCCAATACCGACTAATGGCACCAGAGACAGGATGGTCTGAACGGTTCGCTAAACTTGCCGCAAGCGCTAAATGTGTGGCGGTATCCCCTTGAAGTGGCGTGACATTGGTGACACTAGGCTTCCCCAGCGTAATGGTGCCGGTCTTATCCAATGCAAGCACTTTTAAATTTCGACCGTCTTCCAGATAAACCCCACCTTTAATCAAGATGCCCGCTTTAGCTGCTGCGGCAAGTCCACTCACTACGGTCACTGGTGTTGACACCACGAGCGCACAAGGGCAAGCAATCACGAGAAGTACTAATGATTTATAGACCCACACCGACCACAATAATCCGAAAAAGACAGGCGGCACAATCATGACTGCCAACGCTAACAAGAAGACCACCGGTGTGTAAATTTTGGCGAATTGATCCACAAAACGTTGTGTAGGCGCGCGACTCGCCTGCGCTTCTTCAATACGCACAATAATGCGTGCCAACATCGAATCTGATTTTAAAGAAGAGACACGATAGAGAAAGGAACCGCTTTGATTAATCGTCCCAGCAAATACCTGATCCCCAATATTTTTTGCGACTGGCATACTTTCTCCTGTAATGGGTGCCTGGTCAATTGCGGAAGCCCCCTCAGTCAATATGCCATCAAGCGGAACGCGCTCTCCGGGTGCGACCCGTAGAATCGCCCCAATTTGAATTTGGTCAGTTCCGACGGTGAGCCAAGTACCATCAGCCTGTTTCACCGTCGCTTGTTCTGGCGCCATCGCCATTAATCCCCGAATGGCATTGCGCGCACGGTCTAAGGATAAGGCTTCGATCATTTCTGACAGGCTAAACAAAGCCATCACCATTGCCGCCTCTGGCCATTGCCCGATGATCACAGCACCTGTAACAGCAATTGCCATCAGGGCGTTAATGTTTAAATTGAGATTGGCGAGCGCGATCCATCCTTTTTTATAGGTGCCAACGCCACTGATGAGAATGGCAAATAAGGATAGCGCAATCACAGCCCAACTTGATTCGTTTCCACTCACCCAGGCAATCACTTCTGCAGCAATTGCGCTGGCAACACCCAAACCAATCAACCACCATGATTTACTGCTCGTAGGGGATGTGCTTGGGTGTTGTTGGGCTTGCGTCGCCGTATCGACCAGCTCGGCTTGCATACCGATTTCCTGTAAAGCTTGCTGAATCGGTTTTTCATCGGTTAGTCGATGTTCGACTGTGAGTTTTCGCTCTAACAAATTAAATTTAAGCTGCGTAATGCCTTCAACAGAAGTCAGTTTCTGACGAATCAAAGTTTCTTCCGTTGGACAATCCATGTTCGCAATTCGGTATACCACCGATACTGCACCGATGGTAGAGGGTAAATCCGGTGACGTCGCAGTGTTCTGCGGCGTATCTCCACAAGCACAATCGTTTTGATTGCTAGTACAAATGGATGTTTGCTCAGTTGTCGATGACATAGAAGCTCCTTAAGGCGTATAGTGCTATTAAAAACCCTGTAGTAGGTATAGGGTCAAGCATTATTTTGCGATGAGGATGAATCGAATGGAATTAAAAATTGGTGAACTCGCAAAACGATCTGGTTGTCAGGTAGAAACAATTCGTTTTTATGAGAAAGAAGGCTTACTTCCCCCAGCCATACGCTCGCAAGGAAATTATCGTTTGTATGGTGAAAGCCATGCTGAACGACTTTTATTTATCCGCCACTGTCGATCATTGGATATGACCTTGTATGAAATCCGTCAGCTTTTACTTTTTAAGGATGCGCCTCAGGAGACCTGCACGGAAGTGAATCAAATTTTAGATAAACATATTGACCATGTTACACATCGCATTCATGAATTGACCGAGTTACAAAAGCAACTGACGCAATTACGTAGTCTTTGCCATAATTCCAACGCAGGCAAAGACTGCGGCATTTTGCATAACTTGGCTACGACAGAAGGTATGCCAATAAAAAAACTGGGCAGTCATGGGGAAGGCTGCCATTAACAGTTTAGTGAAAACGGCTCTTAAGACGTATTGCACTGGCTTTCACACTTGCAGTCTCTTTTGCATTTTTGTTGCACAAATCGTTTTCTTATCATGACGAATACCCCAATACCTATACCTGTGATTGGGATGAAGTGCCATATCGACAGTTCATCAAGATATGCTGCTAACCCGATAGATACGCCAAGTGATGCAAGTAATGGCGCTATTAGTGGCAGGCAGCACAAGCCACACCCCGCAATAATTACCGCCGCAGCACCAAAGGCAGTGCGCCATGACTTGCTCTTCGTTACTTCCATATCCATCTCCTTAAAAATGAAATTGTTTTACCAAAATTGCAAGGTACATGCTAAAGTAACTTGAGATGCAAGCCTTATTTTTGAGATGATGAACAAATCTATACTGACAATCGGGCACTTATCCAAACAGACTAAGTGCACTGTGCCGACCATTCGATACTATGAGGAAATTGGTCTTTTGCCCCAATCTGAGCGGACATCGAATGGGCATCGTTTCTATCATCAAGAAGACATTCAACGATTGCGCTTTATTAAACGCTGCCGCGATTTTGGTTTTTCGATTGAGCAGGTGCGTCAATTGGGTCAGCTTTTAGAGGATGGTGAGCGCGCTTGCGTAGAAGTAAGAGATCTGGCACAGCGTCATCTTGATGAAATCCGAAAGAAAATAGCTGAAATGCGTGAATTAGAAAAAACGTTGAATGCTTACGTCTGCGCCTGTAACGCTGGCTGTGTCGACGGGCAAACAAAAGACTGCTCCATCATCGAAACTTTACAGGTGCCTGTCATACCGCAGAGACGACCTGAGGACAGCATCCAACTAGCTACAAATCCTGATTCTTTTTCCGTCCCTGAATTAAAGCGAGGCCGTTAATGGAGTTAAATGACATCGGAAAATCTTTCGCTTTATTTGTCGCAACGGCCATTGCCGAACTCATTGGCTGCTATTTGCCGATGTTGTGGCTCACTGGCAAAGGTACAGCTTGGCTATTGCTCCCGGCGGCAGCGAGCTTAGCCGTGTTTGTTTGGTTATTGACTTTGCATCCAGCAGCTAGTGGCCGGGTCTACGCAACCTATGGTGCCGTATACATTGCCACAGCCATTGCATGGCTTTCTGTTGTAGACGGCATTAAGCCAACCTGGAATGATTATCTTGGGGTAGCCGTTGCCTTGCTCGGTGCTGGAATCATCATAATTGGACACAAATCCTGACAGCCTTTAGTCTTTAAAATTATTCATGATTTTATTTCTTGATTTTGATGGCGTATTGCATCCAGAACCTTGCTACGACCAAGAAAAACTATTTTGTCATCTGCCAAAATTAGAAAAGGTCTTGATTGACTTTCCGCAAGTTAGGATTGTTATTAGCAGTACCTGGCGCGAGACACGCTCCATTGACACCTTGCGTGATTTTTTTTGCGTTGAGATCCGTCATCGAATCATCGGGGTCACGCCAAGTTGGCGTGATTACCCTGAATTAATGGATCGTATTGGATTTCAACGACATGTGGAAATTGAGGCGTGGCTACGAAATTCTGGGGAACCCTGGGCGCCTTGGCTTGCGATCGATGACAAACCTTACTTGTTTCGACCTTTTTTGCCCACTTTAATTAAAACAGAATCAGGCGTCGGTTTTGATGAAAGCGCCGAAATGAAATTGCGTACTTTGCTAGCTGCTTCGCAATAAGGCCGCGACTTTCTCAAATAACCTAGAAATGTTCGCGCAAGTGAATGTAGCGCAATCAATTATCTTTTAGTCGATTTCTTCTTGACCGGATTTTGCTCAGAGATCGACTGAATGATGATTTCTAACCCTTCGTGCGGATCGGCGTCGATCGCCTGACAGTATTTAATGAACTCGACTAGTTCAATCTTCTTCCTATCTTGCTCCATTTTGCCAACGCTGGTGAAATGTGCGCCGATCAGTGGTGCCAACTCGCGTAATGTCAATGAAGATAACGCACGTCTTTGCTTCAACCACGAGCGAAGCTTTTCATAATGAGGTGAGTAGGATGAAGTTTTCATTGTAGCGATAGTAGATACACGTTACAATGTAGCGAAATTCGATACAAATACTTGACGCAAAATGAAGCATAGAAAATTCAAAAAGGAAGTCATTGATACATTTCAGCTTCTAGCTGGAAAGACATTTACCATCGGGCAAGCGCTTGATGTGTATATGTCTACACCTTCCAAAATTCACTCAGATCCAAAATCAGCAAGACAATTTGTACATCGAAATATTTTGCGATTCCTATCAACGGGCGACATTGTGCAAATGAACTCTGAAGGACGAGCGCACAAATACAAAATAACGGAGCAGTTCAGTGCACGAATCGCAGGGGCAAGCGCCCCTGTTGTGCATGAACAAAAAGAACCCCCAGTGCAACAAAATGCACTTAAGAAAAATCTCACTGAGCGCCTGAATCAACAAAAGTTGATGTTACTCACCGCAATAGGCGAAGCTGAGGAATACGACGCTATCTATAAAGAGCTTCCGGAAATTGGCGCGCAGATTCAAGAGCTCTATAACGAATCGAGAGATCGATACTCGAAATTATTGGGTAAAGTAAAAGCGATTGAAAACCTGATCGCACTAAGTTCCCAATAAACATGAAACTGAGAACATGGCAGTCAGCTTGCATTGATCGTGCATGGCGTAAATTCGCGACTGTAGAAAATCATTTCCTTTGCTTAGCAACGCCCGGTGCTGGAAAAACCGTTATGGCATCGATGCTAGCCAATAAGCTTTTCCTTGAGAATAAGATCGACCTTGTCTTGTGTTTTTCACCGTCGGTCGCCGTAGCCACTAATTTTGAGTCATCGCTATCGACGCATACACATTCGCGAATGGACGGGCTTCTGGGTTCAAAAGGAAGATCATTGACTTACCAAGGAATGCTTCATCTTGATGATTCATTTTGGAGCTTATTTGATGCCAATCGCATATTCGTGATCTTTGACGAAATTCATCATTGCGCTGGTGATGGCCCTGAAAATTCGAATGCCTGGGGACAAAAGATCATCGAAAATATTCAAGGTCGTGCGACATACACCTTGGCATTGACTGGAACGCCATGGCGGTCAGATCAAATCCCCATTGTTTTGGCTCGCTATTGTCAAGATAATCGAATTCACTGCGATTACGTTTATGGATTGCCGCAGGCTGTTGCAGACAACGTCTGTAGAACACCCCAAATTACCTTGATAGATAATGATAACGTGATCGTTAAGCACAATGGTGAGAACTTTAAGTATTCGTCGTTCGGACACCTACTGAAAGATTCAAAGTGTTCTTATCAGCAGTTGATCGAGAACGAAGAACTCATTATCTACCTTTTAGGCAAATCGTCTGACAAGTTAGATACGATCAGAAAACAAATTCCCAATGCCGGTGGACTCATTGTTGCTGCCACGGTTGAGCACGCGAATAAAATTGTCAGGATTCTCGAAGACAAATTCAACGAAAAAGCTTATATTGCGACATACCGCGTAGATGATCCGCAGCAGGTCATCAGTGAGTTCAAGCACAATTCAGAAAAATGGATCGTGGCTGTTGGGATGATAAGCGAGGGAACCGACATTCCTAGATTACGCGTTTGTTGTCACCTCACGAGAGTGAAAACTGAACTGCATTTTCGTCAGGTCCTTGGCCGAATACTTCGTAGCAATGGCGAAGTTAAAAGCGATGCATTTCTCTACATGCCAGCAGAGCCGGATTTAATTGAGTACGCAACTAGGGTAGCCCAAGAAGTCCCAGAAGGTTTGACCGTAAAATTTGATTCGATGTCCAAACCTAGAGGCGAAGTAAAACCAAATCCAAACTTGGAAAATCATGGTACGTTCAATCCGGGAATCACCTTGAACATAGGACGGACATTCGACAAGCCATCTCATTTTGTGTCTAATATTCATATGAATCATGGACGTTCATCTCTGGCTGATACCTATGAAGCGAGTGTTAATATTTTTGGTAAATTTAAGCAGGAATTAATTGCTACGCGGCTCGGACTTTCTATAAGATAGAGTCACGAGAAAGAATCGATAAAAACTATCAATACAATAGATGTCTAAACCGATTATTGCCCTAGATGCTGACGGCGTATTACTGGATTATCATGTCGCATATCGCAACGCTTGGCATAAAGCATTTAACCATCTTCCTGCATTAAAAGATCAAAACGCCTATTGGCCGATAGACCGATGGGATGTGCGCAGATTGGAAGGCGTTGAATTGGCACATTTTCGACACTTTTTTAACGAAGAATTTTGGGGAACAATTCCTGCAGTCGATGGCGCAATACGTACCTGCAATCAATTGCACGTTGCGGGATTTGAGCTAGTCTGTGTCAGCGCCATTGATTCAAAATTCGAAAACATACGATTAGAGAACTTGATGAACCTTGGATTCCCCATTCAACGGGTCATTGCAACTAGCGGTATCACTGGGGCAATGAGTCCTAAAGCAGCTGCTCTACGTCAGCTAAACCCACTTGTTTTTGCCGATGATTTCCTTCCTTATCATCGGGGTGTTCCTCCGAGCATACATCGAGCATTAATCATTCGTGAAACGAATGGCACACCTAATGTTGGTGACGAGCTCGACAACATTGATTCTAGTCACCAAAATCTACTTGCATTTAGTGATTGGTGGCTAAGAAATCGCCCCAAATTGTCATCATGAGTTTAACGGAGAAATCATTGGGTAAATGGGAAGTCACACTGACTGATGCAGGCGATGGCAGTGGCGATGGCTATATCGAGTTTCCCAAGGAACTTCTAGAGAAACTTGATTGGCATGAAGGTGATGTTATCAATATCGATATCGTCAATGCGCAAATGCTTCTCACAAAAGTAAATGGGTGATCTATTCTTTAGTGGGGATACCTGTTGGTCAATGTCATGGTGTAAGAAACTCAAAGAAATCGTCGCAAACGTCAGAGGCATCAGTAGTACGGAGAATATTATTATATCGATCAGTGAAAACGGTAACGAAAATTAAGCGGCTCCATTTTTCGCCTCAAGTCCATCAGATAATCACCATATCGATTGATATGACTTGTCCTAAAGGGCGAAATGGCAGCGAGGATACTTTGGTCAATTTGATGACCATCGATCTGCAATTGTTTAATCGCTCGTGACATACCTTGAACATTATGGAGAATGATCATATTGGCGACCAAATGATTATATTTAATAACCTTGCGCTGTTCGTGGCGTATATTCTCGGCAACGATGCCTTCGTTTCCGAAAAACGACCATTGTGCGAAATTGTTGAACTGCTCGGATTTATTGGTCGCGGCATGGATAGTGCTTCGTAATTCAGGATCGTTGATATAGCGCAGCAAAAAGGACGTACGAATAACTCGTCCAAGTTCTCGGAATGCAAAATAGAGTTTATTCTTTCTACTTTTACTACCAAGGCGGCGTAACAGCGTGGATGGAATTATTTTCCCTACCTTGATTGATATAGCAACCCGCAACATCTCCAAATAGTGTTTGCGGATTAATTCCCAATCAATCGCTTTTGTTGAAAATAGGGTTTGAATATTTTTGTATTTTGCGTCTGGGCTTGGTTTGAAAAAAATTAAATCTTTTATATTCCGAATACGAGGCATCAAGTCTATTCCTAGCAAATGGGCCAATCCAAACACTGGAGTATTTTGCGCATGCGTATCGCCATGAAGAGTGTCAGGTTGAATATCAGATTGATTGCGAATCAGTCCATCCAAAATATAAACCGCTTCATAGACGCCACAAGAGATAAAATGGCTAAACAGGGCAATGTATTTGTCCGAGACATGATAATAACCAATACCACCATAGCCGCCATACCGAATGTGATATTCGCTCATTAAATTTTTTTCATACAGTGACCATTTCGTTCCGTCCGCTGATGCCGATTTACCTGTTCCCCAGTAAGACGGCAATGTGAATTTGTTGTAAGTATTAATTACACGCACAATTGCCTTATCTAATCGTTCTTCTGTAATGTGATGTAGGTTCAGCCACGCAATTTGCTTGCGGCTAAGCCCTTTTAATGAACGAGCAGTCTGACTCGCTCCCATATTAAATCCATAGCAAAACAGCGTCGCTATGAACCGTTCGCGCGGATCATCTAGCTTGGTCTTATAGCCTGACAATGGGCCAAAAATTTTATGCAAATCCAACCAATATTCAGTTTCGATTAAAATGTCTAATATGTTCTTTTCGCCAAGCAACTCGCTGATAGCCTTGTCAATTGCAGCGAGACCTGATGGTGGATCGGGTCGTTCATTCTTGTGCAGAATCAATCCATTAGGGCCAAAACTGAGTGAGTCATTCGTAGGGAAAGAAAGGTCCGTTGTCTCTGCAGCCGTGGTTAGCATCGCTTGCAGTTTGGTGATCCCAGCATCTGCATCCATTGGTAGATCGACCATTTCGGCATAGATTGGCAACTCCGCAAGAAAGGTTTTTTCATCGACAAAATGCTGACGATAATCGTCAAATCTCTCGCTATGTTCCACGTACAAATCACCGGATTGCAATTCCTCTCGGATTCGTTCAAACACGCAGAGCTCAAAATATTTTCGATGGATAGTAATGGTATTTGTGTCGGTAATTTCCTTACTAACAATAAGTTTTCTCCATTTTTCAGGTAACCAGGTGAGATCTAAGTCTGAGGAGGCAATATCAAGCCTGTCTTTGTGACTATTTCTATGCGCTTGCATCCAAGTTACTGCCTCCATGAACGCGTCGTCGCTGTACGTTGCAGCAGGAGAGAGTACGTCCAAGCATTCAAACAGTAAAGAACGTTTGGTTTTATAGGGGTGTAGCATAAACGGAAAATAGTTATTGTTCGCATACGCCATGTGTTCGTCACATTCTGCGATCAATTGCTCAGGGTCGTCATGCATTGCTTTGCGAATAGCACGGAGCCGCGCAAGTTCCACCTCATCTAATTGATATGCGGTCAGTACGTCTCGAAACTTGCCAATGAGCTTCTCTATTTGTGCGGCATGCTCTAGTTGATACTTAATCAGTCGTTTGCTGGCCCAATGATCAATTTGACGCTGTGTTTTAACAAAAATCTCTCCAATATCGTCGATTGCTTTATGCAATTGTGCTCGTATTAAAAGAACCGTTAACGTGTAGCGTTTTAAATGCGGCAAGCTTCGCATATCTGATGCATCCAATGCTCTTGCCTCCAGGGTCAAATGCGCCAGTTTTGTTGCCGCGACGTCGCGCAAAGTAGGTAAGCCTTCCGCAAGCTCGCGGAGCCAGCGCATTTGCTGTAAAAAAATGGTGATTTCTTTTACTGTTGGCTGTTTCGGTTCTTGCTTTAGGCGATCCCAAGCCGTCTTGCCGTTTTTTGCTATGAGTAAGGAATCGAGACGAGTGCGTATTGTTTCTGGTAACCCCTTTAAGGTGGCTTCAAAAATTTTACTATTTACGCGTTCGCGTGCCGCGCGGGCAATGCGAAGCATGACCGTAAATCCTGGTAGAACGTAACGGTGTTTTACTAGTTCTTCCAACAAAACGTTGATAATATCTGGCAATTCTTGTTTGGTTTGTGCAGCAACTTCAGCGCGACTAACCAACCATCGTTGAGCGTCCGTATCGAATTCACGTAAATCAAGTTGTTTAAGGATGTGTTTAAGATGACGAGATTTATCACCCGAAGCATCATGCGCTGCAAGTAATTCTTTAGTTGGACGACGGATTCTCACTTTTCGACAGACATGGGCGGTTATCGCAATAGGGACATCAGCAAGTGGAACCGAGTAACCAAGACGTTGGACTAATTTCAATTGCAACATTAAATAGGCACGTGCGACCGGACGACGATAAGTCGTATTGACAAAAGCCCGTTCGTCAACGGTAGGCGTGTAGAGTTTTTCAAGCTCTTGGAGCGAGATTTCTTCTCGCAACCTAGGGTAAGCCGTTTCATCGATGTCACTCATCGCTTGAGAAAATTATCGTGTATGCAGTGTCATTGCTGATATGGCGGGATGTTCCGGAAACATCTCTCATCCGCAGGTGTGAAAAGCGGTAATTTCGTTGAAATACTTGCGAGATCTACTTTTAGGTAGCCACGCAACATCTGCAATGAATCCGGGATATTTTGAAACATTTGCACTCCACCTTAATGATAGGGAAGTGTAATATACATTACGATTGTAATAACGAATAGTTTTTTGTTATTTGCTGTTTTTCAGCTATGGGAATTTCGCAAATTTACTTGCTAGTGCGACTCGCTGAGACACCTGTTATATATAGACGATTTTCACAACAATCAGGATATTTGAATGGAATTTTTAAGTGAAAAATTCTTTATAAAATCAAATACTTATGTGATTTTTTGGCGAAAATTTCCAGCTTGTCGGCCAACCCTCTGGTACGGCCAGCCCAGTAAATTTGTTTTGAAATTGCTTGGGTCAATAACTTCTCAGTACCATTCCAGCTTTGTACAACCCGACCACCTGGTGTGACGAGTTCCAGTTTCCAAGCAACGGTTTGTTCCATTTGATTCAGTGGAAAACTGAAATCTAAAGTAAAGGTGCGTGACTCATCACCAGCGCGTGCGTTTGTAGCAGCACGGTAAGGCACATGCAAGCTTGCCTCAAATTCATGATGGTCTGAATTGGCAGCATAAACAGTTGAACTGGCGGTGAATGTAAATGCGCTAAGCGCGAACAAGCAGATTGCTCCGGACTTGAGCCGGATATTCTTTAGGTGAATCATGGTTTCCTCTCCCCTATGTTTTGGCTTGGGCAAAGTGACCCGTACCAAACATAGTCTTTGTAAAGTGGTGATTCGATAATGTGAGTAAATTGTGTTCACTCACAGCATCGCGTCAGCACTTCTAATTTATAAAAATAGTTGTTTTTGTATTGCACAGGCTGTATTTAGTGCTTCTGGCGAAGCTCCTTTTATTTCCTGAAATCAAACTTCTTTAGATGTTTGTTTGCAAACTTTCGAAGGCTGACATAGGGATGTGACAGTTCAATTACAAAATAAAATGTCCATTTCAAACAAGGGATTTAAAAAGAAGGATATTTCAACTGGTCTGCCCTCTGAGGGAGATGGATGTTTTGGCTTGTTACGAGAAATTAGAATAATGTCTCTAACTGGTACTTATAGTGGTAAAAATGGCACGGTATTTAGTTTCGATGGTCTTGATTTTTGCTGCTGGAGATTTGGAATTTTGATGTGATGGGAAAAAGGTCAGAGGCGCTTGGAAAGGCGCTTGGAAAGCCGTTCAGAACTCCCACAGCTTTGGTAAATAAACCGTTTATTTGAATCAACCCAATATGAGTGACCGAGATTGCCGCTCGAAATAGATTTAAACGGTACGACTCGAAAGACTATTTGCTTTTTGATGAGGAGATTAATGCGGCTAAAGTTTTTCTGTCCCAAAAAACTTTATTCCTCTCTTGCTGAAAAACGACCATCTATAGGGCAGAAAGTGGTCAGCAATTTTCTAGCATCCGACTAGCAATTTCTTTTTAAGATAATTTTCGTTGATTATTGCGTTTTGTGTTGGCCATCACAGTATTTAAGTATTGCGCCACTTAAGATACGCCCATCGCTCTTAATCATTGCTTCACAAAAGGAATATCAACATGCTAGCCGCAATCAAAGATTACAAAGAATGGCGTAGTTATAAAGTCCCCGTTGGACAAGCAATTCGCCTTACATTAAAAAGTAAATTGGCAATTCGCACAAAATAATAAGCACTAGCTGTCCGACTTGAGTTGATCCTCAACACAAGTCAATACTTTGCATCTCAAGTTATACCGATTGAACATAAGTAGGGCGTGCCATTCGCCCCATATTCAAATCGAGTTAACGATTTGAGTACCAACCGACTCAAGCTAAATTAATGTCAATCCTGCTTATACCTAATGGTGCGCACAGTGCACCTTGGCGGTTTGTGTAAGCCTGCTTCTTCTGCGGTTAATTAACAATCCCTAATAATTTCTGCAGTGCGTCTGTGTTAACCGCACTCGCGGCAAAATCATCAAAAGCTCGATCAGCCGTCGGAATGATATGGCGTTTGATAAATTCTGCACCTTCACGCGCGCCAGTCTCACTGTCTTTCAGGCAGCATTCCCATTCCAGGACCGCCCAACCGCTGTAATCATATTGCGCAAATTTGCTAAAAATGGCGGTAAAGTCGACTTGTCCATCACCGACACTACGAAAACGCCCCGCTCTTTCTAACCACGGGGCATAGCCGCCGTAAACGCCGCATTTACCGGTAGGATTAAATTCAGCATCTTTGACGTGGAACATACGGATACGCTCGTGATAGATGTCGATGAAGTCGAGATAATTAAGTTGTTGCAAAACGAAATGACTAGGGTCATATAACATGTGACAGCGTTCATGCTGGCCGACTGCTTCTAAAAAACGTTCAAAACTTAGACCATCATGTAAGTCTTCGCCAGGATGAATTTCATAACAAAGATCAATCCCATTATCCTGATACACATCCAATATGGGTTTCCAACGTTTCGCTAATTCGGCAAAAGCCAGCTCCACCAAACCGTTCGGCCGCTGCGGCCACGGATACATGTAGGGCCAGGCCAATGCACCAGAAAATGTGACGCTAGCGCTCAGGTTTAAGCGACGTGACGCTTGCGCTGCGAGTTTGAGTTGCTCAGTCGCCCATAGTGTTCTGGCAGCCGAATTTCCATGTACTTGTTTAGGAGCGAAGCCATCGAATAAACTATCGTAGGCAGGATGAACCGCTAAGCACTGTCCTTGCAAATGCGTTGATAGTTCGCTGATAACGAGTCCATGTTCAGCGAGTTTGCCGGTAACTTCATCGCAGTACATTTGACTGTTAGCTGCCTTGTCCAGATCGAAAATGTGACTGACACTGCTAGGCATTTGCACGCCGATAAATCCTTTATCGGCAGCCCATTTTGCCAAGCCTTCTAGCGTATCGAAAGGTGCTTCACCTCGAATGAACTGCGCGAGAAAAACCGCTGGACCTTTGATGGTTTTCATAGAATCAATCCCATTTGAATTCGTTGTAGTTTTTAGTTTTAATGACTTTAGTGCGAAGCTTTTTTTGGGCTCTTATGTATTTAAGTCTTATACGGTTTTAACTCTGTCCAACTAGTATCTTTTGCAGACGATTCAATACACGCTTCGATAAAGCAAAGATCTAGATAAGCGGGCATGGCGCTATGTGCAGCATTGGCATTAGCATGAACGTTTGCGTTGAAAGGCAAAGCCAAGGATTTTGCAAACTCTCTATACAACACTGCAAATGCTTCCAAATAACCTTCGGGATGTCCCGCTGGAATCAAACTAACATCGCGACTGGCCTGACTTATTTGATGACGTGCTCTGCTCAGTATCTGTGTTGCGCCACCAAGGCTAGCAAAACTCAATTGATTCGGATGTTCCTGACACCAGTCAAGCGCGCCTTTATCGCCAAAAATTTGCAGACGTAAATGATTTTCCTTGCCGACAGCAACCTGACTACTCAATAAACTACCGCGCGCACCATTGGCATAACGCATGAACACTTGCGCGTGATCATCCAAAACTCTACCGGGTACGAACGAGTGCAAATCAGCCGCAATTTTCATGGGTGTCATGCCAGAAACAAAATGCGCTAGATTAAAGGCATGCACACCGATATCACCAAGACAGCCTGCAGCACCTGCTTGTTTGGGGTCGGTGCGCCAGCTGGCTTGTTTCTGCCCTGATTGTTCGAGTGCCGTAGCTAACCAATCTTGGCTGTACTCCACCTGGATGATACGGATTTCGCCAAGATCGCCGCATCGCACACGCTCACGTGCTTCCCTGATCATCGGGTAGCCTGTGTAGTTATAGGTAACGAATAAATGCTTGCCGACACGCTCGCTGATTGCAATCAGTTCACTCGTTTCTGCACTGGTCATGGTCAAGGGTTTGTCGCAGATGACGTGTATCCCATGTTCTAAAAAACATTTGGCGATCGAAAAGTGCAAATGATTGGGCGTTACGATGACGACTGCCGTTATACCCTGCTGGCGTGCGGCTTCGACTTTCGCCATCGTTTGATAATCAGGATAGCTACGTTCAGCAGCGATCCCTATTTCCTCAGCACTGCTAGCGGCGCGCAGCGGATCGGAGGAAAAGCAAGCTGCATCCAGCGAAAACTCATCACTGATACGCATCGCGATCCTGTGGACATTGCCAATGAAGGCGCCTTGTCCACCACCGACCATGCCGATTCGAATTTTTTGTTTAGTGTTGTCCATGCTAATTACTAGAGTTCGCTTTGAGTTTACACATCACACAGTAAAATAGCGCGCTTCAAGGAGCTGGCTTTTTCTTCGGGCGTCGTACCAGAAGGAGAAAATTCTTGCGCGACATAGCCTTGAAAACCCGTCGCATGAATTGCCTTCATGATGGCGCGATAATTCAGCTCTTGATTTTCAGTAATTTCACCGCGCCCTGGAACACCACCTGTGTGGTAGTGCCCAATATAAGGCGTACATTTACGTAAGCGACGGATAATATCGCCTTCATTAATTTGCACATGATAGATGTCAAACAGCATCTTCATGTTGGGCGAATCTATCTGTTTGCATAACTCAAACGCCCAATCACTGCTGTCTGCCATGTAGTCGATATGATCAATTCGACTGTTGAGTATTTCCATATGCAAAGTGACGCCGTGCTTTTCTGCATGCGACATAATTTTTTTGAGTCCATCAACGCAATTTTTTAAACCCACTTCGTTGTCCATGCCGCGTCGATTGCCGGTGAAACAGATCAGATTTTTATAACCGGCTTTAGAGACCAGTTCTATATGTTCTAGGTAATTCTTAATCAAAGTTGGATGATACTGAGGATCATTCCAACCATTCTTCAAATTAATCTCAGCACCATTGCACATAGACGAATCGATGCCATGGGCTTTCAAGATCGGCCATTCTTTCGGGCCAACAAGGTCCACGGCAGAAAAACCTATCGTTTTTACCAAACCACAAACTTCGGGCAAGCTCAAATGAGAAAACGTCCAGCGACAAACAGAATGGTGAATATTGCCTTTCAAGGTGCTTGTTGCTTGCGCCATCGCCAGATTAACGGCGTTTGGTGCCAACATGGCGAGCGCACCCAATGACAATTGTTTTAACATACTGCGACGGTCTAATGCAGACATAGATTTCCTTTTTTATTCAAAGCAAATACGGCAATCAAGTTAAAGCTAGAAAATTGTAGGGTGGGTGAAACCCGCCCTACAGAATTAACCCCAAGCACGCTGCCCTTTGATATAAGGCACGTTGCCGTCATAGCGACCGGGTACTGCTATATAACGCAAGGTTTTTGTTGCACCAGTTTCCGACGTAAAGAAACCTAACAAGGTCAATTGTTTCACCATGGTGTAGAAATGCTTAGGCAGGCTTTCGAATTCTTTTTGCAACGCAAAGTTGTTGTCTTTGTTCTCGGTTTCTAAGGCGTGACGCCGATCTTTATCCAACTCGGATTGTCCTGCATTGAAGCTCTTCGCCTCTTTCTCTAGGCTAACCAACAGTTCATGTCTTTGCTTGGCATTCATGCTGAAGAAATTTTTCTGATACTGGGCGAGACACAAGCTAGGAAAATTTTTCAGACCATCAATGAATGCAGCTTGCTGTGCCGAGGTGTAGCAGTCGCGCACCATGACCTCCATGAAACGCCCTACTTTGGCAGCCTTGGCACCAGGCGTATCGGTCTTAGGAATAATCGTTTCAGCAATTTCGTCTAGTAAGTTGATGTCTCGTGCCGAGAAACGAAGGCCAACATGACTTACTGTAGACGCATTGTTTACGCTTGCTTCGGCATGCATTGCGAAAGCCTCACCACCGATCACCGCCATGCCTGTCATGGTGGCGACCATTTGTAAGAGTTCTCTTCGATTCATTTTATCCTCTTAGATTTTTTAGGTATTTTTCGTTCTTCATGGTTTGTTATAAATTACCGCGTTTTAATTCATTCACCGCAAACTCAGCGGCACGCGCAGTCAATGCCATATAGGTCAGCGAAGGATTGACGCAAGAACTTGAGGTCATACAAGCACCGTCAGTGACAAACACATTGGGTGCATCCCATACCTGGTTGTTGCCGTTTAAAACCGAAGTCTTGGGATCGCGTCCCATGCGTGCTGTTCCCATTTCATGTATGCCTGCACCGACGGCATAACCACTATCATAGGTATAGACGTTTTTCAAACCCGCAGCGGTCAGCATTTCTTTAGCGTCGTTAACCATATCGACGCGCATACGTTTTTCATTCTCTTTTAGCTCGACGTCCATCGCCAATACGGGTAAACCCCACCTGTCTTTCTTAGTGCGGTCGAGACTGATTTTGTTAGAGTGATCAGGCAGCATTTCGCCAAATGCGGTCATATTAAAGCCCCAGTTTTCAGACGGCACACTCATCGCTTCTTTGAGTTCTTTACCTATTGTAAATTCGGCGATCTCCACACCGCGTCCACGCCCTGCGCCACCTTGATAGCCAAAGCCGCGCAGATAGTCGCGTTTATCGTCGTAGACATTGCGGAAACGTGGTACATAAATACCAGTAGGACGTCGCCCAAAATCATATTTATCGCCGAAACCTTCGACCGTACCACCTGCGCCCAATTTAAAATGGTGATCCATTACATTGTGGCCCAGCTCGCCACTGCTACTACCTAAACCACCTTCCCACACATCAGTGGCAGAATTCATCAGCACCCAAGTGGAGTTAAATGATGACGCACAGACGAATACGATCTTGGACTTAAATTCGTAAGTCTGATTCGTTTCTGCATCCAAGACTTCAACACCGCGTGCGCGTTTGGTATTTTTATCGTAGAGAATTTGTGTGACGATAGAAAATGGGCGCAAGGTCAGACGTTTTGTCGCCATCGCTGCAGGTAAAGTCGAAGATTGCGTGCTGAAATAGCCACCAAAGGGACAACCACGCCAGCATTTATTCCGATACTGACAGTTCACCCTATCCTGTAGCGGCTCAGTAAGATTTGCCGAGCGGCCGATGATTAAATGACGCTGACCTTGATAGATTTCTGCTAGGCGTTTCTTGACGTGTTTTTCAGCGCAGTTTAATTCCATTGCTGGCATGAAATGACCATCAGGCAAAACATCCAAACCATCCTTGCTACCTTGTATGCCTGCAAATTTTTCAACATAGCTATACCAAGGTGCGATATCTTCATAACGAATCGGCCAATCAACACCAACACCTTCTTTTGCATTCGCTTCAAAATCCCAGCGGTTAAAACGGTAACTTTGGCGACCCCACATCAGAGAACGACCACCCACTTGATAGCCACGGAACCAGTCGAATCGTTTTACTTCGGTGTAGGGGTTTTCACTGTCTTTCGCCCAGAAATCAAGTACGGTCTCATTGAGTGGATAGTCTCGTTTCAAAACAGGATAGTCTTTTATCATCTGCTGAGTGCGACCACCTCGATGGGGAAAGTCCCAATTCTCCTTCATGGCGTTGACGTAGCCTTTCACGTGCTCAATATTACGCCCACGTTCTAGCAATAAAACCTTCAAACCTTTTTCGGTTAACTCTTTGGCTGCCCAGCCACCGCTTATGCCTGAGCCAATTACGATCGCGTCATAAAAATTGTCGTCCATATTTTTCTTCTTGAAAGTTATTCTTAAATTTTCTGAATTTTCCGAATTTTCTTTGCAGCTTTGAATTGATATTACAAAGAGCGGATTTTGATGTTTCTAAAACTCACCGCGTCTCCGTGGTCTTGCAAACCAATGCGCCCTTTTTTGGCATCACCAAAACCCGACATGCGTCCAAATTTGCTTTGTTTTACCAATTCTTTCCAAGCACCTGTCCAAAGCTGTGTATTGACTACATGCCGACCATTCAGGTAGAAATTCAATTCACCACGATCACTCACAATATCGACTAGATTCCATAACCCTGGCGCTAATGCAGCAGCCTGAGTTGCCGCGATCAAGTCATATAAGTCACCCGCACGATGTTTGAATATCTTTCCGTCGGCGTGCCCTTCGTTGTCCAAAACTTGCATCTCCAATCCAGTGTTCCAGGCGTAAGGAAATTGTTTCACATCTTCATTCACATATAAGAAGATGCCGCTATTGCCGTTCTTTTGCAGTTTCCATTCCAATTGCAAATGAAAATTGTCGAATTGCTCGTCAGTGACAATGTCGCCACCACCTGAAGTTTGCCAACCGTCTTTTTTACTGACGTCTAATTGCAATTCGCCCTGATATATTTTCCAGGCGCTGCCTATCGTTGGTTTGCCATAAGCGTGCCAGCCTTGAGTGCTCTTACCGTCAAACAGCAGTTTCCAGCCGTTTGCTTGTTCACTTGACGTTAATGCATTGAGAGGTCTGCCAGTACCAGCTTTTCTGACTGCGATGACTGCCTGCAATCCTCGTAGAGATTGCTCCACACTTTGCATGGGGCTCAGTCCATTTGGATATTCTTCTTGTTCGACCACAATCCATTCTGTTCCACCCACTTGGACATTTGCTTGGTACAAAGCATCCCAATCAATATTGTCCTGACCTATGATGGTGGTATACGATTTGCCATTGGTGGTACTAAGTGGTTTTGAAGGCAATTTGCTCTTGTAATGCGTGGTCACTGTGCGACCAGGATAACGCTTCACCAACAACACAGGATCTTTGCCAGCGTAACTCGTCCAGCCCACGTCTTGCTGCAAAATCACCTCATGCGGGGTATTTTGAGCGATCGCATCCCAATAGGTTTTACCTTCAAAGGCGTCCATTTCTACGCTGTGATTATGAAATCCGATCTGCATACCAAATGGCTTTAACTGCTTAGACAAGGAACTTAAATCTTGCGCCAGTAATTTCACACCGATAGGATCTCCTGCACGCGAGTCACTAGGCACAATCAATTTATCGCAACCGATATCTTGATAAAACTTGACTAGCTTGGCGAAGTTATCTGGATTTAACTGCGCAATGCCGACATGAGCACCTGACGCTTTCAAACCAGTCTTATCCAAGAATCGCTTCAGGCCTGGTGCGTCATCTTTATAGGGGCCAAAATTGCCAGCAAATTCAACACCTTGAAATCCCATCGCCGCAAGTTTTTTCAAAGTGCCTTCAAAGTCTTTACTAACATCATCTTTCACTGACCACAGCTGCACGCTCAATTGGGGGAGATTATTTGTTTGCGCAGCAGCAGTACTCTGCACTTGCCTGGCTTGCGCCGCGTTTGGTCCTAGCAAGCTAAAACTCAACAACATACCAGCTCCCAGGTAGCTAATTTTACGAAACGAATTTTTCAATTTTGGTCTCCAACTGATGGTGGTCTATTTTTTGAATACTTTTTATGCTTCTAATGTCTAACTGGCTTTAGTCTGTTCTGCTACCAGAGAGAACTGACGAGGCGTCATACCGATCACGGCTCGAAACTCCTTAGTAAAATAGCTTTGGTCGCAAAAACCCGTTTCCGAAAATGCTTTTTTAATGCCATAGCCTGTCGCTAATAATTTGCAAGCTTGATGTATGCGTAAATGCTTGAGGTATTGCATAGGGGTTTGCGAAAAATGTTTCTTAAACTTACGCTCAAAGGTACTTAAAGACATGCAGGCCAGTTCAGCCAGATCGGCGATATTGACGTCGTTCATATATTCACGTTGCATGTATTCGATACTCGATTTGAATACCTGAAATGGCTCTATGATATTCTGCGAACGTTCTGCATCGCGGCTAAAACCTTCAACGCCAACGATCGCACCCTTACGATTTTTGATCGGCGTCTTGGTGGTGAACAACCAGAATAATTTACCATTCACACCGACCACCACTTCGAACTTATCTTTCACCACTAATTGCCCTGACATCACCGCAAGATCATCTTCACGAATGCGGCTCGCAACATCGTGGCTCAGAAAATCAAAGTCAGTCTTACCGATGACATCCTCTGCACTTTCCAAGTCAAATTTTTCTTGCAAGAGCTTATTGGCGCAGACAAATTGCCCGTCGCAGTTTTTTGCAAAATAAAAGGTATCTGAAAGCAGATCGAAGATGGCGTAGGGCGAAGAAATACCATGCTTCGTATAAAAATTCTTAGCATCCATTGCGCTTATTTGTAGTGAGTTTGCGTTGAATTTGCATTGAATATTTACTTGTTCTTTTGACGGCGATCATGCCACCAAATACCTGCAAATATGGGCAATAAAAGTAATGGCACCATCGCTATAGCTTGAAAGGACTCGCGGGAGGCAATTTGTATGACCTGAGCTGATTGTTCAGCCGACAAAGTCGCCAATTTATCAGCGCCACCTGCCGCGAGGTTTTTAGCGTCATCAAAAATTTTACCGAGTACTGGCAATAAAAATTGTATCGCCATGCCGCCTGTGAAGCCCATCAAACCCATCGCCAGCGCACCACCACGCACAAAGCGTTCGGAGACGACGGCCAACATAGTCGGCCACATGAAGCAAACACCCGCTCCCCAAATCGTCGCAGCCAATATTGCGGTCACGGGGCTGTTCGCACGACTGAGTGCAAACAAGCCTATCGCCGCCAGCAAACTACTGACCCACAGCAAACCGATACTAGATAAGCGATGTGCAATCGGACCAGCAAAATGGCGCATGACAAACATCAAGGTGCTAACATAAATCAAAATAAAGATGCCGCTCATACCTACGGTGTGACTCAAGGTGAGATCGACCCATTGACCCGGCGCCAGTTCGCTCGACGTCGTGAGCCACATGCAGCATAAGAATATTAAGAATTGAGGGCGACGATATAATTCGCGGCACATGTCGGCGTAGGAAACCCCCTGAGCCACCCGCTCAGTAACAGGGAAAACCTGACCACGGACTAACATAATGATAGCGATGGCCGGCAAACACAGCACGACTAGATTAGCCTGCCAAGGCAAGCCTAATGTTTTAACCAGTATGCTAAACAGACCGCCAAACACAATACCGGCGGGCCACCATGCATGTAAAATATTTAGGCGTTTAATTTTATTCTCAGGGTCTATGCTCACCACTAGAGGATTGACAGCACCTTCGACCCCACCCCATCCCAAACCGGTCAGCATCAAGCCTATCAGGACGATGGTGTAGCTAGTGGCATCGACAGGACGTACCGAAGCCCACAATACCAATAAGCTACCGAGTAAATTACTCAAAGCGGAAAATACCAAAATACGCTTTGAGCCCAAGATATCGACCAATGAGCTGCCGATTAAAAGTGTGAAGGCAAAACCGAGGAAGGTCATGCCCAGCGCTTGACCAACCATGGTTGCCGATTGGGCGGCGTCAATCACGCTAAAAATCTTTACCCGCAAATCATCGGCAATCGCAGCACGTACTGCAAAGCCTAGGCCTATCGTAAAAATCGCTAAGTTTGAAGTAAACAACAAACGTGCGTTAAAACTATTCTTTGTCTCCATCTGCTTTCCTTTTTTCGATGTATTGGAAATGCTTTATTTTTGCGTCGATCTAAAAATGTCCGTAAAAAATAAACTTAAGAAATGAGACTTAAGAAAACAGTTTCAATTCATTCAACGCCGATTTTGCAACAGCACATTTTTGTCACGATGTCGCAACTATAGTAACAAGCAAAATAAGGAAGCACTATGGAAAAATCCGCAAAAATTATAATAAATTCGGCAAAGCGTAATTTTCAATCACACCAGCCAAGCTACGCCAGCTACTATTTGTTCCAAGTTTTCATAGTGGCTATGCGTCTTCCGGTGGTGGTTTCGCTAAACATTAATTTTGATCACTAAACAAAACCAATTATTGTGCGCCGCAATATTCTCATTAAAAAAAGGATGTCAACTGATTGATACCAAAGCGGCGCACGGCGCACCCCTCTTATGATGCTAAATTGAGATAGTGGTATGCAGAGTTTTATCTCATACTTTCACGTCCATTACCCTACCATTCTTACGGCTACTTTCGGCCATAAAGCCCATGATGTGACTTTCGA
>CAUPKC010000015.1:0-82787 GCA_963511665.1 uncultured Undibacterium sp.
TCAATAAAGTGCAGTGGTACGACACACTCTCCCCTGCTCTGCTGCAGGAAATGGGCTTGCAAGATTTTGAATCGGCCGTGAAATTACTTCACAACCCGCCACCTGATGTCGATCAATACGCCTTGCTGGAACATGAACATCCCGCCTGGGAGCGCATGAAATTCGATGAACTCTTAGCGCAACAATTATCACTCAAACGCGCACAGGCTTCACGTCGCTCGCAAGGTGCTACTGCATTGCCGACTGTCGGCGCCTTGACTAAGGCATTTGTCGCAACTTTGCCATTCAAACTAACGGGTGCACAAGAACGCGTCTTGGAAGAAATCCGTGCCGATCTCAAACAAGATTTTCCTATGCAAAGATTGCTGCAAGGTGATGTCGGCAGTGGCAAAACCATTGTGGCCGCCCTCGCTGCAACGCAAGCGATTGATAGCGGCTATCAAGCTGCGTTGATGGCACCAACGGAAATTCTGGCGGAACAACATTTTCGCAAAGTCGCTGGTTGGTTAGAACCACTCGGCGTTAAGACTGCGTGGCTGACTGGTAGTTTGAAGAAAAAAGAGAAAGAGCAGGCAAACGCCCTCATCGCTTCAGGCGAGGCGCAACTGGTCATCGGTACGCATGCGCTAATTCAAGACACCGTGCAATTTGCTAAACTAGGTTTAGTCATCGTCGATGAACAGCATCGATTTGGTGTGGCGCAAAGACTCACGCTACGCAACAAAGCCGAAGCCGGCAAAACGCCGCATCAACTAATGATGTCAGCAACGCCAATTCCACGTACGCTGGCGATGACCTATTACGCTGATCTGGAAGTCTCAGTCATTGATGAATTGCCGCCAGGACGCACACCCATTGTGACGCGCGTGGTTGATCAAAATCGCCGTGATGAAGTGATAGAACGCGTGCACGCCGCTGCGCAAGAAGGCAAACAAGTATATTGGGTCTGCCCACTAATCGAAGAATCCGAAGCACTGCAATTGCAAACAGCAACCGACACGCACGCGATGCTCAGCGCCGCATTGCCTGACTGTCGCATAGGCCTAGTCCATGGCAGACTAAAACCCGCCGAGAAACAAATCGTGATGGATGCCTTCACTCGCAACGACGTACAAGTTTTGGTGGCGACGACCGTGATTGAGGTCGGCGTCGATGTACCCAATGCGAGTTTGATGGTGATCGAACATGCGGAACGCTTTGGTCTGTCACAACTACATCAATTGCGCGGTCGAGTCGGGCGCGGTGCAGCTGCCAGTGTTTGCCTCCTGCTGTATCAAGGTCCGCTTGGGCAAACCGCTAAACAACGATTATTGACCATGCGCGAAAGCACCGATGGATTTGAAATTGCGCGTAAAGATCTAGAGCTACGCGGCCCCGGTGAATTTTTGGGTGCACGGCAATCAGGCGAAGCTTTACTGCGTTTTGCCAATCTGGAGAAAGACCAGTATTTGGTTGAGAAAGCACGCAATATGGCGGTGGAATTCTTAGCGCATGATATGACTACGGTGGAAGCGCATTTACAGCGTTGGATGGGGCAGCGAGAAGAATTTTTGCGAGTTTAGCGATTGATTCAGATCAGCTAGATGAATTTCTCGTAAAATTTCTAAACTCTCTTGGTATCTTTTCAGTTATCTTATAGCTTGCGCCTTTAGGAAGCATGATGACGGTGGAAGCATTTCTTGAACGCTCAACACCGCACATCCCCAAACCAGCATCGGCGATTTGCCACTTGTGGAGTAAAGAAGTACAAAAACAGAATCTCAACTTGAATTTTAATTTCCACCTTATTTTTAATTTAGTCAAACAGGAGTCCGCATGAGCTTAGATTTTTCAGGTCGCGTTGCTATCGTAACAGGTGCTGGTGGTGGTCTTGGTCGTGAACACGCATTGGCGCTCGCTAAGCGCGGTGCCAAAGTCGTCGTCAATGATCTTGGCGGCGCTCGCGATGGATCAGGCGGTTCCGCCACTGCCGCACAAGCCGTCGTGGATGAAATCATTGCGGCTGGCGGTGAAGCAATCGCGAACAGTGCGTCGGTGACTGACTTCAATGCGGTACAGACGATGGTGCAAGCGACCATAGATAAATGGGGTCGCATCGATATCCTGATCAACAACGCCGGCATTTTGCGTGACAAATCTTTCGGCAAAATGGAACTCGATGATTTCAAGTTAGTCATCGACGTCCACCTGATGGGCAGCGTGAATTGTTGTAAGGCGGTATGGCCTGTGATGACGGCACAAAATTATGGCCGCATCATGATGACGACCTCCTCTTCTGGTCTGTATGGTAATTTCGGCCAATCCAATTATGGTGCAGCCAAAATGGCCTTGGTCGGTTTGATGCAAACCCTATCAATTGAAGGCGCGAAACACGATATCCGTGTCAACGCACTAGCACCAACTGCGGCAACCCGCATGACCAATGGCCTGTATCCAGAAGCCATGCTCAATGCGATACAAGCCAGCGATGTGGTACCAGCCATGTTGGTGCTAGCGGCACAAGACGCACCGAATCGCACGATTTTATGCGCGGGTGGTGGTAGTTTTGAAGCAGCGCATATTAGCTTAACCAAGGGCGTTTATTTAGGACGCGGCGATGACATTGATGAACAGCTGATGGCGCATCTGCAAGATGTCAAAAACAGTGAAGGCCAAATCGTTCCTGAAAACGGCATGGCGCAAGGGCATCATGAAATTATGGCGGCGATGAATCAGGCTGAGTAGCCTGCTGTTCAACGTCATATTCTTGAAAGTGCCGTGAACTGGTTTTAGCCACTACCCTTTCAAGGCATAGGTATCTACGCATTTGAATGAACAGCAAAGTCCATTAACGGTCACTCCTGCGCAGGCAGGTGTCCAGCGTCTTTTTTGAACAACGAAAGACACAACGAAAGACGCTAGACTCCTTCCTACGCAGGAATGACAAGTCTTGCTGTTACTTTGACTTACAAAAGCAAACCCTTATTTCGAATGGGAAATTCGTTCCATAAGCGAATACTAACGCTAAATAAATCAAGTTTGCTCATCAGAATCCAGATCAAGCACAGCAACTGGCGCAATCCCCGCCAAAGCCAACTCACAGCTATTCAAAGCCCCTTCAATAAAGCCCTGATAATCCGAATATGCCTCGCCAACAATGTGCACGTTCTTAGCACCCGAGCCAAAATCAAAAGCCTTAAATGCCTCCATCACGCGCCATGAACGCACGCCGGGTTGCCAACCGTGATTGGCAGCGCCATAAGGTGCGCGTGCCCAATCGCGTATGCCGTAAGTCAAAATTGAATTTTTAATGTAAGCGGTTGACTCATCCACGGATTGATGGCTAAACAAATCTTTTGATTGTGCGGTCAAATGCAGACCTGCCGCTGGGTTATCGGGCGTGTTCACCACTCGATGCACGTCACGGGCAATGAACAAAGAAAAGGCATCGACGATATTCACATTTTGGTCGATCTCCGCACGATCATGTTTGTACGGCTCGGTCAAATAATGTTTCCAAAATTCGGTCGTTGGTCTATCCATATACAGCAAGATCATGCCGTGGCCATCGTGGTCCGCATCGGGGGAGCGGCGGAAATAGTGAATCTCGCGAGTCGGCATACAATTCGCATATTGTTGCGGACGCTGATCGTAATCCCACCAAGGTTTATCGGTGACGAAGAACACTTTCAACATCGGGAAACCATTCACGCTATCAAGTTGTTCGCTAATATGCATTGGTAAAGAGTTTGCCAGCTTCAACAAAGGCAGTCGCGGCAAAGCCAAAATCAATCTATCGGTTTGTAATTGTATGGTGCCGTTTTCAGTAGCGACATCGACCTCTATGCGCTTCTGACCTAAGCCTACCGGGCGGAAGGCCAACAACCGGTGTGCGCCCGCCGAAGTGACATTAGGATGACTACGCAAGCGCTCCAACAAACGTTCTGTAAGTCGGGCCGAGCCACCAGCAATACTCGCCAGTTGTTGACCGACCGTTTTTAAAGCACGTAACCACCAGATAATCCATTCAATCGCATTCAGATTTTCTGGAATCATGTGATAAAAGGTACCGGTATCACGCAGCTTCACTAAGGCTCTATGGCTCAATACACCCTGACTCGACAAGGCATTCCAAAAACCCATATTCCATAAAGGTTGACCACGTAATTGCGCGTGCTTACGCATTTGATTGAAGTCTTGTTCCGTCAAACTATCTATCCAAGCCTGATCATTGGGGTCACGTCCCATCACCAGCATGATGCCGCGCTTCAAAAGTTGCAACGAATTCAGCCCTTGTTCTTCTGGTGACAAATCTTGATCAGGCATCACCATTTCTTCAGCACTCGGTCCAGAAAAATCCACTAAATCAACACCAAGACTGGCGCACAGCTGGGCGAAACGCGGTTGCAAGGTTGGCTCAAAACGCATAGGGCCATATTCAGCGATGAAACCATCCATCTCTTCCGTTTCAATACGCCCACCCCAGCGGTCTGCCGAACCTTCTAAGATCAAAACTTGATGCCCAGCATCGGCCAATTGCAAGGCGCAATACAGACCAGAAACACCGCCGCCGGCGATGATGATGGGAGTAGTTGTCATGATTATTTCCTTAACGAGTACGCATCTTTTGCGTGATGGTGACATTATAAAGATAAAGCTCGCCAGAGCTGATGATGTTTTTTAAAACCTCCCTACTGCAATATCGACTCTTTTCGCTGCTTTACAAAACTTTACACAAGCAACATGAATGACTAACTTCAAATCGATAAAGTGACTCCATTGGTAATGCAAAAACAAATCGCATTACGTTTTTTTGCTACTAGACGGCATCTTTTAGATGGAGACATCATGTCCATGCATACAATGATACAAGTGAAACAAGTCACTAAATCGGTAACAACGACTGAGGGTGATTTGCATATTCTGCATCCTATATCACTCGACATTATGGCGGGTGAATCGGTCGCCATCACCGGCGCTTCTGGCTCAGGAAAGTCTACCTTGCTAGGCATACTAGCTGGCTTGGATACCCCAAGTACTGGAGATGTCTACCTCGCCAATCAATGTATTAGCGAAATGGATGAAGAAGGTCGTGCTCAAGTGCGCGCCGACAATGTGGGCTTCATTTTTCAATCTTTTCAATTACTTCCTGGTTTGAGCGCATTAGAAAACGTGATGCTGCCTTTGGAGCTGCGCGGCAACAAATTCGCGAAACAATTGGCGATGAATTTCTTGAGTCGTGTCGGGCTAGCAGAACGGGTAAAACACTATCCGCAACAACTCTCTGGGGGTGAGCAACAACGTGTTGCCATCGCCCGAGCCTTCGCCAGCCAGCCTTTGGTCTTATTTGCTGACGAACCGACAGGTAATCTCGACAGCCATACCGGACAAAAAATCATCGATCTTTTGTTCGAACTTAATCGTGACCAAGGAACGACCTTGATATTCGTCACCCACGAAGAACGTTTGGCGAATTTGTGCCAAAGACGTTTTTACTTAGACGCAGGAAAAATCGCTTACGCTTCAGCATCGAAAGGAGAGAGTCATGTTGGCCTTCAAGTTATTGCTGCGTAATTGGCGAAGTGGTGAGCTGAAACTGCTCAGCCTTTCTTTGGTATTGGCAGTTGCCGTACTCAGCGGCATTTCCATTTTTACTAATCGCTTGGACACCAGTCTGCGTTTGCAGAGCAATGCCATTTTGGGTGCGGACTCCACCATAGAATCACCCATTGCGATTCCAAAAGTGTGGACAGAGCAGGCAGATGCTGCAAAGGTCAAACACAGTAAAGTCGCGACCTTTGAATCGATGCTGTATGCAGGTGATGAGATGGTCTTGGCCTCCGTCAAAGCAGTCGGCGAAGGATTTCCCCTGCGTGGCGAAGTGGAAGTCAGCGATACGCCTTTTGCTACGAATGTTCGAGACATCAAGGCGGCGAACGCCATTCCAGCAAGTGGCGAAGTGTGGTTAGATTCACGTCTCTTCGCCAGCCTACATCTTCAACTAGGTGACAAGGTTCAAGTCGGAGAACGCCAAATGCGCGTCAGCAAAGTCTTGATTCGTGAACCTGAGCAGTTCAGCTTCAATCCTCGTCTCTTGATGAACGAAGCCGACTTGGCGTCGACTAAAGTGCTACAACCGGGTGGACGCATCAGCTACTTCTTCCTAGTTGCCAGTGAAGACCTTAATGCCTTGAATACCTATATAGCGCAATTAAAAACCCAGTTCACGCCAGGACAAGAAATCATCGATCCAGCGAAAATGATGGAGCGAATGAGTCGTGTATCGAAGAATGGTAAGCAGTTTCTTCTATTATCAACAATTATCGCGGTGTTATTGGCAGGTGTAGCGATCGCCATTGCTGCGCGTCAGTTTTCTGAGCGTCACACGAATCAAGTGGCCATGATGAAAAGTTTAGGCGTCAGTGCATCACGCATACGCCAACTCTACTTCTTGCAACTTTTTCTCTTGTCGGCAATTGCCTCAGTCGTCGGCTTAGGATTTGGTCAGTTGATACAAGAAATCGTTGCGCAGAGTTTGCAGGAAGTTTATCACTTCAAATTAAGCGCTCCAACATTGGAACCCTACGCACTCAGTTTTTTGAGCGGCATCTTGTGCATCGTGTTTTTTGCCTTACCTGCGCTTTGGTTTTTGCCTGCCGTATCACCCTTAAAGATTTTACGTCGTGAGTTAACAGTCAAAGCGACTCAAGTTTGGATACAAGCACTATTGGCTTTAACTGCCATCGTGGCTTTGATTGCGGTATTTAGCCAAGATCTTTTGTTGACCTCAATTATCAGTGGTGGCTTGCTTTCTATGATCTTGGTATCGATGTTGATCGCTTGGCTCTTGCTCACCCTTAGTCGCTTGTTGGCGGCACGTATGCAGGGTTACTGGCGTCTGGCATTTGCGAATATTTATCGTCGCAAGGCGCAGAACATGATGCAGATTATTGTGTTTGGTGTGGCGATTATGTCCTTGTTGATACTCACCATTATTCGCTCTTCGATTATGGATGAGTGGAGTGCATCGATTCCAGCCAACGCCGACAATCATTTTATTTTCAATATTGGTCATGACGACGTGGCGGATATTCAGGCCATGCTGGACGAAAAGAAGCTGCGCTATCAACCAATTTATCCCTCGCTGAGAGCACGCATAGCGCAAATTAATGGTAAGGCGCCTGACGCGACGTTTCGTAAAAAATCCCGTACCTTAGAAATGGAAAATGAGGTGTCGTGGACAAATCAAATGATAGAAGGCGATAGCATCACGGAAGGACTGTGGTGGGACAAATGGCAGCGCAGTGCGGCTAACTTGCCAGGTGTTTCTGTGGCAGCCGAAAGTGCCAAGAACATTGGTCTGAAAATCGGTGATCGTCTACGTTTTTCAGCCGCCGGTTTAGAATTCGAAGCAGAGGTGGCGAGCTTTAGGAAGATCACACCCGCCGCTACCCGAAATTCGTATTCCTTCTTGTTCGAACCGCAAGCGATGAAAGATTTTGTTCCTAGTTATTCGACAGGTTTTTACCTGCCACCCGATCAAAAATCCTTTGTTATTCGATTGTTGGCCAAACATCCTAACCTTGCATTGTTAGAGTTTGATCGCATGATTGCGCAGATGAAGAGCATCATCAAACAAGTGACTGATGCTGTCATGCTGGTGTTGTTATTAAGTGTGGCCGCGGGTGGTTTGGTCATGCTGTCGGCGGTGTCTAGCAGCATCGATAGTCGCAAGCAGGAGAACGGCCTGCTGCGCGCCTTTGGCAGTTCGAAGTCACTCATCTTAGGTAGTGTCTTAGTAGAGTTCGCCGTAATTGGTGCCTTGGCAGGCAGTGTCGCTATCATCGCTACTGAATTGATACTGGTGGCCTTACAAACATGGGTACTGAATGCCCCTGTCCAACCTCATTATTTGTATTGGTTCTTGTCACCAGTAGTGAGTGCCATGCTATTAGCAGCACTCGGATGTTTCGCTTGTAGGCATGTGATTACTACACCACCATCGACCGTATTACGCGGAGCGTATGCATCATGAAAACTGCTGAGTTATTCTTTAAAAGTGCGATTTTTTCAGTGTGCTTGTTGATGGTGTCCTTAGTGCACTCGGAAGTTTTCGCTCAAAGTGCTGCTTCTCATGCGAATGGAAAAATCTTGGTGCTCGGCGACAGCATCAGTGCAGGTTTGGGAGTAACACCCGAACTGGCGTGGGTAAACCTATTTGGCAAAATCATGCAAGACAAATATCACTTACAGGTGGTGAATGCCAGTATCAGCGGTGAAACCAGTGGTGGTGGGAAAAATCGTCTGGCGAGTTTATTGAAAGCCCATCAACCGCGCTTTGTCATTATCGAATTAGGTGGGAACGATGGTTTGCGTGGATTTTCGACGAAGTCTTTAGCGGACAATTTACAATCGATGATAGCCCAAAGTCGTGCTTCTGGCGCCAAGATCCTATTGGTCGGCATGCGGATTCCTAGTAGTTATGGTGCCCGCTATGGTGATGAATTTGCGGCGGTTTATCCTAAGCTTGCTAGTAGCAATTCGATACCCTTGGTGCCCTTTCTACTCGACAAAGTCGCGCTTGACCCTGGCATGATGCAAGCAGACAAAATTCATCCTAATGACAAAGGGCAGCCGCAATTATTAGCTAATGTGATGGCGGTGTTTGAGCCTTTTTTAAAACAACAAAATACGAAATAAGAATGGAAACAATTACTATGAAAAACTGGACAATGAGCGGTATCACATCGAAAGCAATTGGCTTAATTGGTTTACTGTGCGTGTGTAGTGCGGCACAGGCTGACGGAATTACCGATCTCAAAAGCGCACTGAATCGTTTGCAAGCACAAAGCAATGTAAAAGCCGTCATGGAAGTGAAGAGCTCACGCAAACAAGGTGAGGACAAAGAGGCGATAGAAACAAGTGGACAGATTAACGTCAATCTCGAAGATGGTTCGCGTGGCATGCAGATTTCCTTTCCCAAGGAAGTGCTGAATAAGCTAGAGCAGGAAGCGCGGGCACGCATCAAAGATAAAGAAAGCAAATCACCCACAAGGCAAGCCAGCTTTGACGTCAATACCGAAGAGTCGCAAATGATGCTGTCTGCAGTCAACGTATTACAAAGACAAGTTGAGGAAGCCAATTTTAAGGGTGAAAAAAACGACTCTTATAACGGCAAACCTGCTCGTCTTCTCACTTTTGAATTTGGTATGGAGCGTTTGCCAGCGAGCGCAAAAAAATACATCAAAAACTTTGAGAGCCGTCTAGAGATTTGGATCAATGCCGAAGGCACACCCTTGGCAAGCAAGTTGGTGGAACAGGGCAACGGTCGCGCTTTCATTGTTGTTAGTTTTCAACAAGCAAGCGAAGAACATAATGTCTATCAGGTCGTTGGGGATCGCTTACTTATTACTCGTCGCGAAAGTAAAAATAAGAGCAGTGGTGCTGGGGAGCGAGCAGATACGAAAGTCATCAAGACCTTACAAGTGCAAAGTTAGTGTTGGTCAAACTCACTTAAAGACCATGTCTGCGATTGTCATCCCGGCCTTCGCAGGGATGACACTTCGACATCTTTAGCTTAGTGAGCGGCATGGACGAATTACATGCAACATCTGAGCTTGGCGTAAGCCCCTTGCTCGGTTAAGCTATGCCAGAGCGAACTCAAAACAAGCTTTTTTTAAAGAACCTATGCTGCCACGAATTTTAATGATAGAAGATGACCAGCGCCTGGCCAATATGGTCAGCACCTATCTTCAACAAAACGGCTATCAGGTCGTGCACGCGGGAACCGCGCAGGAGGGAATCGCACTTCTCAACCAACAGGCTGAGCAAGATCGGTTTTCGGTGTTGCTGCTCGACCTGATGCTGCCCGATGCCTTCGGCCTCGACGTCTGCAAGCAGATACGTGCGCAAAACGACCTCAATGCCATCATTCCTATTATTATGTTGACCGCCAAAGGTGATCCTATGGATCGCGTGGTGGGATTGGAAATCGGTGCGGACGACTACCTCGCCAAGCCATTCGAACCACGTGAATTATTAGCACGGCTACGTTCTACACTACGCCGCCAGGAAATCATCTCTAAACAATTGCCGCAACAAAGTACGTCTGCATCCACTTCATCGACCGCGCAATTAAATTTTGGTAATGTCAACATCGACCTCGATGCCCGCTCACTCAAAGTCAGCGGGGAAGAATGCTCGATAACTGGCTATCAGTTTGATCTCCTAGTCGTGATGGCACAAAATGCGGGGCGTGTTTTATCCCGGGATTTCTTACTTGATGCCGTTAAGGGCGAAGCTTTGAATGCTTTCGATCGGTCTATCGATGTGCATATCGGCCGATTGCGCGCCGCCATAGAAATCGATCCTAAACAACCCAAACGCATCATCACCGTGCGCGGTGCTGGTTACGTTTTTTCTAAGGCACAAGATGTCTAATTTTCTTCGCTCGCGGATGCAAAAATGGCGCAAGGCTTGGTCACTTAAGTTTTATTTGCGTGTGTATCTGGCAGTTCTCGCTAGCCTTGCTGTTGCCGCCGTTATTCTTTTTGTTCTGATGCAAGTGGCGATGAATGGGTCAGACAATTTCAAACGTAATATGGAAAATTTTTCTTATATTGCGTCTAGCGTCATTCCACCAGAAAGCAGTGGTAAAGCAGCTGAAATTGAAGCGATCAAGCAGTGGGGATTTTGGTTAGATATGGATATCACTGTCTTCAAACTCGACGGCACGCTCAGTAGTTCAACCAAGCAACAAGCTTTGACACATTTGCCTTCGAATATCCGTTTAGGTTGGTATTCAATCCTACCGGATAAAGTGGCTATTCAACTCAAGGATCAACGATGGATCATTGTCGATATGAGTCGTCGAATTTATACTCCCTCTGTTATGCAAATCATCGTTGCTATCTTGGTGGTTCTAGCCATTGCACTTGGTTCTTATCCCTTGGTGCGACGTTTGACCAAGCGACTTGAACATCTGCAAACCAGCGTCGAAGCATTGGGTGAGGGAAAGCTAGGCACACGTGTCGAGGTAGAAGGAAATGATGAGGTGGCTCGCCTGGCACATAGTTTTAATCAAGCCAGTGCTCGCATCGAAGCCTTGATGACAGCGCAGAAATCCCTACTTGCCAATGCCTCGCACGAATTACGTTCACCACTCGCACGCATCAGTATGGCGGTCGAATTAGTGACGGAAAATGCGCCGGAACATTTACGCAAGGAACTCAAGCAAAACATTCATGAACTCGATCAACTCGTCGATGAAATATTACTGAGCAGTCGCTTAGAGGCCAGCAAAGACAGCCAGCCAGAATGGGAAACTATAGACCTCAGCGGCTTACTCGCTGAAGAATGTGCGCACATGAATGCCGAACTGCATATCAGCTTAACACCTGAACAAATGCAAGTCGCAGCGACACTTAGAGCAGAAGCTAAGTACCTACGGAGACTTTTCAGAAACCTTTTAGAAAACGCCGAGCGCTATGGCGATGGGAATGCCACCGATGTGTTCCTAAAGATGGAGGAAGATCATCTGACCGTCGACGTTTGTGATCGCGGCGCTGGCATCCCTGCTGATCAATGTGATCGCGTATTCGAACCCTTCTATCGGCTTCCCGGCAGCAGCGAAACTAATGGCGGTGTCGGCTTAGGATTAAGCCTGGTGAAACAAATTGCAGAACGGCATGCAGCAAAGATTGTGTGCTTGCCTCGTGAAGGGGGTGGCAGTTGTTTTCGGGTTCATTTAGCTGTATTGGCTGTTTAAGCGTATTGGCCAGACTTTTTATTAACATTGCTAATGATGATGGATGCACTTTTCTCGGTAGTTCTAACGCGAACGAGGTATCAACGCAATTGCACCACAACTGCGCCAAATAGTGCACCTGGGATTACCTATCCCTAGACAAAAGAACCGCTAAGCTTGTGGGCTTAGCGGTTTCAATTTCAAGCTCTTTCGACTTACTCCACACTCACTTCTTTACGATTATCTTTCGACACGCGATCAATCATCTTATTGTATGGATCGACACCGACTTCAAATGGTTTGTCTTTCACCGTGATCGTGACGCTCGGTGCATTACCTTGCAACACACGCTTTTCGATGAACAGAACTTTTTCATCTTTTTCTTTAGCACCCGGAGCGCGAGAGAAAATGGCAATCTCTACAGCTTCATCATAGGTACGCGGTGTTTCTTTACCTTTGCCATCGACTTGGATTTTTGCCAGATGCAATTTCATCGTTACGTCCCACTGTCCATCAGTTCGCTTCACAGCTTTAGCTTCGGTCACACGATTATCGTAAAACACGATTTTTTCAAACATATCTGCAATCAAAGCGTGTTTATCCTGCGGTGCTGCTTCGCGAATGTAGGTCAACAATTCTTTTGTCGTGGTGTACGGCGCTTGTTGATAGGCTTTGTCTTGCAAAAAGCGCTTTAAGGCACGATTCAGTGCGTCTTCACCAATCTCATCGCGCAAACGATAGAAGATCAAACTGCCTTTTTGATAGTGAATATATTGTTGACCTTCAACCCGTGCTAATGGCTGCTCTTCGATAAGCTCCCCACCACGACCACGTAAATAGCCATCTAATTCATATCTCAAGAAACGTCGCATCTTCTCGCGACCGTATTCTTTTTCCATCACCATCAAAGCGAAGTATTGCGATAAGGATTCCGTCAATACAGTCGAACCTTGCATATTTGCACCGATCACCTGATGTCCCCACCATTGATGGGCCATTTCATGTGCTGTCACATAGAACACGTAATCAATGTCGTCTTTATCGCGTAAATCAGCGATGAAACCAATCGCTTCTGAGTACGGTATGGTGTTCGCAAACGATTGGGCAAAACTGGCATAGCGAGGAAACTCCAAAATCCTCACTTGCTGGTGCTGATAGGGCGTGAAATTGCTTGTGAAATAATCCAAGGATTTCTTCGTACTTTCTATCATGCGATCAACATTGTAGGCGTGCTTTTTGTCATAATAAATTTCAATTGGCAAACCTTTCCAGTCCCCCTTTTTAACTTCCCAACGCGCCGATAGAAAAGCAAAGTATGGCATCATCGGTCTGTCCATTTTGTAATGGAAGTAGCGACGACCATTTTCTTCCCAAGATTTTTGCAAATAGCCGGGGGCCATCGCGATCTGATCAGCACTGGTAGAAATCGTGGTATCGAAATTGATCCAATCCGCTTCACTGTGCAAGGCGTGATAGGCGCGCGCGGATTCATCTTCCAGTTTTGGCATGCGTTCAGGTTCACCCAAGCCACGTTTTCTGCGCTCATTGCGATCACGCATTTCAGCGCCAGAGGCATAACCAAACTGTGGGAAAAATTCGCGATTATTAAAGAAAGTTCCGTTCAGATTGACAGTGTTAGCTGCACCGCTATTGGTAAAGCCTGGATTCTCAACTGTGGTGACAAAATCCAAAGCCAAGCTTTCACCAGCAGCAAGCGCCTGTTTGAGTTTAACAATACTAAAGCCTATTTTTTTATCATCCAACACAAGTTCATGTGCAGGTAGGTTTTTCCACTCGGTTTTTACGATTGTGTTGATCTGAATACGCAAAGTATCTTGTGGCAAGGCAGACTTATTCTGCAATACATAATGCCCATTGATAATGACCTTACGTTGCTCAGGATAGATATCAACACTGGCTTTGACATCAGTCAAACGCGGATGTGGCAAGTTCTTATATTGCTTGTACTTTTTCTCGTACTCGGCTTTTTCATCCAACTCGGCTGTCTTAGTTTGATACTGATTCAACACATTGGTGTTGTAGAAAATCCAGCCACCCGTGAAGACAAAGGCGGTCAAACTCAGCGCCAATGCAAGCCCAGCTTTGCTATTAAGTTTCGCCATCGCCAAGCGTGCGCGGACGCGCCACTCCTGTGACAAACCACGCACCCAAAATGCCTGAGCTACAATCAGCAAAGCAACGGTGAACAAGCTCCAATACAGAGTGAACCAAGACCAACCGTTTAAGAAATGACCGTAGCCATTCATATCAGAGTAAGGGGTTGCCGAACTACCCGCAAAATTATATAAATTGTGATCGAGGTCCAAAGTACCAAAAACGACTTGTGAAATCATAACCAATATCATCATCAGGTAGCCAATGAATTTATTATTCGTCAGCACCTGAAGAACTAAGGCGAGTAAGCCCAACAAAATAAAACCACTGGCGCCGAGTAATACACCTTTCACATACAAAGACAGTTCTATAGGAGCGCCGCCCTTGATCAGTTGCATGACTACGCCAGTGATGGCACCTGCACTCAGGAAGCTCAAAATCACGGCAGTTAAGGCTGCAGATTTCGCCATCAAAGGCACCCAATTCGGTACGGGCATGGCGTCAACCACATCAGCGATTTTGACCTGGCGTTCTTTGAAAATCAGTTCACCCGCATAAAAAGTGACGATGATGATCAGCATAAAATTGAAGCTGCCGGCCAAGATGGTTAGCATATTCGTCGTGACCGGATACACTGTGGTACCAAACATCACCTCAGATAGACTAGCACTACCAATAAAATTCACCAGGCCAAACAACAGCATGACTAGAAAAGGTACGCTCTTGAACACCGCTTTCGTATCAAATTTTAAAACATTCCAAAATTGTATCCATGCGGTTGCATTGCCACTGTTCTGCATCACTTTTGGCAGGCTCACTTTGGCCAATTGCGGTGTGGCTGCCTGACTCGCATTTTCAAGTTTGGTTTTACCAAACCAACGACGGCCTGTACCTGCGCGTTGCGGTTTAAACAGTACCAAGGTCAGCGTAAACAATGCAATGCCTATCACCGACCAAAGCAGGCGATTCATTATTAGAAAGCCATTTAGTGCTGGCAAGATAGCATTCGATTCTGCGGTAGAGAAATAGCGTGTCATACGGCCAAAAGCACGCAAGCCAAAGGGATCAAGTAATGCGGCTACCCATTCATTATTAATATCGCGGGTGAAGGCGCCAGCGACTACCCACAACACAAAGAAACCAATCACACCAACATACACCATCATCATAGAACGGGTTGTCGCCGCCAGCAGCATCAATAATGCGCCGATAAATAAAAGATTAGGGATGACAAAAACAAGCAGCCCCCAAACAAAAGGCTGAATCATAAACGTGCCAACCCGCGCGGTATCGACCCAAGGCATATAAGGTCCAACTAAAAGCCCTAAGATCACAAACAAAAAAATCACCAAACAAGCGACCAAACCCGCCAAGAAACGGCCGATCAGATAGTCATGCTTGCGCATCGGGGTTGCGAACAACATATCCGAGATACCAATCTCAGCATCGCGCAGAATGGCACCGGCGATAAAGATGGTAACAACGAACATCGACAGCACGCTGAACTCGCAAAGAAACTGCGCAATCACAGTGGGTGCATTGCGATTCACGTTACCCACCGCACCACCGACTGTAATCGCATCACTGCTGGCCGCGCCGAATGCGAGTGCACCAAAAATCAAAGCAATCACCCACAGCAATGGCTGTCTGAGTTGAAAGCGCAAATCAAATTTAAAGAATTCTAGCCACATAACGTGCTCCTTAAACCGCAAGCGCACGAGCGCTATTTTGTGATTTGCGCAATTGCAGGAAATACACGTCTTCTAAATTGGCTTCCACTTGACGGAAACCATCGTCGGGCTGAGTCTCTGAGTACACATTGATTTGCGGTTTACCCGCAACCAAGCGTGTCGTCAGTACGGTGAATTTTTCTTGATAACTCGGCAGCGCCTCCTTGCTGACGCTGCAACGCCAGACTTTGTTTTGCAATAATTCAATCGCTGCCTGCGGCTCACCTTGCACCAAGACCTGACCTTTTGCGATCATCGCCATGCGCGGACACAAGTCGGTCACATCTTCAACAATGTGGGTCGACAGAATCACCACCACTTGCTCACCAATTTCCGACAACAAATTCAAAAAGCGATTGCGCTCATCTGGATCTAAGCCTGCGGTCGGTTCATCGACAATCACCAACTTTGGCGAGCCCAATAAGGCTTGCGCAATACCAAAGCGCTGGCGCATACCACCCGAGTAGGTTCCCAGCCCACGCTTACGCGCTTCCCACAAATTCGTCTGACGTAACAGCACTTCGACTGATTGCTTGCGATCGGCTTTATTGGCAATGCCTTTCAATACGGCGAAATGGTTCAATAAATCTTCTGCTGAAACCTTTGGGTAAACACCAAAGTCCTGCGGTAAATAACCTAACTGACGACGCAAACCTTCTTTGTCTTGCAATACATTGAGACCATTGAAATCAATGCTTCCAGTATCAGGTTCTTGCAAGGTCGCAATGGTGCGCATCAAAGAAGACTTACCCGCACCATTTGGCCCAAGCAGACCAAACAAGCCGTTGGGGATTTCGAGATTGACGTTATTAATAGCGTGGACGCCGTTGGCATAAACTTTGTTGAGATTTTTGATCGACAGCATGATGGAACTTCCCCCATTCTTGAAATAGTTAAATGATTTTAACAATAGAAAAAAGCCATCTCAGGCGGATGGCAAATGACCTCATCTAGGTTGCTTACAAGCAAGGAAATGCAAACACGAAGACCGTTCTGCACTCACCCCACGTCTCACAACTTTTGTCCCAGGTGCCAATATAAGTGCATCCGTTATACAAACATTATGTTATGCGATGAAATGCCAATCGATTGGAGTAGAACCGCTTTTTTCATACATAAAAAACGAAAAGCTTAGATTTCATAATTTGTCATTCCCGCGTAGGCGGGAATCTAGTGACTTTGCCCTTGAGCGTGATTGCGACGCTAGGTTCCCGCCTACGCGGGAACGACGGAATAAAGCAAATTTGAAATCTGTAACTAATCAAGAAAGGAATTCATGTCGAATTTCTCCCATTTCATGCCGAAAACACTTTCGTCTACCGCATACCGAAAGACAAATCGAGTGGGATCTTTATACTTCAATCCCATACAAGTCAAAGCCAAATTTGTCGTGCAATGAGATTGTAAATAGAAAAAAAGTAGTCGTTTCGAGACCCCATATTGAGATTCGATTTCGCAATTAAGCCTAGCCTGCGAGACGCAGGTAAACTCAGGAGTAACAAATGAAAAAATTTCTTATCACATGCAGCGCAGTACTCGCTTTGTCAGCCAGTCTCCCTGCGTTAGCGGAAGATCCTATCGGAAATTGGACGGGCTTAGTGGATAACGCTCTGCGTCTGAATATCTACCTCAGCAAAACACCAGCCGGCCAGTACGAGGTCACCCTCAAAAGTCCGGATCAAGGAAATTTCACGGTCAAAGCGGACAAAGTAGAAGCTGGTGAAAACTTCATGCGTTTTAGCATCGCTAAACTCAATTGCAACTACGAAGCCAAGTGGGACGAAACGCAGAAAGCATGGCTAGGCACTTGGACACAAGGGGAAGTCGTCAAACTGAATCTGACGCGCTTAGACGAAAAAGCCATTGCCGCACAAGTCAAGAAACGTCCTCAGGAAGAAGCGATTGCAAAAAGCCCACGCAACTATTCAAACACCGAGGTGAGCTTCCAAAATGCCAAAGCGAATATCAATTTAGCTGGGATTATCACTTTACCGCAAGGCAAAGGTCCATTTCCCGCTGTGGTTTTGGTGCATGGCTCTGGTCCCAATGATAGAGATCAAACCATTATCGAACACAAGATTTTCCTGGTCTTAGCAGATCATTTTACTAAGCAAGGGATCGCCGTGCTGCGCTATGATAAACGCGGTGTGGCAGCATCGAAGGGCGATTACAAGACCGCTACCACTTTTGACTTCGCCGATGACGCGCAAGCGGCGGTGGATTACTTGCGCACGCGTTCAGACATCAATCATAGTAAGTTAGGAATCGTAGGGCATTCCGAAGGCGGCCTGATCGCGCCTATGGTGGCAGCGAACGATTCGAAACTAGGTTTTATCGTCCTAATGGCGGGTCCTGGAGTACGCTCTGATGCTTTACTGTTGGAACAAAGTCGTCTAATCGCGCTTGCCAATGGCGAGAACCAAGCCGAAGTCGACAAGGAGCAAAAGATTAGCCGTGCAGCCTTTGCCATTATCAATTCCGGTGCAGACGACAAAACTATTACCGAGCGTCTGACTGCTCACTTCGACAAAGCGGAAAAAGACGGCGACCTTTCTAAGGGTGCAGCAGCAGGACAATTAAGTACCTTGGAAAAGCCATGGTTTAGAGCTTTTCTCAAATACGATCCGGCACCGACCCTATCCAAAGTCAAACAACCGACCTTGGTTCTCAACGGCGAACTGGATTTACAAGTGCCTTCCAAAATGAATCTCGATGCGATTCGCGCAAACATGAAAGCGAATAAGAACGTCGTGATCAAAGAGCTGCCTAAACTCAATCATCTGTTCCAGACAGCGACTAATGGTTCGCCGCGTGAATACGGAAAAATAGAGGAAACGGTGTCACCAACCGCCTTGGATGCGATGTCTAGCTGGATCTTACAGCAGTAAATTCTGTACACTTGACTAGCCCTCGCGTAAGAGGGTTAGTAGGTATAGACTCCTTACCAAATAAATGAACACAAATGACCGAGACCCATTGATGCTGCCAACTATCGACTCACAAACAGATCAACCCATACCAAGCACGATGGTAGGAAAACTGAGCACGTGGTCAAACCGGGCTCTGCACTACCCCATCTTTAGCCCGACGTGGTTTAGCTTTCGCATTCGCGGCTTTCTCGTGCCCATATGTATTTTCACCTTGTTTGAAGTTCTCCTAGTTTTGATCGTGCCCAACGAATTCTATTTTTCCAACACGCTTTTATGGGTACTTTTTTTGTGGCTGGCTATCGTCACCGCGCTCTTGTTAGGACGATGGCTAGCAGTCAAAGTCAGAACAAAATCACGCCTTGAACTATGGTCGATGAAAAAAGAAACGATAGCTATTTCTTTAGCGATTGCGATTGGTATTATCTGCGCCTCCTTATTCATGTTGGTCAGCAATCATTTTGGAAAACAGATGGGTCCAGAGATTATTGAAATAAAGGCGGCATCGCAACAATCGGCGAAAAACAGTATTCCCAAAGTTTCCCCGCCAAAAGCGCAAAGCGTTTTTGGTAATGTAGAAACGACTACCCGTGAAGAAACTTCAGGTCTTGGCATTCAAGGCTCTTCGCTAAATACCACAAGCACCACCATCTTAAATCTGAGTTTGTGGGGATTATTGATGATTTGGTTGGCGGGAGTCTTAGACCTACGCTCCTACGTCAAACAAAGAGACGCCTTGGAGCAAGCCATCGTGCAAGAGAAACTCGAACGCTACAAAAGAGAGCGCAATCAGGCCGAAATGCGCCTATCCGTATTAGCCAGTCAAGTCGAACCACACTTTCTGTTTAACCCAGAATTTCCATTAGGATTTGAGACGATGGTGGATGCACTTTTCGAGGCAGTTTTTACGTGAATGAGGCGAAAATAGCGAGCTATTTGCAACGAAGAACGAAAAAAATGACCGAAAATGCGCCGCCAGCGCTCAAATAGCGTCGAAGACGCGCCTAATGGAAAATCTGGGTTTAATACTTTATCGGGAGTACGCTCAGCTATGTTAAGTGATCCCGAACGTGGCGTACTCATCATCGATCATCTCGTGAACTATTTACGCTCGACGATTCCGCAAATGCGTAACGATGGCACTTGCACCGAGAGCACTTTACGCATACAACTGGAATCGATACGATCCTATCTTGGCGTGATTCACGTCCGCATTCCTCGCCTCAGTTTCAATGTGGAGAGTCCCGACGAATTGTTAGATTTAACTGTACCGCCTTTGATGTTAATTTCTTTAGTCGAGAATGCCGTGAAGCACGGCATAGAACCCAAAAAAGGTCCAGTACACATCGCTATTTCCGCCTACAAAATTCAACTCCCAGAAGGCGAGATGCTAGCTATTTCTGTCAAAGACAACGGCGTAGGATTTGGCGGTAGTGCTGGCGCGACATCGGGAACAGGAATTGGCTTAAGCAATATTCGCGAACGACTTAAACAGCTTTACGAAGATCAAGCGAGTTTAAGTCTTCTAGCTGTTGAATCAGGCGGTGTTGAAGCGATTATTCATCTACCGATATCTCAAGCCTAAGATAGCAATAATAGAGTAAGGAAGTAAAATGACCACAGCCATCATCGCCGATGACGAAGATTTACAACGCACTGATTTGCGTCGAATGCTAACTAAATTATGGCCGGAATTGCAGATCGTCGCCGACTGTGAAGACGGTGGCGATGCACTAGATGCCATCGTCAAATTGCAACCCGACATCGCCTTTCTGGACATCCGTATGCCAGAACTCACCGGCCTGGACGTGGCGCGTGCTAGCGATGGCAAATGCCGCATCCTGTTCACCACTGCTTACGACAATCACGCGATTGAGGCATTCAAATTGGGGGCTATCGACTATCTGCTTAAACCCATCACCGAAGAGCGTTTAGAGCAAAGTATCACCCGCTTAAAAACGCAAATGAATGCCGATCAAACGCCTACAGATCTATTGAAAGTGATGGCAGAACTAGACAAACGTTTGCGCGAACCGCAACAAGCAGAACGTTTGCGTTGGATTAGCGCTAGCTCGGGCAATACCATCAAACTTTTCCCTATCGAAGAAATTCTCTTCTTCGAATCCGACCTCCGCTACACGCGCGTGGTCAGCGCGACAGATGAAGGCCATATACGCACGCCCATCAGAGAGCTGCAAAAAGGCATAGACCCCGAACAGTTCTGGCAAATCCATCGCAGCGTCGTGGTCAATGCGCATGCCATTGCCAAAGCTAAGCGCGACGATGCTGGCAATATCACCGTGGAACTGAAGAATCATCCTGAACATTTGAAAGTCAGTCAAACTTATGCTTGGCGCTTTAAGAGCATGTAGAACCATACAAATATTATTAATTTTAAATACACATCTCAATTTATTAATTTCTTAAGTAGCATGTAAAAATCAAAGCTTGAGAAAATTATTCTCACTTTTTGATTTTTCTCTAAAAAATGTAAAAGCACCTACTGACTTCAGCCTCGGTCTGTGCCACACTGATCGCATGACTCTCACAGAATTAAAATACATTGTTGCTGTTGCCCGCGAAAAGCATTTTGGACACGCGGCTGAGGCTTGTTTTGTCGCGCAACCGACGCTGTCAGTCGCCATTAAGAAATTAGAAGATGAATTAGGCGTCACCATATTCGAACGTGGTGGTACCGAAGTATCCACCACACCACTAGGCGCAGAGATTGTGGCTCAGGCAGAACGTGTCTTAGAACAAACTGCGGTGATCAAAGAAATCGCCAAGCAAAATAAAGACCCCCTAAATGGCCCTTTCCGGCTGGGCATCATTTACACAATAGGCCCCTATCTGCTGCCGCATCTGGTAAAAACCATGATCGCCAAAGTACCGCAAATGCCGCTGATACTGCAGGAAAACTTTACCGTCAAATTAATGGAATTATTGCGCCAGGGTGAACTCGATGCAGCGATCATGGCGCTCCCTTTGCCCGATCAAGGTTTGATGGTTCAACCGCTCTATGATGAACCTTTTGTCGTTGCCATGCCTAAAGACCATCCTTGGGCGGAGCGGCCATCGGTTTCTGCTGAAGAACTAAAATCAGAAACCATGCTTTTACTGGGCAATGGCCATTGCTTCCGTGATCAAGTGTTAGAAGTCTGTCCAGAAATGGCGCGATTCTCTACGGGTCGTGACGGTATTGCACGAACCTTCGAAGGTTCCTCCCTCGAAACCATACGTCATATGGTCGCGTCGGGCATAGGCATCACCGTATTGCCAATGGCGTCTATACACGACATGTATAACAAAGACAGCATGTTACGCTACGTGCCGTTCAGCAATCGCGCGCCCGACCGGCGCGTGGTGATCGCTTGGCGTAAGAGTTTTACGCGGCAGGCGGCAATTGACGCAATCAGGGAGGCTGTATTGCAATGCGATCTGAGTGGCGTCACGATGCTGGACGAAGCGGCCCACGCGCAATAAGCTTACGATAGAGCCAAGAAGCGCTGATTGTTTCCTCGTATAATGCGACTTTGAATTTGCGACCGTATTGTGTCTCTATGGAACTCATGTCAACTCGACTTCTTACTAGATTTGCCGCCCGCCTTTCGCTGTATTTCAAACTAATACGGCTAGACAAACCCATAGGAATTCTTTTATTACTATGGCCGACCCTCGCCGCATTATGGATCGCCAGCAATGGCCGACCAAACTGGCACTATTTGTTGATTTTTACCCTAGGCACAATCCTCATGCGCTCCGCCGGTTGCGCCATCAATGATTTTGCTGACCGCGATTTTGACAAACATGTGAAACGCACGGCTGAACGTCCGCTGACCAGCGGCAAAATCAAATCATGGGAAGCTGTGGCGGTAGCTGCTGTCCTGGCAATGATATCGTTTTTGCTGATTTTGCCTCTAAATACCCTTACTAAACAATTGTCAGTTGTCGCCCTGATCGTGGCCGGGTCATACCCTTATTTCAAACGTTTTTTCGCCATTCCACAAGCCTACCTCGGCATCGCCTTTGGTTTTGGCATCCCCATGGCTTTTGCGGCAGTGACTAACAGCATTCCCATCGAAGCTTGGTTAATGTTATTAGCCAATGTATTTTGGGCTGTGGCTTACGATACTGAATATGCGATGGTGGATCGCGACGATGATCTGAAAATTGGTATCAGAACCTCAGCGATCACATTTGGTCGTTGGGATGTCGCCGCCGTAATGCTGTGCTATGCACTGGCTCTACTCGTGAATTTATATTGTGGCTGGCGGTTCGGATTGGGATGGTGGGCGCTAGGCGGTGTTATGGTCGCAGCGGCGATCGCCATGTATCACTATATTTTGATCAAAGAACGCGACCGTATGCAATGTTTTGCGGCGTTCCGCCACAACAACTGGCTCGGTGCAGCCTTGTTCTTGGGCGTTTTCTTCGACTACTTACTTGGTTGAGCGAAATTTGGCACATGACTAATTTAGCTTAAGTGTCTCAATTTTGCGCTAACGCAAAACAGAATCAGATTTTCGTTCTAGACTGTTTCCAGAGCTTGTATATTCGTTGTTAACTAACAAAAGGAAAACACCATGAATTCTGTAGATCAACACAAGGCCAACTTAATGCGTGAGCTCAACCAAGTTCTGAAAGATGCCGAAGAACTCATCAAGAATTCTGAACAGCAAGCGGGTGAAGGCTTTCAAAGTGCAAAAGATAAACTGGAAGCAACGTTGAAAAACGCAAAACAAGAAATTCACCGCATCGAAGAAGTTGTCGTTCAAAAAACAAAAGAGGCAGCCCATGCTACCGATACTTACGTCCACGAGAATCCTTGGAAAACAGCGGGGATCGCGGCTGGCGTTGGTTTATTGGTGGGATTACTTATCGCCAGAAATAAATAAGCTACATGGCAATCACTGATTCCATAGTCCGATTAGGCGCCAGCCTAATCGAAACACTGCACACGCGGCTAGAATTAGCTTCTGTAGAAATAGAAGAAGAGATTGGTCGTTATGCCAGATATTTTGTACTGTCGCTACTCGGACTGTTTTGCTGCATCGTCACCATCTTATTGATCATTTTGTTGGTGCTGATTGTATTTTGGGATACACACCGCGAGCTAGCTTTAGTGGGCTTGATTGCGCTGTTTAGCATTGCCACCTTGGTGCTCATGTTCTATCTAAGAACCGCCATCAAGAATAAACCCCGTCTGCTAGCCGCCAGTTTGAACGAATTACAGAACGATTTGCAAACACTGCGTCAGTCTACCGATAACGCCAATAATTCAGCGCAAGCATCCGCAAAAACCAAAGATCTTGAACGAGATAGTGAGGGCTTTTAAGTGATGCCAACCACTAGCCCAACGAGTCGCCAGCAGAAGCTGCAAGCCAAACGCTTGGCTCTGGTCGCCCGTTGCCAGCAACAGAGACAGGAACTAATTTGGCAAAGCGCGCAATTACATCATGAATTACGCTTTATCGAACTCGGCCTGCGCACCGCAAGCGCTCTACGAGCATCGCCTATCTTAATCGCAGCATTTGCCGCAGGACTGACCATTATCAAACCGAGACGGGTAATGTGGCTTTTAAAAACAGGACTTTCTAGTTGGCGCATTTGGTTAAAGTTTGCACCAATATTCATGCCATTAATTCCCTTACTACGTCAATGGAAGGCAAATACAACTGCACCTACTATGACCAGTCCAACAAGCAAAGCACCTTCTCAAACACAATAATCATATCTGTGTAGCTTAATTTTTACTTTGTAAAGCAGGCTGATTTTTAGATCGTTTGAAACGCCACAACAGAAACACACCCGCCAATAGGCAAGTAAGCGCCGCATAAATACTGATCCGCAATCCTGTCGCACTTAGAGAGATACAATAAATTGCCAAGCTGAGTAAATTAACTCTATGCGTATTGAGTGCCTCATTAGGTGTAACGAAGTCCGCGATTTTTTTACGAGTCATCGCCATCCAAAAGAATAAGGTTTGCGATGCCAATATCAGACCGAGCAACACGACATAGACAATATTGGCGGTTAAATTTTGTGGATAGCGTCCAAACAGTGCGGCGACAAAAGGAAAAAAACAAATCAAGGATAAAAATGCCAGGCTACAAATCAACATTGGCAGGTCAATCTCAGCCACTTTTTCTGTCAGTTTATGATGCCAAACCCAAAAGACACCCAAGGCCAAAAAGCTCACAAAGTAGGCGAAGATGACAACCCCGTCATGTGCAAGTGCATGCAATAAATCTAGTGCTGAATATTTATCAGAGATAGAAGGAACTTTGACCTCCAACACAAGTATCGTCATCGCGATAGCAAATACACCATCGACCAGAGTTTCTAATCGTGCTTTATGCAAGTGAAATTTTTTTGTCATGATAGAAAATATTAAAAGAGTTTATACAATTCTATTCGCTCTACTGCTAAAAAATATGCTGTTTTCTTATTGCGCTACATCGTCGAATTCATCAAACGTCGCTGCGCTTCTTCTTCGGCTTCCATGCGTGCCAATTCGATTTCTTCGATGACCGCACTGACATCTACTGGACGTTTGTCTTCAGCCACGATCCCGGTCAAGACCGTATCGGGACGCAGCAAACCGGCAACGTATAACTTCCAAATTTCTTTGCCATATTGTGTCTTGGCTAGCTCTGGTGCAAACTGGCTGAAGTAGTTTTTCAGGTTATCCACATCACGGTACAACATCGCTGCGGCGCCCATATTGCCTGCGGCATTAATCGCTTGCGGCAAGTCGATAATGACTGGCCCTTGTTCATTCAAAAGAATATTAAATTCGGATAAATCGCCGTGAATAATACCAGCGCACAGCATCAACACCACTTGCTGGATTAACTCTTCGTGATACACCAATGCTTGCGCATAACTGAGACTGACATCATTTAAGCGAGGTGCCACCTGACCATCGGCGGTGCTCACTAGATCCATCAATAATACCCCCTCAAAACAGATGTAAGGCGTCGGCACCCGCACCCCAGCATCGGCTAACTTATACAGTGCATCGACTTCGGCATTTTGCCAAACTTCCTCCTGCATTTTGCGGCCATATTTAGAACCTTTTTGCATGGCTCTCGCTTGCCGGCTATTCTTTACAGTACGTCCTTCTTGATAGGCGGCCGCTTGCTTAAAACTACGCTGCCCTGCTTCTTTATACATTTTGGCACAACGAATCTGATCGCCACAACGCACCACGAATACAGTCGCTTCTTTGCCACTCATCAATTGACGTAAGACTTCATCAATCATGCCTTAATCGACTAGAGGCTGTAAGCGCGTAGGTGTTTTCATATGCTAGCAATCCTCGTTATCCATACAGTGCAAAGCAACATCACACGTAATTTAAATTTGTCCAAACTCATCACCCAATTCTTTGCCGCGCTGAGCGGCTGCTTGTATTGCACGATGTATCGCCGGCTTGACCGCACTCTCGTCCATGCTACATAAGGCAGCATAAGTGGTGCCGCCTTTTGAGGTTACACGTTGACGTAATACTTCCACAGCTTCATCCGATTGCTTTGCCAATTGCGCGGCACCATTAAATGTCGCTAGAGACAATTGACGCGCCTGTGCGACATCGAAACCTAATTGCATAGCAGCTTCTTGCATTGCTTCGATAAAATAAAATACATAGGCAGGGCCACTACCGGAAATCGCAGTGATCGCATCAATCATGCCTTCATTGTGCACCCACATCGTTTCTCCCGCGGCTTGCATGATAGCTTGTGCTGAGTTACGTTCTTGTGCGCTGACCTCTTCCATTGCATACAAGCCGCTCATACCTGCCCCTATCATCGCCGGCGTATTGGGCATCGCCCGGACAATTTTTTGGTAGCCGCCTAACCAACGCGACATATCATCAGCACGAATTCCTGCCGCCACAGACAATAATAATTGCGACCTTAAAAAGGGTGCAAAACTCGCGATCACTTGCTGCATTTGTTGCGGCTTCACTGCAAAAATCACGACGTCCAAATCATGCAATTTTTCATCCATGACACTGGCGGTGCTCACGCCATATTGCTGACTCAGACGAGCCACACTCTCTGCATTCAAATCGATCACATGAATACGATCAGCATCGGTCAACTTATTCGCTAAACCCGCAATCAAAGCGGTCGCCATATTGCCACCGCCAATGAATCCTATAGTCAAATTATTCGGCTTAGACTGCATAATCTCGCTTTCCAAAAATGGCACTACCAATACGCAGCATCGTACTGCCTTCGGCAATTGCCGCCTCCATGTCGCCACTCATACCCATAGACAAAGTGTCGATGGCTATATTATTTTGAATTAATGTTTGCGCTAATTGTGCGAGGCGTTGAAATGCTGCACGCTGCACTTGCACGTCCTCACTGGCTTCTGGCACTGCCATCAAGCCACGCAATTTTACTCGTGGCAGTAATTGTACCTGTCGCGCCAAAGCCAGCAACTGATCCGGATGCACACCACTCTTACTCGCTTCGCCACTGATATTCACTTGCAGACAAATCTGTAGGGCGCCTAATGCTTCGGGTCGTTGTTCCGACAATCGACTCGCGATTTTTTCTCTATCTACTGAATGTACCCAAGAAAAATGTTCAGCAATCGGGCGGGTCTTATTGCTTTGTATCGGGCCTATAAAATGCCATTCTGGTGCAGTAGTACAGGATAACTCAGCGGCTAACTTCTCAACTTCCGGCATCTTGTCCAAGGCCTCTTGTAAATAATTCTCACCAAAGCTTTTTTGACCGACTTGCAAAGCTTGCACCACTTCGCTGGCCGAAAAAGTTTTGGATACTGCTAATAAAGCAATTTCAGTTGGATTCCTGTCATAGCGACGGGCCGCAAGTGCAATCGCATCATGTACGACTTGCAAGTTGTGAGGGATTGAGGACATAATCAGGGAACCTTTGCAGTACAGCAGACTTGGCTGCAGCATTAATTTAATTACTTTATATCGGATTATAAATGGATATCTCAGAACTTCTCGCATTCTCGGTTAAGAATAACGCATCCGATCTTCATTTGTCGTCTGGATTACCGCCTATGATTCGCGTGCATGGTGACGTGCGCCGTATCAATTTGCCGCCATTAGAACACAAAGATGTGCACTCGCTGATTTATGACATCATGAATGATGGTCAGCGCAAACATTATGAAGAGAATCTCGAGTGCGACTTTTCTTTTGCGATTCCGGGTCTGGCACGTTTCCGCGTCAACGCATTTAATCAAGAACGTGGTGCGGCTGCGGTTATGCGTACAATTCCTTCCAAAATCCTAAGCTTAGAACAATTGAATGCGCCTAAGTGTTTTGCTGATTTCTCACTCAAAGCGCGCGGACTGGTGCTAGTAACAGGGCCAACTGGTTCTGGTAAGTCAACTACATTGGCCGGCATGGTCAATCACGTTAATGAGACCGAATATGGTCACATCCTGACAGTCGAAGACCCTATCGAATTTGTCCACGACTCAAAAAAATGCCTGATTAACCAACGTGAAGTCGGTCCACATACGCATTCGTTCTCCAACGCTTTGCGCTCCGCGCTGCGTGAAGATCCAGACGTTATTCTAGTCGGTGAGTTGCGCGATCTGGAAACCATACGCTTAGCATTGACTGCTGCTGAAACTGGTCACTTGGTGTTCGGCACCTTGCATACCTCTTCTGCTGCAAAAACGATTGATCGTATTATCGACGTCTTCCCCGCCGAAGAAAAAGAAATGGTGCGTTCTATGTTATCAGAATCACTGCAAGCGGTTATCTCGCAAACCCTGCTCAAAACCAAAGACGGCTCCGGCCGTGTGGCCGCACATGAAATTATGGTCGGCACACCAGCGATCCGTAACTTGATACGTGAGGCGAAAATTGCACAGATGTATTCTGCAATCCAAACCGGTAGCAATGTCGGTATGCAGACATTGGATCAAAATTTGTCCGATCTAGTACGACGCAACGTGATCTCCACCAGTACTGCCCGCGCTGCTGCGAAGATTCCGGATAACTTCCCAGGTTAAAAAAGTACGCCCACAACTAGCACTACAACATCACCGAATAAGAAGGAAGCTTCATGGAACGCGATCAGGCCACCAAATTTATGAACGACTTGCTCAGGCTAATGCTGAGCAAAAATGGTTCCGATCTTTTTATTACAGCAGAATTTCCACCTGCATTTAAGATAGATGGCAAAGTCACCCCAGTGTCGAATCAGGTACTGACACCCGCGCACACGATTGATTTAGCGCGGGCGATTATGAACGACAGACAAGCATCCGAGTTTGAATCCACTAAAGAATGTAATTTTGCGATCAATCCCCCAAGCTTAGGACGCTTTCGCGTCTCAGCGTTCTTACAGCAAGGGAAAGTGGGTATGGTGTTACGTACCATTACCTCGACCATTCCTACGTTTGAAGACTTACGTTTGCCTGGCCAAATCAAAGACGTGGCAATGACAAAACGCGGTTTGGTGATTATGGTGGGCGCAACCGGTTCTGGTAAATCGACTACCTTAGCCGCCATGGTTGGTCACCGCAATGCAAATAGCTACGGACACATTATCACAATCGAAGATCCGATTGAATATGTGCATCCTCATGGCAATTGCATCATTACGCAGCGCGAAATAGGTATTGATACCAATGATTGGGAAATCGCGTTGAAGAATACTTTGCGTCAAGCACCTGATGTGATTCAGATTGGCGAGATACGCTCGCGTGAAACAATGGATCTGGCGATTGCATTTGCTGAGACAGGTCACTTATGTTTAGCCACCTTGCATGCAAATAGCGCGAATCAGGCGCTCGATCGTATGATCAACTTCTTCCCTGAAGAACGCCGAGCCCAATTGCTGATGGATTTATCACTCAACTTAAAGGCCGTCATTTCTCAACGCTTGGTGCCTTTACGTGGACAAAAAGGTCGCATCGCTGCGATCGAAATCATGCTCAATACGCCTTTGATCTCAGACCTGATTTTCAAAGGTGACGTTCATGAAATCAAAGAAATCATGAAGAAATCCGAAGAACTCGGCATGATGACTTTTGACAAAGCTTTGTTCGACTTACACGAGGCTGACTTGATTACCTACGAAGACGCCTTGCGTAATGCAGACTCAGTGAATGAATTACGTCTAGCAATCAAATTGCGTGGCAAAGACGCCAGCAATCGCGACCTATCTGCTGGTACCCAACATCTCGGCATTTTATGAACGAGTTAGATTTTCAAGCGAATGATATTAATGGTCAGCAAGTCGATTTAAAAAAGTATGCGGGTCAGGTACTGTTAATCGTGAACACCGCGAGCCAATGTGGCTACACCTCGCAATATCAAGGCTTGCAGCAATTGCAGGAGGAATTTCAAGCTCAGGGCTTTCAAGTTTTGGGCTTTCCTTGCAACCAATTTGGTTTTCAAGAACCTGGTAGCGCAGGCGAAATTGCGACTTTTTGCGAAAAGAACTACGGCGTCAGCTTTCCTCTATTTGAAAAGGTGAATGTCAACGGTAGTGATGCACATCCCTTATTTCAATACCTGAAAAGTCACGCGACTGGTATTCTTGGTACCGAGAGTATTAAGTGGAATTTCACAAAATTCCTGATCAAAAAAGATGGCAAAGTATTTAAACGTTATCCACCGACTACAACGCCTCAAGAAATGCGCGCAGATGTGTTAGCGCTTCTAGCAGATGTAGCAGAATAAAGTCAGGTCAATTATTCGCGCATCCAACGCTGCATTACAGGAAATGTCGTCATCTGATGCACTTCAGCCTGCTTAGCGTCATAACATAGGCCCGCCCATTGTAAAAATGGTAGGCCTATGTAATTTCCCGCAGAAAAATTGTCGATCAACCATGCCGAGTCGTCTTTATAACCGTCATCATGAAATACGATGTGCAATGGAATCTCCAAATACAAAGCCGCGGCATACGACCACAGGACGGCGGCAATCTCCTCGCCATCAGTGGGCCACGGCTGCTCTGATTCTGCGCTGCCAATCGCTGCACGTTGACGCGCTGTAGTCACCGCCAAATGCCCCGCTTCATGCAATACATCACCCGGATACCGTAATTTGTCTTGATCAATGTAGATACAGTTGGGACCCAAATCCAAACCGGGCAAAAAAGTAGTCTGAGGCAAAGATTTATATTCCAGTTGTATTCCTAAACTAAGAATAAAATCTTGCATGCGAACTAAATAGTCGTGCGTCGTACTGTTCATGAGCAGTGTTGAAATCTAAGAGTAAAGGAATAAAAAGCGCGATATTTCATTTATTCCATTTCATTATACTTTTTTATATCGCATGATTAGCACCTGTCAGCGATCACCTTTCAAACATCATCTGGAATGCCATGTCTAAACTTACTCATCGCTCCACAAAACTTCTGATTGGCATGATCTGTTACTCGGCTGTATACAGTGCAAGTCATGCACAGGTCTTCGAATGTCGTGACGCACAAGGTAAAAAAATCTTTGCGAATAGCTGCCCTGCTGGATCGACCCAAGTCAAGGAAATCACCTCGCCGAATAGCAATCCTACTTCGTCGACCAATCCCGCAACAGCTACCCCAAACCCGCCGAGATGGACAGCTAAAACGGCTGCGGAATCAAGCAGAGAATTTGCGGAATGGAAAAAACGGCAAGAGGAAGAAGAAGCTTTAGCGCGCGATAAGAGTCGTGCAGACAGCAACAAATGCTATGAAGACCAAAAACGCTTACGTGAACTATTAAATGGCCAGCCCCTGAAAACGGGGGTTGATGCCAATGGCGATCCAATTTATATGGAAGACGAAAAGCGTCTTGAAGAAATTAAAGGGATCGCTGAGCGCAGTAAAAAATGCAAACCCGACTAACTGAAAGTACTACTAGTTTTTTTGAATCCTGGTAAGAAGACTATCAAAATCATTTTCTATATCGCAAACGACCATGCTTTAGAAAAGGAGAACAGCGCCAACTCGGTGCTTGAATACACTCGACGAATTGCTTTAATAGCGAATTTATGGTCTAATTGCAACCCAGTTGCAGAATAAATCCATTCGAGGTTCCAAATTCCTTCCCTGCTGTCATCCATTCTCATTACCACCACGATTGCCGGTGTGTTGAGTATCAGCTTTGCTGCCATATTTTCTTTTTCGCTACTGTCGAAATTGGTTGAACGTATGGTGAGTTTGTCGGTCGGCATTATGCTCTCGACTTCGTTCCTGCACGCACTGCCTACTGCCTTCGAATCAGGTGCTGATCCACGCTCTTTGTTTGCCTGTCTACTAGGTGGATTGCTCGCTTTCTTTCTGTTAGAGAAGTTCGCGATTTTGCGTCACTCGCATCATCATGAAGGCGATGGCCATCATCATGAACACGGTCATGATGCGCATGAAGCAGGTAAAGCGGGTTGGATGATTTTGATCGGCGACGGTATGCATAACTTCACCGATGGCATTTTGATCGCGGCGGCCTTTTTAGCCGATCCCGGTCTGGGCATGGTGACGGCATTAGCCATTATTGCGCATGAAATACCGCAGGAAATCGGTGATTTTATCGTCTTATTGAATGCCGGTTTTTCACGCAAGCGCGCGTATTTCTACAATTTGCTGTGCAGCTTAATGGCGGTTTTAGGTGGTGTTTTAGGTTATTTCACCCTAGACAAAGCTAGCTCCCTGATACCCTATGTTTTAGTGCTGGCTTCATCTGGGTTCATTTACATCGCCGTCAGTGATCTGATGCCACAAATGCAGCGTCGTGCCTCGTTAAGAGAGACCGTGCCGCAAATATTCTTAATCGCTTGTGGTGTAGTGTTGGTCTTGTTTGTGACTCACCAGCAGCACTAAGTAACTCAGGTACCAGTCGCTACCGGACGAATGGTATCTGAACACCACTCACTCCAGGAACCTGGATATAAGGCGGCACCGTGCAAACCTGCAATCTCGAGCGCCAGCAAATTATGGCAAGCCGTCACACCTGAGCCGCATTGCATTACAGCTTTTTGTGGATCGGTTGCCAAGCTCTGCCAATCCTGACGCAATTGCTCTGCTGATTTAAAACAACCATTCGCTTGTAAATTATCTTTAAAGAAACGATTTATCGCGCCCGGAATATGGCCACCGACTGGGTCTATCGTTTCATTTTCACCGCGGAATCTATCGGCCGCTCGGGCGTCAATGATTTGCAATTTTTGACTGGTATCGGCGTCTAAGTTTTGCACAATGGTCGCGACATCAACTTGCGAGTTTAATGCTGGCTTAGCCAAGATATCGCCCACTGGATTTTGTACCGATTCGGTTTGCAAAGTATGCCCCGCTGCAGTCCACGTAGCCAAGCCACCATCAAGCACCGCAACACTCGCATGACCAATCAAGCGCAATAGCCACCACAAACGTGCTGCAAACATGCCGCCGTGTGCATCGTAAGCCACTACTTGGGTTTCATTGTTAATGCCAAAACGACGCAAAGCCGCCAGCAAGTCGTCGGTCTTAGGAAGGGGGTGACGTCCACGAAAAACGCCGTTATCATCATGCTTGGTACCTGAGAGATCATGATCTAAATTCGCAAAAACGGCACCAGCAATATGTCCAGCATCATAAGCATTCCGTCCGGCTTGCGCGTCCATCAAATCGTGACGACAATCGATAATGACAAGATCAGATTGAGAGGATGCAAACGCCAATTGTTCGGCGGAGATCAGAGTGGTGTACATAGTCATTTCCTTTTTAGCTGTTGTCGGAAGCACTGGCATTGGGCTTACTATTAAACGAAGAAGCTATCATACCGCTAGACAGAATAACCGCAATCCCTAACCAGCTAATCCAACTCAAATTCACTTTCCATATCCATAGATCCAAAGTGCTAGTGAAGACGATGCCAACATATTGCAAATTGGCTGCGACCAAGGGATTACCTAAGCGATACGAGCGCGTCATTGCTAGTTGAGCGATCATTGCCAAGATGCCCACACCGAACAAAAGCGCGATGCCTTTTGGATCAAACAAATGATGATTCACATGCGCAGCCAACTGCGTTTCTGACAGCGCATTGAAATGAAAAAATTGCCCCAGAATACCCACAACCGTACATACCAAAGAAAAATAAAACACGACTCGATATTCAGGCTCACCTGCCACACCCATTTGTCGTACTTGGATATAGGCTAAGGCTGCAACGAATCCAGAACAAAGCGCGATCAAACTATCCGGCAATTGCTCAACGCGGATCGTAGGGCGAAGTAGCATAATCACGCCAATAAAGCCCAACAAGATAGACATGACTAAATTGGGCGGAAGATGTACCACATCTTTACCGCGATTTTTCCACCATGAAGTTGCAAACAATATCACCGCAACCCAAATCGAGGACATATAGCTCAAAGTCACCGATAACGATAAGGGCAGTTTAGAAATCGAGTAAAACCAAAGCCACAAAGACAGCACGCCAAATATCCCGCGCCAAATATGGCCAGTCACCATGCTGCTGCGCAAAGTACCATTCTGCCAACGCATAATAAAGTAGATACCAATGACGCCTATCGCACCGCGATACGTCACGATCTCAGCCGTACTATAAGTCTCTGAAGCGAGCTTGACGCAAACACCCATTAAGGAAAACAAAAACGTGGCAACCAACATCCAAAGTGCTTGCATAATATTTTTTAAATTTCACTACAAAAAACTGATTAAAAAAATAAAGGGGAAGCAGTGCTTCCCCATTTGATGAAATTCTAGAACTGCATCTTGCGTCGATACCATTCGTGAAAATGCTGCATACCATCTTCCATCGGTGACTGGTAAGGGCCAACTTCATTGACGCCTCTATCGAATAATATCTTACGACCTGCATCCATGCGAATACCGATCTCGTCATCCTCAATACAAGTCTCCATATAGGCAGCACGCTCGGCATCAACGAATTCACGTTCGAATAAGACGATCTCTTCTGGATAATAAAACTCCACGACGTTCTTGGTTTTACCGGTCGCGGTTGGCCACAAAGTCGATACCACCAAAACATGCGGATACCATTCGACCATAATATTCGGATACAAAGTTAGCCAGATTGCACCAAATTTTGGTGGTTCACCACCTCGATATTTGAGCACCTGCTCTTGCCAGGCTTGATATTTAGCGGAACCTGACTTTTGCAAACCCTTATGCACACCCACTGTCTGCACGCTATAGTCTTCGCCAAATTCCCAACGTAAATCATCACAACTGACAAAGCTTCCTAAGCCAGGATGAAATGCTTCGACGTGATAGTCTTCCAGATAAACTTCGATAAAAGTTTTCCAGTTGTAGTCGCATTCATGAACTTCGACGTGATCCAGCATATAGCCGTTGAAATCGAGATCTTTGGTAACTGACAAACTTGCCATTTTTCCCATGACGTTGTAGCCATTTTGCTCGAACAGCAAACCATTCCAGTTTTGCAAAGGCGTGCGGGAAAGATTAAGGCAAGGCGTGTCAGTAAAATGCGGTGCGCCAAGTAGCTCACCTTTCAAATCATAGGTCCAGCGATGCAGAGGGCAGACTATTTGTTTCGCATTGCCGCGACTTTTTGCGCCAGGGCCGCCCAGCATTAAGGCTTGACGATGACGACACACATTGGACATTAATTCTATGCCTTGTGCATTACGAACCAGCAAGCGACCTTCATTTTCGGCAGCTAGGGTTGCGTAATCACCGACGTGAGGAATCATCAACTCATGGCCAACATAACGTGGACCAGATTCGAAAAGCTGTTTGATCTCGCGCTGTAATAAGCCCTGATCAAAATAAACGTGTACCGGAAGTTGCGCGTCAGAACGCGCTAATGTAGACAAAGAAGCCAGATCGGACATCCCCACCCCCCAAATTAATTTGCACCAACCTAAGAGAGAAAGAATCCATAAATACCTATTTTCGATGACTTCCTTCTTAATCTGAAAGTATCGAAAACTCAAACAAACTGCACTTGAAGAGGAAATTTTGGACAGAACGCGGGATTATACCCGAAACATTAGATAAGGTCTTGTTTTAGTTAGAGATTCGCCCAATGATGGCGTTGCCTGCATAGTTTTGCAAGCATGCTCCAGCAACGGACTATGCACTTAATTTTGCATTTCCAGCGGGGCGGGCGCCGATTGATTTGTCTGATCTGCCTGATCTGGCTGATTTTGTTGATTCAGTGCATCAAGCAAGGCACGATCCACTACTTTATCCATAGAGATCACTTGGGCACGCCTCTCGCGGAAATTCCTCTCCAGTTCATCCACCGATACAGAAAATGATTTTTCTTTCTGGCTGGATGTAAAAATAAACAAGCTACGCATAGGACTAATCCATGCTAGACGTACTTTTTGCAAGGAGTTATCACGCTTCTTAAGCTGTATCCAGACACCGCGCTCCAGACTCGCAACGATGCTTTCCGCTTCTGCGATATCCTGCGCTATGATTTCTGCTATTGAAGCTTCATTGATGATAGGCCGACTCAATGAAGGCAAAGGATCATTTGCACCATTGGCAACCGTGTCTATATTTGAGTTGCCCGAAATTTGATCACCGCTAGCTGCTGCTTGCTGAGCTTGCTGAATCTGCTGAGCTTCAATTGCATCAGTTTTTGCTTTCTCAATCGCCTCAGCAATTAAGCGCGCTTTTTCGGCTTCCTCTGCTTCCGTTTTTGCTTTGGCATCTGCGACTGCTTTGGCTTCAGCTTCGGCTCGTTTTTGCAAACGACGCTCAGCAGCCAGCTTAGCGGCCTCAACCGCAATTTCCACCTGACGTTCTGGCGACAATTCTAAAGGCGCACGTACTATCGATGCGTGGCACTCAGCCAAGTCAGCAAAAAATTGTACGCGATCAACATCTTCCCACTTGATCAAACTTAACCATTTATTCAAGCGCGCCAAAATACCTGGCAGACGATTAATCATTTCTTGACGCTGCGCTAACGTGATCTTGGGCTTAATACTCCATATTAAATCATCCATCGTCTTAATCGCATCTTCAACCGCATGCGGCTTTTCGTCTTTCACGCTATAAGCCAAGGTCAATACTTTAATCCAGCGATTTTCGAGGAAGGTTTCGACAAACGCCATTACTTCACCGCTGCCTATACGCAGAGAGACATCGTTACCCGCAGCGATACCAGCTTGCTTAAATTTTTCTTTTTGCAGTGCCCGATTGATCGGCGCTTGCAAAGATTCGATCGTCTCGGCCTCATCTTTTTGAATGAAGGCTTCAAGGTCCGTTACGACTTCATCAAACAGTCCTAACTCTTGATCGAATTCCTTTTGCACACGCAATACATTACGTTGCATCGCCTGAAACAAGGGATCATCTTCACCTTTTTTAGGATCAAGGGAAGCACTATATTTTGACAATAATTCAATTAAGCGGCGCGCCGGATGAGCATCTTGAAAAAAGAAATTCTTATCGATCAACGCTGCCTTTAATACTGGCACTTGCAGTGAACTGATCAGGTTCTTAATGGGGTCAGCGATCTCTTGATTGCCTAATACACCATCAAAAACATGTGAGAGTAAATCAAACGTATGCTTCTCTACGCCAGAATGAAACACATTAGGCATTTCTTGGCGCATATGCGACAAACGCATTGCATTCTGTGCACCGGAAACTAGCTGATGTATCGCCATGTTCTTTTGAACATCGGCAAGGTATTGAAATAACTCAGAGGAAGCCGGATTAAAACTAGCAGAGTCACCACCAATAAACGGTGTGCCAGTCATGTTACCCATAGGCATTCCACTCATAGGCATCATCCCACCCATATGTGGTGCTGACAATTGTCCACCTATGCCTGGGTGAGCGAAACCACCTGCACCACGCCCCTGGGCACTCGTCTCCGCGGAATTTCTAATCTCATTGCCTGCAAAGTATTGCTCCAACTTTTTAGCGACTTCGTTTTTCACGGCTTCGCCGACACGCTCTGCTTCTGCACTGGCCTGCTTGCGTTTTAGTCGATAATTTTCCTGCAGATCCGGCAAGATCCCACGTGCGATCAACAAATCATTTAAAGCTTGATAGACGGGTGCTAGATCAAAAATAAATTCGCTGATCATCGGCAACATCAATGCATGGGCATCGACTTCCGTGTTGAAATCTATCCACGCCGCATTAAAAGCACGCAAAAAGACTTCAGGACGAAATGGATTTTGGGAGCCACCAATACTTTCTAGACCTAGTAAACTGGCTAACCTCATATTCAAGGCAGCGAGTGGCTCTGCGTAACTCAATTCCAAAGAGCGGCTGGCACGACTCAAACTAAGTTTAAGTTCCATCTCTTCAAAAGAAACCAAGCTCATGGCTTCATCTTGTAGGGTGACCTGTGGTTTGGTAACCGCACGCAATATATCAACTTCTGCTTTGAAAGCTTTTTCGATTCCGGATGAACTCAGGTAATAAAATGAGTAAGCGTTATTCTTAAGTAACTGTGCACCGTGAAAACACAAATTTGCGAGTTTTGGATCCGATGCATTTTCGGATTGAGCGAATAAATCATGCGACAAGCGTGATGAAAATGCGTCTATTTGAGGCGTGCAAAATTGGCAGGCCTGTTGCACTAAGGCTTGCCAAGTGTCGAGCTTATCCAAAGACAATCGATGTTCTGCCTTGGCTCGAGCTTGCTGCTGATCTGCTTGGTTTACTGACATATCATTAAATTAACAATGCTTAAGATGCTTTTTCAACATTCAACAAGCTACTCATCGCGTTCTGTTATACAGTTTCGACTATAAACACATTATTTCCACATGGAAATGTTTGAAACGCAACTTCGCTCATTTTTTAAGCATATTTTCCACTACAAACCGATTAATTCGCAAAAACGGTGCCCTTTCGTCAATCTTCTTGTCCTAAGTTCACGATGAGAAACTGCACAGAGCACGGGTCTTTGATCTAAAATACGGGGTTTCGCCTGCCAATCCTGCAATCTACCTTGCAAACTACTCTATGTCAAAGAAATTACCGCCTAATGTAACACCGGCATCGTTCGAAAACGCCATGGCTGAGCTGGCAGAACTGGTCACACAAATGGAGTCCGGTCAACTCCCTCTAGAGGCATCAGTCAGCGCTTATCAGCGCGGTTCAGAGCTCATTAAATATTGCGCAGCCCAATTAGAAAAAGTCGAGCAGCAAGTTAAAATTTTAGATGCCGGCATGTTAAAACCATTTGATACGAAAGAATCTGATGCGATTGACGAGGGACGTGCATGAACACTAGTTTCCAAAACTGGATGAAAGAAATACAAACGAGCGTTGAAGTCGCGCTCAATCAATATTTACCAAGCACCCAAGCGGCACCCGAGAATTTGCACGAAGCAATGGCTTATGCAGTACTAGATGGCGGTAAACGCGTACGTCCATTATTGGTGTTCGCCGCTGGTAAGCTGTTTGAAGCACCACAAGAATTATTAGTACGTGCGGCCTGTGCGGTAGAAATGATACATGCTTATTCGCTCGTGCATGACGACATGCCGTGTATGGATGACGACGCGTTACGTCGTGGTAAACCTACGGTTCACAAGCAATACGGTGAAGCCACAGCACTACTAGTCGGCGATGCTTTACAAGCTCAGGCATTTTTAGTCTTAAGCGAAGCAAATGCCAGTGCTGAACGCAAACTGCCTATGCTGCAATTACTGGCTCAAGCTTCGGGCTCCATCGGTATGTGTGGCGGCCAAGCGATAGACCTGGCCAGTGTCGGCCTAGCTTTGACTTTATCTGAGCTGGAACAAATGCACCGTTTAAAAACGGGTGCCCTACTACGTGCATCAGTGCTACTAGGTGCGATGAGCGGCAAACAGTTATCTAATGAGGAAATTCAGGCATTAGATAGCTACTCAAGCGCGATTGGCCTGGCATTTCAAGTGATTGATGACGTACTCGACGCCACTGCGGACTCTGCAACTTTAGGTAAAACTGCGGGCAAAGACGCCGCCGATAACAAACCGACTTATGTTTCACTATTAGGCTTAGATGCCTCACGCCAGTTAGCCATTCAACTCTGTAGCGATGCACATCGTGCACTGTCACAGTTTGGCGAATCCGCCCAACATCTGCACGATTTAGCAGACCTCATCGTCCAGCGGAAAGCATAATAATGTCCCTACTCACAACGATTAATTCGCCAGCCGATTTACGCCAGCTCAACCGCCACCAATTAGCCACATTGGCAGATGAGTTGCGCCAATATGTCATCGAGTCGGTTTCCAAAACGGGAGGCCACTTATCCTCCAATTTGGGCACAGTAGAACTCACAATCGCCCTGCATTATGTCTTCAATACGCCAGAAGATCGTTTGGTATGGGATGTTGGTCATCAAACCTATCCGCACAAAATCCTCACGGGCCGCCGCGATCAGATGCATAGCCTGCGTCAGCTTGATGGCATCTCCGGTTTTCCACGACGGGTAGAAAGTGAATACGATACCTTCGGTACCGCGCATTCTTCAACTTCAATTTCCGCCGCGCTCGGTATGGCATTAGCGGCGCGCACCAAAGGCGAATCACGTCACGCGGTCGCAATCATCGGTGATGGCTCTATGACCGCTGGTATGGCGTTTGAAGCGATGAACAACGCGGGTGTGTATGACGACATCAATATGTTGGTGGTACTGAACGACAACGATATGTCGATTTCACCCCCAGTCGGTGCTTTAAATCGCTATCTAGCGCGTCTGATGTCAGGTAAATTTTATGCAGCGGCTCGCAATGTAGGTAAAACCGTTTTGCCATCACCAATGTTAGAACTAGCACGTCGCTTTGAAGAACATGCAAAAGGTATGATCGTTCCAGCGACGATGTTCGAAGAGTTTGGTTTCAATTACATCGGCCCCATCGATGGTCACGATCTGGAATCTTTAATTCCCACACTACAAAATATTAAGAACCTCAAAGGCCCGCAGTTCTTGCACGTGGTTACCAAAAAAGGACAAGGTTATAAACTGGCTGAAGTCGATCCTATTTTGTATCATGGCCCCGGCAAGTTCAATCCGGTGGAAGGCATCAAGCCCGCAACAGCCCCAGCGAAGAAAACCTATACTCAAGTTTTCGGCGATTGGTTGTGCGATATGGCTGCCGCCGATGACAAACTCATAGGCATCACACCCGCCATGCGTGAAGGTTCGGGCATGGTGGAATTTGAGCAGCGTTTTCCGAAACGTTATTACGACGTCGGTATCGCCGAACAGCATTCAGTCACTTTTGCCGGCGGGATGGCCACCGAAGGTTTGAAACCCGTCGTCGCAATTTATTCCACCTTTTTGCAGCGCGCCTACGACCAATTAATTCACGACATTGCATTGCAAAATCTAGACGTCACCTTCGCTTTAGACCGAGCCGGTTTGGTCGGCGCCGACGGTGCAACACATGCAGGCAATTACGATCTCGCTTATTTACGCTGCATTCCCAACATGGTCGTAATGGCAGCCAGCGATGAAAATGAATGCCGCCAAATGTTAACTACGGGCTACCGTTATCCAGGCCCAGCAGCGATACGCTATCCACGCGGAGCAGGCATAGGTGCCACCATTCAAGCTGAACTAAGCGAGCTACCTATTGGCAAAGCTGAGCTAAAACGCCAGGGCAAGAAAATCGCGATTTTAGCATTTGGTTCCATGGTGCATCCATCCATCAAAGCTGCAGAAGCGCTGGATGCAACGGTCGTCAATATGCGCTTTGTCAAACCAATTGATTTAGCGATGATTAAAGACATGGCAGCAAACCATGATGCCTTAGTTACGGTGGAAGAAGGCTGCACTATGGGTGGCGCTGGTTCAGCAGTTGCAGAAGCGCTAGCTGAAGCTGGCATTGCGAAGCCTTTGTTGATATTAGGCTTACCAGACAAGTTTGTTGATCACGGCGATCCGGCTTTATTGTTGGCGCAATGTGGTTTGAATGCTGAGGGGATTGAGGCGTCGATACGGCAACGGTTTTTATGAGTTTGTAAGTTGCGTTTTTTAATCGTGCTTTAAAATTGAATGCCGCCTTTTTATATAGGCGGCATTTTTTTCTTTCTGGCTTTCGTTTATTGTTCACAGGTCGGGTGTGGCCCGACAGCCAATTACCTTTTTTGCTTCGCCAAAAAAGGTAATCCAAAAAAGGCGACCGTAGACTCGCCCTTCGGGTGCTTACGCTACGCTTCAGCATAATTTGCGCATCACAAAAAATGGGAAAGTGTTGAAACTCGCCTGCGGCTCAAACAACAACACTTTCTTATCCATTTTCTGTGACGCACAAATTACATCGTCTCAAACGGGGGTAGGTCAAAGTCAAAAGCAAAATCAAAAACAACGACCTACAACTGCTATTAGAAGAATGAACGACCGTCGATACTGATTGTTTTGCTCTTGCCGTTGCTTTTGATCTTGTTGTTGATTTTTCTTTTGACCTTCACCCACTTCTGACACTGCCAATTGTGCAGGACAGAAAATGGATAAGGAAAGCCTTGCTGTTTGAGCCAAAGGCGAGTTTCAAGGCTTTCCCATTTTTTGTCCTGCACAATTGGGAAGCCGAAGGCCAGTGGCAGCGTGGTCGCCTTTCTTTGCTTACTTTCTTTGGCGAAGCAAAGAAAGTAATTCGTTGGACTACAGTCCAACCTATCGGGCCACACCCGACCTAAGAACGTAAAGAGTATCCACAAACAATCTCAACTAAGTCCGATATAAACTCCTCGAATACCACCATTCATCCAATACTTGACATGAAAACTCTTGGTAAGCCGATTCGTCATTAAATGCCAGAAATTCCAAGAATTCGACGATCACTTGTTCCTGTAATTTAGATAGTGAACCTAGTCTTGGCGGGGTGCGATCAGGTGGCCGAAGGCTTTGTAACAAAGCATCTGTGACAGTGTTAGCTTCTTCGAATTGGCGCAAAGAATAGTGAATGAGTAGAGGCAAATAATAGCGCCAAGACGTCGAGTCTAAGTAAGAAACACCCCAGAAATATTTTTCAAAATATTCATCTGAAACCAAATCGAGTACTTCATCATAATCAAGCAAATTGCAACCGTTATCGAGAGCATTACCTCCTCGCAAACTTACTTCCGGTAACTGTTTCAGTTCATCCGAAAACGCTTCTAAGAGTTTGACTTCAAAATCTTTATTCAATTGTACAATCACCCAATCAACCTACCCGCCCTAACCCGCAAACCCTTCTTAGCCAACTCAGGCGCAATAGCGCCAAGCGTCTTCAAAGTATCCCCACTATGCGCATGACAAATCGCCACACCCAACGCATCGGCTGCGTCAGAACTAGGCGTGCCAGATAAACACAACAAGCGCTGCACCATATCCTGCACTTGTTCTTTCTTCGCCTTACCATGACCAACTACCCCTTGTTTAACTTGCAGCGCAGTGTACTCAGCAACATCTAAATCAGCGCTCACCAAAGCGCAGATCGCAGCACCGCGAGCTTGACCGAGTAACAGTGTTGATTGTGGATTGACGTTGACGAACACCTTCTCAATCGCGGCGCAATCGGGTTGGTAAGTTTGGATGATTTCGGTAACGCCGGAGAGGATGGTTTTGAGGCGTTCAGGCAAAGTGCCTTCGACTGTTTTGATGGTACCTGAGGCTATGTACGTGAGCTTACTACCCTGCTTGTGGATGACACCAAAACCTGTGGTGCGTAAGCCGGGGTCTATGCCTAGGATTTTCATTTAGACGTTTTCTCAGAAAAATCTAAGCGCATAAAAATGCGCCTAGATTTAATTATCTCAATGAATTTTCGTAGGGCGGGTGAAACCCGCGCTGCTCAGGTGATCACAACTTTGGCGGCGCGGGTTTCACCCGCCCTACAACTATTCATGTTCATCAATTGTTGGGCTTCGCGTCGCTCAGCACCAACCTACGAGTTAAAATGAATCACTGGCTGGAAAGTTGACGAACGCCATTTCACTAACGACGTTCTGAGTGCAAATTAGTGACGGAAGTGACGCACACCAGTGTACAACATCACCACACCACGCTCATCCGCAGCATCGATCACTTCTTGATCACGCATAGAACCACCTGGATGAATCACGCAAGTTGCGCCTGCATCGACGACGACATCGAGACCATCGCGGAATGGGAAGAACGCGTCAGATGCGACCGCCGAACCTTGTAGAGTCAAACCAGCGTTTTGTGCTTTGATCGAAGCGATACGTGCAGAATCGATACGGCTCATTTGACCTGCGCCTACGCCCAAAGTCATGCCATTGCCGCAGAAGACAATCGCGTTGGATTTCACGTATTTAGCGACGCGCCATGCGAACATCATGTCAGCCATTTGCTGTGGAGTTGGTTGCAATTTGCTGACCACGCGGATATCGGCTGGTAAAACATTTTTCGCGTCTGGGGCTTGCACTAACAAGCCGCCACCAACACGTTTCACGTCATATTGATTGACGCCAGAACCGAGAGGGATTTCTAACAAACGCACGTTTTGTTTCGCCGCGAAAATTTGCTTGGCTTCCGCAGTAAATGAAGGGGCGATCAAGACTTCAACGAACTGTTTTGCAACAGTTTCTGCTGCTGCGCCGTCACACACCGTGTTGAATGCAATGATGCCGCCAAACGCGGAAGTTGGATCAGTTTGCAAAGCTTTGCTGTAGGCTTCCAATGCTGTTGCACCGATTGCTACGCCGCATGGATTCGCATGTTTAACGATCACGCATGCGCCAATGTCGAAAGATTTCACACATTCCCACGCTGCATCAGCATCTGCAATATTGTTGTAGGACAGCTCTTTACCTTGCAATTGCTTGTAGTTCGCCAATGCGCCTACCACTGGTGCCAGATCGCGATAGAAAGAAGCGGATTGATGTGGGTTTTCACCGTAACGCATTTCTTGTACTTTTTCGAAATGCATATTTAAAGTTTGTGGGTAAGCACTACGTGTTGTGTGTACTTTGTCTTCGCCCAAGCTCGTCAAATAATTAGTGATCGCGCCGTCGTATTGTGCCGTGTGTGCAAACACTTTTTTCGCCAGCATGAATTTTGTGTCATACGACACAACATTATTGCCCGCTTTCATTTCTGCTAAGACGGTTGCGTAATCAATAGGATCGCAAATCACAACCACGTCTTTATGATTTTTAGCTGATGAGCGCAACATGGTTGGGCCACCGATATCGATATTTTCAATCGCGTCTTCCAATGAACATTCGGCTTTGGCGACAGTTGCTTGGAATGGGTAGAGATTGACGACCACCATATCGATAGTTGGAATACCGTGTTTTTCTAAAGCAGCTTGGTGCTCAGGAAAATCACGACGCGCCAAAATACCACCGTGGACTTTAGGATGCAAAGTCTTCACACGACCATCAAGCATCTCTGGAAAACCTGTGTAATCGGCGACTTCGGTGACGGGTAAACCATTGTCTGCCAAGAGTTTTGCAGTTCCGCCTGTGGACAAAAGTTTGACGCCCATAGCATTGAGTTCACGTGCGAATTCGAGAACACCAGTTTTGTCCGACACGGACAGGAGAGCTTGTTTGATCATGATTGGGATAGGTAAATAAGATTAAAGAAGACCGTGTTGCTGCAATTTTTTACGCAAGGTATTACGATTAATACCGAGCATGTCTGCCGCCTGAGATTGATTGCTATCGGTGCGTGTCATGACCATTTCTAACATCGGTTTTTCAACCGCCAACACCACCATATCGTAAATATTTGAAGCGGGTTGTTCACCTAAATCGCGGAAATATTTTTCCAGATTTTTATGGACGGCTTCTTGAATACTTTCTTTGCTCATACTGAATTTTCTTCTTATTAATGAATTCCGTCGACGGAAAAACTGCCGGGAATTCAAGGGTTAAACTAAATAAAACTTCCGCCAAAACTCAAATTTCAGCGCCGCTTCTAGCAAGTACTACGCAGCTAAGGCAGCGACTATGTCATTGTCTAAGGCAATCTCGGAGGGGCGGTATTGTAACCGTTCTGTTGGTCGACTATCAAAAAACATTTTAACTGCGGCCAATTGTTCCTCACAACTTTCCAATTTATTCATTTGTTGGCGGAAAGCTTCACCTTCAATTAAATCTTCTACATACCAGCCTATGTGTTTGCGCGCCGTGCGCACTCCCATAAATTCCCCATAAAACGCATAGTGCTCGCGTAAATGACGGTCCAACAGAGCGCTTACTTCCGAAACTAAAGGAGCGGGCAAGTGCTCACCCGTTTTTAAATAATGTTCTATTTCCCGAAATATCCATGGCCGCCCCTGCGCTGCACGTCCAACCATAATCGCATCGGCGCCCGTTACTTCTAATACATACTTCGCTTTTTCCGGCGTCGTAATATCACCGTTGGCAACCACAGGAATTCTGACCAATGTTTTGACTGCAGCGATGGTGTCGTATTCAGCCGCGCCTTTATAACCATCAGCACGAGTGCGTCCATGCAAGGTCAGCATAGCGATGCCAGCTGATTCGGCGATGCGGGCAATTTGCAGCGCATTCCTATTCGAGCGATCCCATCCGGTACGAAATTTCAACGTGACTGGCACATCAACGGCGGAGACCACCGCATCGAGAATCTCGCCGACCAGTTTTTCATCTTGCAACAAAGCGGAACCGCACCAAGCATTGCAAACTTTCTTCACCGGACAACCCATATTGATATCGATGATTTGCGCACCTTTATCGACATTGTATTTAGCACATTCCGCTAACATTTTTGGATCAGCACCAGCAATCTGCACCGCCTTCGGTTCCATCTCGCCTTCATGATTGGTGCGGCGTGTGGATTTTTCTGTTTCCCACAATTTAGGATTCGACGCTGCCATTTCCGACACCGCATAACCTGCACCGAGATCTTTGCACAATTGACGAAACGGTCTATCCGTCACACCCGCCATAGGCGCGACAAAAATATTATTCTTCAGCTGATATTCGCCAATTTGCACGATGTTAAAACCTTGGGAGAGTCGGAGGAATTTCGAGGAAGCGCTATTCTACCTGAAAAGCTGCCTAAATAATTAGCAAAACCTGTCGAAATTGTGGATTAGTTCGAACAATATTTTTTAATTTAGAGCGGGTTTTCAATAGACTTTTTTGCGAATCACGATTCAATTAAAAGGCCGCATTTCACTACAAGCCGAGACGCGGCAAAGCAAAAAAATGAGACTTCAAAATGATGAAGGAAAGATCGGCGAAATTAGCGCAGGATTGTCTGCATTTAAATATGATTTAGATGAAAAGCAGACACAAAGCAAAGTATAAAACTCAACGAGGCTTAATCGAATTAACAATGAGATTATGTTTGCTTCAACAATTGGGCAAGCAGTTGGTCTAGCTCTGCAAAGGAAGGTTCTCCAACATAACGTTTAATTATGTTGCCTTGCTTATCTATAACAAAAGTTGTTGGAGTGAGCTTGACATCACCAAATGCTTGCGCAATTTTGCCCTCAACATCGAGTACAACTTGAAAAGGTAATTGACGTGTTTCGGTAAAATTAAGTACATAGTTAGGCGGGTCGTAACTCATGGCAACCGCGAAAAACTCTAAACCCTGAGCACGAAATTTTTCATAGCTGGCTATCAGCTGCGGCATTTCTTTGACGCAGGTGGTACAGGATGTCGCCCAAAAGTTCACCATATACACTTTGCCTTGTAAGCTTTGGGTACTGGTTTTATTGCCCTTCAAATTAGTAAAACTAAGGGCAGGTGCGGCTTGTTTGGCGTTTATTGATTGATAGGCAAAGAAACCGATTACCAATACCAAGCTCAGTACCAACACTGTCCAGACTATTTTTTTTGAATTGTTCGATGCCATAAATGAAAATAGGTCAGCCAATAAGATAAGCAGGAATTATACGTGTGTTCTGCCGACAAAGTACGCACCTCAGAGAACCTGATGCAATCATCAAGTTCTCGCAGCCAACCAGGCGCTTGGAGCCATCGGGCGTGAGTACAAAAATCCTTGCAACGAATCGCATCCGTTTTCAATCAGATAGTCGGCCTGAGCCTCGGTTTCCACCCCCTCTGCAACGACTCTCAATCCGAATTGCTTGGCCATCGACAAAATAGATCCGACTATAGCCGCGCCATTTGCATCTCCCGGAACATCCTGCACAAAACTTTTATCGATTTTCAATTCATACAGGGGTAAGCGTTTTAGATAGTTCAAGCTGGAAAACCCCGTACCAAAGTCATCAATAGAAAAGCGTATGCCAAGTGCAGATAATTTGGACATTCTGGCGATGGTTTCTTGCAAATCATCAATGAACAGACCTTCGGTCACTTCAAAGATTAATTGGGAGCCGTCCACTTGATATTGCGCCAAAACGGCAGCGACTTTATCGACAAAATCGACTTGTCTAAATTGCTTAGGACTAACGTTAACCGACAAGGGGAAATCACATCCATGGCTACGTAAAAGCAAGGCAATTTGGCAGGCTTGAGCAATCACCCAATCACCCATTCTGACTATCAAGCCTGACGCTTCCGCCAGTGGAATAAACACAACAGGTGAAACTGATCCGCGTTCTTTACTATGCCATCGCATCAATAATTCAGCACCGACTGGCACACCAAGCTCATTGACCTGCGCCTGCATGACCATTTGCAACTCACCTAAATCCTGCGCTTTGGCCAAATCATGTTCTAAAGTCAGGCGCTCCTCAACTTCAATTTGCATTGCGCCTTCGAAGAAGGCTATTTGATTCCTGCCTGCTGATTTCGCTCGATACATCGCGGTATCCGACTCACGCAGAAGATCATCCACTGACTGTCCCGCTTTTGGCAACAGCGTAACGCCTATACTGCAACTAGAGCTATACGTTTGTCCTTCGATTTCAAAATCTTTCGCGAGTCCAATCCGGATTTTATCGGCTACAGATAATGCCAGCGTGCTGGCCAATTCTATATGATTATCCAGATTATCAACCAGGACAACGAACTCGTCACCGCCAATACGCGCTACTGTATCTACTTCTCGTAAGATGCCAGACAAGCGTTTAGCCACCTCAATCAATAGCACATCACCAGTGGCATGTCCGCGCGCGTCGTTGATCGTTTTAAAGTGGTCAAGATCGATAAAAAACACCGCGCCAAAATGCCCGGTACGTTGCGCACTGGCGAGCAATACGCCCATACGGTCTCGTAATAGGCGTCGGTTCGGCAATCCTGTTAAAACATCAAAAAAAGCCAAGCGATAAATATCAAACTCCGCTTTTTTACGTTCAGAAACATCACGCTCTATCGCTACAAAATTACTGCATACGCCAGCACTATTGTTGATGGGTTGTATGTCAACTTCTAGCCAAAACTCTTTGCCTGCCTTATTGTAACTAATGATCTCGGAATGAATCGCTTGCTGGCTACGCATGGCGCTATGAATTCGAGTAATTTCATGCGAATCAGAATTTTCCCCGTACAAGATATCAAAATTTTTCCCCATTACCTGATCTCTTTCGAACCCACTAAGGCGCTCGAATGCTCTATTCACAAACACTAACTTCGGACCATCAGCACTTAAGTCATTATCCGTGATCATCACCATATCATTTAAGTTCTCGACTGCTGCCGAGATCAAACGTAATTCTTCATTGGCTTTACGCAGCGACTTTTGCTCAACTTTTAGAGAATGGCTAATCTCCATTTGCTTCCGTAACGACTCTTCCAACCGACGCAGAAGAACGCCGCAAGTAATCGTAATAACGGAGCTAATAAAAGTGAAATTTAAACTAATGATGATCCAACGCAAAAACGGTCGGTCATGATAACGATCTAATTGCAAGTCAATGTCAGCGAAATAGCCTACGGCCAGCAAGGTGAGGGCATTCACCACTAAAACCGCGATAGCGGGACGCAATCCAAGTAGCAAAGAAGTGAGTACAGGAACTGCCAGCAAATAAATTTGACTGACGGGTCCCACTTTCACGAGGAAAAACACGCCAACCAAATAAACAATAAGGAGAAAATTCCAGCTACGGGCAAGGAAGCTCAAACTACGCCAGCGCCACAAAGTGAAAAGCCAAACGATCGCCAGCACGTCAATCAAAACAATCGAATATAACTGATCTCGAATTGCCAGCAAGATACTCGGAACAGCAGTCAGCGCCCCGAGGCACAACGTGACCAATAAAATCGCCGACAGCATTTCGTCGCGCCACAGTTGCAGGTCTTTTGTTGGTAAACGCTGAGCCCGTAAAAAGCGGCGTAAATAAAATCGAACGATTTTCAATTACTAAGCTCCTAAATTAAGCCTCCAATGAATCGTCACTAAGACATCATTGAGTCACCACAAAGCGACAACCAAGCTAAATAAACGGGATGAGGTAGTATTGCTGCACCAGTGCTCTTTTATACGCTGTTTCCTTCTTGCTGAAAAGTGTTTTCTAATCATCAGAAATACTTTTTAGGGTATGTCAAAACCTTTTGCCGCGCGCCACAGATCAAACCAATGTTCACGTGACAAACGCAGTTGTGCGGCTTGTACTGTTTCTTCCAAAACGGATACCCGGCTTGAGCCTGTCAAAACCAGTGGTCGACTCGGTAGATTTAATATCCACGCCAGTGCAACACAAGAAGTAGTCACATCAAGTTGCACCGCTATTTGCTCAAGACAGGCACGAATTCGTTGCGCAACTTCACCACGATCATTAAACAAAGCACCACCGGCAAGCGCTGACCATATCATAGGTGCGAAACGCAAACGCTGAGCCAAATCAAAACTACCGTCGTCAATCGGCGCCATTTGCATCAAGGAACACTCAACCTGATTAGTCACTAAAGGAAAGCGAGAGTGTAGCAATTCAAATTGGGCATTCGTAAAATTTGATACCCCGAAATATTTCACCTTACCGCTCTCGTGCAGACGTGTGAATGCAGCGGCAACTTCATCAGCATCCATCAAAGGATCGGGTCTGTGGATCAACAATAAATCAATCGTCTCAATTTGCATACTGCGCAAAGAGGTTTCAGCCGATGTGATGATGTGTTGACCTGTGGTGTTATAAATATGCGAGGTTTGCGCTGGGCGCAAGGTCGCGGGAAACTGTATACCGCATTTCGTCACGATTTGAAAATGTTGGCGCAAAGACGGTGCATACGCGAATGTTTCACCGAGCAAAGTTTCACTAGTGTAATCGCCGTAGATATCGGCCTGATCTATGGTGGTAATACCCAAATCTAAGGCCGCTTGCAAGAATTCTGCGCGCTGTGCTAGCCCCATCTGCCATGACGATAAACGCCATAGGCCAAGTACGATGCGGGAGAATTCTGGACCATTGGGTGCAATTTGCAGACGCGGACTTGTCATTTTATTCGTCTATTCTTAAATGCTTACTTCGCTAATTGTTGAAAAGCCTCTTGCAAATTCGCAGACTTGGTATAGCCGGAGCTCAGCATATGCAGGCCATCACTTTTCACTGCCAACAGAACTGGATAACCACGTACGCCCCAACGTTGCACCTGTTCAAAGTGCTGACGAGTTTCATCGCGTGTTGGTGGCGCGGTCAATACTTCATAGAAGCTATCATAGTCAAAACTATCACCACCATCAAACGCATTCAAAGCGCGACTGGCGACTTCTGCTAACACTTTTTCATCGGTCACATCTCGTGCATCCGCGTAAAATGCATGCTGCAAGGCTTGAAATACATAAAATATCGCCATGTTCGGCATGTCTTCTGCCACTATTTTTGCCGTTACTACAGCACGGCACACTGGCTCGGTATCGTACACAAAATCGCTACGATTTAGGCCCGTCATATCAAAAGGCAGACCACTCGCTTGCTGTACTTTATGCCAGTGTTCCAGAATCATTTCGCGTTGTCCGTCATCCATAGTCTGGCGATTATACGCACGCAAGCCGCCCAGAATAATATCCAATTCTGCATCAGGCTGAGTCTGCAAAAACTGGCGCAGTTCCGGACCGAATCCATAACACCAGGAACACATAGGATCAGCGATATAGATGAACTTATTCATAAAAATTACCTTATACAAACCGCTTCACAAATTAAACGACATCTGACTCAATCACGCCGGATACAAAGCACCTAGAATACGTTCACCTCGCGCACCGGTCACGTCACTTAAATTTCCGGCAAGGCGTAAATAAAAACGCTGTGCCAGCCAGGCAAATGCCAATGCTTCCACATGATTCGCCGCGATTCCTAGACTATCAGTACTATCTAAATGCACGTTACCCAACAACTCTTTTAGCATGTGCATTAAAGTATTATTGTAAGCACCACCGCCACACACATAGACGGCTTCACAATCAGGCGCATAACTTTGTATGGCATCAGCAATCGTCTTCGCGGTGAAAGCACACAAGCTCGCTTGCACATCGACCGCGCTCATATTAGGGAATACCGCCAATTTTTCTTTCAGCCAAACCAAATGAAACAAATCACGCCCTGTGCTTTTCGGCGGCGTTTTTTGCAGATAAGCCTCTTGGCATAACAGTTCTAAGAACGCCGTATGAACTTGCCCTTGTGCCGCCCAAGTCCCACTATCATCATATGCTAAGCCTTGATGCTGGTGTATCCAGGCATCCATCAGTAAATTACCAGGGCCAGTGTCAAAACCCGTAGTCTGCCCATTCGCGTGCAGAATACTAATATTGCTGATGCCACCTATATTCACCACCACACGACAATGGCCTTCATGGCCGAACATCGCTCTATGAAATGCTGGCACCAATGGCGCACCGTGTCCACCTGCAGCAATATCACGACTACGAAAATCGGCGATGACGTCAATACCCGTAAGCTCGGCGAGCAAGGCCGGATTATTCGTTTGACGCGTAAACCCTAAGTCTGGGCGATGTCGTATGGTTTGACCGTGCACACCAATCGCTTGTATCTGACTCGCTTCGCAGTTTGCAGCGCTCAATAATTTTGAAACACACTCGGCATATACGCCCACCAAAGCGTTTGCCAACAAAGCCTCGCGCTCGATTTCGTTATCACCCGCTTGTTGCAAAGCCAGTGCCTGCTGCTTGAGCTCGGGTGAAAAACTCTGATGTGAGCTCGCTTGCATTTGTAAAACTTCAGTTCCGTTATCACAGAAACGCACCAGAACACCATCGACCCCATCAAGACTGGTGCCCGACATAAGACCGATAAACGTAGAGGATTTGTTTTCCATGTTTTTGTAAAAATGAATTTTAAGAATAAAAAAGCCGAACTAGGTTCGGCTGATTTTAGGAATTATCATCGGGTATTTAACGTGCCACGATAGGTGCCGAAATGCGTGCTGCATTGCCAGCTGAATTGCGCTCTGGGCGCAACAAATCAAAACGATGCGCCATATCAGCAGCCACCACTTTAAATCGTGGCAACTCATGTGAAGCCAAGGCCGCGGCACTTTGCACGCTGATCGTATTTGGATCACGTGGTTCATTGTTCACGCGGAATTCGTAGTGCAAATGGGGACCCGTTGACCAGCCCGTGGATCCGACATAACCAATCACTTGTCCTTGAGTTACGCGAGTCCCTTTGCGAGCGCCCGGTGCAAAGCGGCTCATGTGTGCATAGGCTGTACTATAGCCATTCCAATGTTTGATGATGACCATATTGCCGTAACCACCTTGCGGGCCGGCATGATCTATCGTGCCATCTGCCGAGGCGCGAATTGGCGTACCGCTAGCCGCAGCAAAGTCGATACCTGTATGACGTTTCCATTTACCTGAAATAGGATGAACGCGCATCGCGAAACCAGAAGAGACACGGGAGAATTCCAAAGGCGATTTCAAGAAGGCTTTTTTCAGAGATTTGCCATCGAAGCTGTAGTAGCCGCCTTCGCCGGCACCTTCGTCGAACCAAACTGCCTGAAACAATTTATCAGAATTTTTAAATTCACCTGACAACAAGCGACCCGTTTTTACCATTTCGCCATTTTGCCAAAAAGTTTCGTACACCACGTTAAAGTAATCACCGCGCTGCAATTTACGAAAATCAATATTCGTTTCAAACATTTTAATAATTTGATCCGCGACTGAAGATGGAATCAAAGCCTTATCGGTCGCCACGAACAAAGAAGATTGAATATCGCCAGACCGCATTTCTATACGACGCTCTAATTGCTCGGCAATTTCAGCAGCCTTAAAAGTATTGTGTTCGTCGCGCGATACCAACAAAGTCTTACCGCCTTTGTCGCCGCCATCAAGACCAACGCGCAACCATTCCAAAGTACCTTCGTCTGTGGTCTTTACACGGATAGACTTTCCGGCACGTGCTTGCAAAACACCACGTGCAATAGGATCAGCCTTTAAGAAATTAGTAGCATTAACATCATCGACACCAAGTCGTTGCATTAAAGAAGCCAAAGTGTCGCCACGTTGAATTTTTTCTTCTTTAACATAATGCTGTTGTTGCAAAACGATCTGAGAGATTTGCTCATCCAAAGACGGCAATACCAATTCTTGAGTGATTGTTTTGACAGGTAAATTAGAAGCGTCGGGAGCTAAAGGGGCAACGCCTACGGCGCCTACTGCACATACTGCGAAGAATAAAGCGGAAAAAGAAATGACACGCGATGCACGCATACTACGCACATTAGCGATACTTTCTTTGACAAGTGATTGGGCTTTAACTTTCGTAGTTGCAGCTAGATGACGGAAATTATCGGATAATCGCATGCAATAAGTTAAAATTGATGTTTCGCTGTCAGGATCTACCATCTGACACCAAACAGAATGTTTGAAAACCCGCTTCTTTTATTTTTTTGTTATCTTGAAGCGGGGCGAAAATTAGTCGCCTGATTGTAAAGCAAATGGCGAATAATGCAAGCTGACGATTATGCGAGGAGCACATTTTTTTCGCTAGCTCTGTTACAAAACTTTTTTGATCTATCTCCAATTCCGCTCACTTAGTTAATAAACTTAGTTAATAAACTTAGTGAGCAAACTTAGTTAGCAATCTTAATTAGTAAATATTATCAATAAATAACACCATGACTTCGCCACAACCAACTGACAAAGCGCCAGGCGCCACCGCCCTCTTGCCTCTTTCTGATGCAGTGCAACATGCATTAGCCATCACCAAACGTGGCGTCGATGAGCTCTTAATTGAATCCGAATTCGCGCAAAAGCTCGCCCGCAGTGAAAAAACGGGTAAGCCATTACGTATCAAACTAGGACTTGATCCTACAGCCCCCGATTTGCACCTCGGTCACACCGTGGTCTTGAACAAAATGCGCCAGCTACAAGATTTGGGACACACTGTGATTTTCCTGATCGGTGACTTCACGTCTATGATTGGCGATCCGTCTGGCCGTAATGCAACGCGTCCACCATTGACGCGCGAACAAATTGAAGCCAATGCCCAGACTTACTTCAAACAAGCGTCTTTAGTCTTAGATGCCAGTAAAACTGAAATCCGATACAACTCAGAATGGTGCGATCCACTCGGCTCCCGTGGTTTGATTCAATTGTCTTCTAAATACACGGTAGCGCGCATGATGGAGCGTGATGATTTCACGAAACGCTTTAAAGCAGGCACGCCGATTTCTGTGCATGAATTTTTATATCCATTAATGCAGGGTTATGATTCCGTGGCTTTGCATTCGGATCTAGAACTCGGTGGCACCGATCAAAAATTTAACCTCCTAGTCGGGCGTGAACTGCAAAAAGACTACGGCCAAGAGCCGCAATGTATTTTGACTATGCCTTTATTAGAAGGTCTGGATGGCGTCGAAAAGATGTCTAAGTCCAAAAACAACTACATCGCGATTACCGAGCCAGCAAATACGATGTTCGCCAAAGTCATGAGTATTTCTGACGAAATGATGTGGCGTTACTATGATTTGCTCTCGTTCTGCTCTTTGGACCAAATTGCTCAGTACAAAAAATCCGTCGCAGAAGGACAAAATCCACGCGATATCAAAGTCGCCATCGCCCAAGAAATCGTTACGCGCTTCCACAACAAGCAAGCAGCAGAAGATGCCTTGGCGGATTTCGTCAATCGCTCTAAAGGCGGCATTCCGGACGACATCGTTGAAATCAGCTTGAGCGGTGCACCCGTCGGTATCGCACAACTATTGAAGCAAGCGAATTTGTGCGCATCCACGTCTGAAGCGATGCGTATGGTCGATCAAGGTGGCGTGCGGATTGATGGCGCGGTCATCAGCGATAAGCAATTACAAGTGCAAGCAGGCACGGTGGTACTGCAAGTCGGTAAGCGTAAATTTGCCAAAGTCACGTTGACCGCATGATCGCCTTATTGCAAAGAGTTACGCAAGCCATTGTGGTCGTAGAGGGCGCAACGATAGGTGCCATCAATGCAGGTTTGATGGTGCTGGTTTGCGCTGAACGCCACGACACAGAAAAAGATGCTGAGCAATTACTAACGAAATTGCTCAGCTATCGTGTATTTTCCGATGAAGCTGGCAAAATGAATCGCAGTGTCACTGACGTGCAAGGTGGCTTGTTGTTAGTGCCCCAATTCACACTGGCAGCCGACACGCAATCGGGCACCCGTCCCTCCTTCACACCCGCCGCACCGCCTGAATTGGGAAAACAATTGTTTGACTATTTTGTTGCTCAGGCACGTAACAAACATGCTGTGGTTGAGACCGGCCAATTTGGCGCGGACATGCAGGTCTCGCTCACCAATGATGGCCCGGTGACCTTCTGGCTACAAACCAAGTCCAAAGCAGAAAAATTAGCGTGACCGAAATTCTATTAATACGCCACGGCGAAACCGCCTGGAATGCTGTGCGCAAATTGCAGGGGCATTTGGATATTCCCTTAAATGCCGAAGGACGTCGTCAAGCAAAAGCCTTGGCCGCAGGTTTGCAGCAAGAAAAACTGACTGCGATTATCTCCAGCGACTTACAACGCGCCATACAAACCGCAGGTGAAATCGCTAGACTGCAAGGTTTGCCAACACGCATTGATGCCGCATTACGTGAGCGTTGCTTTGGTGATTTTGAAGGTAAGCTGTATAGCGAATTACCAGAAATTTATCCCGAAGAATACGCGCACTGGCGTCAGCGTGACCCTGATTTCCATTTCCCACCGAAATCTGATGACAGCAAGAATATCGGCGAAAGCATACGCGAATTTCAGCAGCGAACGATCAACTGCATTGTGCACTACGCAGAACAATTCGCGGGTCAAAAAATCGCCTTAGTCGCCCACGGCGGCGTACTCGAATGCGCCTATCGCGCAGCGATGAATTTGCCTCTAAACGCAGAGCGCACGATTACGATTTTCAACGCGAGCATTAATCGTTTTGAATTCCGTGATGGACGACTATCGCTGATCAGTTGGGGCGATATTGAACACTTGGGTGATGCGATGTTGGATGAAATTAATGAATAACCCATAAAAAAATAAAACATTCACATCCCAAACTGGCGCATTTCGCACTGCCACAAAAAAAGCCGCCCATCATGAAGCGGCTTTTTAACTCAACAACAATTAGATTTACTTCTTCATCAAATCCAACAAAGCAATCACAGTCGCCTCTACACCGGCTCTAACCGCAGGCTCTGGCGTGATTTTAAAAATCGGACTGTGGTGACCAGGTACTGCGGCACCACCTTTCTTCTCAATTTCAAAGTCTTCTTTAGGCGTACCACCTATGGAGAAATACACACTGGGAATATAAGGGTCACTGACGAAAAAAGGGAAATCTTCCGCGCCCATACCATCGCGCATTTTCGGTGCGGCGAAAGCGTCTTTGCCGAGTTTTTCTGTCCACACTTTTTTCAAGCGCTGAGTTAAGGGAATATCATTGAGCGTTGGCGGTGTCGGGGTATCAACCTCGATCACTTCAGGTAGTAAATTTTCTGGCAAACCTGCGGCACGCCCGGTATTGATCGCGACACGCTTTATCGCTGACAGTAACAACGCGCGCGTTTCCTTACTCTCGCTACGCACGCTCAATTGTAGTTTTGCCTGGTCAGAAATAATGTTGGATTTGGTACCTGAATGGAAGGAACCAACCGTGATCACCGCTGGCTCACGTGGTGCAACTTCGCGTGTCACAATGGTTTGCAGCGCCATCACTATTTGCGCACCTATTACAACCGGGTCTTTGCCCAAATGAGGATAGGCACCATGAGTACCAACGCCATGCACGATAATTTCTACTGTATCGACACCTGAATACGGAGAACCTTCTTCGGCGCTAATCTTGCCCGCTTCCGATCCAGAATCGACATGGAAAGCGAGTGCGTATTTCGGTTGACCAAAACGTTTCCAGATTTGATCTTTCATCATCAATGCCGCACCGCCGACGCGCTCTTCCGCAGGTTGACCGACTAACATCAAGGTACCAGACCATTGATTTTTACGTGCAGCCATTTGTATTGCCGTGCCGACTAAACTCGTGATGTGCACATCGTGGCCGCAGGCATGCATGACGTTTTGCAATTTACCATCGGGATCTTTTTGCTGCACTTTGGAGGCATATGGCAAACCAGATTTTTCTTCTAATGGCAAACCATCCATGTCCGCACGCATCATGACTAAAGGGCCAGGACCGTTTTTGAGCATCGCAACGACGCCCGTTTTTCCTACGCCTTCGGTGACTTCAAAACCAGCGGCACGCAGCTCTTTTGCAAGACGTGCCGAGGTATTAACTTCCATGAAGGACAGCTCAGGATTTTGATGAAAATACTCAAACAAGGGTTTGAGTTGAGAATTATAGTTTTTGGCGATAGCCAGTTTTAACTCAGAATCGGCGGCCATAGCAGTGTCACTGAATACTGCCGCACTCAACAATAAAAAACCAGAAGCAATACTAGAAGCCAGCAGCGTTTTCACCATCATCGTCCATCTCCAGAAAAGTAAGCATTTGAATGAGAGAGAATGCGCGATAAGTAAATTCTCTCTCTGCGCCGTTACACCATAGCGCATATTCAGCGACGCAACAAGGCATTGTCTCTTGGCTTCCTAAACGACAAGCAAAAAAGCTATTCCAAACTACTTCACTGGTACTGAGTTTGTGTATAAGGGCGCGCCTCTTTACTACTACCCCACTTCTTATTCGGTTGCGCTTGCATCGTAAAAATCAATTCTCCGCCCGCCGTAATTTGCTCGTGCGTTAAATAATTTTTGTCTAGTGTTTTGCCGTTCAGCATAACGCCACCAACATACATATTAGCCCTACTCAAATGATCCGCACGTATGATGAATTTTTTCCCATTGGGTAAATTCAATATAGTCTTATCCAAAAACGGGCGTCCAATGATGTATTCATTGCTGCCTGGCGCAACCGGATAAAAACCAAAGCTGGTGAATGCCAACCATGCTGACATTTGACCGAGATCGTCATTACCCGATAAGCCGTCAGGTTTAGCGTGGTATTGGCTATCGACAATTTGCTGCAAACGCTGTTGCGTCTTCCATGGCGCGCCGAAATAATTGTAGAGATAGGCAACATGATGTGAAGGTTCGTTACCATGGGCATAGTGTCCAATCAGTCCCGAAATATCTTCCATATGCGCATACACTTTTTCATCCACTTTGGCGTCAAAAACTTGATCGATCTTGGAGGTAGCTGCCGCATCGCCGCCTAACATAGAGATCAAACCTGCGTTATCGTGCGGCATATACCAGGAATATTGCCAGGCGCTGCCTTCGGTATAATCGCTGCCGAAATTTGACACGGTAGGATCGAAAGGAACACGAAATTCGCCATTCGATTTACGGGCACGTATGAAACCTGTTTTGGTGTCAAATACATTACGATAGTATTGAGCGCGCGCATAGAATTTTTTCGCGATATCAGCCTTACCCATTTTCTCTGCCATGCGAGCGATCGTCCAGTCATCGAAGGCATACTCTACCGTTTTGGAAGCAGCTTCCGGTTCTAGGTCAGTCGGCACATAGCCGAATTTCATGTAGTGCTGCAAGCCGCCATAAGGACCATACTCTGCGCTTTTGACCATAGCATTTAGAGCAGCCTCAGCGTCAAAGCCTTTGATCCCTTTCATATAAGCGTCTGCAATCACTGGTACCGCGTGATAACCAATCATGCACCAGGTTTCTAAACCATGAAATTGCCATACGGGCAAAATACCCTCAGGACTAATTTTCTGGGAAGCGATCAATGATTTTACAAAATCCGCGTTGCGTGCCTCAGGTTGTATTAAGGTTAGCAAAGGATGCAATGCGCGATAAGTATCCCATAAGGAAAAAGTAGAATGAAAGCGGAAACCATCAGCTTGATGTACTTGATTATCAGGGCCGCGATAGCGTCCATCGATATCCATAAATAAACTAGGCCCCATCATACTGTGATAAAGCGCTGTATAAGCCATGGTACGCATTTCGGGTTTCGCTTCAATGGTGACAGCAGACAGTGCTTCATTCCATGCCTGACTCGCTTTGTTGCGCTCTGCTGCAAAATCCCAATCTTTCATTTCGCTCAGATTGGCTATTGCCCCTTCTTCACTGACAGCAGAAATTGCCACTTTCACCATCAAGCTTTGATCATCTGGCGTACCGAAATCAAAGGCCGCCACAATCGCTTTGCCTTGAATTCTTACTTTATCTTTAGCACCTGCACCTGGACCAGCAAAGCCGCGATATTCAATCGCGTCTTCACGGTTATGGATTTCTCTGCTGACGAAAGGTCGTGAAAACTGCATGGCAAAATACACTTGTCGCCCTGCCGCCCAGCCACGTGTTTCACGCATACCGGTGACTAAGGTATTGCCACGTACTCGCATGCTCGACCACAAATTTTTGGTTTTGTAGTCATAGATACTACTACGCAAATCGACGATCAATTTTGCTTCTGAATTTTTTGCAAAACGGTAGCGATGCAAACCTACGCGTTCGCTGGCGGTCAGCTCCACGTTGATCTCATGATCTAATAATTTCACTGCGTAATAACCAGGTTCTGCTTGTTCTTGCTGGTGACTGAAACGAGAACGATACCCGCTGTAGGCGCGCTCAGGATAACCTGGCTCTAATTTGGTTTCGCCGCTATAAGGCATCAACAAGACATCGCCTAAATCCGAATGCCCTGTGCCAGAAAAATGGGTGTGAGAGAAACCAAGTATCGAATCATCCTCATAGCGATAACCCGCCGCCCAGGGATAACTTTGTTTGAAGTGACGTACTTGTGTATCTGGACTTAATTGGACCATGCCAAATGGGCGTGTCGCGCCTGGAAAAGTATGCCCATCGCCCCCGGTTCCAATGAAAACATTGACTGCTGCCGCGGGGCTATTCTTGTCGGCCGCGTTTGCAGAGGAAACACCTAAACTTGGACTTAGACTTAAAAGCAAACTCAACGCGAGCGTTACTTTGTTTACTGAGTTGGTCGACATAGAATTTCGTAAAAATGAGTTTTTCTTGTTTAAACGTGACAATAAGCTAGCCATGGTTTTCTTTCTCTTTTTTTGTGAATCAGAATTACAATTCGTCAGTACTACTCTCACGCACGATCAATTGCACAGCAAGTATCTTCTCGATGACTTCATCCTGTGTTTTTCGCAGCAACAATTCCACGCCTTCTGCGCCCAAGGCTTCTTTATCGACGTGTATGCTGCTCAAAGGAGGATTAGCGCGCGGTGCAGCGCTGATATCATCAAAGCCAATAAGCGCAATATCATGTGGCACTTTCAAACCTGCCTCTAAGCAAGTCTGCATCGCGGTCAATGCGGTACTGTCGTTGTAACAAAACACTGCATCGGGCGGCTGCGTCATCGCCAACAGGCTTAACATCGCGCGTTTTACACTGGCTTCTTCATTGGCGTGATGTGGGATCGCGATTTCCAGGTCGGGATTGGCGAGTATTTTGGCGTCAAACAAGGCTTTACGAAAACCGTGCGCACGCTCTTGTATGCTGTAATGGGCAGCAGGGCCGCTCAACATCGCGATACGCTTGCGTCCCGCCTTGATCAGATGGCGGGTCGCAAGATAACCACCTAAACGGTTATCTGGATTAATCGACGTGTAGCCTGGCAATTGCATATCGATCAGCACCATAGGTTTGCCTGAAGCTCGTATCGCATGTAGCAATTCCGGTTCAAAAAAACCTGCGCACAAAATAGCGTCAGGTTGATGTACTCGGATTTGCTCCATCACCGGCTCGGCTGGACCCACTGCGACAAACGACAAAGCAATCCCTTCTTCACGACAAGCGGCTTCAGCACCATGCAATACCGGTGAAAAGAAAGGACTACTAGATAAAGTATTGTGCTGGCGATGCAGCAAAAAGGCGATACGCCGTATGCGTCCGACTTTCAACTTGGATAAGTCATAACCCATTTCTCGTGCGGTATTAAACACGCGCGTACGAGTCAACTCAGTTAAGCCGCCCTGATTCTTCAAGGCGCGCGAAATTGTGCCCAAGGACAGGCCCGTCGCCTTTGCCAGATCGCGGATAGTGACGCTCATAGGTGCATTCTAAAAACCAGTAATAATCCGAAAATCAAGAAACTCACGGATAGTTTAATAAACAGGATTGAACCCAGATTCATTCAGCCTAGCTCAAATTAGTTAAGCAAGCGAAAACTCAGGTTGATCTTAAACCGAGACTAAAATTAAGGTCAATTGAAGTAACTTATGACAGTCTTGTTTATCTAGTTTAGTAAACAAGCTGCACAAATAAAAGTCATCCCGAAAATGGACGAAGCTGAAATTTAGCAAAAAGGAAGGTATAAAGCAGCGGGCTCAGACTATGCAATGAACTCGCTGACTATTTAGGGCCTGTTAACATTTAAATCGGGAGTGCGAATGCGGAGAAACGGGCACAGGGCTAGGCTATCGCTGAAGGAAAGCATCTTTGCAAAGATGCTTCGTTGCGTCAGCGAGCAGCATGCTGCTCGAAACCCTGACTTCACCGTCAAGGCGCGCCGCAGCGAATTTTAAACTTCGGCACTGCAAACGACTTGCAACAACGCCATGTGCCCGCGAGTTTATCCAATTCGCCTATTCCCGAAGGGTTCAAGCCAAAACGCGCAATGGACAGCGCGAGGTTTAGTTCTGCTATTGCCGAAGCACCAGCCTCGGCGGCGAACTACGCCTTGCCATCCCGCCTTTTGGCTTGAACGCATCTCCCAATTTTGATGTTAACAGGCCCTAGGAAGGAAAATATCAATCCTTGCGACTTTCACGGGCACTTGGTAAGAATTTAGCGATAGTAGCAAGCAGATCGTCCTCGCCGACTGGCTTACTCATGAACGCATCACAACCAGACCAATTCGCCCGCAATTTGTCGATGATGGAAGATTTACTAGTCAACATGACCACCGCTGACTGCTTGGTGTTGCTATTGGATTTGATTTGCTTGCAAACCTCATAGCCATCAATACCCGGCATCATAATGTCGAGAAAAATACAGTTGTAGGGTTTATCAGCAGCCGCTTTTGCAATCGCCTTTTCAACCGCTTGCTCACCTGTTTCAGCGAAATCGACATCAAATTGAAAAGGCGATAACTTTATACGCATAAAAGCGCGCACAGTCGCACTATCATCGACGACCAATACTGTTTCGCGCGCTGGTGTTTCGACGACGTCTAGACTAGTCGTGTTTTTTTGATCTGAAGAACGACGCAAAGTTGCGCCATCCCAATTTTCAAGGACACTATTACGCGCGCTACGTTCACGTAATGCCCGTTGCATCTCACCATCGAGATTTTCAAATAAACGCATCCAATGAATAGGTTTAGCCACAAATGGCCAAGGTGTCTCTACTGGCACCCGCCCTATCACCACCGCTGGTGAATGTGCATTAGGTGCGCCTATATCCCGCTTGAGCAATTCATTTAAAGCATCGGGGTTATCTGCATTAATTAAGTAGATGTCGGTTCTACTTTCACCATCCGTGGGTTCAACGTAAGATATTTCACGTCGTCCGGTAAGACGGAAAGTCGATGCCAGCATATTTTTTTCTGCATCTGAAAAACCGCGCATTTCTAAAACAAAACGACGAATGCTATTTGTAGCAGGCGTCATAGGAGTAGCTTGAGTCATCTGGTAACCTGAGTTTGATTTTGACAATCAGTGCCCAAATCATACAATAAAGCGTGCAAACAAATACGGGAAACGCGATCAAAACGGTGTCATAAACGAATCGAAGCAGAGCGACGCAAAGCTTTTGCGTTCTTTACACAACAAGAAACAAAATTATGACAGATCATTATTGAAATAGAGCAACAAATTCCTTGCAAACATCGTCAGGATTGGTAGCGTTATACACACTGCTAATTGCCGCCACCATATCTGCACCACGTTGCACTAAAGGTCGAGCCAACGCTACATTCATCCCACCAATCACCACTACTGGCAGTGTTATTTCGTTCTTTGCAGCAACAATAATTTCTGGGTTGGTCGTTACTGGATATTGTTTCACTAATGATGGATAAAATCCACCAAACGCGACATAACTAGCGCCTGTTCGCTGCGCGTCGCGCGCAAGTTGTAGATCACCATAACATGATGCGCCTACAATTTTCTCCGAACCAACTAAAGCACGCGCTTGCGCTACGGAAATATCAGTACCACCAACATGAATACCCTCCGCATTCAAATCCAGGCACAAATAAATATGGTCGTTAATAATCAAAGGAACGTCATACTGGCGGCATAATTCGTGCAATTTTTTTGCTTGGGTCTGTCGCAATTCCTTTGAGGCCGTTTTGTGCCGATATTGCAGCAGGCTAACTCCTGCCTGCAAAGCCAATTCTGTTTGCGCCAACAAGCGCCCGGTATCATCCCAATTTGGCGTGATCAAATATAAACCTCGCAAATCATATTGAGGTGTCATCGTTGTTTTCATCTTATGGTTTCCCTTTCGTCGCTTTCAAATGAATGTCGTCCCGATGTGACGAAGTGGCGTTGTGGAATTAACTGTCCGACTGCAATTAGATACGCCTGTTGCAGGCTAAGCTGAGTGTAAATTTGCGCTGCATGTAAACTCTTCTCCATACTGTTCCCACAAGCTAATTGCCCTGCAATCGCTGCCGCCAATGTGCAGCCGCTACCATGAAATTCAGAGGTCAATCGAGGCCAATGCCAAGCGAATTCAGACAACTCAGCACGCTGACTAAACCAACGATTGCAGACTTGCTGATCCTGTCCATGTCCGCCTTTGAGCAAAACATCGCGACATGATCCGCCCAACAGAGAAATCGCCTGCTGAGCGGCAGTATGACCATGCGCTGCCAGACGCACCACTTCCGGCAAATTTGGCGTAATCAAGGTCGCTACTTCCAACAGCGGTGCTAACGCAAGTACCGCATCATCCAAAGCCAATTTATGTCCATGTCCACTGCTCAGAACAGGATCTAACACCACCGATAAATCGGGATTGTTCGATCGCAATTGTGCAATTAACGACGCGATTACCAAGGCATTTTGTACACTGCCGGCGATGCCCAGTTTCACTACGTTCACCGCGAAATGCTTGATCAAATTTTGAGCCTGAGCCAAAACAATGTCTGGAGCAACCGGATGCACCGCATACACTTGGTTATTGTCCTGCACCGTCAAACTGGTGACCACAGTCAGCGCATGCGCGCCCTGTGCCGCGATCGCTTCGATGTCGGCTTGAATACCGGCACCACCACTAGGATCATGTCCGGCAAATACCAAAACACAGGGGCGCTGTGCCGTCGTGACGCCCGGCTTCACGCGACCCGACCTACCATCGGTGAGGAAGCTGACGCTGTGAATTTTTTAGGAATCCGCCCCGCCAAAAATGCTTCATATCCTGCCTCCACAGCCAACCCCATCGCGCGTGCCATACGAATCGGATCTCTCGCTCCAGCAATCGCCGTATTCATCAAAACACCATCCCCACCAAGTTCCATCGCAATCGCCGCATCCGATGCGGTACCAACCCCAGCGTCAACGATAATAGGCACATTGGCTTGCTCGATAATCAGAGAAAGATTCCAGGGATTTAAAATACCCATGCCAGAACCAATCAAAGATGCGAGCGGCATCACTGCGACGCAACCGATGTCTTCCAACATACGCGCTTGTATCGGATCATCGCTGCAATACACCATCACATCGAAACCATCTTTCACCAAAATTTTCGCCGCTTCTAAAGTCTCTGGCATATTCGGGAACAAGGTTTTCTCATCACCCAAGACTTCGAGCTTACACAGTTTATGACCACCGAGAAGTTCACGACCTAATTGCAACGTGTAAATCGCATCCTTGGCGTTGTAACAGCCTGCGGTGTTTGGCAGGATGGTGTATTTCGACATGGGTACGACATCGAGCAGACTCGGTGCGTTGGGATCTTGACCAATGTTCACGCGGCGAATAGCAACCGTGATGATTTCTGCACCGCTGGCTTCCGTGGCTAGTCTGGTTTGGTCTAAGTCTTTGTATTTGCCACTGCCGACTAAGAGACGGGAATTATAAGTTTTGCCTGCTATGGTCAGGCTGTTTGGTTTGGTTTGCGTTGTCATGGTTTTGTCCTGATTATTTTTTTACTCGTTTATCTGTTCACAACCCATCCCCACCCTAGCCCTCCCCTTGAAGGGGAGGGAATGTTCACCGCGCTAAATATCTATTTAGAACCGGAATACTCCTTCCCCTTCAAGGGGAAGGCTGGGATGGGGATGGGTTTTTCGTCATTTCCGCTTTTCTAATCTGCACCTGTCGATAAATCTCCTCAAGCACGTTCTCCAACTCCTCAATCAGCTGATTATTCCAAAATCGTAAAACCACATAACCAGCATCATTCAAACACTTCGTTCGATAGTCGTCGTAACTACGTGATTCAGAATGCTGGGAACCATCCAGTTCCACAACCAACTTCGATTCAAGACATACAAAATCGAGAACAAAGTTCAAGAATGGATGTTGTCGTCGAAACTTCACGTCCAACTGCTCGCGGCGCAAACGTGTCCACAAAAGACGCTCGACGTCGGTCATTGATTTACGTAAGGAACGTGCGTTCTCGGCAATTTGTGCATTAGAAGTGTTCCGCATATTCTTCACCCGCCACCTATCGCCCGAACCACGTCAACCTGATCGCCAGCCTGCAGCGCGTGTTGCTGCCACAGCGCACGGCTTATCACTTGACGATTGACAGCGACGGCAATTGTCTGATTGCCTAATCGCAGTTCCTCAATCAAACTATGCAAATCGGTTTCTAATGGTAAAGAACGTGGTTGACCATTGAGCTGAATTTCCATCATGGCACCTAAGATTTTTTATAAATTTCGCCACCAGATTTCACAAACTCGATGGCCTTAACTTCCATGCCCTTTTTTAAGGCATCAATCTCGCTGATACCTTGGGTCGCGGCATAGTCACGTACTTCTTGCGTGATTTTCATAGAGCAAAAATGCGGGCCACACATGGAGCAAAAATGAGCAACTTTGGCTGAATCTTTGGGCAGCGTTTCGTCGTGAAATTCACGGGCTTTGTCCGGGTCTAAGCCTATGTTAAATTGGTCTTCCCAACGGAATTCGAAACGTGCTTTTGACAATGCGTTATCGCGGATCTGTGCGCCGGGGTGTCCCTTCGCAAGATCGGCGGCATGAGCTGCGATCTTGTAAGTAATGATGCCATCTTTAACGTCGACTTTATTCGGTAAACCCAAGTGTTCTTTCGGTGTGACGTAACACAACATCGCCGTGCCATACCAGCCGATTTGTGCTGCACCTATACCCGATGTAATGTGATCGTAACCCGGTGCGATGTCGGTCGTCAGTGGTCCCAGCGTATAGAACGGTGCTTCGTGACATTGCTCTAATTGCAGATCCATATTCTCTTTGATCAGATGCATAGGTACATGACCTGGGCCCTCTATCATTACTTGTACATCATGCTTCCACGCGATCTGCGTGAGTTCGCCTAGCGTCTTTAATTCACCCAATTGCGCTTCATCATTCGCATCGTAAATGGAACCTGGACGCAAACCATCACCTAAAGAAAATGACACATCGTAAGCTTTCATGATCTGACAGATGTCTTCGAAATGCTCGTACAGGAAGCTTTCTTTATGATGGGCGAGACACCACTTCGCCATAATCGAACCACCGCGTGAAACGATGCCAGTCATACGTTTTGCCGTCATCGGCACATATTGCAAACGTACGCCAGCATGAATCGTGAAGTAGTCAACACCCTGCTCTGCTTGTTCGATCAAAGTGTCGCGGAAAATTTCCCAAGTTAAATCTTCGGCCTTGCCACTAACCTTTTCCAAGGCCTGATAAATCGGCACGGTGCCAATCGGTACTGGTGAATTTCGAATGATCCATTCGCGCGTTTCATGGATGTGTTTTCCAGTTGAGAGATCCATCACATTGTCGCCACCCCAGCGTATCGCCCAAGTCATTTTTTCGACTTCTTCGCCAATGGAAGAAGTCACGGCAGAGTTACCAATATTCGCGTTAATTTTGACTAAAAAATTGCGACCGATAATCATGGGCTCCGCTTCTGGGTGATTGATGTTCGCAGGAATAATGGCACGACCACGGGCGATTTCATCACGTACAAATTCTGGTGTCATCTGCGCTGGAATTGATGCACCGAAGGATTGCCCTGGATGTTGACGCCCCATCATTGCCGCCAGCTTTTCACCCATAGGTCCGGAGTTTTTCAGATTGTCCAAATACGCTTGGCGTCGCATATTTTCACGGATCGCCACATATTCCATTTCTGGCGTGACGATACCCTGTCTGGCGTAATGCATTTGCGTGACATTCTTGCCTTCTAAGGCGCGACGTGGCTTGCGTTGCAGGTTAAAGCGCAGCTCATGCAACTTAGGATCATGCAAGCGCTCTATGCCATACTCAGAACTCGGCCCGGCCAATTCTTCTGTGTCATTGCGTTCCGCAATCCATGTTCCGCGAACAGAAGCTAAGCCTGAGCGAATATCGATGTTCACATCGGGATCGGTGTAAGGTCCTGATGTATCGTAGACGTAAATAGGGGGATTTTTTTCAGCACCAAACATCGCAGGTGTGTCGGCTTGCGAGATTTCGCGCATAGGAACGCGGATATCGGGGCGACTGCCCGTGACGTAAATTTTGCGAGAATTAGGTAAGACTTGAATAGCGGCTTCGTCGACCTTGGCGGTGGCGGACAAAAATTGTGGGTTAGCGTTCATTTGGCTCCTTTGCATTATTGATGGCACGGAGCCAGCAAAGGAGTTTCCAATTTGAGCGATGGCACACCTCTCATTCAGGTGGCATCACGGCTTTGGCTGCTTCCCTTCGCTGGCATTATCCAGATCAGGTTCAAGGGTATTTCTCACCCGACAGATACAAGCTTGTCAGGACCCCTAGCGGTTTACTTCGTTTGTTTTACATCGTTTTTTACTACAGCTACTGCAATCTTTAACTACCTCCCTAATACGGGAATTGCCGGCGCATTATAACGGTGAATTTTTAAAATAGATAATCTTTGCAATAAAAATCTTAATTTACCCTGAACCTATTTGAACATTGATTCAAGAATTTACTTGGTAATACGTCGGCGGACACAAAACGCAATTGTCAAACGGACGGTTCTTGAACGGGTCCTAGAACTTCGATGACGTCCACCATGTTTTGTTTGATCGCTGCCGCTAAATCATGGGTTAAAGTAGGAATAGCTTCTTCGTGACCGACCAATAAACGTGATAAACCATAAGCTCGATTACGTCCATGCGTTTTACCAAGATACAAGGCCATATCGGCAATCTGTAATGCACGCTCCCAGTCGCAGACATCTTCAGGCACATCAGAAAACGGTACCGAAATAAAACCCGCAGTGACCGTCACCGGCATGCTCAACGTACCACTGCAAAAAGGCGTTTCACCAATCGTACACAGCACACGCTGGACTAAGCTGGTAATTTGTTCAGGATTAGATTTAGGAGAGAAAATCAAAAATTCTTCCCCTCCCCAACGCATCAGCATATCTTCATCCCGCACCACACTTCGCAAACGTGTAGCGACCTCTTTGAGAACCACATCGCCGACCGCATGTCCCCAGGTGTCATTGATATGCTTAAAATGATCAATATCTAACAAGATCATGCAATCAGGACTGACATAGCCTTCCCGTCGCTCTACGTCCACTCTACCTGGGCGAACTGCCATCAAAGAGATAAACGAACGACGATTATGCAAACCAGTCAGAGGGTCGCGTACCGCATGAAATTCCAATTGCAAGTTAACTTCTTGCAGTTGTTCGTTGAGCTTTTTACTCCGACGATACAACATGTAAATAAATGCACCTGCTAACAATGCCACCAACGAAGCCAACAAAGCGACGACTTGTTGCAAGCGGTGATTTTGAATATCGGCGTCTTTAAGTGCATTATCTTTCGCCAAGATTTCTATCTGTTTTTTACGATGCTCAGCATCAAACTGTTCCTGCAATACCGCAACCGCCTTGGCTCGGTCTGACCGGAAAATTTCATCACTGAGTTTCTGCTGCTCACGAACCAGCGTCAGCGCTTCTTTATACATACCGGCGTTTTCATACATCAGTGAAAACTCGCCAAGTATTACTTCCACGTCGCTGATGGCGTGAATACGCCGAAAATACTCCAGGCTTTGATTGACCAGATCCGCGCCTTGCGCGATCTTCCCTTGTCCACCCAATGCTAAACCCGCATTCACTTTGGCGCCCGCCACACTCCATTCGTCTTCTATTGCCTCAGACTTCGCCATGGCATCGCGAGCATACATTTCCGCGCGTTTAAAATCCTTCTTGATTAAATATTGATCTGCAATATTAATTAATGCTGAGGCTACGGTATAAGGCAGATTTTCCTCACGACCTATCCTCAACGCTGTCTCATACTCCTTTAAGGCATCATCATTGCGCTTTAACATACTCAAAGCCATACCGCGCGAAATACAAATTTCGATAAAGGCTTTGGGCGCAATCGTCGCCGAAGATCCGGTCAACGCTTCGGTCGTTGCATCTAAGGCTTTCTTCGGATCTTTCATTTGTAAATACAGATTCGAAATCGCGCTCCAAATCCCCATCCGCGCCTGCACCTGACGCTTCGTCAAGCGCTCAGACAATTTCAACATGTCTAAATATTGCTTGAGTGCCTCGTCAAATTTGTTCGTGATGCTATATAAACTGGCCAAGGTTCGATGGTAACGAAGTTGTATCCCGACGGAAGTGGATTTGACTACCCGACTGCGTAATTTTTCTAAATGTACGAAAGCATCTGCCGCACCAGATTTATCAAAAACATCGAAGCTATCGAAGATCTCAATCAATAGCAAAGCATCTTCATCGCGCATTTTTTTTGCGAGCGCATTGAACTCATTGATAGTCTCTTTGACCAAACCACCTTTGCCTGCGTCATAGTACAAGCCGCTTAAAATACTGAGCGTTTCTAGTCTTACTTTGGGGTCAACATTAAGTGGAAGATTGTTTTTGAATTCGATAAGTTGGCGTATACCTTCGTCATTATTCTTGTCCGCGACCACTTGGATAGCATCCAAGCGCGCAATGTCTGCAGGAAGGTCGGTGTCTGCTTGGGCGACATTGCCGACGAAAAGCAATGTGACGATTACAATCATTTGCAACAAAGAATAATATTTTTCATCACTTGATGCATTCAATTCTTTGTCTTTTAAACAAATAGCTAAATCATTAGCCAAATTAAATGAACACCTCATGCGAATATCACCTTACTCACGTTGCCATTGCTTGCTCGAAATCTTACTAAACTAATTAATAAAATGACCCACGAAGCCTAGCGGACAGTTAATTTTCGGGTCAATTGGTTTGGACTCAGGGAGGCATTCTGTCCATAGCGTACGAGTCCACTTATATACAAAGATTATGTGCAAACTAGATGCTGACTAAGCGCTGACGCTCGCATTTAATCGGCATTTAATCAGCATGCAATCGGCACGCAAACTCGCCTCCAAGCTTATGCTAATTCATTATTTTCGTGCATAGATTTCATATCCTAACATTTACCCTAAAGTATCACGGCAATTTTTTAGGGAGCGATTCGAATATGCGACAAAATGAGAAGACAAGGTCAATTTAGACTTGTCAAATATTGAGACACGTGCTTTAGAACCTATGATTCCTTAACAATCTTATATAACGCCCAACCTAGTTCGTAACATCGTGCGTACAAAAATAGTCTGAAAAAGCTGCGATATTTTCTAGCAAAGTCGAATGCTCATTTATAATCAAAGGTTTCGCTTAATGACTGACATCTTCTCTACTTTTAGAGAGTTTCCTCAGTCCCCGGTCTTTAACTTCTATCGTCTGCCACTATCATGGAATTAGCCAAATCTTTTGAACCCGCCAACATTGAATCCTTTTGGCGTACCGAATGGGAAAAGCGCGGATACTTCACCGCCACCACCGATGAGTCCAAACCATCGTTCAGTATTCAGCTCCCACCGCCAAACGTCACTGGCACTTTGCACATGGGTCATGCGTTTAACCAAACCATCATGGATGGCTTGACACGCTACTACCGTATGCGTGGTCACAATACGACTTGGGTCCCGGGCACCGATCACGCCGGTATTGCCACGCAAATCGTCGTGGAACGCCAACTCGATGCACAAAAGATTTCTCGCCACGATTTAGGCCGTGAAAAATTCTTAGAAAAAGTCTGGGAATGGAAAGAAAAATCCGGTTCTACCATCACTGGCCAAATGCGCCGCATGGGCGCGTCTGCTGATTGGAATCGTGAATACTTTACGATGGACGCCGAGCGCTCCAAAGTGGTCACCGAAGTCTTCGTCCGTTTGGTTGAACAAGGTTTGATCTATCGCGGTAAGCGATTGGTGAACTGGGACCCAGTCTTAGGTACAGCCGTGTCAGATTTGGAAGTGGTATCGGAAGAAGAAGATGGCTCCATGTGGCATATCCGTTATCCATTCGCGGATGGCAGCGGCCATTTAACGGTAGCGACCACACGCCCAGAAACTTTGCTCGGTGACGTTGCTGTCGCTGTCGATCCAACCGATGAGCGCTATATTGCCTTCGTGGGCAAGATGTTGAAATTGCCTTTAACTGACAAAGAAATTCCCGTCATCGCTGATAGCTATGTCGACAAAGAATTCGGCACGGGCTGCGTGAAGATTACCCCAGCGCATGACTTCAACGATTACGCTGTTGGTCAACGTCATAACTTAGAAATGATCAGCATCTTAACGCTGGATGCGAAGATCAATGAAAACGGCCCTGCAGTTTACCAAGGCATGGATAGATTCGTCGCCCGTAAGCAAATGGTCGCGGATCTCGATGCATTAGGTTTGCTCGAATCTGTAAAGCCACACAAACTCATGGTGCCACGTGGCGACCGTACGAATGTCGTCATCGAACCGATGTTGACCGACCAATGGTTTATGGCGATGAGTAAAGCGGCACCAGAAGGCACGCACTTCCCAGGCAAATCGATTGCCGAAGTCGCGCTAGAAAAAGTCGCCAATGGTGAAGTGAAATTCGTACCAGAAAACTGGAGCACGACCTACAACCAATGGCTGAACAATATTCAAGACTGGTGTATCTCACGTCAATTATGGTGGGGTCATCAAATCCCGGCATGGTATGGCGAGAACGGTGAAATCTTCGTAGGACGCGATGAAGCAGAAGCACAAGCAAAAGCGGTTGCCGCTGGCTACACTGGCGCATTGAATCGCGACAACGATGTACTCGATACGTGGTTCTCTTCTGCTCTCGTGCCATTCTCGACAATGGGCTGGCCAGAACTGACCGTCGATAGCAAATTATTCTTGCCATCGTCTGTCTTGGTCACAGGCTTCGACATCATCTTCTTCTGGGTAGCGCGTATGGTCATGATGACCGCGCACTTCACTGGCAAGGTGCCGTTCCACACCGTGTATGTACATGGCTTGGTACGCGATTCCAGCGGCCAGAAAATGTCCAAATCCAAAGGCAATACGCTAGACCCTATCGATTTGATCGACGGCATCACGGTTGACGAACTCGCGGCAAAACGCACCGTTGGCTTAATGAATCCGAAACAAGCAGCCAGCATCGACAAAGCCACACGCAAAGAATTCGCCGATGGCATTCCAGCTTACGGCACCGATGCGCTGCGCTTCACAATGGCAAGCTATGCTTCACTCGGCCGCAACATCAATTTCGACTTAGGTCGCTGCGATGGTTACCGTAATTTCTGCAATAAATTGTGGAATGCAACGCGCTTCGTCTTGATGAACACTGAAGGACAGGATTGCGGCTTCACAGGTACAGCAACGGACAATGATCTGGACTATTCACAAGCCGACAATTGGATCATCTCTACCTTGCAACGTACCGAAGCAGAACTAGAAAAAGGTTTTGCCGACTACCGCTTCGACAATATCGCATCCGCCATCTACAAATTCGTTTGGGATGAATACTGCGATTGGTATTTGGAAGTCGCGAAAGTTCAAGTACAACAAGGCACACCAGCACAACAACGTGCGACGCGTCGTACTTTGTTACGCGTATTAGAAGTAACGCTGCGCATGGCACACCCAGTAATTCCTTTTGTCACTGAAGCTTTATGGCAAACGGTAGCACCATTGGCAGGCAAAACGCTGAACCCAGCAGGCGACTCCATCATGATGCAAGCATACCCATTGGTGAATGCAGAAGCGATAGACGAAGCCGCAGAACACTGGATGACAGGCCTCAAAGCCGCCATCGATGCATGCCGTAACTTGCGCGGTGAAATGCAATTATCTCCAGCAGTGCGCGTACCGCTGTTATTGCAACCAGCAAACGCAGCAGACAAAGCACGCATGGAAAGCTACGCGCCTTACATGGCAGCCTTGGCGAAATTGTCTGAAGTCCAGATCGTCGATGTTTTGCCAGACTCACCAGCGCCAGTCTCCATCGTTGGTGAAACTAAGCTGATGTTGAAAGTAGAAATCGACGTCGCAGCAGAACGCGAACGCCTCTCGAAAGAAATGGCAAAACTCGAAGCCGAAATCAACAAAGCCCAAGCCAAACTCAGCAACGAAAGCTTCGTGGCACGTGCTCCGGCAGCGGTTGTCGAACAAGAGAAAGAACGCGTAGCGGGCTTCTCTGCGACTTTGAGTAAGATGCAGGAATCGTTTGCAAAGTTGGGGTGAGATTGATTTTGTAGGGTTGTAAATGCAAAAAGCGCTTCGAGGTTTCGAAGCGTTTTTTTGTTTTGACGAGGAAAATTCGTAGGGTGGGCACGGCTTCATTGTGCCCACGCGTAAGGGTCGATAAAGGTGAAAAGTACAAATTACGAGAAAATCACTCTCCAGGTTTTCCAAATCTGCGTGGGCACAAAAACCGTGCCCACCCTACTTGGCTTTGATACTTTAGACGGGCAAATAAAATGTTTTGCCGTTTTTCATAAAGTCATCGGACGGTGTAATACGGCTGCGCCTCTTACGCCCTACGTATTCATTGCGCTGGATCAGTTACCCGTTGATGATTGTAGCTATAGATGCGCGCGACTTTCCAAACACCGTCTTTCAGCAGCATTAGGTGAGTGAAGGACGATCGCAGCACGCGTGTCTTAACCTTTCCCGATTCGGTGCTAAAGAAATCGTGCTCACCCATAACAATAGCGCCATAAATATCGGGTCCTTTACGCAATGGAAAGATGCGCAAGGTATCAGGCACGACCACACGACGCCCAGGATTTTTAGTGTTATCCATGCCGGAATTGACCTTAGCTAAGGCTTCGTAGCCCAGTACCATTCCGCCGAGATCGTGATAAAACTCGACGTCTTGTGAAAGGTGAGAGTTAAATGAGGCGGAGGTTCCGAAATTAAAATCATGCCAATAAGTGTCGTCGGCTTTTCTGACCTGGGCTTCCCAGTCTGTATTGCTGTCTGCTGCCATGACGGGCGTCATCGCGGTGATGATGACGATGGAAGTGATGAAAGTTTTTATGAAGTTGTGCATAGATGGCTTGGTGGGTTAGGTGAAATAAATAGCTACATGGATGTTTTTTCTCAAATACTCTACATAACTCGGTAAGGAATAACCCTTTCGTAGGGCACCAATAGCCGCAGGCGTATTGCGCCGCATGAACGTTGATCATGGCTTTACATCATTTTCCTGGGTACTTTAGATTTGCAAATAAATTGTTGTGCCGTTTTTCAAAATGCCATCGGACCGTGTAATACGGCTTCGCCTATTACACCCTACGCATTCATTGAACTTTCGCCGCCTCTACCTTGGCTTCCTCAATTTCTGTCTTACTCATTTGCGACTCTGCATACTTACGATAGGTCACGGCATCATCATAATCGCCAGCAAGAATTAACCACTTCATAGCCTCAACTTTATCGATCGAAACGCCTTTTCCTTTGAAGTACATTAGCCCTAGCTGATATTGAGCACTGGCGTTCTTTTGTTGCGCGGCCTTTGAGAATAGATCACGCGCTTTATCATAGTCACGTGAAACGCCAAACCCATTCACATATAAAACCCCCAAACTATATTGCGCGTCGGCGTACCCGAGCGCCACTGCCTTATTGAACCAATAGACCGCCATGCCGTAATTAGGCGCGACGCCCCTGGCTTTTGCATACATCCGGGCGAGATTGACTTGGGCCCGGACATTATTCTGCTGCGCTGCCTTTTCAAACAGCACTTTCGCCTCAACGTAATCCTGCGCGACACCTTCCCCCTTTAAGTACATTAGGCCAAGATTAAACTGGGCATCGGACTTGCCTTGGTCTGCAGCTTTCCTAAACGCAGCGGCAGCGGCCGGAAAATCCTGCTGTTCATACAATGCAACCCCATCCGAAAAATCATCGGCATACACATACAGACCAGAACTGATCAAAACCACACTAAGCAATACTTTCACAAACGATTTCATATTCGCCTCTCACTTCCTGTTTAGCCTCGAATCATGTCCAACAAATGACTTTCTATCGCAGCCCGTCCTTCAGTGCTTGTCATCGCCACGATCACATCGCCAGCGCGAAGTAAGTATTGATCATCGGGATTAAAGGTCCAACCATTTTCAGCACGAACGGCAATCAAAATATAGTCCGGGCTGCGAAGCTGGAGCTTGCCCATAGCTGTGGCAGGAAAATTAGGCGGTGCCTCGACCTCCTCAACCCGCAGATTTTTTTCTGATTTCAACATCTCATCCAAAAAACTCACCACATGCGGTCTTACCATCGCCGAGGCCATACGCATGCCGCCAGTAAAGTCTGGGCAAATCACTTCATCGGCACCCGCTTTACGCATCTTTTCCACATTACGCAGTTCATGTGAACGCGCCACGATACGCAATTGTGGATTCAACTGTTTGGCGGTAATGATGATCATGAGGTTACGTGAATCATCACCCGTCACAGCAAACAAGCCGCGTGCATCGGTAATGTCTGCGCCCAACAAAAGATCGTCGTCAGACGCGTCGCCATGCAAATAGAGTAGGTCAGGAAACTTGTCTAAAAATTCGTCGAAGTTGGTTTGATCGGGGTCAATGGCAACAAAAGACCGCCCTGTCTTTTGCAACTCATATGCCACATTACGACCGACCCGCCCAAAGCCGCAAACGATAAAATGTTGTCGCAATTTTTTGATACGTTTTTCCATTCGTCGTCTCCGCAGGGAATAGTCCAGATCTTTTTCAAGAAAAAAAACAGTCAGACTGGTAAATAAAAAGGTCAACACACCCAAGCCTGAAATACTCATCAATCCCGCAAAAATCTTGGCACCAAACGAGGTGAGTGGCACGCCTTCACCATAGCCAACCGTGGAGATCGTGATCAGCGTCATATAGATCGCATTCTCCCAGCTGGTCTTGTCGCTAATAAGATAGAAGCCAACGACGCCGACACCAATCAAAGCCAGAAGAATCAAAGTAGCCCAACCAATGCGCGCCAGAATACGCATCAGCTGAGCATTTTCGCTCAGCGTGCGTGGCTGCATAGTCGATACCGAAGCCGGATTCGTTTTTTCTGGAGTCTGCATAGATAGCACTGATTTTTTCTACAAACAGCATTGTAGCCTTGCGCAATTTTGCATCGGCGACATTTGTGTAGGTAAGCCCAATCTGTCGTTTTTTCGTGAATCAACTCTTGCAGTTTTTGGCTTCTGTTTGACTTTGAACAAGATGGGAGGAACGCAGGCGAGTTAGGGAACACCGATAAGGCGTAAGCTTTTCGTAGGGTGCCACTAGCCGAAGGTGTGTTGCGCTGCATGAACGTTCATCATGGCAGTACATCGTTTTCTTTGAGAACTTAGATATAAAAATGATTTTTTTGCCGTTTTTCATTTTGCTATCGGACGGTGTAATACAGCTTCGCCTATTACACACTACACACTCAGAATTGGTTTTCCAAAGTACAAAAGCCTCCCGCGAAGGAGGCTTTTTTGACTTCCAAATCAGCGTCTGAATACTAACTTAGATCAGACACATGCCATCGACATCTTAGTAGGTCAAATTCAATTGAAAGACAGCGGTCGTGCCACTGACTTCATTACCAACGATGAGTAATGGTTTGCCATTAGGTGACTTGTCTGCAGTGATCAGTGTTAAGCCCTCAGGTCCACGATCACCTGTTATTGCATTACGGGTATTGAGATAAGTGACATAGCTTGGCGCAGTTGGGTTGCTGACGTCATACACGATCACACCACCAACACGTTCCATGCCGATGAAGGCGAAAGTCTTGTTGCCGAACGTGCCGACAACGACGCCTTCTGGCTCAGGACCTTTGCTGGCACTGCGTCCGTCGAGCGTATTGTTGTCATGGCTAGCATTGAAAGCGACATTGCTGAGCGCTTTTGTACGTTGCTCAAGATCGTCACCAGAATCAAACACTCTGAGGATATCACTAGACCAAATCGTAAATGAACGTGCGCCAAATGAATACAATTCGGTACACAATCCTGCAGCATTTTTGCCATCTTTACCGCCGTTCGGCGTCGTCGTGATGCGTAAGCGTCCAAGGTTAGAATCAAACAGTAAATTTGTCGCCTCACTGCCAAATACCACTGGGTCTAAACCCAATTTGCAATGCGTAGCCACGCGCGTTTCTTCATTAAACCCTGGCCAATCAGCACGTGCATCACCTTCGTTTGCCGTGATCAGATAAGTGCTGCCATTCACGGTATAGCGTGCAATAGCATCAGGCAAATACATGCCCTTCACCGGTTGTGGAACGATTTTAACAGCGGGTGTTCCGCTGTTGGTGTTCGTGCCACCATCTTCGTCACTCGCATCCAAACCCGCACCAGCGACATTGTGATTCTTAAAGCCCAATGGTTTGATTGCTGTCACTTTCGCTGTAGCGATATCGACAATGGCGATGGCATTGTTCTCTTGCAAAGTCACGTAAGCGGTTTTATTGTCGGCGCTAATCGCGACATACTCTGGTTCCAGATCTTGCGCTGCATTTGCACCTGGGCCATAAATACGCACGCCACTTGCACGGAGCTCCGCCTCTTTGCCGATATAAGCTTTAAAGTCGGCAGTGGCAACCGTCGATGTACCGGTACGGTTTACCGTGATGACACTAACAGACCCTTCAGGATCGACAGAATCGGCCAGGCCATAGCTATTTGGTTCGCCTTCATTAGCGACTACAAGCTGCTTACCATCAGAGGTAAATGTCAACATATCAGGCAATGCACCAACGGTGACTGAGTGCAACAACTTGAGGTCAGCCGCATTATAGAAAGCAACTACACCCGCTGAGGTTTTTTGTTTTCCTTCGATGGCCAAAGCAACCAAGCCATCATGGACCGCAACGCTATTGACGCCGCCGCCCAGGCTGCTGATATTGATCGTACTGATTAATTTTGGTGTTGCTGGCGTAGTTAAGTCGAGTACATCCACTGAGCCATTGGCACCATTTACAACAAACAAACGTTTGCTAGCAGGATCAAACGCGGTAATTTCAGCGGCACCAAGCGCAGCGCCATCGTAGCTGCCGATTTTTTCCAAAGTCATGCTAAGTGGCGTTGGAACGACCGGAATTGGCGTTTCTTTTGTTTCATCGCTACTGCCACCGCAGCCGCTCAAGAGTGTGATGGGAAGAATGAGTGATGCCAAAAGATGGCGTCGGCCGGATGTCAACATAGATGTCTCTCGTCTAAAGAAGGAAAAGCCTGAAAAATGAGCGCATTAAAAGAATGCATCTCAGTCAAACGTCGAATTTTGGCAAGCTTTAATGACGGCTATGTGACATGGTGACGCGGATGCCTCAAAAATGCTTAGTGAAGGAGCCCAACCCGCGATGCCTGGCCATTACAGATGGACGATTAACTTATCTACTGCCATTACAAACGGTCAATGCCGCTGACAAAGCGCGAGCCAAACTCGGCAATGAAAGCTTCTTCGCCCTTGCAGCAGCAGTCGTCGAACAAGAGAAAAAACGCGTCGCGGTCTTCTCTGAGGCTTTAAGAAAGATGAAGGAAAAGAAATGAACCACAGGGGAAATCATTTACGATCACAAGTGAATCCGCATGGATAAAAATGCATGGTCACAATGGATTTACATCGCCAATCAATTTTAGCAGGGGGAACTCGGTTGAGGCTGATAGGGGCGCAGAAGCGGAAATTTTGCTATGCTAGCGACTTGCGATTGGTCGGCAGCTTTCACTTGGATCAGTGGCACTTATTTTATGGGAATGTACGATGGCATCATTGCAAGATCAATTTTTAAAAGCGGGACTTGTCGATAAAAACAAAGCCAAACTGGTTCACCAGGACAAGGTCAAACAGAAAAAGGTCGAGCGCCGGACTGGAAGCGAGAACGTCGATGAGGCACGTTTGGCGGCGCTTGAAGTGCAACGAAAAAACGCCGAACGCGCGCGTGAACTCAATGCACAACGCGATGCGGCCGCCGCTGAAAAAGCCGTTTTTGCGCAAATCGTGCAGATGGTGCAAACCAATCGACAAAGCAAGGGGGCAGGCGACATCACCTATTACTATACCCATGGCACCAAGATCGATAAGATCTATGTGTCAGCTGAGGTACAGGGGCATCTCACTGCTGGCCGACTAGTGATCGTCTGTGTGGATGGAAAAACGGAATTAGTACCAAGGATAGTTGCGGACAAAATCGCTGAACGCGATGCGTCGCTGGTGGTGCGAGTGAAGAAAACATCTACAGAAATTGATGAAGATGATCCGTATGCAGCCTACCAGATTCCGGATGACTTTACGTGGTGAAGCCCCATAAGCGCTGAGCAAAATCGAGATTTGCCTGAAGTTCCGAAGGCGATTACTTTACTCCTTCCCCTTCAAGGGGAAGGTCGGAATGGGGATGGGTTTAAGTCGAACAATTGACGACATTGATTACTTAAACCAAACCCATCACCACCCTAACCCGCCCCTTGAAAGGGCGGAAACCTAGCATCTATTCGGCTTACAACTAATTTTAAATTTTGGTTTTAGATTTTTGTTCACGCCTATAGGGTGAAACCCGCGTCGCCTAGACTATGTGCAGTGTTGATCTATCGACATACTATCGGTAAAAATATATTGCCATCCACTGCCGGAATTGATAGCTTGTCATTCACCAGTGTCATGCGTGCGATTACGCTTCGCTAATCGCACCTACCGCACTTGGCTACCTCAATAGGACGCCGAACTGCCGTCCGTCATTTACGAATTTTTTCCATATTTTTCAAAATACCTATTGCAGATATCGAGCAGCTCGTCGAAGTCGATTTGTAATGAATTCGATGTGATGGCGATTGGGCTACCGCACAATTTGAAGTTCATCCTGTTGAGCATGCGTCTCACCGAACCACCTACCTCAATATACCGCTCGGGTTTAGTGACTTTGACGATAAGTGTTTTTTGCTTTTGTACCTCAAATATGTCAAACCCTAGGATCTCTGACCACGGTATAAGCCCCGCTGATACGCCGCTTGAATTATCGACTATTCCAGAGGAACTCAAAATAAGCCCAGGCTTTTTATCGAGAATCTTTCTAACTCCGAACAATCCACATAGACCAAAAAACACAATCGATATCACGCCAATTCCATGAACAAGTATGGGGCTATTGAAGCGACCTTGAGATGCAATTTCGGCAGAATCCAGCTGAAGCATCTAAAACCCACCGATGACAAAACCGCACGCAGCTACGATTAGAAAAAGCATTTTGGCCTTACTAAGCTCTATTATTTTTTCATCGGTGTTATTCATAGGACTCATAGTTCTCATTACGTTGAGGTGCTGGGATCGCCGCCACCAATTTATAAGTTAATGCGAAAATAGCTAGCGGCGATACCCCGCCGACTGTCCTGCATTAGCATGTCAATTTACGATTTAGATTTTTTGAGAAAAACCGTATACCACAAAGGCCAGCACACAAACCATATAGCTAAAAACCAAAAAATGTAAAGAAACCATTCGTTAAGAAGTTGAGTTCTTTCAGCTTGGTTTACAAATTTAATCGCGCAAAACAATAAAATTGCAGCAATAGCGCCGGCTGCAACGCCTTTTAACCATTGCTTCCACTCATGTATTGCGTGGCTCCAACCATGCAACGAAATTTCCTTCTTTTTTCACCAGAAACAAACTTGTAGACCGCGTATTGATCTAGCCTTTTTACTACATCAGAACCGTACACGACAGTGAATCCAAGGTACACGGCTGCAAGACCGTGTGCAAACTCGGCGACTGTGCCGTTATGCAGATCAATTGCTGTTGCAAACAGAAGCGTGAGGTCTAATAGAGGCACGCAAAACAGAACCGCTTTTCCAGTTCTTGGATATTTCAAAATGTACCTAATGAATAAGCCTAAAAATAGAAATATCCAAAATCCAATTTCACATCCGATGATGAACCACAAAAGCATATTTAATGTTTCCTACTGCTTCAGGCTATAACACTTAAGTTAAGGGGAGCCAACAACTTCTGCTACTTCCAGCCTTGTCCTTTGAGTGCAGCCCGTGATGCTTCATTATCTTGGACTTGAATCATCAAGGTGCCGTTGGTTGTCGTTCCATTGAGCGACATGTAGGTGAGGCCACCGGTGTCCTTGAGCCGAATTACCTGCATCCCATTATGAACCATAGGAGTGAGCTCGATTTGACGCTGCGCACCATCCGACATAGTGACTGTTTTGGTGTATGTGCCTGAGAACTCATCCCCGAACACAAAGTTCTTTTTTACTTCATCAATCGAGACGGTGAAGGACTTTTCAGTAAGCTTGGTAGTCTTGTCAGATGTGGCAAATGCCGTTGGGAAATTTCCGACAGCAAGACCGACGCCAAAAGCGGCAAAGACAGCAATTGCGGTTTTGTTCTTGAATTTGATCACGAGAAATTCTCCTATGAGGGTAAACTCTAATTCAAACAGACAAGATTGAGAGTTAACTCAATCGACTTAATTTATCAACAATATCACTACTGTCCGGTTAAATTGCATTAAAAGCTGAAGAAACCTTATAACTATGCGGGTTCCAGCTCGATTTTGTTTGGTGCCGATTTGAATTTAAAATGGGCATTTTTGTGTCATTTTCCAGAATTTTCGATCTGGGA
>CAUPKC010000016.1:0-79896 GCA_963511665.1 uncultured Undibacterium sp.
GAGCGGCTTAGCGACTGCGGAAGTAGTCTTAGAACATGCCTGCGAACTGGCCACACTAGTTCGCAGCAAGGGTACTAGTTACTTAGCAGTCATGGTGAGTGGTGCGCACCAATTGACCCCAGCAGGTTACTCAAATGAATAAGCCAATAAGCTATGCCAACAAGTCACGCATATCATCCGCATGCTCTTCTTCCATCGCCATAATGCCGACCAACATGTGTCGTGTGGTCGGATCGGTTTCACCAATTTGTTCGATCATTTGGCGATAGGACTCGATGGCGACACGCTCAGCTATCAAATTGGCTTTGATCATCGCTTGAATATTGTCAGCGTCGTCGTACTCGGCATGACTGCGTACTATCAATGTCGCAGGATTGAAGTCCGGTTTACCATTGAGCTGCACGATACGTTCCGCTAACAAATCCGCATGTGCTTGCTCTTCTGTTGCATGTTGTAGAAACTCCGCTTTGATCGGGCCATTTTGCAGACCGCTGGCGGTGTAATAGTGACGTTTGTAACGCAAGACACAAACCAGCTCTGTCGCCAGCGCTGCATTCAGCATCGCTATGACTTGTTTGCGATTACCTTGATAACCTGCCGTGACCGCGCCATCATCAATATTCTTAGCGGCAGCGCGTAAGGCATCGGTGTCTCTGCCCTTGTGTACAGTGTTATTGAGATCATGCATGGTGTTCTTTCGATGAGAGGATAAAAGGGTGATGAAGCAGCGGCATAAATTCGGCATGCTTCGATGAACTACAGGGTCTGATTAAACTACGTGTTTTCTGACCCATGCCACATAAGAATCCATCCAAGTTTGGATAAACTTTTTACTGCCTGGATTGACCTTTCCGTCTTCGTCAAAAAAACCTTCAATCGAGTGGATAAAGGCTTCCGGTTGTCCTAGCGTAGGGACATCCAGATAAGCCAAAATATTGCGTAAATGTTGTTGTGCTAAAGCAGTGCCGATCGCGCCAATGGACACACCTATAACGCCTGCAGGTTTGCCTTTCCAGACACTCTCACCATAAGGGCGTGAGGCATGGTCAATCGCATTTTTGAGTACACCAGGAATCGAGCGATTGTATTCGGGCGTTACAAACAGTAAGCCCTGTGATGCTGTGATATTGGCTTTCAATCGTTTCACTGGATCCGAGGGATGGGCGTCATCATCTTGGTCGTAGGGGGGGAAATCGCCAATATTTATCTGTTTAAAGATGAAATCTAGTGGCGCCATTTCTGCCATGGCGTCCGCCAGTTTGCGGTTAAGTGAAGCCTCGCGAAGGCTACCTACGATGACAGCGATGTTATATTGATGCATGACGATACCCTATAGATTGTTCAACTTTGCCCAACTTTGCTTAACTAAGTTCGAACGGATGCCCGCTTACTTTTCTTTCTTTGCCGGCTCTATGCGCTGGCTATTTTGGTGATCCGCACCTGCATCGACCATTTCTGGTGCGACCTCAATTCGCGTAATACCTGAGTTCACTGAGATTGGATCGCTGGATGGAAAACTCATTTCCAAAGCATCGTCAAGCAGGCTTTCTTTCGCGTTTTCTTTGGCCTCTTTTTGACTCGGCTCGATCGCCAAATCAACCCAAGAACCAGGTTTGGCTTTAGAAATATCTGTCGCGAAATCAAAGGCTTTATCTCGGGTCTCAAACGTTCCTAGCGGGGTATGCGTACCCGTTTCGTTGACTTCCCATTGGGTATCGTTGACTTGTCGTATTTGTAAAAGCACACCGCTCTTTTGATCAGTTTCCATGCTTGTTTCCTCAATGCCTGCTTAATAGTGAGAGGACAGCATGCGCCAGTCACAACATTTAGTTTGTTCGTTGGCGTACTGAAAAGTGCGATTAGCGTGTCTTCGCCTGATGGCAAGATTTAAGCGTTTCTTCTGCTTTGAGAGAAGGGCAGGAACGATGCATGCCTTTTTCCATTTGTTGGAGAAGGGCGTTTCAAATTGCACCTGCCTAAAGAGTTATGTCGGAAAGTAAGGGAAGAGGGGGGTAAAGCGCTTAGTCTTTGGTATGGTCGTCACTCGCTCGGAACAAATCTTCCAATGCGGCTCGACTGGGATTCGCAGAGGTGCTTACACGACCACGCTTGCCCTGAAATTCTTCCTCGATATTGTCACGATAAAAGCTCCAGGCAGCGCTGGATGAAGCGGTCGAGAAGCGACGCCAGACTTCCTGTCCGACACCGGCATAATCGATAGCCGTGCCGTCATCTAGCTCTACACGCAAGACCCGCTCGCGCATATCGTAACCAATCGCTCGCAGTTTGCCTGCATTGATGCGTTTCATGTCCATATCAAGCTCCTCACATTTCTATTTCTAGATTTTAATCGATAGCGAGGGAGGTTTTGAGAATTAGCTGGCAAAATCGCTTACTAGTTGATGAATCGTTTTCTCGAAGCAGACGCTATTTGATACGCCTTCATATTGCCCGTAGTTAGGAACAATTTGGTAACCACTTTTTTGATACAGACGTATTGCTTCCAGCTGTTTGACGCCAGTCTCTAGTAAACATGTTTTGTAAGCTAACTGCATCGTCCAGTCTTCTAATTCTTGTAATACAGTGGAGGCGATACCTTGGCCGCGCGCACCTGGTGCGACGTACATACGCTTCACTTCCATCACGTTGTCCACATAGTGCTTGATCGCACCGCAGCCAACCGGAGTATCTCCATCGTAAGCCACGACCACGTTTTTCAAGCCATCCGATTTATTATATTGTGCGTAAAACGTATGCTCGTCACCATCCATGATAGCCAGATAACGATCTAGCTCCACGACCAATTTTTGAAAATCGGTATTGTTTGAATCGGTACGTTTTAAAGTAATCATTTCTTTCTCTCTTATTCAGATCTGCTTAGTTGGGTTTGCTAAATTGAGTTGGTTGAATAAAGTTTGCTAAATTATGCGCTTAGTTAAATTTGCGCAAAAAGTGCCAGCAAAGTCATCAACAAATAAACGCCATTCAAAAAAGTATTCGCGAACGCTTCTTTTTTATAGGTGTAATAGATCAAGCAGCAACATCCAAATACATTCATCGACAAAAACGCCAGAGACGTGCTGGCCAGTAGTTGTTGCGTATTTAAGCCATAAGCAATCAAGCAAACAATCCCACCGCCCCAGCCTAGGCTATTCAAGTATTTATCTTGTTTTATCTGCTGCATTTCCATACACATTCCTTCGATTCACACGTCGCACTGAATTGTTAAGCTTCATTTACCAGACTCACAGACGTAATTTACGCTTCTGTTTAATGCATAAAAATGCTAAATTCGAGTTAATTAATGTGAAATATGAGTTAAATATTTTACTAGAGGGTTTCGTGTCACCTTCGGATACCTTGGTTTTTTCGCATGTGGCACTGCCAATTGTGCGATACAGAAAATGGAAAAAGAAAGTCTTGTGTTTGAGGTGTAGCAGGAATTTCAAGATGCTTGCATCTTGCCTGCGTAACGATGTTCGCTTGCAAGCGAACAATACCACGGCAAAGCGTAGCGAGTTTCAAGACTTTCCCATTTTTTGTATTGCACAATTGGGAACCCGAAGGGCAGTGACGCCTGCGTCGCCTTCTTTTGCTTACTTTTCTTGGCGAAGCAAGAAAAGTGAGCAGCTGCCGGGCTGCCCCCGGCCTGCACCTTCGTAATTCTCCGTGCAGATTGATAAAAGATAGAATCGGGTTTCTATTTCTTGAGCGTTTAATCAGCAAGCGATATAAAGAGATCAAGCATGAACCTCCAACAAATCCAATACTTCCTAGCCCTAGCCGATGAACTACATTTTTGGAAAACCTCCGAGAAAGTCTTCATCACTCAGTCTGCACTTAGCCGCCATATCAAAAGTATGGAACAGGAGCTAGGGTTTGATTTGTTTGAACGGGATAAACGTAATGTCAAACTCACGTCAGCCGGAGAATTTCTGCGCGACCAATATGCTAAATTACTCGCTGACTATGAAAGCGTGACGCGCCGTGCCAGCCTGATCGCGGCGGGAGAAGTCGGTGCGATACGTATAGGATTTCCGGCTTCGATTACCTTTTCAGTGTTACCTGATCTGCTACTCGCTTTGCATCAAAAGCACCCACATATCGTGGCGCAAATGATCGAGGTCGATGCCAGCGATGTTGATCCATTCTTGTTGGCACATCGCATTGATATTGCCTTCAATCGCGAATCGGCAAAAGCCAAAGATTTGGCATCAAGTCATTTAATGACAGAGAATTTTGCGTTGGTAGTCCCCGCTGGTCATCGTTTTGCGGGCAAACGTGAGCTCACATTACAAGATTTATATAAACTGAAGGACGAAGAATTCGTCTTACCTGCACTCAATGGAAAAAGCGAACACGCCTCGCAGTTACGCGCGATTTTTCAAGGCGCGGGGTTTGATCCGATTATTCATGTGGAATCCGATTTTGGCGTTGCGCTATTGGGCTTGGTCGCCAAAGGACTCGGCATATCTGTCATGCCGATTTCTTACTCGCATCACTTAAAGCATGAAGTCAATTTCATCAAGATTCCACCGACGTCAGATCTATTAGTGCTCTGGCGCGAGAACGATGCGAATCCGGCATTGCGGATTTTTTTGCAGGTGATTGCAGCGTTTGATTTTAAGTTGGGGATTTAGATTCTTGAATGAGCTCTTAATTATTTAGCGAGCTAAACAATGTCTCTTTGGCGATGTGCAATAAAAGATACTGCAATATTGAAGGAGATTTGTGTCGATCAAGTAAAAACCGACACAAATCTTTTTACCCGCAAAACTAACTTGAAATTACATTCCCAAAGACCTTAAAAGCTCATCGCTATCGCTATCCTCAGCTGGCGTTGCAGCGGGTGCTGGTTTGTCTTTTGCGCGGTCTGCTTGTTCACTATCGAGCAAGGCATCTGGGTCGAGCACTTCGCTAGAATCAAAGTCATGCAGTTTGATGAACTCGGTGCGATCGATTGCCAGCTCCAGATAGAAGATATTATTGCTCTCGGTGAAGAAGGAGACGCGGCGGATTTCCGGGCGGTCTAGTGGCGTATCGACGCTGAGCATGACTTGCTTGTTGAGCACCAGCATCTTTGGTTGGTTTTGCGTGATATTGGTTTGTAACTCGCGGCGGATTTTGCCAGTGAAGTCACCAACAATCTGATTCATCAATTCGCCCAAAATATTTGAAACCTCATCTGAGGTGAACGATGAGGCCAGTTCAGATTTGGGCATGCCCATACTGAGCATGTATTTTTCGTAGATTTCTAAAGCAGCGGAGCCTGAGAAATTCAAGACCACCAAGCCAGAGAAGCCACCGTCAAACAAAACGAAGCAGCCGATGTCCGGCTTCAGCCCGATTTTGGTAATGCGCTGAACCATGGCGGAATAGTGGATTTTTGTTTGTGTCGCTACGTTCAACACCCGCGTGACGGAATTACATAAAGCGGTCAGTAGATCTTCCGTTCCGTACACAACACCGTTTTCGTCCTTGCCCATAACCAACTCCTAAAAAACTTTGAAAAATACCTAAATCTTTGCCACTAGCGGCGGGATATTGCGACCATCAATGAATTGTTCAGCAAGTTTTTCACTGAAATTGCTACTGAAATTAGCACTGAGATAATTATTTGCTCATCACTTTGTTCATTTAGCAAGGTGCTTACCGAATAAGAACCATTACTTAGGGGAATAGTGAAAGAATATTCCTTTGGGGCACTTGCCGTCTAGTTGTTTCATGTTTTCTGTGCGGTTTAGTGCTTACTGGCGTGTGCTTTTCAAAAGGCATTGAGAATTGCATGAACAAAAAAGCAAGAAAGGCTGCAAACGCAGCCTTTCTTCCAACTTATTTATGCCAGCTAATATTTCTCAAACTGCCACGGCGACTTGTCCTAGCCTTCAACTTCATGGCAGCAGATGCAAATCTTGTTCCCATCAAGATCACGGAAATAGGCACCGTAATAATTGGGGTGGTAATGCGGGCGCAGACCAGGAGCACCTTCGCAAGTTGCGCCGAGCGCGATGGCTTTAGCATATGTTGCATCCACCATTTTTCGGGTAGTGGCTAGCAAAGCCAGCATTTGACCATTACCGACGCTCATGGGCTCGCCGTCGTAGGGTTTGCCAATGCCTACGATAGGCCGAGGCTTACCTTTCTCAACCCAGCCCGACCAAGATTTTTCGGGATAACAAAACTTCAAAACATAGCCCAGCTCATCCATGATCGCGGAATAAAAATCATGGGCACGTGCGTGGTTGGTAATTCCTATGAAGACGTGGGAAATCAATTGTTGCTCCTTTATCTAAGACAAATGAATCTTGCTCGGTCCAAAAAAACAAACCTAGCCTTCACGGTCAGCGGCACCCTCAAGACCAAGTTACATGATTCTTTATTTGCCACCCGCGATATCCAAAAATGCACCCGTCATGTAGGACGACGCATCGCTCGCTAAAAAACAAATGGCCTCTGCCACTTCGTTCGGATACCCGCCACGTCCTAAGGGAATCCCTGCACTTAAGCGATCAACACGTAGCGGGTCACCCCCAGCAGCGTGGATGTCGGTATGGATAAATCCGGGGCGTACGCAATTTACCCGTATGCCTTGTGGCGCGAGCTCTAAGGACAAGCCTTTGGTCAGCGAATCGATCGCGCCTTTCGATGCGGCGTAGTCAATGTATTCGTTAGGCGAGCCAAGTCGAGCTGCGGCTGAAGAGACATTCACGATCGCACCACCTTTGCCATGACACTGCGTCGACATGCGTTGGATCGCGTACTTACTACATAAGAATGCACTGAGTACATTGGTCTGCAACACGCGAAGAATTCTCTCCGCATCCATATCAACGACACTGGATTGCGGCAACAAGATACCCACGTTATTGACCAAAACGTCGATCGTTCCTAACTCTTTATCCAGCCTTAGAAACATCTGCTCGACTTCGTTCTGCCGTGACACATCCGCCTTTAACAATACGGCGCGCCCACCGAGCTTTACGACCTCGTCTAGCAATTGCTGTGCAGCGCTGTCACTACTCAGATAGTTGATACCAACCGCATAGCCGTCACGTGCAAGTGCCAAAACGGTGGCTGCGCCTATCCCTCTGCTGGCACCGGTAACCAGAGCGACTTTGGACGCTCTTGAAGAAACATTAATCATTGGCTTATTTATCCTTGTTAATCAACATTGCGAACAACCCGACTAGACATCGTTACCATAAGGACGCCCGTCTTTATGCACGAATTGCCAACGCCCATCAACGCGCAGCGCCTGTAAATCATCCTGAGGATAGATCCCCTCATCACCCTCTGTTCTATCACCGATTTCGAGATAACGTACAATCTTATCACTGTGATTAATGAGTGAGTGCGCAGCGCCCATCGCTGGAAAACCACAGCACATGCCCGCATGCAGCACCAGTTCGCTATCACCAAAGATTAAGGTCACACTCCCGTCCAACACGTAGATGAACTCATCTTGCCGCGTGTGATAATGAACTAATGAAGAACGCGCGCCTGATTGCAGTTCAGTCAAATTCACGCCGAAGTTATTCAGACCAAAATAGTCACCTAGCGCGTGCTTTTTTCGTCCGACCATTTGGACCGCGAAAACTGATGGATAGTTAGATGACGTTAGTCGCGCAGGCACTTGTGAAGCCGCAATTGGTGGCTTTGGTTTATTCTCGGTGATTGAGTGGGGCATGGTCAATTCTATTCTCTCAATAAAGGTGAGTTCTGGATGCCGGATAAAGTCCCACAGGCGCTAGCTTTTGATGCTCGAAATCTGCGCTTCTAGCTCCTCCAAGGTATCGGTATCTACACAAGTGTTCTGTAGTGTGAAGAAGTACAGAGCGCAAAGTAACAGCAAAGTCTGTCATTCCTGCGTAGGCAGGAATCCAGCGGCGTCCGTTGCAGGCAATAATTTACTTCTGAAAAATTCCAGAATTTCATCGCGTGCGGCGATGGTAGGCTGACCCTGCTCATCCACCAGATGCGCCGTCACCACGCTATGCGGACAAGCGACGATTTTTTCGAAGAAAGGGGGCGGACTCGGATGCGCGGCGCTATCGGGTAAAACCTTGGCGACAAATCGTTTTCCCAAGGCCTTGCTATACGCATCAAAGCGCTCAGCGCGACAATAGCGATCACCTTCAAAGCGGTAGGCCAGCACCGACAAATCGTCTTGCTCTAGCCTAGCAGCAACGGCATTCAGCTCATCGTCCGACATATTAATCGCTGAAGGATCATCGAACGGTAGCGAAGGCTGGCACAACACCGGCGCTAGCATGACCGATTCAAGCATCATGGTCAGCGCAAAATTACCCGTAAAGCACATACCGATCGCACCCACACCGATGCCGCCGCACTCTTGATGCGCGTGCTTGGCCAAGTGCCGTAACCACTGCGTCACCGGGCTAGACTCATTACTCGCAAAGGCGCGAAACTCGGCACTGACACAAGCCCGTTTCAAAATCGCAGCACCGTCTTCGGCATTCGGCACCGCGCCATCGACACCAAACAAAGACGGCAAATACACGGTAAAGCCGGCGTCGATCACCCACTTGGCGAAGCGGATCACTTGCGGACTGATGCCAGGCATCTCCGTGAGCACGATGACTGCGGGTCCATCACCAGCGACATAGACTTTCTTCGTGCTGCCAATGAAGCTCAGCATCTTCACTTCAAAACCTGCTAGCAAAGGACTTGGCTGGTCGGCAGGCGGTAGCTGCGAATTGGATTGTGATACCTGACTCATGAAACCTCACCTCGTACTCAATAATTTAATAATTCAATAATGCGACAGTGGGCAAACTATAGATCGAGGGTGAGTGTTTTTGAAGTGTCTAATATGACATATTTCATGTGATAATGGACAAATGAAAACCTTTCTTGTTTTAGCCACAGAAGGCATATTGGATTCCGGTCTGGCAATTACGCTGGACATTTTGCGCACGGCCAATTTCCTCATCGAGCGCAGCCACGAATCGCAAGGCTTGCGTATCGTTACCGCCGGACATCGAAAAAAAATCCGCACGGGAGCGGGATTAGAGCTCACATGTGACTACACGTTTCAGCAGCTACTACGCGGTGAGGTGGAAGCCGATTGGGTGCTACTACCAGGCTCAGGCAAAAAATTGCTCGCGGAACTAGAAGACAGTTTGAGCAGCAAAGAAGTCTCGCAAGTCATGGACGTACTTAACCACTATGCAGAACAAGGAAGCTGCCTCAGTGTCTCTTGCGCCTCGACCTTTATGCTTGCAGAAGCGGGCTTACTCAAAGGCAGAGCAGCAACCACCAGCTGGTGGCTAGCAACGGCGTTCAGGCAACGCTACCCCGATGTCATCTTAGACGAAGCCAAGATGCTGGTGCGCGACGGTAACATCCTCACAGCGGGCGCGGTTTTTTCACAAATGGATGTGGTACTAGATATCGTCGCGGAAGTAGTCGGCTCAAACATCGCCTATCTGTGCTCGCGCTATCTCTTGATCGAACAGCGCTCATCGCAAGCACGATTTATGATTCCCACCCAGAATCAACACCTCGACCCCATCGTCATCGCGGCCGAAAAATGGATAGACAAAAACATCGCCCGCCCACTCACAGTACAAGAGCTCGCATCGCAATTCGCGGTTTCTACTAAAACGCTATCAAGGAAAATACAAGAAGCCACCGGCGACTCGACTATCAAATTTATTCAAAGACGAAAACTGATGCGCGCAGTGCATTTGTTAGAGTCGACCAACTTATCCATAGAGTTAGTCGCAGAACGTGTCGGCTATCAGAATGGGACTATGCTGCGGCATTTAGTTAAGCGGGAGTTGGGAGTTTTGCCGGGAGGGATTCGGTAATCTGAATGCCTCACGCATGTGGTTTTGCATATGTACTAAATGGATGAACATCGTTGAAATTAACTGTTGCTGACCCTTTTCGTTAGTCATTGAGAACTAATGCTGCGTATTGTTCAGGCGTGCTCATCGATTCATCTCCTTAATCCGACGCCAATATGCCAGCGGCCTTATTTATCATCGCTTCCCGAACCACGTTCAGCTTCAATCTGCTTGAGTACCCTGTCGAAATCACTCTCAAACAATTGGTCTTGCACGATGCGGTATTTCTCGAACTCGCTTTCGGCGTGAGCTTTGGCTAATTCGGTAGATACCCTGCCGCCATCGTGCAAAATCTCGCGGTCGGTAAATTCCAGAAAAGTATCTAGCCGTGTCGCCCAATCTTCCATCGTCATCGGGATATTGCGTCGAGCACGATCTTCGGCCAGGTCGAGATAGGCGTTGACGATACGGCCTAGCGATTCCAGCTCGTCTTGATTGAGATAATTTTTGGCGGTTACTACATCGGTTTTAAGTATCTTGCCGTCAGGTGCCTGTTCCCAGGAGCTCAGACCCATGTGCGCCTTGCCACTGTCTGCGCGTTGCAAGAACAGTTCAGCAGCAGTATGGCCGTGAATAGCGAAATGCAGCTTGTTCTGGACCTTGGCGAAAAACGCTTTGGTTGTGGGAGCGGCTTTGTTGTAGTCGAGCGCAGTCGAATAAATATCTGTGATTTTCTGGTAGAACCTGCGTTCGCTAAGACGAATCTCGCGGATTTCCGCCAGCAAGCGCTCAAAGTAATCTTCACCAAGAAAAGCCCCATTCTCCATACGCTTCTTGTCGAGCACATAGCCCTTAATAGCAAACTCACGCAGGATCTGTGTCGCCCATTGGCGGAACTGGGTAGCGCGAAGCGAGTTGACGCGGTAGCCCACTGAGATGATGGCCTCGAGGTTGTAGAACTGAGTCATATAACTTTTGCCGTCGGCGGCAGTATTCCGGAATTTCCGGATAACTGATTCTTCGGCAAGTTCTCCATTGGCAAAAACATTTTTTAGGTGTTCGCTAATGGTACGAACATCCACGGCGAATAACTCGGCCATCAGTTTTTGCGTCAACCAAACGGTGTCGCTCTCATAGCGCGCCTCGATGCTCTGCTCACCAGCCTGACCGGTAAACATCAGAAATTCTGCCGTGCTGTTGCGGATCAATTTTTTGCTTTTGTCGCTCATACCATGCCCGTCGAAGTAGAATATTTTTTGTTCATTTCATACACTCTCTTCAAGCTATCAAATTAAAAGTTGATTAGTTACAAAACTCAAATCATCAATTAATGTCATTCTCGGGCAGGCGCGAATCTAATTCGTTCACCACGCACAGAGGCAATATAGGCCTGCTTCGTATGAGAATGGCTTCTAGATTCCTGCTTGCGCGACAATGACGAGAATACCTGATGAATGTGCATTCTATCGCTCAATTCGCGCTTTGCCCCTGAGCCGATTTTGACCATTTTGGTGAGATCACCGAAATGGTCGTCAATTGCTTGCGCAGATTGTTGGCAAGCCACTTTAGCCTTTTCCACAACTTGAACAAAGTTGCGCCAATCTTGGTATTCAAGCAGTGGAGCAAGATCGCGCGCCAGCCAAAACTCATTGCCATCCTCATCGACATGTCGAGCGCCCTCAAAGGTAGCATGACGTTGAGTGATGATTTTTTTATTAGTCATGGCGGCTCCCGGTTTTTGGCGCAAATTAGAACAGTAAAAGTAAACAAATATTACAACAAAAATCATCAAACAACTGAATATTTAATCAGTTGTTTTAAGTGACCTTAAAATCACTGTTTCAATCAAAATAGCCCACATCGATTTATCAGACGCCGAAGAAGCTGACCCTTGAGACTGAGTCTTGAGTAGGAAAAAGCACGATGACTACCGTTGCAAATATTACCAGGGTAGAATAATTATTCATTCTGGTTTAACGTCTCAAAATCGGGGCTTTGCAATGAACATCGAATTTTCTTACTTATATCGTGATGCTGGAAATTTCAAAAATTTCGGCACCGTAGTCTTTGCGAATAAAAATCAAACTTCGCTAGAAAAGCTCAATGAAATGATCAAACAGAGACTCATTGATGAGATGTATTTTGATGCGTTCAATGCGAGTGTTCCATCCCTTTTCTTCGATGACTATGACGAAGAACTAGACCATGATTGGCATGAGTTTGAATGCATAAGTGAAGTTGAAACCATGCCGACCGATGCAGATGCCAGAGACATCTCAGCTTTCATTTCAACACTCGTGGAAAAGCCAGCATGAGTGCGTCCACTCTGATATTGCATGAAGATACTTTCTACAAGCACTTCAAGCCCTACCGCCATCCAAAGGCAAGTTATGATATTGGGGTTGGGCTTGGTTTAGAAACTTTCGATGCAGACTACGATCTGGTTCGTAGTTTGCGCGGCGAATTTGTTTGGACCGTTCTCGATGGTGAAGCGAATGATCAATGGATAGTACCGGGCATCCAACATGTGAATCGTGTTTGCTATCTTTTGACAGAAATACCGCACAATGATTTGCTTATTGAATTCAGAGTAAAACACCGAACATCGTCACTCACGGAAATCGGTTTAGCACGCCAAATTAAGCGTCTCCTCGCCTTCGAATATTCCCTATCTTGAATCAGCGATATCGCGAATATCAATTTTTCGTAGCCCTCTATAAATTCCAGTTGTGACTCATAGTCCGTAGACTCATAAGTCACATAGCAGCATGATTGCCCCGTCGATATATTGAAACGGTACTGGTGATTATGGTCAATCAAGATCTAGTGGCATTTGGGCAGCATCTTAAACATTTGCGACAAGAAAAAGGGCTGAGCCAAGAACAACTTGGTCTGATTGCCGAACTCGATCGCACCTATATCAGCGGCATAGAGCGCGGTGTCCGTAATGTTAGCTTAGCCAATATCTTCAAAATTGCTAAAGCCTTAGACGTCGAGTCAGCTGAATTATTCTCTCCCAAACAGTAAGAAAATTTCTGTTTATCGCATTTCAATAAATCACGCATTGACGCGTGAACGCATCAGAACAAGCAACATCCAATAAGAATTAGGAGATTGGCCGCATGATTGAAACGATTAGAACATTTGTCAAAGACGAAGCGGAAAAATTCGGCGCTAAGGGATTTTACATCGAGCGAAATAACACCAAGGCTGATGCATTAAACGACAATGGTGCCTATTTTGGGTTCATTCATCCGTCTGAAGAAAGTTCAGGACCTTTTCATGATTTTTCATTCACGATTTTCCCCAATGATAAAAACAAAGCTTGGCTAATTTGTTTAGGTGTAGGTTCAAGTGGTTTTAAAAATGATTATGAGCTAGCAACTTATCCCGGGCCGCGTCGTTTTTTTTCAAAATTGATCGATGCCGATGGGATCTGCAAATCAGATTTTTCGGATATTGAATCGTCCTTGCCGAGGAGTTTCTTAGATCAGGAAGAACTCACGCATATCAAAAAAACTTTAGACAAATATCGCAATGTTTTGCCGGTGGCACAAATCGTCAAAGACCCAAATTCCGAAGATGGCAAAAGACGAATTTCTGCCATCTTGGCTGGTTACGCAAAATTACGAAATTGGCCGACGAATGAGTCCCAGCGCAAAGCAATAACAAAAGCAATCAAAGAAGTCACAAGCGATCATCCAAGTAGCAATAAGGTAGAAGTTTCTAGTCTTCTCAAAGAAAGAAAATACGTCGTATTGCAAGGCGCGCCGGGTACCGGAAAAACACGGCTCGCCAAAAATATTGCTGAAGAATGGACAGCTAAAACCTTCTTCACACAATTTCATGCAGAAACGTCTTACTCCGATTTTATCTATGGCATACGGCCAAAATTAGAAGCGGCGTCTTTGGCCTATTCTGGTGAAGAAGGCGTGTTGCTGAAGGCGATTAAACACGCACAAATGAATCCAAATGAGAAGACGATACTTATCATCGACGAGATTAACCGTGCAAATTTGTCGAACGTCTTGGGACCATTGCTTTACTTATTCGAATATAAGCAAGATTTTGCCAACGTCGAGATCGCGCTTACACCCGAACTCGCGATTTCCAAGATGCCAAGCAATCTTTACGTGATAGCCACTATGAATACTGCCGATCGCAGTTTGGCAGTGGTTGATTTCGCCTTGCGTAGGCGATTTGCTTGGTACGATCTCAAACCGGAAACGATAGTTTCGAGCGAATTCCATGGAAAACACTTTGCTAAGTTTGAAGAAATATTCAATTGGTATGCTAGCTCACCTGAACTCGCATTACAGCCAGGGCAAGGCTATTTTCTCGCACAAAATGAAGATGAGATGAAGAATCGAATTCGTTATGAGTTATTCCCACTCATGCGTGAATATCTGCAAGAAGGTTTACTCAGTAATGCCAAGGAAGAACTGAACAGTTACTTCGTTGGCGAAATAGGTCAGGCACTATTTGAATGAAAAAGTTTAACGACATTTTCTGTGAACTCCCATGCTTAACTGAACAATCAAAACTGTTTAGTGGTATTGAATTGCAGAGAACATTTTTTAAGAACGCCGACAAAAGATTGATCGGTCAAGTCCTACAAAAATTCGTCAATTACAACGCCAAATCCTTCGAATTCCTCGGCGTAACGCCAACTATCGTCGGCATCGACCAAGATGTATCGATTTGTTTTAGAACCTCTGCATTTGTCGGCACTGCGCCGCTACGGGCACCAGATACGGGCAAACAAATTGGCGACTTCGTTGTGGTGCCGAGATTTATCGCACGTGATCGCTACGCTGATTATGTTGAGATTCTTAATTTATTAGACCATCAGATCGAAGCGCAATTTATAGAAAGCCTGCCGCTCAAATCTGGCTACCACTTTCGACCACCGCTATACTTAGAAGCAGTCAAATTTATCGATTATCTTGCCGAACTCTCAAAAACGCATTGGCAAAAATTTTCGCGAATTGAAAAGATCGCGCAAGCACCGGTCGGACAGGTAAACTGGAACAAATACATCGCCAATCAATTTAAGGTGGAGAATCAACAGCGGTATCCAGTTGTCACCAACGTAATGACAGAGTTTCACGCAGAATATGCGCAACTCGCTTATGTATTTGCCCTCTGTAAAAATGAAATCAATTCACCACGCACACCAGTAAGCCTGAAGTTACGCATCAAGAAAAAACTTGAAGTACTGGAAGAAAAATTATGCTTTCATCGCCCAATCAAAACAGATCGCTTGATCGAAAGGCCATCTGATTTACCCATCGTTAATCGCTGCAAACAACAAGCGAATCGCGTTTTAAGTTATCAAGCAAATATAGGCACGGCTTGGCGGGCGGATTTTTCTGATGTTTTTGAAAAATTTGTGCAACACCTATTCATTGCGGTGGCAAAGCAAATCGGGGGAAGTTTTTTTGCTAATTTCAGAATCAATCGCGACTCTCAACGGCATTACACTTGGGAGTTACACCATCTGGAGCCAGACGGCATCTTTAAGAAAAATGACAGCTTGCTGTGTATAGACGCCAAATACAAATCACACTTATTGAATAAAACTAGTGGCAGCGAACAATTGAAAGCAGATTATCGCCATGATCTCCACCAAGTCTTGGGCTATGCATCGTTTGATACCTGCGCGCAGAAACAAGCTATTCTCTGCTATCCATCAAACCAATTAGAAGTGACCGAGACTGTTTATTTGAATCGGATCAATCAAACCGAAATTAGGCTAAAAATTCTTGGTATTCCGTTGCGTGCGGATGTGATTAGTGAAGCGAAGCGGTTTTTAATTGAGAATGTATTTCGGTTTGAAGAGCAATCAGCTTAAGAACATATGCAGCGGCGACTATTTACTTCGATTCTGGCCCCTATCGTTCAGATGAGAGCTTTACGTATTTGTTGTGTTATGGCTCTGAAGTTTGTCCACAAGTTCGAAATAAATTCGATAAAAATGGCTAGCATCGATTAAAGATCATTCAATGCGAGCCCTTTTTTCTTGTAAGTTAGTACCGATCAACACCCCACAACCACCTTATCGCTTTCAATAATTCCACGAAACGCTGCACCCACAGACGCCCAATCCACCAAATCCACTTTGAACGGCAATGCCGATTCGGTGAAGTCTTCTGTCATCGCGGCGAGTAAATTGATTGATAAAGGCGTGTCATCGATAATCGCAATGTCCAAATCGGAAAAGGGTTTCGCTTGATGTTTAGCGCGTGAACCAAAGATCCAAATGGTTTTATTTGGGATGTGTTTCTGCAAGATCGCTGCGACGATTTCCCATTGCTCTGCCGTGATCGCGATGTCGGGTAAAGGTTTCATGCTTAGCGCTATCCTTTTGTGCGTTGGCTAAGTTCTTTGTGTAGCGCTTGGCCTTCTAGCAAAAAATCAGGGACGATCTGCATGACAGCGATGGCTTTGGATTCGTCATAAGTGTGGCTAGTAATACTGCGCGCTTGACGGTAGTTCTTCCATATATCCCAGCCGTTACGCAGTAGTCCTTGTTCGCTTCCTGTTCTAATCAAATCAGGGAAGGCAAGCTCATCTATTTCTACTGGATTGGGTGAGGCTAATTCTAAATAGCGCTTGAGCATTTTGTGTGACAGCTCGTAGCAGAATTCAAAGCGTTGGATGCTGGCGTCACGGTAAAGCGAGTTTTGCGGTTCGGTAGCATTGGCTTGCAAGGCCTCATCAAGGCGTTTCAATGCATTTTCTAGTGAACTGAGATCGAGTTGAATTGCCATTGTCGCTCCACCGGTACCCTTTAAACTTACATGCAATAAAAAAGCCCGGCAAATTTGCAGGGCTTCTTTGATACTGAACTACATCAAACGTCAATATTCCCAGCCCGCAAAGCATTCGACTCAATAAACGCACGACGTGGTTCCACATCGTCGCCCATCAATGTCGTAAAGATCTGATCCGCAGCAATCGCGTCTTCGATCTGTACTTTGAGCAAGCGGCGTACTTTCGGATCCATCGTGGTTTCCCACAATTGGTCTGGGTTCATTTCGCCCAATCCTTTGTAGCGCTGTTTGGAGACGCCGCGTTCGGCTTCTTCGCGTAGCCATAGCATGGCGTGGTGGAAGTCTTGTACGGCGATTTCCTTCATGCGCTCGCCTTCGCCACGGCGAATGAAGGCGCCTTCGCCTAATAAGCCTTTGAAGGTTTGTGCCGCGTTTTCTAATACTTTGTAATCGCTGCTTTCGACGAAGTCGGCGTCGATGCTGCTGACTTTGACGTTGCCGTGGTACATGCGTTCTATGCGCAGGCTGAGCATGCCTGAGAGTTCGTCACTGCGAACGACGGCTTTGACGGCTGGGTCGTTCATGGTTTTGGTTAACTCTTGTGCGGACAATTCAGCGTTTTCCAGCGTGTCCATTTTCAGTGCGACACCGGTCATGATCGCGGTCAATGCGGCGCGGTCGATCACGCGGGTTAAGCGTGTCATGATGGCGTTGGCAAGGTTGAATTGGCGGACTAATTCGCCCAGTGCTTCACCGACGATAGGCTCTGCGCCTGTGCTTGGTGTGAGCGCTGCGCCGTTCAATGCGACGGTGGTCATGTAGACCGCTTCTTCGGCGTCATCTTTTAAATAGCGTTCGTCGCGACCGGCTTTGACTTTGTACAATGGTGGTTGCGCGATGTAGATGTGGCCGCGCTCTACCAGTTGTGGCATTTGGCGGTAGAACAGCGTCAACAACAGCGTACGAATGTGGGCACCGTCGACGTCCGCATCGGTCATGATGATGATGCGGTGGTAGCGCAACTTGTCGGCGTTGAATTCGTCAGGGCCTATGCTGGTGCCGAGTGTCGCGATCAATGTCGTGATCTGTTCGGAAGACAGCATTTTTTCAAAGCGTGCTTTTTCTACGTTCAAAACTTTACCGCGCAGTGGCAAGATCGCTTGGAATTTACGATCACGGCCTTGCTTCGCAGATCCACCCGCAGAATCACCCTCGACGATGTAGAGTTCGCATAGCGCTGGGTCTTTTTCTTGGCAGTCAGCCAGTTTAGAAGAGAGGCCCAAACCGTCCATTACGCCTTTACGACGTGTGAGTTCGCGTGCTTTGCGAGCGGCTTCACGCGCGCGTGAGGCTTCGACGATTTTGCCGCAAATGATTTTGGCGTCGTTTGGACGTTCTGCTAAATAGTCAGTCAAAGTCTTGGTGACGATTTCTTCCACTGGACCGCGCACTTCGCTGGAGACGAGTTTGTCTTTGGTTTGTGAGCTGAATTTTGGTTCTGGTACTTTGACGGACAATACGCAAGTCAAACCTTCGCGCATATCGTCGCCAGTGACTTCGACTTTGGCCTTCTTGGCGTATTCGTGTTCGTCGATGTATTTGTTGATGACACGTGTCATCGCTGCGCGCAAACCAGTCAAATGCGTACCACCGTCGCGTTGCGGAATATTATTGGTGAAGCACAGCACTTGTTCATTGTAGGCGTCGTTCCATTGCATAGAAACGTCGACTGTGATGTTGGTGTTTTGATCCGACATCTTTTCGCCAGTCGCCTGGAAAATGGTTGGATGCAAGACAGATTTATTTTTGTTGATGTATTCCACGAAACCGCGTGTACCACCTTCGAAAGCGAACAATTCTTCTTTGCCTGTGCGGTGATCGTTCAACTTAATGCGGACGCCGTTGTTCAGGAAGGAGAGTTCGCGGATACGTTTCGCTAAAATTTCGTAGTGGAATTCAACGTGCGTAAAGATTTCTTCATCGGCCCAGAAGTGGACTTCGGTACCGCGTTTATCTGTGTCGCCTAAAACTTTGATCGGTGAGCAAACGACGCCATCGATGGTTTCGATTTCACGATTTTGCGGTACGCCACGGACAAATTCCATCGCGTATTTTTTACCATCACGACGAATCGTCAGCTTCAATAATTTGGAGAGACCATTCACGCAAGACACACCGACGCCGTGCAAACCACCGGACACTTTGTAGGAGTTTTGATCGAACTTACCACCTGCGTGCAATTCGGTCATCACGATCTCAGCCGCGCTACGCTTAGGTTCGTGTTTGTCATCCCACTTAATGCCAGTCGGAATACCGCGACCATTATCGGTAATCGAAATGGAATTATCGGTGTGAATGGTGACGTTAATTTCTGTACAGTGGCCAGCCAAGGATTCGTCGATGGAGTTATCCAAGACTTCGAATACCAAATGGTGCAAACCGGTGCCGTCAGAGGTATCACCGATATACATGCCGGGACGCTTACGAACGGCTTCGAGACCTTCAAGAATCTGAATGGACGATGCGCCATAGCCAGCGGATGTGGCGGACTCAGTTGCTGGTGCATTTGCTGGTACGGGTGCTGGCGTTGCTGTGTTGTCTTGGGTATTCTCGGACATGGCTACCTTCTGAAATTAACGAGCAGCTTTTGGCTGCGGTTCTTAGTGCTTTGTTTTGTTTTAAATTCCCTCCCTTTCAAGGGGAGGGTTAGGGTGGGGATGGGTTTCGCTTAATTAACAGCGAAGTTAGTATATTGATTGAAACCCATCCCCATCCCAACCTTCCCCTTGAAGGGGAAGGAGTGATACGGTTACTTTATAACTACTCGCTTTACGATTACCTGCAAGCCTAAAGAAAATTCTTTTCACCGCAGAGGCGCGGAGGTCGCGGAGAATGATGAAAAAAACTCTGCGACCTCCGCGCCACTGCGGTTAATGCTTTCTTAAATTACATCAACAAATCAAATCCGCATCGGCATGACAACGTATTTGAAATCACCATTCTCAGGAATCGTGATCAAGGCCGATGAATTGGAATCACCCAAGGCGACATTGATTTGATCGACTTTGAGGTTGTTCAATACATCTAACAAATACGTGACGTTAAAGCCGATATCGACGCTGTCTCCACCGTAATCGATTTCGATTTCTTCGACCGCTTCTTCTTGATCCGCATTGGTGGACAAGACGCGCATCAGGCCTGGTTCGATCACGCAACGTACGCCTTTGAATTTGTCGGATGTCATAATCGCGACGCGTTGCAAAGAGCGTAGGAGTTTTTCACGGCTTAAGGTGAAATTGTTTTTGTAACCTTTTGGGATCACGCGGTTGAAGTCAGGGAATTTGCCTTCGACCAATTTGGAAATCAATTCGATATCGGCAAAGGTCAATTTAACTTGGTTGTTAGCGATGTCGAGTTGGACTGGCTCGTCTTTGTCTTCTAACAGACGTTGCAATTCCAAAATCGTTTTGCGTGGAATGATGACTTCTTGACGGGCGAATTCTTGTTCGACTTCGACTTGCGCATACGCCAAACGGTGACCGTCAGTCGCAACGGCAATCACGTTTTTACCATCAACGACTAATAACAAGCCGTTCAGGTAGTAACGAATATCTTGTTGCGCCATGGAGAAATGCACCATGTTGAACAAATGCTTCAACGCTTTTTGCGGCAGGCTGACGCTGGCATTGAAATGCTCAGCCTGAGCGACGGTTGGGAATTCTTCCGCAGCTAAAGTCTGCAAAGAGAAGCGTGACTTGCCTGACTGCACGGTCATCTTTTTGTTATCGAGCTTTAGCGTGACGTCGTTATCATCTGGCAGCGCGCGCAAGATGTCGAGCAACTTACGTGCTGCGACTGTAGTTGCAGTGACTTCGCCGCCTGAACCGATTTCTGCGTGCGTGGTGATCTGCACTTCGATATCCGTCGATAAGAAGGATACTTTTTCGCCGTCTTTACGGATGAGGATATTGGCCAGAATCGGCAATGTGTGCCGACGCTCGACAATACCACTCACGATTTGCAGGGGCCGTAATAGGGTATCCCTGTGAGTTTTTACCAATTGCATGTTATATCCTCACTATTCAATGTTAAAGGATGCATCATCGATACGAATAATTCGTGCCGCATGTTCGCAACTAATTACTACGCTTACATTGGGAGGACTTGCGAAAAACTGCCCATTGTTGGTGTGGCCAATTTTACGTAAATCCTACGCCGGTCTTTACTGCTGATTACTGATTACTACTTACTTCTGTCTTTACTCCCTTCTCCCGCAAGCGGGAGAAGGGTTGGGGATGAGGGTGTTTCAGAATTTCGTAAAGGTATCGACAAACTTTAAAAACATCGATCTTTAACGTTCACAATTCCAAAACACTTTTTCGTTACTTAACTACCCTCACCCTAGCCCTCTCCCGCTTGCGGGAGAGGGGATATTCAAGCCTTCTATTATCCCTTCAAAGTCTGTTCCAACACATGAATCTCATGGTTGCACTCAGGACTCTTAGCGCGATCCGCCGTGATCTTGCGTACTGCATGCAACACCGTAGTGTGATCGCGTCCGCCGAAGAGTTCGCCAATTTCCGGCAAACTCTTTTGCGTCAATTCTTTCGCTAAATACATCGCAATCTGACGCGGTCTGGCGATGTTCGCCGGACGACGTTTTGAATACATATCGGCGACTTTGATATTAAAAAAGTCGGCGACTGTCTTCTGAATATTTTCTACAGAGATCTGGCGGTTTTGTACCGACAGCAAATCTTTCAATGCTTCTTTGACGACATCAATCGTGATGTCTTTACCGTGGAAGCGTGAGTACGCCAAAATCTTACGCAAGGCACCTTCGAGCTCGCGAACGTTTGAGCGCAAATGTTTGGCGACGAAGAAGGCCACGTCATCGGAGAAGTTAACGCCTTCGGTGTAGGCTTTTTTCAGCAAAATCGCGACGCGCATTTCTAATTCTGGCGGCTCGATCGCGACCGTTAAGCCGGAATCAAAACGCGAGATCAAACGATCATCCATACCCGTGATTTCTTTCGGGTAGGTATCGCTGGTGATAATGATTTGCTTCTTGGCGGCGATCAAGGCTTCAAACGCGTAGAAGAATTCTTCCTGCGTACGACTCTTGCCGCCGAAGAATTGAATATCATCGATCAACAATAAATCAAGGGAATGGTAATAACGTTTGAATTCGTCAAATCCTTTACGCTGGTACGCCGTCACCACGTCGCGCACGTATTGTTCGGCGTGGATGTAGCGGATTTTTGCATTTGGTTTGTCGTGCAAAATCTGATTGCCAATCGCGTGAATCAAATGCGTTTTACCCAATCCAACGCCGCCATATAAAAATAGCGGGTTATAAGAAACGCCCGGATTGTTAGCTACTTGTATTGCTGCCGCGCGGGCTAATTGATTCGCTTTACCTGTAACGAAACTATCAAAGGTCAAATCGAAATTAATGCGCGCATTGTCACGGCGTGGCGCTGTTTCTGGCGGTGGTTCGTTCGGGATGCCGTCGGGCTGTCCTGCCTGAGACGTACGTTGTCCATGATCGGCACCATTGCCTTGCCCGGCATTGCTTGGTGCAGTCGTGGTTGAAATGGGTTTTTTACCAGCACGTGGATCGATGATGAATTCGACATCAACGGTGTCATCCCAAAATTGCGCGGCAAATTCGGCGATGCGACTGGCGAATTGGGCTTTGACCCAATCTAATTTAAAGCGATTAGGCGCACCGATGCGTAGATGACCTTCTTCAAAGTCAACCATCGTCAAAGGCTTAATCCAAGCACTAAATTGCTGAGGCGTGAGTTCCTGTTCAAGTTGTGAAGAGCAGGCTTGCCAGAAATTTTCCATGAATCGCTTTACTGTTTATTTACTTATTACTTAGGTTTTTGTTCTTATCAAAACCGACCAAGTCTAGGATCTCCAGACAATATCGATTCCATTTTAATGTTACTAAATACCTGTTTTAAACTCTACCAATACTGATATCTGCCGCGCACATTGTGCATGTTGCAAAACATGATGCTGGTCATTTCAAACTTAAACGATTCTGATTATAACGGAGCAAATCGAAGCGCCAAGCCTTAAATTTGTATTCGTTTGCATCAAATATTTATTGAAATAATGATTACATGCGGCGATAGTTCAGACTCCGCTATTCTACTCTTCGCGGACATAGTTATCCACAGGCGAGGGTAAATTTCTTTTCATCAACACTTCTGAAAATCGAAGAAAAACAGGCAAATGGATTGACAGTCGGCTTGGAAATGGTGTCTAATTACGGGTTCCCTACCCTGTTTTGTTAGATGTGTGCTTTTATTGCATTGACGCTATCTTGATAGTTTGTTGATGATAAGAGCGAAACCACAAGATGAAACTAAGCATGAGCAGCGGTTTTGGGGCAGTAATCGTGTGAATAGCGTGTTGCTATTGTTTATATAGTGCCTCTCCATAACGGGGCATCATCAAAGCAACGGCGCAATGCACTATTACCCGTAATTCCGATTTATTTTTTGCTCAAATAGTGAGATCAACATGAAACGTACTTATCAACCTTCCGTAGTTCGTCGTAAGCGCACTCACGGTTTCCGCGCTCGTATGGCAACACGTGGCGGCCGCGCAGTTTTGAACGCACGCCGTGCTAAAGGCCGTAAGCGCCTCGCAGCTTAATCGCGAACATAAATCCAATTCTAGGGCGCATCTCGTCGTTACAAATGCTCGCCATACTTGTGTATGGCTGTGCTTTGCGCCTAGATCTGCATCCCTATAATTGAATTTCTGAATCGCGCTTTGGTCTAGTATCTAGTCTGTTAGTTAATTCAATAGGTTTAAAAATTATTGTGACTAATTTGACTACAACTCCCGACCTAGCTCAAAACCAGTTGTCCGGCGGTAATTTTGCGCGGGAGCGACGAATACTTAAAACGGATTAGTTTTCATCCGTTTTTCGTTTACGCCCTGTGCAAAGAACGGCGCATTTTGTATTATATGCGCGCTCTAATGTTTTGCCGCATTCCCGCCTTGGTGTGGTGGCTGCAAAACGTTTCGCACCGCGCGCTGCTACGCGCAATATGATCAAGCGTGTTACGCGTGAGATTTTTCGACAGTCTGAATTGATGAATGTGGATTGCATTGTGCGCTTATCTAAGCCAGTCAATAGCAAAGCCGGTCCTGCCACTAACGCGCAATTAAAGCGCGCTTTGCGGGACGAAGTTTTGCGTCTATTCGTTTCGCAACGCGTAGCTAAGTCCGTTCTCACCGCGCAGTCTGTCGCTGTTCCCGAGTCTTCCCCATGAAATCCTTACTGCTGCTGATCTTGCGTGGATACAAGCTGGCGATTAGTCCTATGTTAGGACAAAATTGTCGTTTCTATCCCAGCTGTTCAGAGTATGCGATGGAAGCGATTCGTGAGTATGGCGCGGCCAAAGGCTCATTGATGGCTGGCAAGCGTCTTTGCAAGTGTCATCCTTGGCATCCGGGCGGTGTAGATCTAGTCCCGCCCAAGTCAGGTGAAAAAACTGCAAACGATGGGGATGAAAAATCGACTAATGCCCCCACATCAGACTGCACCCAAATAAGCATTCAAATAAGCAAGCAAATAAGCAGCCAAAGCAAGCAAAATAAGCAACTTCATAAGCAGCCAATTAGTTAATTTTTTTCTGATCTTTAACATATATCAACACCTATACAAGTGGATAAAATGGATATAAAGCGCACCGTCCTTTGGGTTATTTTCTCGATGTCTCTGTTACTCCTGTGGGATAACTGGATGCGTCATAATGGAAAACAATCAATGTTCTTCCCAGCAACGACTGAACAGCTGGCTAAAAAGGCCAGTGCTTCGGCGACTGCTACGCCAGCGAGCGCTGCAACAAGCGCTAGTGCAACAGCTGCTGCCACTGATACGAACGCAATTTTTGCGCCCGTGATCAGAAGCGAAACGATCACGATCACAACCGATTTGATCAAAGCTGATATCGATACCATTGGTGGTGAGATCAAACGCTTGGAGTTATTAGAGTATCCAGACAGTGATGATCCAAAGAAAAACGTGGTTTTGTTTGACAGTCACGGCGGCAAGACGCGTATTGAACAGACTGGTTTCTTTGGCTTGTTTAAAGGCACCAAAGAAGTTCCTATTCCTGCACGTACTTATGCCGCGCAAACTGGCCTGTTAGGCGGTAACTTTCCTAACCACAAATCGGGTTTCGTTGCTTTGCCTGGTCCACGCTCTTTGGACGGCGCGAATGAATTGAATTTGGTGTTGGAATCTGAACAAGCTGGCGTGAAGTTGACCAAAACTTTGACCTTTAAAAAAGGCAGCTATGTAATCGATGTAAAACACACCGTCGCGAACAGCACCGCTGCGGCGATTACGCCTTCTGTGTATTTGCAATTGATTCATGACGGTACTAAGCCAACATCTGGAAGCATGTTTACTGGTCAAACTGAGTTTTATGCACCAGCGGTATACACCGAAGCCAAGCATTTTCAGAAGCTCAGCTTTGACGATATAGAAGAGCGTCATGGTAGAGCCGATGCCAAGCCAGATCATGAAACCATTTCTGATAATGGCTGGGTTTCTATGATTCAGCATTTCTTCGTGTCGGCCTTCATTCCTGAAGACAAAGTAAAACGCGAAATCCGTACTGAACGTGTACGCGACAATATTTACTCTGTGAGCTCAGTCATTGCATTGGGTAGTGTTGCACCTGGTGCTACTGCAACTTCGAGTGCTCGTCTGTATTCCGGTCCACAAGAGTCTGCAATCTTGGAAAAAGTCGCACCAGGTATGGAATTGGTTAAAGATTATTGGTATTTCACCATGATCGCCAAGCCTATGTTCTGGGTGATGGAATTAATCCATAGCTTCCTGAATAACTGGGGCTGGACGATTGTGGTGTTTACGATTGCAATCAAGTTAGCCTTGTTCCCTCTGTCGGCCGCTGGCTATCGTAGTATGGCAAAGATGAAAGTCGTCACGCCAAAAATGACCGCGTTGAAAGAGAAATTCAAAAACGAGCCGCAGAAGTTAAATATGGCGATGATGGAGCTCTACAAGACTGAGAAAATCAATCCGCTTGGTGGTTGCTTACCTATCTTGATTCAAATGCCTATCTTTCTGTCCTTGTATTGGGTCTTGCAGGCATCAGTAGAAATGCGCGGCGCGCCGTGGGTGGGCTGGATTACCGACTTGTCTAAGCCTGATCCTTGGTTTATTTTGCCAGTTTTGTATGCGATTTCTATGTACATCACGACAAAACTCAGCCCGGCACCCGCTGATCCGGTACAAGCAAAGATGATGTTGTACATGCCTTTGTTGTTTTCGGTGATGTTCTTGTTCTTCCCATCTGGTTTAGTCTTGTATTGGGTCGTCAATAACGTTTTGTCTATCGGTCAGCAATGGGTCATCAATAATAAGATCGTGCCGCCAGAGCATCGATAAGATTTCGAGCCGTTCAGTCAAAAAAGCCCATGCGTCATGGGCTTTTTTGTTATCCTCAAGCGGCTTTTGTGCTGCAGATCATGTCGTGTTTACGATACATCTGTCAGTATCAAACTCTGCAGTTTTTTCGCAGATTTCCCTATAGCAAGGTTAGAATTTCCATATGACACACACTTACGACAGTACCCCGATTGTTGCTATCGCCACCGCGCCGGGTCGTGGCGGCATAGGCGTGGTGCGTATTTCTGGTAAAGACCTCAGCGAAATCAGTCGCGCATTGTTTGGCAGCGTGGCTTTAAAACCGCGTCACGCCACTTATCTCGACTTTACCCAAGCCGACGGTACGGTGATCGACCAAGGTTTGGCGATCGCCTTTAGAGCACCGTATTCTTATACGGGTGAAGAAGTGCTGGAGCTACAAGGTCACGGTGGCCCAGTCGTCATGCAAATGCTATTAACGCGATGTTTAGAAGCAGGCAAAGCACAGGGTTTGCGTTTAGCCGAGCCGGGAGAGTTCACCCAACGTGCGTTCATGAACGATAAGCTCGATCTGGCGCAGGCCGAAGCGGTTGCCGATTTGATCGAAGCTTCCACCGAAGCGGCTGCGAAATCCGCATCACAATCCATGTCCGGTGCGTTTTCCAAAGTGATTCATGCCTTGGTAGAAAAAGTCGTGCATCTGCGTATGCTGGTCGAAGCGACTTTGGATTTCCCCGAAGAAGAAATTGATTTCCTCGAGAAGTCTGATGCACGTGGTCAGCTCAGTGAAATTCAAAAAGCCTTGCGCACGGTATTTGAACAAGCCGCGCAAGGTGCGCTATTGCGAGAAGGTTTGAACGTCGTATTAGCGGGACAACCAAATGTCGGTAAATCCTCATTACTTAATGCTTTAGCTGGTGATGACATCGCCATCGTGACGCCGATTGCTGGCACTACACGGGATAAAGTTACCGAGACCATACATATTGAAGGAATCCCTCTACATATTATCGATACTGCAGGTATCCGTCATGATCATGACGAAATGCTAGCGGGCGAAGTACCGAATAAGATCGATGCGGTTGAACGTATCGGTATAGAACGTACTTGGAATGAAGTACAAAAAGCCGATGTGATTTTGCATTTGCTCGACGCCAGTCGTGGTCCTACGCGCGCCGATGAAGAAATAGCGGAGCGTTTTCCAGATGGCGTACCCGTGATCTGTGTTTGGACCAAAATCGATATATCCGGGCATCATGCGAGTGTCGATGTCGTAGGTGACGTAACTCAGGTGTATCTATCCGCGCAAGAGCATCTGGGCATGGATTTACTGCGTCAAGAATTGCTGCGCATCGCTGGCTGGCAGCAAACAGGTGAATCCTTGTACTTGGCACGCGAACGCCATCTGATTGCCTTGAAACATGCGCATGAACATCTGGAACAAGCCGCCGCTTTTGCCGCACAAAATGATCAATCACTCGACCTGTTCGCAGAAGAGCTGCGTCTAACTCAAGATCGATTAAACAGCATCACGGGTGAATTCACTTCCGACGATTTGCTGGGCGTCATCTTCTCGCGTTTTTGCATTGGTAAATAAAGAAAATCTCAGTGCGGTCTATCGATGGCACTGAGCGTCTTCCGCACATCTTCGACCAATCGTTTGCGACTACTTCGTGGATATTCCAAAGGCGAAAAAGGCATCGCGCTGTTAGCATACTCATCGATGAGTTTCTTCAAAGCTGCCAGATCCTCGCCTTGGTAGTCGGCGCGCTTTCCATTGTCACTGATAGCACTCAATTTTTCCTGCAAAATTTCTTTATGCACGATGTTAGTGATGCTGTCAGGCTTGGCTACGCATAGGCTGAAAACGCCATTGAGGAAGTGCTGCCAATTGCTGTTGATCCTTTGTTCCATTCCGGCCGCAATTGCTGCGCCAGTCTCATCAAAACAATCTCGCAGGCGATAGGTGTTTTTGTTTTCGATTGCTAAAGCTCGCGCGAACTCTTCCGCAAATTGTTTTCTTATGATCTTTCGAGCCTCGTCAGCGCTAAATTTTTGTAAAGTGTTGAAAGCATATTTTGTCCATACGGATGCTGATGGATGAAAGTAGGTTCCTGCTTTCAGTTCCTCTGCGGAATTCGGATCGAGAAGTTCGCCAAAGACCACGGACCTGCAACGATGCGCATCACTGACTAGGTAGGACGGTGCGGGAATAAGTTCTGCCACAACCAGGGCTTCGATATCTTGCTGGCGGAGTTCGCAATATTCCGCAAATTGAGTTTGATCGAGGTAGTGCTGGCCTAGGTAGTCTTGGGTTGAATTCATATCGAGCCATATGGATGTGCCGCGCGACTGTCGCTTGGTGTTTGCTCACGTTCTGTGAGGCCGTAATCGCGCAAGACAGAAGCAATGCGAATCCGGTAATTGCTGAAAATGGTTTGACGGCCTTGGCTCTGAGCTGCGCGGTGTTCTTCGGTATTACGCCATTGGGCTACGGCCGCTTCGTCACGCCAGAACGAAAGTGATAAGAGCTTGCTGGGATCACTTAAACTTTGAAATCGTTCTATAGATATGAAGCCATCCATCTCTATCAGTTGAGACTTTAATTCTGCAGCGATATCCAGATAGATTTGCTGATGAGTGGCATGTGGCTGTACTTCAAAAATCACGGCGATCATGGCATGTCCTTATTAAAAAAAACGGGCAAGCGTCCATTTGCCGATGAGCGATATGTCCAGTCTAAAGGATTCAAGGCGTGAACATCTGTTTGCTTGTTTGAACGATGTGCTAAGGACGTCAAAATGTGATGCAGTCCGGCGCTAGCGATTCGAACGGCCATAGTCTCTCCAGGACAAGCATGTCGACCATAACTGAAACTCACAGAACGTCTGTTATTGCGATTCAAGACTAATTTTGCTGCATCGGCGTTTCCTGCTGGATCTCGATTTGCTGCAGCCAATAACAATATAATACAGTCACCGGATCGCAGTGATGCACCATAAAATTCACAGTCGTGATTTGCGAAGCGACGTGTAATTTGTACTGGCGAATCGAAACGAGCTACTTCGTCGATTAGCTGCGGTAATTTTTCAAGATCATGTTGTAGCTCGCTATAGATCGTGGGATTTCGGTGCAGCGCAATTAATGCATTTCCGATCAAGCCAATACTGGCCTCATAACTTTGTGAAAGCAGACCAACCAAATTCGCGAGGAGGGCAGAGCCAGAATTCCAGCCTATGACCTTTGCTTCGGCTTGTAGCTGACTTAAAAAACTATCAGGATCGTTGTCCGCACTTGCTAGCAAAGCTTGAAATGAACTCATTAGTGATACGGCTGATTTACTCGCTGTATCTAATTGTTCAGCCGTACTGATAGGCGAAAAACATTGAACAAATTTATCGATCCAAAGACAGAGTTGGTCAAGTTCAGAATTCGAAAAACCATAAAGCCTCGCGATGACGGAAACGGCGAGGCGGCTGATCCAAGCATTCAGTTCGTCAGCTTTGTTGATATCGTAGCGCTGTGATAAATCTTCGACCACCTCGGCGATGATCGAGTCGAGTCGCCGCAGGTCTAGTTGGTTTAAGCTCGTTTGCAATACCTGTTTCCCCACGTGATGTTTGTCACCCTCATTCATGCGTATCAGCAGTGAAAACAGCTCGCCAGCACTACTGCCTGCAATCGGCGGTGGTACGTGCGCGCTATGGGGGCGTACTAAAAATTGGGGCAAAGATAAAGTCTCCTGTACGACGTCGAATTGCGCCGCGACCCAACATTGTGTGTCTTCATCAAAGCGTATTTTGTCTTGGGATACGTGCCATTGATATGCCGGATAGGGATCTGGGTGCGAAGGCAATGCTAAAACAGGGATAGATGACATCGGAGTTCTTTGGAGTAAAGTAGGCGATCAGTGTAGACCTTGTTTGTCTTCAACAATTCGCTTACCATCAAACTATGTCTGCAGATGATATCAATATTCAATTAGCCAAAATCGCCGCCGCGATTGCCGAGCCCGCACGTGCCACGATGTTGTGCGCCTTAATGGATGGTCGCGCACGTACCAGTACGGAGCTGGCGATGCTGGCGGAGATTAGCCCTTCAACCGCTAGTGTCCATTTGGGAAAATTGCGAGATCAGAGTCTGGTGCAAGTGCTGGCACAGGGTAAGCATCGCTACTATCAATTGGCTGGTGGACAGGTAGCCGTTGCTTTGGAATCCTTGATGGCCATCGCTGGTCGTATGCTGCCCAATTTTACGCCATCAACACCTGAGCGCCTGCGTCAAGCGCGTACTTGCTACGACCATATGGCGGGTGAGTATGCGGTGGCGATTCACGACTATTTATTGCGTAATACCTATTTGATAGCGCAACAAGATCCTACGACTTATGAACTAAGCGCCGATGGTGAACAATTATTTATCTCTATCGGTATCGAGCTCGAAGCAATGAAAAAAGGGCGACGACGTTTTGCTTGCGCGTGCGTTGACTGGAGCGAACGCCGTCCACATATTGGCGGTGCAGTTGGTGCTGCTTTACTCAGGCATTTCGTGCAACATGGTTGGGTGGAAACCGATCTAGATAGTCGCGCTCTGCGGTTAACGCCGAAAGGCCGACGCCAGTTCGCGAAGTATTTTGGATTGTTTGCGACCTAACTGTATGTTCGGTTTTACCCAAGCTGCGATTACTTTTGCAATCAATTAGCCCAACTTTGCAGCGTTTCATATACCAAGCGACTCGGTACACAATCCTCGGGAAAATGCGCCATAAAGTCGGCGCGCATTGCGCTTGCAAATTCATTTATATAACGTTCATAGTTGGCGGTGCTGCTTGCCTGATAACAGGTACGATAATGACCAGGATTTACTTTGTCGAAGCGAATTTCTTCAAAGCACTTGGTCGCCAAGATTTCAGGAATATGTTTTTCACGCATATACCGTTCAAATTGTTCACTTAAATCGATACGGATATTCACGCTGACTTCGTAGAGGATCATGGCTTACTTTCTATGGATTTCTGTAGAGGCTATTAAACTTCCCAATTAGAATTAATGAGTCTACTCATCATCGTCTTCTGCACCAGCTGAGGGGTCTCGTCTTTCCTTGTCTAAATTTTCTTTTAGTTGCTCAGTATCTTTGCTGAATTCATCGATACTGATGTCCTTGCTCAATCGCAAACTAGGTGAAAACAAGTCCCCCATATACAGGTCATCACCGAAGCTGCCGGTATTTTTATATTTAGACATTAACACCGTACCAGAGGCTAGCGCAGCACAGAACATCACCGCCCACAATTTTCGGCGAGAAGCCCGCGTACTGATAGTCACCAGATGAAAGTAAATCATAAAGCCCATGCACAATATCTGTGTATGACTGCGGTAGCGCGGTAACGCTTCCCAAGAAAAAATGAAGCCAGCGAGTGTCGCAACGATCGCGCACACTTGCATCGCTAAGATGCCACTAGCGGCAATGAAGAGATGCCGTCCAAAGCGCGGATGGCGTGCGAACAGACGATTTGCACCAGCCCACAAGCCGCTCCAGACCAGCGCGAACAGCAACATACCTATCGTATATTGGGCATACACAGTAAAGCTAAAAGCGTCCGACTGAGACATCCACTTTGTGGCTACAGACTGGAAGACTATCAACAAAAAAGCCGCAAGTGCAGGACGCCAACCTTCCCAACGATAATTGTTGGCGTCGAGTACTTCAGGTTCGACCACAAAGTGACGATCACGTACCCGGATAAAGGTTTGCCCTAAGCGTAGTACTCGATTGCCATCCAGTTCTAGTGTGCTGTGACGGCGATTTTGATAGATGAGTCCGTTCTTGCTATCCAGATCTCGAATTTGCAAATTGCCCTGTTCGTTTAATTCTATCCGCGCATGATGTGCCGCGCTGTGCGGGTCGTCAAGGATGCAATCATTGTCATACGCTCGACCTAGACGTATCGGCAAACTATCAAACACTTGTCGGTGCTCAAGCTCACCACTACGCGATAAGAGTTCCAGAAAATAGTGGGCGCTCATTTTTTGCTCCCATTCGCTGCTTTAACAGAACTTGCCGTTGCGGGTGTCATGTTAGAAACGATGGCTGATTTTCTGCCTATCATTTGTAAAAACTGGCGGGTCAGGCGCAATCCATTGTCATACGAAACGCCTTTGGCGCTCAATAGACTTTGCAACACTTCTTTTTCCTGATCCATGCTGTAAGTGATCAGGCGGAAGTCGTAGATACCTGCAAATTTGCGGTAGGCTCGGACACAAATTACGGCGCGCATTGATAGTTGAGAGAGCTGCTCATTTTTAATGAATTCCTCCGTGCAGGCGGGGCCGGTGAGGTTGCTTTGCTTATTTCCCGCGTAGATCTGATTCTTAAATTTGTCACTCATGGCGATGGAAAAACGCAGTGCATCTAGGCTTTTGCTCTTGGAAAAGCTATGCGAAATCGCGACATGTCCGGTTTGTAATTTGCCGGAGACGTAAATAGAAGACTCCATGTTGCAGCTGATTTTGTCTTCAGTATAGGTCGCTTGCTCTTTGGTATTTGAGCTGCCCCAACAGCGCATCTGCTCGGATTCTCGTACGGGCACCAAATAGGGACCGAGCTCTTTATTATTTAATGGGTGTTCAAGTAATTTGTCCAGCATCAGATTTTGATGCACGATCAATTGCCGTCCGACTTCTTCATTAAAATTACTGGGTATGGATTTTTGTTGTTTTACTTTGTTGAGTAATTCCACAACGAAGCGCGCTGGTACCAGAAAACTAACCAGTTCACCATCAGTCCGTTTTGCCACATTCACCCCAGCTAACGCGCCAGAAGGCGTCACATTCGGGCCACCGCTCATGCCCGAGTTGATCGAACCAGTGAACAAGAGCTGGTCATAAAATGCCCGTCCTATAATGCCGTTATACGCACCTTCGGAGATCGCGAAACCTAAATCTAAGGGATTACCTAATGAATATAAATATTGACCCTGATTCAGTTTCGGTAATTGCGCACTATCTTCTGGGATTTGGAAAAAACCGGTACCGCGCCGACTGATGCGAACCACGGCCAGATCATGTAGTACGTCGACTGCCAATAACTCTACGGTGCCGCGTTGATCATTGGTATCGACAAATTCGCCGACGTAGACTTCAGGTTCCAACGCGATTTGTGAAACCACGTGGTAGTTGGTCACGACCAGATCGCTTTGACCTACCATGAAGCCTGAACCTACCGAAGATTGCGTACGTCCATTCTTCACCAGAACCCGAATCTGTAAAAGGTCGTTCTTGGCGGCGCTATACAATTTCTGCGCGGCAGAAGAGGCCTGCTTATTACTGTTGCTAGCGCTATCTTCGTCGGTCTTTTCCTGCGCCTGTGCGGAATGGAGCAGAAAGGATAAACAAACAGCGGTAAAGGCAAGAGCACGAGGCAGCAATCGAAGATTCATACGGAGTGTCTTTGGAAGTGAAAGTAGAGGCGATTGGTCATAGTACGATCATAGCTGAATCTGAGCTTAATCGTAGTGTAATCACATCGTGCCCATAACGGACAGTAACAATGTGCAGATGTTTTAGAGCATAAACGATAGTGAGATTAAGTTCAAAAAAGCATATTGAGTAGACTCGCTATATTATCTACCACCATCACTTTATTTCGCTAGTTACTAAGTGGATGGTGTGTAGGCCGCACCTTACGCGTTGCACTATCCTTAACTCAATATCACCGACATCATACTAATGGATCCCATCACCATTTCATCATTCTCAATTCTGATCTGATCGTCAGGGTGTCTCGCACCGAGTATATAGAGCAAAGGTAGGTAGTGTTCACTGGTCGGCACGGAAAGTTGCGCGTCACTGCCGAATTGATGGTAGTTGACCGTATTCGCAAAATTTTCTTTGACTATCGCATCGCGAATAGCGTCATTAAAGCGCTGTGCCCAATCAAAGCTGGCAACACGAGGGTCCAAACGGCGTAAGTTGTGCACCACATTACCACTTGCAATGATCATCACACCTTCTTCACGTAAACCAGCGAGGCGTTGACCTAAATTGAAATGAAACGCTTCATTCTCAATGAGGTTTAGGCTGAGCTGAACAACAGGAATATCTGCGTCAGGAAACATCTTCACTAAGACTGACCAGGCACCGTGATCCAATCCCCATTCCTGATCCTGCAACACTGGCATAGGTGCCAATACTTGCGCAATGCGCTGTGCAAGTTCTGGGCTGCCAGGTGCTGGATACTGCATCGCGAATAGTGCCGCCGGAAACCCGCCAAAATCATGAATAGTCTTAGGTTGCGACATCGCTGTGACGGCCACAGCATCACTCATCCAGTGCGCCGAAATCATGAGGATAGCTTTAGGCTTGTTTCCACCTTGGCCGAACTCACGACCCAACTGCGCCCAGCTTTGGGTGAACTGATTATCGTCCAAAGCGTTCATAGGACTTCCATGGCCGAGGAAAAGGGCTGGTTGTCTGGGGTTGCTCATCATGATTCCATTCAAACTTAAATTGATTTGGAGATACGCGCGCACTAGTGCAATAAACAAAATTTCAAGTAATTACTTCAATGCCCAAAGTGCCGCCTTACGAGCATGCAGCGCTGTAGTATCAAATAATGGCACACTCGCGTGGCTCTGATTGATTAGCAAAGAAATCTCCGTGCAGCCCAATATGATGGCTTGTGCGCCATTCTTGATTAAGTTGTCGATGATACGTATGTACTCTTGCCGCGAGCTTTCTTGAATATTGCCGAGGCAAAGTTCTTCGTAAATAATGCGATGTATGACTTGACGATCCGCCTCATCAGGCGTGATTACATCAAGGCCATGCGCTTGTTGCAGTCGGTCTTTGTAGAAAGCCTGTTCCATCGTGAAGCGTGTGCCTAGCAATGCGACACGTTGATAGCCGTGTGTTTTGATTTCTTCTGCAGTGGGATCGGCGATATGACAAAGTGGAATTGCTACCGCAGCTTCAATCGCTGGCGCGACTTTGTGCATCGTGTTGGTACATAGCACCAGCATGTCGGCACCAGCGCGTTCCAATGCTTGCGCCGCATTGGCTAAAATTTTCCCCGCACTCTCCCAGTCACCGCTGCGCTGTAGCACTTCAATTTCGTGGAAATCGACGCTGAAAATGATGACTTTGGCGGAATGCAATCCACCCAATGCCTGCTTTACGGTTTGATTGATTTCACGATAATAAGGGATTGTGGATTCCCAACTCATACCACCAATTAAGCCAAGCGTTTTCATGTGCGTTCCGAATCTAATGTGGTTGATCTGCGAAGTTAAAATACGGCTATTTAGAACTCGATTATTTCAAAACCAGACGTTTTTTGATGGTCGTTTCTATGCCATCTTTCTGCGTCAATAATTCCAGCTCAACTTGTTTTTCTCTCGCTAGCCAAGTTACGCTTTTTAATTTTCCTGAAGGGAGTTTGGGGTAGGGCGTGATGCTGTTTTTGGCGACCTTAAAACTGCTGATCACTTTTGTCCCTGTATCTTGAAATAGCGCGATCTGGCCAGTAGGCGAAATACTAAAGTCGCTGCATTGGCAGAGATGACGTTTTTCGAAGTACAAAAATTTGAAACTTTGATTGCTATGCCAACGACCGGGCACATTAATTTGTTTCGATTCTTGCGAGTGAAAGCCATGGCCCAAATCTTTATTCACTTGAGTTAAAACCTGTGCCTGTGCCAAAGGCACCAGTAATGCTAATCCTAAGAGTGAGCCAGCAATGGCGCTTAGTATTGCGCGCGAATAAGACGTGGGAGCTGGCATAGTGATTAGAGAAATAAGTGGAGACGGACATCATAAACGCAATTGACAAGTTTTGTACGTCCAATTCCGGAGCTGTTCAGTCGGATTCAACGTGTTTCAACATCCGCTTTTTTATGCATAGGGATAAACTGTAAACCGTGCATTTCTTGTTTTTCCGCTGTTGGTATAAAGCCAAATTTTTCGTACATTTTTTCCGCGAAAAGTGAGGCATTAACGGTGAAGTTTCCGGGATTGCCATTGTGCGCTGCATGGGTTTGCAGGTGTTGCCAGAGTTGTCTGGCATAGCCTTGCGATTGCTGTTCGCTCGCGACAAAGAGGTGGTAAAGATGGCTATTGTCGCGTAAGGCAATGGCTGCGATCACCTCATCTTGTTCATCGCAGCCTAGCCAATAGACATACTGATCCGATGTCAAATAGCCGCGTATCGCCGCGCTGGTAATCGATTTGAAAAATTCTTCTGCTCCACGCCCATCGGCGTGAATAGTGAAGTAATGTGCCACGCTATGTACTAAGGCACTGATGGCATCGGCATCTTCAGCTGTGGCGCGGCGTATATGCAGGCTCATGTTTGAGTGATTTATTGAGTATTGATTTCAAACTGCGCTAGCAAGGGGGAATACTCTTGCTGCCAGTTCTTCAGATTAAATGCACTCTTGGTCCGCAAATGATCTAGGAACACTCTGATTGCACTACGCGTCGCAAGTTTTACCTTGGGATTAAGTTCCTCGCCACCCGTATTCATTCTATCGGTAAAAATACTGTGGGAGCCATCCTTAAAGACCAATAGATTCTTCTCTGCTTGAGTTTGTAATGCCATCGCATTAAACACCTTGATTCTGTCTTCAACACCCGAGCCATAGCCGGGAATATTGATGTCGTCTTTGGTTGAGGTAATGTGTAAGCTAGGAATAGTGATATCGGCCAGTATGTTTTTCACATTGCCTTTGCCGTAAAACGGCGGCGCTGAAATAAGGATGGCTGCTTTGATGCGTTTGTCGGTGAGTTGCAATGCTTGTTCGCTACCAGTTTTACTTTCTGTCACGCTAGCACCCGCGATCAGCATCGTGGTATTGGCGCCAAAAGAATGACCCGCCATAAAGATTTGTTCGGTATCAAGTTGATTTACTAGCTCACTACTCAAAATCTGATCAAGGGCAAAGCTGGTATCACGCGCTCTAGCAATCGCCTCGGTATCGCTGGCGGCATCCGCCAGTCGGAATAGCAGCGTGAATCGGCTGCCTGTCCATAAACTCCTGTCACTACCAGTATGTTGCAGATGTAGGCTGGCATAACCGTGGCTGGCCAGATATTTGCCGAGATAACTATACCCTTCGCGTGACCCGCCTAAACCGTGCGAGAAAATCACTAAAGGCAGCTTTTGTTCAGGTGCCGACATGCGCGGTAAGTAAAGCTTGGCTGGAACGGTACGATTGCGACTCTGATCACCCCACTCAAACATCCGCGTCTCATATAAGCTTTCATCGACTGGCAGTTTGTCTTCTGCGCGGTAGGAAGACACTGAGCCTGAACTGGTATCAGTTTGCTGCGCCATGCCAACTGGATTGAATGCTATGCTACAGAGTCCAGTGAATAGAAGTTTTGCTATAAAGGAGCGAGGGTTTTTCATTTTCGATTACCATAAAGTGGTTTGAGACTTTTGAATCGATTGTAGCTGGAAAGTTCAGTTTGGTTTTGGATCAGAGCGTGACACCCACGTTTATCGAATACCAAGGAGCTGTGGCGTAGATGATGGCACGGATGATGGCATTGTTGATTCATCCGATTGAGTCGTGGCACTCAAGAGTCTGCTGGCTATCATACCGCCAAAATCTAGCAAGACAAGGATGATCTTGGCTCGGTCAAGGGCGGATTCGTCTGTTGTGAGTCTTCAAGCTCAAGTCAGAAGCTATAAATTCGGGTAGCATGTGGTCTTTGCGGTTTCAGCTCAATTTAGTACGATCGAACTCAAGCTTGCTAACCTTGCCGCCTAAGCTGAGTTAGGCAATTTAGAATATCTGGCGCAAACCTACACAACTTAACTGGAAGTTTATTATGTCTGAAGAAAAAGAAAGCAATAACGAAGCACGTAGCCCCTTTTTAGAAGAAAAAGCATTCAAATCCCGTACTGTTTTGGTGTTTGGCACGATTAACGACAAATTAGCGGCAGATGTCAGTAAGCGTTTGATCGCTTTATCCGCTGAGTCTAAAGACCCAATTACTTTGCTGGTGTCTTCACCAGGCGGTCACGTTGAATCCGGCGATGTCATACATGACATCATTCGCTTTATCGACGCCCCTGTGCGCGTGGTCGGTACTGGCTGGGTGGGCAGTGCTGCAGTGAATGTGTTCTTAGCCGTACCTAAAGAGCGCCGCGTTTGTTTGCCAAATACGCGTTTCTTGATCCATCAACCGAGCGGCGGTGCGGGTGGACAAGCGACAGATATCGCGATTCAAGCTCGTGAAATCGTCAAAATCCGCGAACGTATCGCAGCTTTAATTGCGAAAGAATCGGGTCAGACTTTAGAAAAAGTCACTGCAGATATCGAACGCGATTATTGGATGAGTGCGGTGGAAGCCAAAGAATATGGTCTGGTTTCTCGAATTATCGTGCAGCAAACTGAGTTGGATGCGTAAGCGATAGAAGACGGTGAACAAAAAAAGTGAAGCGGAAGTTTCACTTTTTTTTTGATCCTATGAAGTGCACGTTTTTTCATCCACCATGCCCACGAGAGTTTTCGAGATGTCTGCTATGCATGGACAGCGAAATAGCTCGCTATTGATAAGGAAAAACAGCGAAATTGTCCTGTTAATTCGTAATTGGCAACGTAGGTGCGTATCATGGAAAATAGGATTCGATAAGATATGCCCTTTGCTTCTTTTTTAAGACCATCATTATGATGCGCAATCGTGTCGCGTTTTACGCCCTGTTTCCCTTGGTCGCTTTCACGGCATTTGTCATTCCAGCGAAATGGCTGGTCATGCTGGTCTTGATCAGCATAGGTATGTTTCCTCTATCGCTCATCATAGGTATCGCTTTGCTACCAGTATTCTTCGCCTTGCTGGTCTCTTGCAGCGTGGGCATAGTGTCTTTATGGATTTCGTTGCGTTGGGAGCTAAAGCTTGCGCGTTTAATCGGTATATCGTCACTCGGCTTCATCCCCATTTGTATTTATTTAAACCACTTTCTCGCTAAAATCACGGCGCAACAAGATGCCAATTACCTTTTCTTGCATCTCGATGTATTGGCTTTACAAGCCCATTTACTTTATCCGGCACTAGCCATTGTTTTAGCCGTATTGGTCTTGACGCGGAAAGCAATTAATCCCGAAGCACCAGCTGCTGTAAGCACCATAGGGCGAACCCTGTTGATGTGGTGCGCGATCCTGGCGTTTTGGGCGCTCGCGGTATTCACATTGCTTTCTACGCCAGAGCCGATCAAGCAGTATCTAGAGCAAATAAGAGTCGATAGTGAGCATGTGATTGAATCTGATAATCGCAATCCGATAGTGACGGCGGTGTGCGCTGGGCAAATAGCGCAGGCGGACAAATTAATTGCCGAGATGGGTAAGAATTTGAGCGATCTCGACATTGGCTATTTGACTGGATACTGTTTGAAGAAACGCATCGTAGATTCACGCACGAATACGCCAACACTGTTTTACGGCGACCGAGTCGGAGTAACATTGAAAGCCATCCTAGCCTACGAAAAAGCCAATGGGGTATCAGCTCAAAACGGATGCAGTCCGCACCGTAGCTTGTTACTAAAGCAAATTTACAGAAACAATATCGATGAAAGGGGACTCCACGCATTCGAACAAATCGGTTTGCCTGTTAACTGCACGATTAGACTTAATGATGGCAGCTTTTATCCCGCATGGTGGGGCTTCATTCATAGTACTTCTATGATAGTCACTTATGACAAGTTGATCCGTCTTGAAAAAAATGGCATATCGCTTTTGCAGACAGATAGTCTTGGGAATCAATTTTTTAGTAGTAATTGGAATGGTTTTTGTGAGGATACCGATGACAGTGCTTTGCTGCATTTGATTGAGCGTGGTGTACAAGCGAGTTTTATCAAGACAGATACGCTACCACTTAGCATTGAGTTGTTAGCGCGTCGTTTTGGTTATCGGCGTGACGATACGAAAACGGACGATTTTGACAAATTGCTAGAGGCTGTTGGCGAACCGGACTTGCAGTCTTTATTAGATGCGAAAAAGGGACGTTGGTGGAGTTTTCCAAATCGAAAAGAAGATGAGCCGAATAGTATTGCACTACACGACTATTTAGATAAACGCATCGCTGAGCTTGAAGGCCAAAAGCAAAACATAAAAAAGCGCCCAACAAATCCTAAGATCAACTAGCTTTCTCCTTCTATTCCAGACATGCCTGAGCAGCGCGTTCCTTTAAGCTAACAGACTCAATAGTGTGTGGAGACATAATGTCAATTAGTATTGGTTCGTCCCCCATCGGTTACGACGCCATGCGGGCTTATCAACAAATCAAGCAACGCGGCGAACCAGCAGTGGTAAGCGCCGAGGCACAAGCGCATCTCGACGCAAGGCAAGATGTTGCTGATGTTGTTGCGGTAAAAATTTTGAGTACCGAAGAGCAAATTCTGGAGCAAAAAGCATTGGAGAAGAGTTGGGGTTTAATTAGTGCGATATTGGGGACGCAGGTGGATGTGTTTGTGTAATTTGGCCTGGAAGCTAATTAGCTTTTTTTGCTTTCTTGAAAAGGCTAAATTCAACCATAGCGCATGTATGCTCCCTTCTCCCGCAAGCGGGAGAAGGGTTGGGGATGAGGGTGTTTGTAAGATGGTGAAATTTGAAAATTTGCTTTAGTTTCTAATTTTTTTGATGCCATCTTCACGTTCACAGGTCGGGTGTGGCCCGACAGCCAAGTACCTTTTTGCTTCGCCAAAAAAGGTAATCCAAAAAAGGCGACCGTAGACTCGCCCTGCGGGTGCTTACGCTACGCTTCAGCATAATTTGTGCGTCACAAAAAATGGGAAAGTGTTGAAACTTGCTACGCTCAGACAACAACACTTTCTTATCCATTTTCTGTGACGCACAAATTACATCGTCTCGAACGGTAGTAAGTCAAAAACAACCCCAACAACAAAACAATCAACATCGACTGTCGGCCGTTTTTCGATTAGCTTTTGTAGGTCGTCGTTTTTGATTTTGATCTTCATCCATTTTTGTCCCGCACAATTGGGAACCCGAAGGGCAGTGGCAGCGTGGTCGCCTTTTTTGGGTTACCTTTTTTGGCGAAGCAAAAAAGGTAACTGGCCGTCGGGCCACCCCCGACCTGTGAACGCTAAGTTGGTATGAAGATCAATGCTAAAAGCGAAAATTCAGTGACTCTTTCGCGAGAGGTCGAACAAGCGATATACGTGAATTATACGGTGAGCGGTGGGTTACGCTGACGCTAACCCACCCTACGAAAACATTACGACTTACGGGATTCAACGCTTACAGTCTCGATATTTGCCGACACTCAAAACTGTATAGTCGAGGAGGAAATTACCAGCATTGTCAGTGCCGGCATCATTATTAATCTCGATTTTTGCGTTCGCCGCCCAACATGGATGCTTTGTAGACAATTTAGGAATATGAAATTTTTTGAATGCATCATCGCTTAGTCTTAAACTTGTCAAGAGACGATCCGGTCTAGGTAACACCTTAGATCTATCTGTATTAACAAAAAAATCGGCTGTTTCACCTAAGCTATCCGACTCAGAGCGTTCAATGATGCCTGATACAATTGCAGACCCTTCAAAGAGATATGTCCCCTCAGAATACCAAGGATGGTCAGCTTCATGATACGGGCAGAAAGCGACAAGCGGAAATTTCGAACTGGAAAAAATTATCGACTCTTCAGTTTGGTCAAAACGATAAATTCCTGTCAGGTTTTTTCCGCACTAACATTTCAGCTCTGATTTGAAGAGTTCGGGTCTTGATTTGCAAGATTTATTTGAAGCAGACGCGTCGAGTGCATTAAAAAATACTGCAAAAAAATCAATAGAAAAAAACTCTTCATGCTTAATTACTCCTCGACGTGAGAATTTTAACAAATCACAAATTCGGCGCCAACCACCGCTCAACTTCACTCTTATCAACCCCACGCCGCTCAGCCATATCCTCAACCTGATCCTCAGCAATCTTCCCAACACTAAAATACTTAGACTCAGGATGCGCAAAATAGAAACCTGACACCGCAGCCCCCGGTATCATCGCCCATGATTCAGTAATGAACATCTCAATCTCTTCACACTGCATCTGCTTAAACATCACAGTCTTCACCGTATGTTCAGGACAAGCCGGATAACCAGGTGCAGGACGTATGCCTGAATAACTTTCTTGAATCAGATCAGCATTACTCAAAACCTCATCAGACGCATAACCCCACAAATCTTTCCGCACACGTTCATGCAGATATTCGGCAAAGGCTTCTGCTAAGCGATCAGCGAGTGACTTCAACATAATGCTGCTGTAATCATCGTGCGCGTCTTCGAAGCGCTTTTCGTGCTTCTCTATACCCAAACCCGCGGTTACCGCGAACATGCCAATGTAATCGGTGATGCCACTGTCTTTCGGAGCGATGAAATCACTTAAACATTGATTCGGGCGCTGGACTCCATCGATGATGGCTTTTTCAGTTTGTTGGCGCGTGCCGTAGTAAGTGAAGGCGACTTCTTTGCGCGATTCGTCAGTATAGATTTCGATGTCGTCATCGTTGACGGTATTCGCTGGCAACAAAGAGATCACGCCATTGGCGGTGAGCCAGCGACCCTCTATGATTTTCTTGAGCATCGCCTGACCTTCGGCAAAGACTTTACTGGCCGCTTCGCCCACCACTTCGTCTTTAAGAATCGCAGGGAATGGTCCAGCCAAATCCCAAGTTTGGAAGAACGGACCCCAATCGATGTAATTCGCGATCGTTGCTAAATCGACGTTTTTGAAAATTCGGCGTCCGATAAACTTAGGGCGCACTGGCGCTTTATCGCCGGTGAAGTCGACTTTCATTTTGTTCGCACGAGCCTGCTTCAAGCTCACCATCGGCGTCGCTTTTTTATTGGCGTGCAAAGTGCGTACCCGTTCATAATCAATGCCCAATTCGGCGATGTATTGCTCGCGACTTTCAGGTGTGAGCAAGGATTGTGCGACTGAGACTGAACGTGAAGCGTCAGCGACATAGACGACTGGGCCTTCGTAATTTGGAGCGATCTTGACAGCAGTATGTGCGCGGCTGGTGGTGGCACCGCCGATCAAGAGTGGAATCTTTAGCATACGGAAATGCGGATCGCGTTGCATTTCTTTCGCAACGTAGGCCATCTCTTCTAATGATGGCGTGATCAAACCTGAGAGGCCAATAATGTCAGCATTTTCTAATTTGGCACGCGCCAAAATTTCGGAACATGGCACCATCACGCCCATGTTCACGACTTCAAAATTATTACATTGCAAGACCACCGTGACGATGTTTTTTCCGATGTCATGCACGTCGCCTTTCACCGTCGCGATAACGATTTTGCCTTTCGGTTTATTATCGCCGCTGCGTTTCTTTTCTTCTTCGATGAAGGGCACCAGATGCGCGACCGCTTGCTTCATGACGCGCGCGGATTTCACCACTTGCGGCAAAAACATTTTGCCTTGACCGAACAAATCACCGACGATGTTCATACCCGCCATGAGCGGACCTTCGATCACATGGATAGGGCGACCGCCGCTGTTCAATACATTCAGACGGGCTTCTTCGGTGTCTTCCACGATCCAGTTGGTAATGCCATGCACCATCGCGTGTGATAAGCGTTTTTCTACAGGCTCATTACGCCATTCCAGCGTCGCTTCTTCGCGTTTTCCGCCAGCTTTCAAGGTGGCCGCGAATTCGATCATGCGTTCGGTGGCGTCTACTCTACGATTGAGGACAACGTCTTCAACGTGCTCACGTAATTCAGCATCGAGTTCGCTATACACACCGACCATACCAGCGTTAACGATACCCATGGTCATGCCCGCCTGGATCGCGTGATACAGGAATACCGTGTGGATCGCTTCACGTGCCGGATCATTACCACGGAAGGAGAAACTGACATTAGAGACACCGCCGCTGATTTTTGCTCCAGGTAGATTTTGATGTATCCAACGCGTCGCTTCGATGAAATCCACCGCGTAATTATTGTGTTCTTCGATACCGGTCGCGACTGCGAAAATATTCGGATCAAAAATAATATCGTAGGGATCAAAATCACAAGCGCTGATCAATAAATCATAAGCGCGTTTGCAGATCTCAATTTTGCGTTCGTACGTATCGGCCTGACCTTTTTCATCGAATGCCATGACGATCACGGCAGCGCCATAACGCTTGCACAATTTGGCATGATGCAGGAATTGTTCTTCGCCTTCTTTCATGGAGATCGAATTGACGATGGCTTTGCCTTGCACGCATTTCAGGCCTGCTTCGATCACTTCCCATTTGGAAGAGTCGATCATGATAGGCACGCGCGCGATATCAGGTTCTGATGCGATCAAGTTTAAGAAGCGCGTCATCGCTGCCTGCGAATCGAGCATCGCTTCATCCATATTGATATCGATGACTTGTGCGCCGTTTTCTACTTGCTGACGTGCGACGGCTAAGGCTTCGTCGTATTGCTCGTTCAAAATCAAACGGGCAAATGCTTTGGAACCTGTGACGTTGGTACGTTCACCCACATTCACGAACAGCGATTGCGCATCAATCGTGAAAGGCTCTAAACCAGACAAGCGCATTGCCGATTCTATCGTCGGAATAGCGCGTGGTGTTTGCGTTTTGAGAATATCGGCAATTGCTTTGATGTGCGCTGGCGTGGTGCCGCAGCAGCCACCTGCGATATTGATAAAACCGGCTTCGGCGAATTCTTTTAACAGTGCAGAAGTATCGGCTGGCAATTCATCAAAGCCGGTGTCGCTCATAGGGTTCGGCAAGCCTGCATTCGGATAAATGCAGACGAAGGTATCGGCGATCTTCGATAACTCCTCCGCATACGGGCGCATCAAAGCAGCACCGAGCGCGCAGTTCAAACCGATGGTTAATGGTTTCGCATGACGTACTGAATTCCAGAAAGCGGGCACGGTTTGGCCTGACAAAATACGACCAGAGGCATCGGTCACGGTGCCAGAAATCATGATCGGTAAAGTGCTGCCGGTTTCTTCAAAATACTGATCAATCGCGAATAATGCCGCTTTGCAATTTAGGGTGTCGAAAATCGTTTCGACTAGTAAAACATCTGCACCGCCTTCGACTAAGCCACGGGTTTGTTCCAGATAAGCAGCGACTAATTGATCGAAGGTGACGTTACGTGCGGCTGGATCATTCACGTCTGGTGAAATGGAAGCTGTCTTAGGGGTAGGGCCAAGCGCACCAGCGACATAGCGTGGCTTGTCCGGCGTGGAGTATTTATCACAAGCTGCTCGGGCGATTTTGGCTGAGGCGACGTTCATCTCATACGCCAAATGCGCCATGTGATAATCGTCTTGCGCTACCGTCGTTGCACCAAAAGTATTGGTTTCGATCAAGTCCGCGCCAGCTGCCAAATACTGCTCATGGATTTCTTGAATCACATGTGGCTGGGTCAAAGAAAGCAATTCATTATTGCCTTTGACGAAGAGCTCGCGCACGCCTGCCGGGCCGGTGAAATCCTTAAAACGCTCACCGCGGTAATCCGCTTCAGTCAGTTTATAGCGCTGTATCATCGTTCCCATCGCGCCATCTAGAATCAGGATGCGTTGTTGGAGTAAGTCGCGCAAACGCGCTTCGGTGGCGGAAGATTTCAGAACGGTGGACATAGTGGTGGATTGATTGATCGCTAAAAACAAAAACCCGAACAGGCTGAGATAGCGGATCGGGTAATGAGTGTGCGATTTGGTAAGAAATTACTACCTTTAGCTGCACTTATTACGCGCCCGCAATCTGAGTCTCAAATCGGCGCAGGAAAACAAGCTGAAATTATACGTGATTTCGAATGAACTTCCTAAACAGCCTCGTATTGCATAAATGCCATGTTACTTCGATACACCTAAGCTGTTCGCTATGAAAGACCGTCCACCCGAGCGCTATCTCGGCGAACTTCCTACGCACTCTTATTAGCAAATAGAAAAAAGATCTAAGAATTCTGGCGAGTTGCCCAAAAAAATAGGCGTATGCCAAACTAGCCATACGCCTTAAGGAGGGAACCGGTTTGAACTAGCCGATATTAAATCTGTTTATCAAGCTGACTAGTTCTAAAAAATTACTTACTAACATCTTACGAATTAAGCTACTTAACTCGCCTTTTTACGCGTTGCGATCAAGCTAGCAACGATAGAGCTAATCAAGATAGTGCCGATCACCGTCAAAGAAATCGCAGTTGGTACGTGTATCCATTTCACGATCAACATCTTCACGCCGACGAACATCAACACTAATGCCAGACCGAATTTCAATAAGTGGAAGCGATCAGCCATATCAGCCAGCAAGAAGTACAAAGCACGCAAACCCATGATCGCAAAGATATTCGATGTGAACACGATGAATGGATCAGTCGTTACCGCAAAAATCGCTGGGATAGAATCGACCGCAAACACCAAATCAGAGATTTCGATCAAAATCAAAACGAGGAACAGAGGTGTAAAGACGCGTTTGCCATCTTGAATAATGCTGAATTTTTCTTGATGATAGTCTTTGGTGAACGGCAGCACTTTTTTAGCGAATTTCAACACAGGATTGGCTTCCAGATCAGGCTCTTTCTCTGACGCAACCATCATGCGCAAGCCTGTAATCAACAGGAAGATACCGAAAATGTAAAGCACCCAAGCAAATTGGGAAACAACCCAGCTACCAAGCAAGATCATGATGACGCGCATCACAATCGCACCGAGTACACCGTACAGCAAGACTTTGCGCTGATATTGTTCAGGGACTGCGAAGTGTGAAAAGATCATCAAAAATACAAAAACATTATCGACTGACAACGACTTCTCAATGACATAACCAGTCAAAAACTCCATAGACTTGGTCATTGCGATCGCTTCACCAACACTATCTTTAAGATAAAAATACAAGCCAACATTAAACAACAATGCTAAGGCCACCCAAACAATGGACCAAGAAGCTGCTTCTTTTACACTGACTTTATGCGACTTCGCACCACCAAGTGCAAAAATGTCGAGTGCCAACATACTAAGGACGAAGGCGATAAATGCCGCCCACATCCAGGGCTGTGCAACTGTTTCTAACATAAGATTCTTTCAATCAAGGGGAAGTGGTGGGATGAAAGGCATCCCACCGGCAAGGCTATTTTAAGCAAAGGTCAATCAGGTGACTAGTGCTTATTCTTTTTCCATAAAGCCTAAGATTTGCAACAAGCTTGTGAAGAGGTTGAAAATCGTAATATACAAGCTGACCGTTGCCATGATGTAATTGGTTTCGCCACCGCGAATGATGTTACTGGTTTCGAACAAGATCATGCCCGACATTAACAAGACAAAGGCTGCGGATACTGCAATCGACAAAGCTGGTACTTCAAAGAACATCGCGCCCAAACCTGCAACAAAAGCAACCAGTACACCGACCGCGAGGAAACCTCCCATGAAACTGAAATCACGTTTGCTCACCAACACGTAAGCAGACAAACCCATAAAGATCACGGCTGTCAAACCCATTGCGTTCATGACGATGCCGCTGCCGCCTGGCATACCTAGGTAACGGCTGATGATTGGGCCTAAAGTCAAACCCATGAAACCAGTTAAGGCAAATACCGAGGCGATACCCCAAGCACTATTGCGTAATTTTGCGGTTAAAAACAACAAACCGACATAACCAACCAGCGTGACGATAATCCCCATGCTTGGTAAAGCTAAGGCAATACTGACACCAGCGGCAATTGCAGAGAACAATAAAGTCATAGACAACAACATATAAGTGTTGCGCAGTACTTTATGTCCACTGATAGAACTACTATCTACATAATCGACTGTTTGCGCATCGCGCACAGTGCTACGGTCTAAGATACTCATGGCTCTCTCCTAAAATTCGGATGTAAAACGTTCCCAATTTGGGTAGCGCAAGTGTAGATTAGGTAAAAATTAAATAAAAGTCGAATATAATTGAAGAATAGATCGAAAAAAACGATGTATCTCTAGGCTGAACAGAACAACACTGGGCAGGATGAAATGGCAGTTCTTAATTACAAGCATTTACATTATTTTTGGGTCGTCGCGAAAACGGGCAGTATTGCCCGCGCCAGTGAGCAATTGCACATCACGCCGCAGACTATCAGCGGGCAATTAAGCCTGTTCGAAGAGATCCAAGGTGAAGCCTTGTTTGAGAAAGCAGGGCGAAATTTAGAGCTAACAGAGGCGGGTCGCATCGTGTTAGCCTATGCGGATGAGATTTTTTCGCTAGGGCAGGAGTTGGAGCAATTGCTGCAACATCATCCTACTGAGCGTACCGTGCAACTGCGGGTCGGCGTCTCAGATGCGGTAGCGAAAGCGGTTGCTTACAAATTATTAGAGCCCGCGTTAAGCTTGCCACAAACTCTGAAAATCCACTGTCGCGAGGGTAAGCTTGACGACCTTCTGGCGGAATTGGCGCGTCATAAACTTGATATCGTCATTACCGATACACCGATGCCGCCTAGCTCCAAGGTGCGTGGCTTTAATCATCCTTTGGGCGAATGCGGATTAAGTTTTTTTGCAACGAAAGCGCTGCGTGCCGCACATCCTCAACCCTTCCCAGCTTGTCTTGACGGCGCACCTATCCTCTTGCCAGGTGAGGATTCGGCTCTACGTTCACGCTTAATGCATTGGTTTGAACTGCAAGGCGTGCGACCAAGGATTGCTGGCGAATTTGATGACAGTGCTTTGATGGGCACCTTCGGCGCAGCGGGTGTCGGGTTCTTTGCCAAACCAAGTGCGATTGCCGATATGATGATGCGTCAATATGACTTGGAATTGGTTGGCAGTACTGAAGATATTACGGAACAATTTTATGCGATATCCGTGCAACGGAAAATTACGCATCCTGCTGTTCTCGCGATTAGCCAGGCAAGACCACTCAGCAGTATCAATTCAAAAAAAAACGAACATCCGCAAGGACGCAATATCAAGCGTACAAAATACTAAGTCCAATGAAGACATAGCAAATAGGTTTATCAGTGTTCTTTGACTGCTGACGAATTAAACCAATTATTTATAGCTTTCAAAGCCTCCCGATTACTTAGTATAAAAGCATGGCTAGCTTGAATCGGAATACTTGCTTCAGCATTGGGCGCTAAGACTTCTTCAGCCGCCAGCATTCCATCATGTGGCAATTTGAATCCGTAAAAGAAACCTAACGGCCCCAGCCATGGCCATACGCCATAGATACAAGCGGTTGGTATCGCTGGCATAGAAATGCGATCCATGATGGTTGGATCTGCTGTTACCCGACCGCACTCACCAGCGAGCAATTTAAAAATTCGCCATGAGCTGGTGCGCCGCGCTAAGCGGACTGCGCGTACCGGTGAAGCTAGTAAAACAAGCCGCGATGGCTTTCGAAAATCTTCATCTGACTCTTGTAAGATATGTCGTATTAAGATGCCACCAAATGAGTAGCCTATCACCAGATAGTCGCCACGCGCGCCTATTTCAATTAACAATTGCCGCAATCGGTTCTTTATTTCAGCTAATGATTGCTTCGATGCAGCGTAATCAAAACAATCCACCGAATAGCCCAATTCAGAAAAGAATCGGATTAAGCCACCTCGCATATAGCGCTTACCACCAATGCCATCGATAAAAACTATTTGCATTTTCTTTCCTTTGTTACTTTCAACTTAACATTGCGCAAAAAACTATGTCTGTCCACCAGCCATAATAATCTATACGCTCGGCCCAATGCAGGCCGACTTTGCAAGAACATTGATATCTATGGGAAAAATGGGCGGAAAAAAACCGCGCATGCTTTATGTTGGCAATGCACGGTTTTGACTTAGATTACTTCGGATACTTAATCGTCATCTCTTTCAAGACATTATCCGCGTGATCAACTTCTTTCATAATCCAAAGCATGTAGCGAATATCGACGTGAATCGCTTTGGTAATCGCCGGATCGAAGTACCAATCTTTGGTAATTGATTCGTAGGTAGAATCAAAATTCAAACCTACCAATTCACCGCGCTTGTTCATCACTGGGGAGCCGGAATTGCCGCCAGTCGTGTCCGCGCTAGATAAGAAATTCACTGGCACGGTTCCCAACACTTTGTCTTTGAAAACACCGTAGCGCTTTTCCTTAATCGCTTGCAGCAGTGGTGCTGGCGCGTTGAAAGGATCCTTGCCTGTGTGTTTCTCGACAATGCCTTCGACCGTAGTGAATGGTCCCTTCGTCACACCATCACGCGGTGAATAGGCACCGACATTACCAAAGGTGACGCGCAGCGTTGAATTCGCATCAGGATAGACTGGTTTGCCTTGGGATTTTTTCCAATTGATCACAGCTTGCATGTATTGCGGGATGATGAAGTCGAGGTTGCCATCGATTTCTTTCCGACGGTTTTCTAGAGACATACCGACATCATGCAATTTCACCGCGAGTTGGATAAAGGCATCGTCAGATTGGGTGAAGGCTGCTTTATCTTTATCCAACCACGCCAATCGTTTTGTCGTATCTGTCAGTTGCGTTTTGTCATACATACCTATAGCAAACTCAGCTGACGGCAACAAGGCATCTAATCCGGCTGGATGTACTGATAACTTAGCGTAACGTGCTAGACCAGCGGTCAAACGTGCGCGATCAACTTTGGTGACAAACGATTGTTCCAAACGCGTGAGGCGGCCTTTGATAAAGGCCAAATCACGTTCTTGATAGCCGCCTTCGCGCTGTGCGTTTGGCTTCTCTTTTTCTAAGGCTAAACGATACAGTGTGCGAGCGCTGGAGAACAAATCGCTGTTAGTCGCTACGGCATACGCGAGCTCTTCTTGCGACAAAGTCATGTCTTGGGCGATTACCGCATCCAGTTTTGCCAACAAGGATTTGGCTTCTGCTGGATTTTTACTTGCACTGATCAGCCAGTTACGGAATTGTGTATCCTGCGCATCTTTAATCGCGGCGATGTCTTTACGGGCGAAACCATCGATCAAACCCTGGGTTTTCTTTAAACGATTATTGATGCCTTTCACTACGCTGGCGTAGCGCACTTCATCGTCGGCATTGCCTTTAGTGGCAGCTTCGATCGTGGCGATGTCGGCTAACATTTCGGTTGCGCGCAAAGGGTAATCAGTATCGCGTGCGAAACGGATCTCGGATGGTAATTTATAACGGCTAGTGCGGCCTGGATAACCGGCTAACAAAATCGGATCACCATTCTTTAAGCCTTCAGCAGAAACGACCAAGAAGTCTTTGGATTTATATGGAACGTTATCTGGTGATGGATCGGCGGGGCGACCATCTTTACCAACATAGGCACGCAAAAATGAAAAATCACCCGTGTGACGCGGCCATTCGAAGTTATCGATGTCGCCACCATAATTGCCTATCATATCGGCTGGTGCATACACCAGACGCACATCGCGTATCATCATTTGGCGTATGCGATAGTATTCAAGTCCACGATGAAAACTGGGTACAGAGCAACGATAGGCTTTGTCTTGCTCGCAGTCGGCGATGATTTTTTTTACTCGACTTTGTATCAGCTCGCGACGTTCACGACCTGACATTTTGTCGTTCAAACCCGCTGTGACCTCGGCGGTGACATTTTCCACTTTATCGGTGATATACACGCGTGCGCTGGCACCGGCTGGCAATTCTTCGGTGCGTGTTTTGGCTAAAAAGCCATCGTTGATGTAGTTTTTCTTAGCACTGGAATTACGTTGTATCGCATCGTAGGCGCAATGATGATTGGTAACGATCAAGCCTTCTGGGGAAACAAAAGAAGCGGAACAGCCACCCGTTGAGACGATGGCACTCATAGGGTGCTTGGATAAATCAGCTAATTTTTCAGCCGGGATGGTGATGCCAACTTTTTTGAGTTCGGCTTTTAGTTGCGGCAATTGATAAGGTTGCCACTGACCTTCGTCAGCTTGTACGTGAGCGCTGATTGCGGCGTTGAGTCCGAATGCGGCAGCCGATATAATGAGTCTTTTGAACAATTTACTCTCCTTCATAGTGCATGAGTGCTCGAGTATATCGCTGTTAGCACAGCCAAGCCAAAAGTTCGGCTTTGACCTTGAATCGATTCATATTCCAGTCATACGTAGGGGTTATTATTTTCGTAATCTGTAGGCGTGTTGTTTGGCAGTCATAGCGAATGTGCAAATTCCTTGTCAACTATCACTTGCAAACGTTTAATCTCAGCATTCTTAGCATTGGACGTTGTATGAATTAAGCTGAGATTTAATTGACGTTGCGCAAATTTTGCATGGTTTTAGTGCGACTATATTTTTTGTTCTAGTTCAAATTGCATTAATTTGTTCCTTGCTGGGCATTGGTAAAGAGCAGGTATTGGTGGGCAGATGTGCTACATTTAATCTGGCACAGATGGAATGAATTCTTACACTTGTCGAATAAAAAATTAAACCTGCAAAATGCAGCAAGACCGAATTTTCCTTACTCATTGAATGCGCTTACTTCGTCCTATAAAATTTTTTGCTGGTATTTGCATGCTGTCGTTTTGCGTGTGCGTTTCTGCATTGCCAAAGTCAAGCTCAGTGACACGGGTGATACATCCTGCCGATGAGGAGAAAGGCGATCCGCGCTTTAATGATGTGAAAGAGATATTGCGTGTGGCATTAGAAAAAACCGTTGTAGAGTTTGGCCCGTTTGAGTTACAGGCATCAAGTCAGAATACTAATGGCTTACGTTACTTAAACAATTTGGCAAACGATAGCAATCTGAATGTGGTCTGGAGCTCGACTACCGAAGAGAAAGAACGCAATTATTTGCCGATTCGTATCCCTCTACGTAAAGGATTGCTGGGTTATCGCCTGATGTTAGTGCATAAAGACAAACAAGCCTTGCTGAAAGATGTGGAAAGCTTGCAAGACCTTAAGAAATTTAGTGTGGGACAAGGTGTGGGTTGGGATGATGTGAAGCTCTACGAAGCAAATGGTATTGAGGTCATTGAGGCAAAATATAGCAACTTGTTTCGTATGCTTAGCTACAAACGCTTTGACTTTTTTCCGCGCGGTATTAATGAGATTTTTACAGAATTTGAGAAAGAGTCTGCGCAAAATCCGGACTTGGTTATCGATGAAAACTTACTAATACATTACCCTTGGCCTTACTATTTTTTTGTTTCGAAATCTAATCCTCAATTGCAAAAACGATTGGAGTTGGGTTTACGCAAAATGATCAAGGACGGCTCTTTTGATGCCATTTTTTGGAAATATAATGGCAAAGCGATAGAGGCCGTGAATTTCAAGAAGCGTCGCATTATTCATATGAAAAATCATTTATTACCGAGAGAAACGCCACTCAATGACGCCACATTGTGGTTCCGACCAAAGTTGAATTGAAGACGCCATGTTAGTTACCGCCAGCGTGTGTGAACAAAAATTCGTTAAGACCGTATTAATAAATGGGGTGGCTTTTTTCGTCATTGGCTTTGCTGGGGGCGCTAATGATGCATCTGCACAATCTGATCCACAGCAAGTTAGTGCGGATCCAACTACAAAATTAAGCGAGCAGAACCGTAATTCAGAGCCATTGCCATCGGTTTTGATTCAAGCTCAGAAAAGTCGTTCTACGCTTAGCTTACCTGCCTCAAGCTTGCAAAGTTTGTTGCCTGGAATGAATCCCTTGAAGGGTTTGCATCAACTTGCTGGCGTGACTTTTCAATCGGCCGACCCTTGGGGAAATAACGAACAAAATTTCTCCTTATTCATACATGGATTTAGTGCACAGCAATTGGGTTACACCTTAGATGGGGTGCCACTCGGTGATCAGCAGTATGGCAATTACAATGGTTTGTCACCGCAGCGCGCTGTGATCAGTGAAAATCTGCGTAGTGTGTTGATGAATTCAGGTGCTGGCGATCTGGCCACCGCATCGACTAGTAATCTGGGCGGCACGATAGAAAGTTTTTCTAGTGATCCACGGAGCAAACCAAATTGGGCGATGGCACAAACCTTGGGTAGTTATGGTGCGAGTCGTAGTTATCTGCGCTATGACAGCGGTGAGTTTGCTACGGATGCTACAGGTGACGAGTCGCAGTCTTTCTATCTGGCGGTAGTCAGACACCGCGCACTTGCCTGGGACTTTGATGGGGTTCAAGGCGGCGAGCAATTTAACGCCAAGTGGGTCAAACATTTGGCAAAAACCAAGATTACGGCCTATTACAATTTTTCAGATAAGACAGAGCCAAATGAAGACAGTGTGGTGCGCGACACACGAGAGTTATTTGCACCTTACACACGTCCTACGACTTATCCTGATTTCCGTTTTGCGCAAGCTTATTTAACGCAGCAAGGGGAGCCGCCACGTCAGGACGGCGCGAATTATCGCAATTACTTTGGCGTAGCCCAACGTCGTGATCACCTCGCTTATTTGAAGTTAGAAAATCAAATAGGTTCAAATAGTCATTGGGTCAATCAGCTGTATGCCCATCATGACGATGGTTTGGGTGCCGTCGCCGGACCTATCGGTGTCGCCGGATTGCCAGCGCTGTTTAAAGTGTATTTTCCTACGCAAGATTTGAAGCAAACTTTTGGCGGGTCTGGTTATGCGGTCAGAACGACTGAGTACGGCATCAATCGTTTTGGTTTTATGTCGACCTGGCAGGAAAAGACGGGGCCGCATCAATGGCAAACCGGACTATGGATAGAACGTAATCGCTCCAGTGCATATCGTCGCTGGTATGCACTTGATGCCGCGCAGCCTTTGAGTCCCTATCAGCAACCGCAAAATCCGTTGATCACCCAATATGGCAGCGAGATCGACAATCAAGTGCTGCAGTTTCATGTTCAGGATGAATGGCAATTGCAGCCTGACCTCAGTGTGCAAGCCGGATTTAAATCGAGTTTGCAATTCGCCGATGGCCGTTTTCCGGTGCAACCTAAAGTAGGTGCGATCAATGGCGGATCAACCGCACTACCCGAGGGGAATATCACAACAAAGAAATGGTTTTTGCCACAGCTAGGCATGCTTTGGAACGTGTCGCCGGGCGATCAAATCTTTGTGAATTTACAGAAAAATTTACGTCAATTTATCACCTATGGTGCAGTGGGCGCGTCGCCCTGGAGTTTAAATAATCAAAGTGCTTTCGATTTATTTAAACGTACTGCAGAGCCAGAAACGGCGATTCATTTTGAAACGGGAATTCGGAGTCGCCGTCAGTTCTCTGCGCAGACCGCGCCCTTTTCAGGGGTGACCGCCTTGGACACGCAAGTGAGTTTGTATCAAGTGAATTTTCACAATCGCTTATTGCAAATTAGTCCAACATCGGTGATTTCGTCTATCGTAAACGGTAATCCCATATTGGCGAATGTGGGCGGAGTCAAAACGCAGGGCATAGATATTGCGACGACGCTTCAGTTTGGCGCTCGCATCTCTTTGTTTAACGCGTTGTCCTACAATCGCTCGACTTATCTAGACGATTATTCGAATGGCGGTAATCGTGTTAATACGACGGGTAAGCAAGTGCCCGGCAGTCCGGCTTGGTTAAACAAGACGATGTTGAAGGCGAATTGGGGAGAACTCGAAGGGCAAGTCACCGCCGATTATGTAGGCAAACGCTATGCAACTTATACGAATGATCTTAGTGTGCCTGCGTACTTTTTAATGAATGTGGGTATGCGATATCGCTTACCCTTTGCATGGAATGGTGGCATCAATCATTTGGGTATACAAGTCACCAATCTGGCGAATCGTCGCGGCACTTCCACTTTGATCGTCGGTGCTGCTTCGGGAACTTTCAATAGCTTTCCGATTGCGCCACGGCAGATTTTTTTTAGCCTGAGTAGCGACTATTGATTCTTATGTGTAGCGTGGGGTCATATTTGTTATCTCGAAAAATCTGATGGAAATTAATCAGGCCTTAGTCTATCCAGCTCAGCCTTTGGATAAAACCAGTTAAGCTCTTTTTGATCTGCTCACGTGCATCCGGTGAAGGCAACACAAAGAAGTTACCACCTTGATCAAAGTTAACTAACTCGTGTTGTATATTTAGCGCTTGGAGTTTGCGCGCCATTTCGCTAGTTCCTTGAGAGACGCACATCTCATCATTTTTGGTATGAAAGAAAATCTGCTGCGGTAATTTGACGCCTAGCATCAGTAAGGGCGACAATTTCTTCGAGTCGGTCTTGTACCAACTATCAATGGAAAGATCGAAATAACCCGACATATACGCGCCAGCTTGGATTTTTGTAGAATTTAGCATCGCTATCTGCGATGTAAACAAGTGTCCTAGCAGAGGTGCACATCTGAAGATAAACTTGAGGCGCTTGTGACACTCATGCAAAGGTCTTATTCCATTGTTAATCTGTAAATAATTTTGAATTCATTTCGATCTGCAATGGTGTTACTGTTCGAATCGTGCATGCATCGTGCGCACATTTTTCGGACAAGAAGAAAGTCTGAGAAGAAAAATAAAACAAAGTGCTATTCAATTTGGTCTGATCGCAAGTATGTCGGTAAAATAGTAGGCGTTTTAGTTTTCTTCTAAAAATAGTCGAGGTATTGACGTGTCAGAATTTGCCTTTAATGAAGTCAGTTATCTGAAACTGCATGACGATGTGCGTCTTGCTATTGAGCAAGGTTATGTTGCATCTGCGTGGGAGCATTACGAAAAGTGGGGTAGGGCAGAAGGGCGGCGAGCATCACGTTTAGACCATGAGTACCACTCCATCGTCGATTATTCTAAACTAGTTCGTAGGCTAATTGCAGAGCATCCCGATAATCTCGATTTGGCGATGGCAAAGGCAATTGGGGCACTCACTCTGGACATATACCGAGAATCTGGCGATAAGCAATATCACGTATTGCGGAAGCTTGGCTTGCGAGATGGGGATGCCATCTACGATTTGGCCTGTGGGTCGGGGCGCACGGCTGCTGCCTTAAGGCGAAACGGCTGGCATGGGCTATATCGTGGCGCGGATATCATCGAAGACTTGATCAATTATGCGGGAGAGAAAAACCCTCCGTTTGAGTTTTTCGTGCATCCGGATTTTTCGATTCATGCGGCTGATGCGTCGCAAGACATCATCTATTCGTGGAGCCTATTTACTCACTTGCAACTTGAAGAGACTTTTCTCTATGCGAAAGATTGTTATCGCGCCCTCAAACCAGATGGTATCTTTGTTTTTAGCTTTTTGACACTTCAAAATAAGCAGCACCGCGAACTTTTTCTAAGTCGTGTGAATGCCTTAGAAAATGGCATCGCGAATGTGCATCTCGATATGTTTTTAGATCAGGAAACCATTACCATCATGATGGTCGATATATTGGGCTACCAATTGCTAGGATTTACCGCAGCAGATGATGAGTCAGCAACCCCTAGCGGTAGTTTTGGTCAAGCACTGGCGATATTTAAAAAATGATGGGATTCACCCATAATTCGAGTCAGGTGTACTAAATTGAGGAGTTTTGATGGATGGTATTTTTCAAGTTGCGCCCCCGCAATTACAAAAGACGGCAGCTCAATTGCATGCCTTGTTGCCGGGTGTTCCTCATATAGAATCTCCTTTTTTTGAGGACTTCTTCGCCTTGCCGAATGTGGATGAAAAAACTCGCAGCATCGCTCTAGAGTTGCACACAAAGGGTTATGCAGTGATTGACTTCCCTGACCATGACATTCTTGCGCTAGCTGAAAGTATCAAACAAAATCTACAGTCACGCTTTGATTTTGCTGCTTGGAAGCAAGCAGAAGCTAGCTTTAGCTTGCGCCTAGAGAACGCTTGGGAATTTGACGACAACGTCAAACGAATTGCTTGTAATGAAGAGATTGTTCAACTACTGAGCACCTTATATGGCGCAGCAGCTTGGCCATTTCAAACACTCAATTTTCCAGTTGGCACACAGCAGCATTTTCATACGGATTCGGTGCATTTTAGCTCTATGCCGGAACGATTTATGTGCGGCGTTTGGGTGGCATTAGAAGATATTGATGATGACAATGGACCGCTGGAATATTATCCTGGTAGCCATGCTTGGCCCTTATTTACTAATGAACATATAGGTTACTGTGTCAGTGCTACTAAGGGCGAGGTGAGCCAAGGATTGTATGAAGAAATGTGGCGTGCTTTGGTGGAGAAAAAGCAGGCAAAACCCGCCCGTTTTCATGCAAAAAAAGGTCAAGCATTAATTTGGGCGGCAAATTTGATGCACGGCGGTGCTAAGCATCTCAACAAAGACAGAACTCGCTGGTCACAAGTGACACATTATTTTTTTGAGAAATGCGCCTATTACACCCCGATGTTTTCCGATCCGTTTTATGGACAAATTGCTTTTCGCCAGTTGACGAATATTAAGACGGGCAAGATTATGCCCAATATGTATGTGGGCAATGAAATCCGCTTGCCCAATGATGAAATGAAGGTTTTGATGACGGAACTTGCACGCGATGGTTTTGATGCCCAATTGTATTTGCAGGCCAATCCTGATGTCGCAGAGAGTGGGGTAAATCCGTATGAACACTTCTTGAAATTTGGTTATAAAGAAAGCCGCAGGCTCAAACCGTAGCTAAGTTGATCGGGCTACTGATTTAGGCTTACACACCTCGCACGCTTCCCGCGTCTGAAGATAATCCGCATAAATGAGGTCTCAAGCCCCTCTGAAGCCTCGTGTATCACCCGAGATTTGGGAGTATGAAAGTAGTAGCAGATAGCCGAACCCATAACTAAAAAATGGGAGATGCCAACGAAACAAAACTACCTCCCCAAACCCATGGCAAATACGACCGATTCCAAAAAGCCTCCAAGCAGATAATTCGCCGCTTGATTTAGTTTGTCCAACGCAGATTTTGTACAAATCCAGCTAAATGTTTCTTGATTCGCTCACGTTCTTCCGGAGACGAGAACACAAAGAAGTGTCCACCTTGATCAAAACTGACTAACTCGTGTTGTATATTTAGCGCTTGGAGTTTGCGCGCCATTTCGCTAGCTCCTTGATAGGCACGCATCTCATCATTCTTGGTATGAAAGAAAATCTGCGGCGGTGCATTGGCGTCGAGCATTAATAGGGGTGAAAGTTTTTTCGTGTCGGCTTTGTTACCGATTGTGGTGTTGTACCAACTATCCACCGAGGGATCGTAACAGCCTGACACATACGCGCCAGCTTGGACTTTCGCATTATTTAATACTGCCATTGCGATGCCAGTGAAGCACCGCTAGAGAAACCGCCTGTCATGATTTGCTTTGGGTTGATGTGTAATTTGTTGGCATTTTTTATCGTCCAATCCCCCACGCTGTAGACATCCGACAAAGCGTCTAGCGGCGTGCCATCAAAACGTTGCGAAGTGCGATATTCGACTTGAATGACGACAAAGCCCTCTGCTTGCAAACTACGGCACAGAACCGAGCAATAATTCCAGTGCCCTGTATTCAATGAGCCCCCATGAAACCAGATGAAAGCAGGTGATAGTTTGCTCGGATCTTTTGCAGGAAAAACATGCGTTTGTAAGGCTACGCCATTGACTTGTTTGTAGGTGTAGGCGACACGGTCTTTTGGCGGTCCGTTTTCTTGTACCAAGGCGTCTTTTAATGGTTTAAGTTGCTCAGCATTTGCACCGATTTTTCCATTGCGACATTTTGTTTCTCTGTGTTTCTCTGTAGTTCTCGCGCCGTTCTCATCAATTTGTTCAGCCAAAATTCTATGTAAAAAGAAACGTCTAACTTCGGTGTTGTGCACCTTGGCATTGATTAGTTTAAATTTGGCACATAGCCAACGATTATCCCCTGTGGTGTATTCTTTTTCTTTTAGCGTTTCTAAGCGACCGTCGTGTAACCATGCGTCGACCAATCCAATGTAGTTTGCTGATGAGAGTGACTGTGTATTGTCAAAGTTAATGCTCTTAATCGCAGCGATACGTGGCACCCAAGAGACCGACACTTGTTGTCCGGTTTCGCGCTTGTGGAAGTAGGGGTAATTGATCAGGCCGCTTGCTCATTACCATCGTATTTCTTGCCGCTTTTCTTCGTCTCCTTGTGAACTCAATTTAGCTTCCAATGCCAGACGATGTGCGTCCCATTGTTTGCTGAGCTCGTCAGGTGTACTTTGCACGATGCGTATCATGTCACGCATGCTTAGATCGTTATCGGAACTTGGTTCTTGCGCATGCGTCACTTGCTGCGTCAGCATAAAGACAATGGCATATATAAAATAGCGAAGGGCGCTATTCAGACCTGACATAGCGATTCTCCGATAACATTAAATTTGGTATTTAGTGGTTCAATTATTTATAGAGACCTTTGTACTTGGGGGCGCAGTAGTTCGTGCAAAGGTATTTATAAAACGCCGAGAAAAATAATCACTATTCTCTCGAAAAAAAAGCACCTCGTCGAGATGCTCTTTACTTTTTATGGTTTAGCTCACCATATCGCGTTGCAAGCGGCGCGGTACTTCCCAGTCAAGTTCCCAATCGCGTTTCTTTTCTAAGGCATCGATATGTTTGAGTTTTTTATCTTCGACAAATTTGCCGGATAACAAAAGCTTAGGCTTGGTCGGTGCCGACACATAGCCGCGCACTTCCCACAAGGAGCGTTTCAAAGTTGTTGCTGCCAGAATGCCATAATCAGCGCCACAAGTAATACCTTGTTCAGCGACGACGGCTTCGCCTGCTTTGATGTATTTTGCCGCATAGATCGTGCCTTTGGTCGCGATCCAGCGACCGCTGTGGATTTCGCCATTTAAGCTGGTGATTTGACCTGTGGCGCGTATGCTGCCCCAGGCGCTGATGTCGCCGTGGCTGTGCAAGGAACCGATACTCAGATTACCTTGGCAAATTACTTCACCTGCAAACAGGCCGCCATTGATGGCGATATCTGTTTCACTAAAGACTTCACCTTTGACGTTGACATCACCATCAGCCGCAATCGCGATCGCGCTTAAGTGACCGCCTACATACTGTACTTCACCGACATCTAAAACATCATCTAATTGTAAACTGCCATGGCAATCGAGTACGTCACAAGACAAATAACCAAGTACTTGAATGTCACCATAACCACCAAAAGTCTCATGATGTGCATCTCGCTTTAAGATTGCCGGGTGCACCAGTTTATCCATGTAGGCAATGCCATCTTTGGCTGGTTTTGCCTGATCGAGCTCTAATAAGCGTGCCATCCATTCAGCGTTGCAGCCGGTTTTGAGCATGAACTCAACTTCAATATCGCCCGCACAATCGAGTGCCTGACCGACGTACAACGATTGCACGCGAATGTCACCGGTTACTGTTAATTTACCCAGACAAAAAACTTCTTCTGCCTCCAGATTACCATCCACTAAGAGATCGCCGCCGATGATGACCTGATTGGTAATTTGTAAGTCGCCTTGGATATGCGCGTCACCGGTGCTGGCAAATTGTTTGCGTTTCAGTTTTTTCGCGAGGAAGGGAATTGGGGCTGGAGTAGACATATTGGTTTGCTTCCGGTGAGAACTTCAATCAAAAATGCGGAGTAGAAAATGGGAGATGAACGATAAATGATAAATGGTCGAAAATTAAGAAGGTAAAGCGTCTAAGCGACCAGCATCGGCTAATTCACGAATCACACTAACGGTATCAATATCGGCTTGATGATACGCGGAACTGCGGTATTCGTTAAGCATTTCATTCGCGGCATCGTGTTCCGCGCTTTGGCCATCGTCATACATAAAACGGACAAACAGACTGCCGGGTGATGGCTCTTCTATGCTCATGCGTAGTGAGGATTCAGGGATGTCGTTTTGCTTAGGTACCTGATAATGCACATGTTGCAGATGCACCAGACTGACCTGATCAATCACGACCAGTTCACCATAACGCACACTGCGTTGCATGCTCACTTCAGTACGTTCACTGATATCGCACTCGTCGATGTAGGGCATAAACAGCTTGGGCATTTCGGCGCGCATGATTAGTCCACACCACAATTGTTCGCGGCTAATTTCAGTAATCAGTGGATTGTTAAAATCATTGATTTCAACCAGATGTTCAAATTTCATAGCAAGTCCTTGTTGAATGACGACAGTTTACACTGCTTCGGGGCTGGACTGTGCTTTCTGGAATAGGGCAATCTGATGAAATTGCAAATCAAACGAAAGTAGAAAGTGCTAGCCGCAGAGGCGCAGAGAACGCGGAGAAAGGTAAAAAGCAAGTTTGTTTTTTTTTATCATTTTCCGTGGAATTTTCTTTATGCGATCTAGCTGTCTTCAGGAAGTGGTGATAGCCGAGAGTCTTATTTACTATTTTTTATGGCGGTCACTTCAATTTCAATTTTCATACGAGGATCAGCCAGACCTGCAGAGATCATCATGGCGGCGGGGCGTGTTTCGCCCAGATACTGGCGCAACACTGGCCAGCACGCTTCGAATTCGGTTGCGTCTGGCAAAACGTAAGTCACGCGCACCACGTCCGCTAAACTTGAGCCTGCTTGCGCCAAAGCGGCAGCGATATTTTTGAAGCATTGATCAGCTTGGGTGACAACGTCGCTTGAAATCGTCATCGTACTGTAGTCAAATCCTGTGGTGCCAGAGACAAAGACCCAATTGTCTTGGACGATCGCGCGTGAATAGCCGATTTGTTCTTCAAATGTTGAGCCTGAGCTGATGCGTAATCTGGTCATGATAGTGGCTTTGCCTTAGGATAAAAAATGAGTCGGTTCGGTGCTTGGTGTATGGGCGAGTAACGACGAAGCTAAGCTTAAAGTGTAGCCACTATTTGGCAATTGTCCGATTGAATTTCTGTATAAGCGTATCGGAAACAGCATTACTACACATTAAATATCGTTCGGGACCCTGTGGCATATTGAGTGGTTTAAAAATATACAACTTGTCCCCTTCCGCAATGGTTTTGATCATAGTGAGTGCTTCATCTTCCGGCACAAAAATGAAATCGGCTCGGTGTGCTGCAATCATTTTTGCCATATTCAGAGCCTCCGCTGTAGTCGACACGATAGTGACACCCGAGTGTTCGATGGCTTCATCAATCCCAGTGCCATAAGATGCGCTGTCTTTTTTTAGCATCCTGGTTCCCGGCATCCTTAAAGCCTCCAGCAAACGCATGGATTTGTTTGGTTTATAGTCCCGGTGCGCCAGCATGACTGAGGGGCGGCTCGTGTCGCGTAAAACAGCAGTTGAGAACTTGGAGAATTTTTGACGTTCTTTATTTTTGAACATGCCCGCCGCACATAAGGCTTCTTCATTTTTTTCGATCAGATTAATTTGTCGCTTGAAAGGTGTTTCCACCCAAATAAATTCAATTCCAGCCTTGGTCAAGGCTTGTGTAACCGGGATAACGAGTAGCCCCGTTAATTTGCCTTCACTGTCTCGATACGACAGAGATTGACGATTTTCATACAGAAGCTTTAGCACATCACTTGCTAAGGCCGCAGTAGGGATACCGGTCAGTGTCAAGAGTAGCAGGAGTCCAGCAAAAACGCGTTTCATTTTATGGTGACTTGTTAGAAGTAGAAGGAAGAAACGGCTTGCGGTTTCTTGTTTATCGCTCATCTATTTCTTCAATGTTTGTAAAGAATAAGCAGAACATGAGCAAAACATAAGCAGAGCATACGAATTCGCCACAAGCTTGTCAAAGAACAGTGTGCACTCTTAATTTAATGAGTTGCTTAGTTTGTAAATCACCATGCTGGGTGCTTACTTTTTAGGTGGAATAGCGTAGGTGGTGACTACATGTGCGACCGCATCTGCCTGACCTTCGGAATACAAAGTCACTTCGCCCACCGCCAGTGTTTTACCTACTTTGAGCAAATGACAATCAGCCAAAATGTCCGCATCAGCGGCTGGTTTGCGCAAAAAATTGATGTTTAGACTGGTGGTAACGGCGAGTGGGACGATACCAATTTCTGCCAATAATGCGACATACATCGCCACGTCAGCAACTGCCATGAGTACGGGCCCAGATACCGTTCCTCCCGGTCTCAAATGAGTCTGGTCTATCGCTTGACGTACGCGCGCGCCATTATCTTTTACAAACTCGACGGTGACACTACTTTGCGGGAACTCTTGGAGTAAGAATGCCTGGATTTGTCCGGCATTAAGGATGGGCATAGATCTTCCTGTTTTTTACTAAAGATGATTACTAAAGATGACTGCTGAAGATGATTGAGCATAAATTACCTGTGTACTAGGACTCATCAAGAATAATTCCTTGAATTATTCTTAAGGTAACCTTGAATATTAATCGCTGTTCGACTCCACGCGATTAGGTAGAATTTATGGTGATCATATCAAAATTTATTTGGCACCTACGTAAAACCGCTGCAAGCTTGTTGTATTGTTTTACTGTAATCAAGTCTTCTTTGCGGCAATGTTTGAGCCAAGGTGATTTCTTGTAAGTGCTAATTTTAAGTTTGCTGGTTCCGGAAATTGACTACTTAACCAATAATACGGAGACAAGGTAAAAATGCCGTGTCGCCCAATTTGCTTTAACTTTACGAATGCGAACCATTTATGACATCAAAGACTACACCAGCGCGTCGCGGCTTTTTACAAACTTTGAGTGGACTCACCGCAGGCTTGGCGAGTTTGGGAAGCTTGCAAGCGAATGCACAAACCAATATGCAATCTAAGCCCGCAAAAGCAACTTCAATCAAGCGTGCAGCGGGCGCAAAATACATGGGTGACTTTGTCGCCCCCAAACTCGATAAAGTGAAGGTCGCCATTATAGGCGTTGGGGCGCGTGGCGCTGGTCATGCAGCGCAATTGGCATCGATCGAAGGCGTGCAGTTTGTTGGCATCGTCGATCTGGTCGAAGCGCGTGCTAAGAAATCGGAAGCGGCTGTGGTGAAGTTTGGACATACACCCAAAGTCTACTTTGGTGATGAAAACGGCTGGCGCAAGATGCTGACAGAAACCAAGCCTGATGCTGTTTTCATCGCGACCCCGTGGGACACCCATGCGTCCATGGCGATCACGTCGATGAAAGCCGGGGCACATGCTTTTGTCGAAGTACCGATTGCGACCACCTTGAAAGAAATGTGGGATATGGTTGACGCTTCCGAAGCGACCGGACGTCATTGCATGATGCTGGAAAATGTTAACTATGGACGAGAAGAACTGTTGTACTTGAACATGGTGCGCCAAGGTGTACTGGGCGATTTGCTGCACGGCGAAGCTTCGTATATTCACGCTTTGCGTTTCCAGATGGAGAACGGTGATTCGACGGGATCATGGCGTACCTTTGAATATGCTAAACGTAATGGCAATTTGTACCCGACACATGGTTTGGGTCCAGTAGCGCAGTACATGAATCTGGCGCGCGGTGAAGACACGTTTGGACGGATTTCTTCTTTCTCAACGCCGGCCAAAGGTCGCGCTGCCTATGCGCAAAAATCGACTAAACTGACTAGCCCAAAATTTAAAGAACTCGATTTTAAAGGCGGTGATCAAAACACCTCCATCATTAAAACCGCGATGGGTAGAACCATCATGGTGCAGTGGGATGAAACCACACCACGTCCGTATTCCCGTCACAATATGATCATGGGTGTGAACGGCGTATTGGCGGGCTTCCCGAACCGGATTTCGGTCGAAGGCATCACCAGCAATTATCATAATTGGGCAGAAGGCAAAGAGTGGGAAGCTATCGCTGCGAAATACGAACATCCTTTGTATGTGCGTCTAGGTGAGTTGTCAAAAAAAATGGGCGGTCATGGCGGTATGGATTTCTTGATGTTGTACCGCATTATCGAATGTCTGCGTAAAGGGGAGCCACTGGATCAGAATGTCTACGAAGGATGTTTTTGGTCAGCGGTCGGACCTTTGAGCGAAAAATCGGTGGCAGAAGAGGGCAATTCACAAGTCTTCCCTGATTTCACACGCGGGGATTGGAAATCGACTAGTCCTTTGAAGATTATTACCTAGGAAATAAGACAAGGGCAGATGAAACTGCCCTTGTTTGCTTTTGGTTTTAGTTGCTTGATTGAGTTGTGATTTTAACGCTGAAGTTGAAATCCGGTTTCTCTTTAGCCGTGAAAGCTTGGATTTTATCCGCAATTTCAATCAATTTTTTCCTGCTATTTTGTGTTTTTGAAGTGATCGTTGCATTGACATTTTGTTTGTTATTGATTTTTTCATCTGTTTGCAACTGGCAGCTAAATGATGGCTCAGCGTTTACTAAGCCACAGAAGACCTGAGCTTTTTCTTCTGAGACGTTTTGGATGCTATATTTGAAACCACTTAAATTTAGGCCTTTCAATGCTCTCAACATATCGCCGATATTCTGGTCGGCTAGAGCGCCTGTCGTCATTAAGCTAAAGCTTAGCAATAACGCAGCCTTGTTCATGAATGTCATAATCATTCCGATTGAAATTAATAAAACGAAATAATATTATGATTACTTTTGATTGGCAATGTTGAAGTAATTAGAGTGATTTTGAATCATCAACGGCACGTCTTAGTGTCCTTAGCGTTGGCAAATTCCTCCACCATCGCATCAATAAAAACACGTGTCCGTGCAGGCATCAGGCGTCGTCCGGGAAATACTGCCCAGGCATTAAATTCAGGGGAATGCCAATCTGGCAGAACCCGAATCAAGCTGCCGTCGTGTAAATGGCATTGTGCAAAATGTTCCGAAATTAAAGTGATGCCAAGTCCAGCTAAAGCGAGACGCCGTAACATTTCCGGTGAATTTGCGGTGGCGATGCCGGGTGGTATGCCTTCCCAACTTTGCGTTCCATTCTTTAAGCGCCAAATCGCGGGTTCCGCATTGCGTGCCAATAAGCGTAAAGTCTGATGTTCCATTAAGGCTTCAGGTTCTTGTGGTTCACCATGCTGTTCCAGATAGCTGGGCGCTGCATACATGGCGGCGGAAAACATCGCAAGTTGGCGGGCTGCTAATGATGCATCGTCGGGCAAGCTGCCCATACGTATCGCTAAGTCAAAATTTTCACCAATGATATCTACCCGGCGCGGTGACAAATCCAATTCCAGTGTGATGGCTGGATACTGACGCAAAAATCGCGTGATCAACGCGGTCATTGTTTCGTTGGCGAAGTCTGCTGGCATGGACACTCGCAGACGACCACTGGGCTGCACCTGTCTTTGTTGCGTCAGCGCCAGCGTTGCTTCAACCTCAGAGGTAACTTGCTGAGCATGTGTCAAAACCACATTCCCAAAATCGGTAACGACGAGTTTCCTAGTGGTTCGCAAGAGTAAGCGCTCGCCTAGCTGTGCTTCCAAAGCCGTAATGCGACGTGACAACGTGGACTTAGGCATGCTCAAACGTTCCGCCGCACGGCTAAAGCTGCCTTCCGCGACGACACGGGCAAATAGCAAAAGGTCATTGGGGTCGAGGTTCATAGCGAATTTCAGTAAAGAGTTTTTGAATGTATGATTGGTTCAAAAATGGAACAATCATATCCATTTTACGCTATTCCGCTTTGATTTTGGAACGTATAAAGTACGCACATCGTCACCGAACAATGTAGTCCAAACCCAAAGGAGCATTACTATGAACATCTTGCAAATCAATTCCAGCGCCCGTGTTGCCGGTTCTCATTCGACTAATTTAGCTAATCAAGTGAGCGCACGCTTACGTGAACAACACACCAACGCCAACTTCAGTGCGCGCGATTTGGCGATTACGCCACAACCAAGCTTGGACGAAGTCGCTTTGCAAGCCTTGTTCACGCCAGCTGATCAACGTAGCCCTGAGCAGGCAACACGCGTGGCTTTGGATGATGCGCTGATTGCGGAAGTGCAGGCCGCTGATGTCTTGGTGATCGGCGCCCCTATGTATAACTTTGGTATTTCTTCACAGTTGAAAAACTGGATTGATGCGATTTCCCGTGCGCAAGTGACTTTCCGTTACACCGCAACTGGTCCAGAAGGCTTGTTGAAAGGCAAAAAAGTGTACGTCGTGCTGACCCGTGGCGGTTTGTACCGCAATACGCCAAACGACACTCAAATGCCTTACCTGAAAAACTTTTTTGCCTTCCTCGGTATGACGGATGTGGAATTCATTTATGCTGAAGGCTTGGCGATGGGCACGGAAGGTGAACAACGCGCGATTAGTGATGCGCAGGCTCAGATCGAAGCCGCCATTGCATAAGATTACTTTAGCAGCGAGCATTAAAAGTAGGGTTTGCCAAGCGCTCCATCATGATTCAAATGATGTAAGCGATTCAAGGAGGGTGCGTACGGCGCACCCTACTCACCGTAACAAAAGGAACACCAAATGAACACTGTCACCACACCAGAAACTGTCTCTGAAGTCGTTACTCTTTCGCGCGCCGTTGAGCAATTGGTGGTCGGACAAGCGACCTCTGATGGCGCTGGTGTGAAATTGACGCGAGTATTGACTCAACCTTACCAATACCGTTTGGATCCATTTTTGATGCTGGATGCGTTTGGCAGTGACAATCCTGACGAATACATCGCGGGTTTCCCTGATCATCCGCATCGTGGCTTTGAGACAATCACCTATATGTTGGAAGGCCGCATGCGCCATCGCGATAGTGCTGGCAATGAGGGTTTGCTGGAAAACGGTGGCGTGCAATGGATGACCGCTGGACGTGGTGTGATTCACTCAGAATTGCCCGAGCAGGAAAATGGCCGTATGGAAGGTTTTCAACTGTGGTTGAATCTAGCGGCCAAGGACAAAATGACACCCGCCTGGTATCGCGATTTTAAAAACGCGGATATTCCAGAATTGATTACGGAGCAAGGCGTCAAAGTTCGCATCATTGCAGGTCAAAGCCATGGAGTAGCGGGCGCGATGCAAAGAGCGACCACGGAACCCATTTATCTGGACGTGACCATGCCAACAGGCAGCAGTTTTTCACAAATCATACCTGCCAATTTTAATGCCTTTATTTATGTGTATCGCGGTGAGGTCAAAATTGGCGAACAGCAAGTGCCCTTGCAACGCATGGCCATTTTGAAGAAATGGCCGTTGGCCGATGGCGTGAAGATAGCGGCTGAGGGCGATGCCCGCTTTATCCTAATTGCTGGTAAGCCTTTGGGTGAAACCATTGTCCAATACGGCCCTTTTGTGATGAACTCGCAAGAGGAGATATTCAAAGCGATTGATGATTTCCGTCAGGGTAAATTGGTAACTATTGATTAATTCCTCAGTGTATCGAAATTTGAGTAAGCTCAATAAGTTATTAAAACGGTACTTAATTCAGTCTTGAATAGACGATCATGGGCTTTGGGTTGCCAGCGGTTACAATAGCGCCTTAATAGCAATCCGGTCGTTCCCATGTCCCACGGTTTAAATCAACCCCAACGCGATGCAGTCAATTATATGGATGGACCATGTCTGGTGTTGGCAGGGGCTGGTTCGGGCAAAACGCGGGTTATTACCCAAAAAATTTGTAATCTGATTGAGTTGCATGGATACGATCCTAAGCATATCGCCGCGCTGACCTTTACCAATAAAGCGGCCTTGGAGATGCAAGAGCGGATTGCAAAGTTGCTGAAAGAGCCTAAACAAGCGAATAAGCTAACGGTGTCTACTTTCCATTCTCTGGGCGTAAAAATCTTACGGCAAGAAGCGCGTGCTTTAGGTCTGAAAGATCGCTTCTCAATTATGGACAGCGATGATTGCTTCTCTTTGGTACAAGATCTAGCGATTACCACAGACAAGCAATTGATACGCCGGATACAAACAGCCATGTCTTTATGGAAGAATGGCCTGATCGATCCTGAACAAGCACTGCAACAGGCGCAGGATGAAGACGAAGCACAGGCGGCGCGCGTGTATCGCAGTTATGTGGCGACGCTATCGGCGTATCAGGCAGTCGATTTTGACGATTTGATTCGGTTGCCAGTAGAGCTGTTTCGACAAAATGAAGAAGTGCGTGATAAGTGGCAACGTCGTTTGCGCTATTTACTGGTGGATGAGTATCAGGATACCAATACCTGCCAATATGAGTTGGTGAAGTTACTAGTCAGCGGTATTGGTAAAAAACCGATGTTCACCGCAGTCGGCGATGATGATCAGGCGATCTATGCCTGGCGCGGTGCGACGATAGAAAACCTAAAAACCTTGCAGGTGGATTTTCCGAATTTGCGCATCATTAAGCTGGAGCAAAACTATCGTTCCAGTACCCGCATTTTGCAGGCAGCCAATTCCGTGATCGGCAACAATCCTAAGTTGTTCGACAAGGCCTTATGGTCGGAACATGGTTTGGGTGATCCCGTGAAAGTCATGGGTATGCAAGACGATGAGCAAGAAGCGCAGCAAGTCGCGATCATGATTTCTGCTCACCGGTTTGAACGGCGGGCTGCATGGGCTGACTATGCGATTTTGTATCGAGGTAATCACCAAGCACGTGTGATTGAACAATCGCTGCGTAAAGAACGCATTCCTTACACAATTTCTGGCGGGCAGAGTTTTTTTGACCGTGCCGAGATCAAAGATATTATTTCCTATCTGCGCTTGATCGCTAATGAAGAAGACGATCCTGCCTTCATTCGTGCAATTACGACGCCAAAACGGGGCGTTGGGCAAGCGACTCTCGAGGCGCTCGGTTCTTATGCCGGGCAGTGGCAATGCTCTTTGTTTGATGCTGTGTCGAAAGGCGGTATCGAAGCGATTTTGACTGACCGGCAATTACGCCCTTTGCGTGAATTCTGCAATTTTATTAACCACGTCGAAGCGCATGCGCACAGGGAAGGTCACGCCGAGCAATTGCTGGACGATTTGATGAAAGAAATCAATTACGAAGCTTATTTGTACGATAGCTTCGACGATAGAGCCGCGCAAAGCAAATGGCAAAACGTGCTCGATTTCACGCAATGGCTAAAACAAAAAGGCAATGGCGGCAAAGAAGGCACCGACGAACATCGTAGCCTGCTCGATTTGACTCAGATGGTTGCTTTAATGAGCATGATGGAAGGCAAAGATGAAGATCCCGATGCCGTGCGTATGTCGACGCTGCATGCTTCAAAAGGGCTGGAGTATCCACACGTATTTTTAGTCGGCGTGGAAGAAGGGATTTTGCCGCACAAGGGCGATCCCGACGCGCCAGTAGAAACCATAGCGGCACGTATAGAAGAAGAGCGGCGTTTGATGTATGTCGGCATTACTCGCGCGCAACGCAGTTTGCACGTCACGTGGTGCAAAAAACGCAAACGCGCTGGTGAGTCAGTGCACTGCGATCCATCGCGCTTTATTAAAGAAATGAAACTCGATGAAGGCGATGCACTGCCTACCGAAGAAGAAATTATCACGCCGCAAAATCGCTTGGCAAATCTGAAGGCATTATTGAGTCGGCCTAAGGAATAGGTCGAGATGAATTGAGTTCATCGTTTCCAAGAATAGATATTGCGTACAAAATAGTCGTCACCATTCACCAGTTTGACTTCTTTTTTGCGCTCGAAATTTTCAGCGTTGATGGTATACGTGAAGCGAAATTGCGCAGGGCGATTATCATCTATCCCGGACATTTTAGTCACAACTCTAAGGTCGCCATTCGTCATAATCATACGAGAAATGACTAACTCTTCACCGAGTTTTTTTCCGTCTTGCGATAGGCGAATACCATCCTTTGCATTGGCGTGGGGTTCGTCATCATAGCCGTAACTCCACAACCATACTGCTGGATCTTGAGGGGCTTGGATAACGCGTAAGTTAGATGGAATACTGACCCAAACATTTTTGCTGTAATCGAGATAGCGAAGTTCACCACGCCATAGTACATCAGCGAATTTTTTGAAGTCTTCTGGGGAGATGATTTGCTTGGCATCATAGTGCGCCATAGCTCCTTTAAACGTGTTTACATTCCATTCAATTTTCGAACTATTCAAATAGTCAGCGATGCCTGTCATGCCTAAGGCTGCACGACGCTCGTCAAGATGATCTGGATCTTCAGTCGGGCTTAGAACAGTATGTCCGTCGACAATGCTTAATTGGCTGCCATAGGTTTGTTTCTCGCCCGCTTCAACCGCAATGCGATCTTCCATCATAGCAAAAGAACCGGCTGTCGCCTTTTTCTCCTTTACCGCTTTTCGCATCATTGGCGCATATTTTCGTCTGGCATTATCATCCGCATGTTGGATAACTAAAAATAATGTCTCACTCGCTTTAGCGCCGACTTGTTTTGGACCTAGCCAACCGTGTTCGGTTAAGATTGCCTCGACTGCTTTTAGATGGAGTGCATCTTTTTCGGCTATCTGCTTCCATAATACTTTGGCCTCTTCGGACGCATATCCTAATTTTTTGCCTATGGACACTAACTGATTGCGCAGATTCTGATCGGTATCAAAAATTTGCTCCAGTTGTGCTTTGAGTTTTTGGTCGTATTGCTTTTCTTGTTCCGCCGACTTGATTTGCAAACTGTGTATGATTTTTTTCCAGCCTGGGTCGGTATGCAGGCTGACTAAATCACTGTCCTTTTTTACGTGCTCCAGATCTGTCCAACCATATTCGATACTTAAGTTTAGCAATTTAAAAGCACGATTCTTGTCATTGACTAATGCCGCTACGCAAGCTGCATCATATAGATCAGCGTAGTTGTCTTGTTCTAGGACAAAGGCTGACTTGAATTGCGCGTTAGCCTTTTTGTAGTCTTTTTTATTGAGGGCGCTACGTGCTTGTTGAATAATGCTGCTGTAGTTTTGTGCGAGGACTGAAGCGCTCGCCAATGCGATAGATGCAGCGATGATCCATTTTTTCATGAGCGACCTTGATAGATGTGAAGAGGGTGAGTTACATCTGTTTAGTCTGATCTTGTTCGATTTTGTGTAAAACCCGGAAACACAACCAAACACTGAGTGCGCCGAAGAAAACGACACCAAGTCCATAGCCTGCCATCACGCCGAGTGCGCCGAACCATAGACCTCCAAAATAGACGAAGGGAATCACGCCTATTGTGGCACGCCCCCAATTGAGCGCCGTTGAATACAGTGGGTAGCCCAGATTATTGAACGCCGCATTGGCAACGAACAGGCCGCCGTTAAATAGAAAACTACCCGCCACAAAAATGCAAAAGAAGACAATGACATCACGTCCGAGGCCATGTGCATCAAAGGCGGTTGCAATCAGCGAACTAAAGACGGCCAATAAGAACCACACCACCAATACATAAATTAACGTGAGTTTCAAACTATCGCGCATGGTCGAGCGCAAGCGGTCAAACCGTTTGGCTCCGAGATTCTGTCCTAAGATTGGACCGATCGCACCGGATAGAGCGAATAGTCCGGCGAATGCCATGGGAATTAAGCGTGAAACCACCGCCCAGCCTGCTACCGCGGAATCACCATATTTCGCAATGACGGTAGTAACCGCTGCGTTGCCAAATGGTGTAGCGACATTCGTCAGAATGGCGGGAATCCCAATATTGGCGAAGGCTTTGAGACCACGGAGAAAAACATCTGAGGTCGGTTGCGCGAATAAATGGTGGATTTTGAATACCCCATAAAAGCCAACACCCGCCAAGACCAAACGGGCAATAACATTGGCGTAAGCAGCGCCATCCAGCCCCAATTGCAAGCTAAAAATAAACAGGGGGTCAAGTATCGCAGTTGCTGCCGCAGCACCCAGCGTGACATACATTGCGCGCTTACCATCACCGACTGCGCGTAACAAGCCGCTTAATCCCATACCCAAAGAGAGTAAAGGCAGGGATGGCAGCACGATGGCGCAAAAGCGTTTTGCTAATGCTGCTGTTTCACCTTGCGCTCCTAGCAAATTCAGAAAGCTCGATAATAGTGGATATGTGAGTAAGACCAATAAAGTGCTTATACCCGTGATTAAGTAAAGCGCGCTGCCAGCCAACTGCTTCGCGATCTGCATTTCTCCCGCGCCGACCGCGCGGGATACCACTGCGGTGGTGGCGATGGATAAGCCGATGCCTATTGAAGTATGAAAGAAAAGTAAGGTACTGGCATAACCTATCGCTGCGGTGATTTCATGTTTACCTAGTTGAGACACATAAATCAGATTTAATACATCAACTAGGAAGACGGCGATCAGCCCAACCGAGCCAGTCGCAGTCATATCAATGACATGGCGCATGGTTGAACCTTCAAGAAATTTTTGATTGATCTTGGTGGAGTCTGGTGCAGTTGCCATGACGCTATTGCCTGTTGAAGTGGGTGTATCGAATAAAGATGGCAGTGTAGCGGATTAATTCAAAATAGTTGCAGCGGCAGGCGGAATTACACCTTCTTTTCCTCCTTTTGCCATCGCTTGATTGATGCGATCTAGCAGTTGTCGGTTGGCGGGCGAGATGCGCATGGCAAAATGATTACTGACAATGGAAATGGGTTTGGGTAGTACGCAAAATGGTTTCGCGTCGCCTGTTGTATTGGATAAACCACGTTTGCTGTAACTAAGATTTATTCGGTCTTCCAACGTAAGTGGTGCATCAACATTGTCATACCAAACCAAGGCATCCGTACGCCTCGCCATCAGTTTCTGCAGGCGCGAGATACCTGCGCCGATATCGTTTTCCACCTGAAATAGCTTGCCGATCTGGTCGTCGAATGCTTCGCCTGCGCTGGTGGCGGCCACTATCCCGATTAATTTACCTTCCAAATCCTGAATATGATTAAACGCGAAGCGCGCATCGCATCGTGTTACCAACCAATTGCCGTTGGCGTTGATCGCATCAGAAAACAGATACTTTTCGAGGCGCTCTTTATTGATTGGCATGCCCATTTTAGTAAAACATGCATTAAAGAAAAGATAGTGTTGTCTTAAATATCGAATTATTCTGCTTATGATTGAGCTGCCGACGCAACTAAATCATAAACTACCTAGTCCAAGCCTTCATTAGTACCGTTAGCACCTTCAATATCATTCAACAGAGGAAATTTTATGTCCGTGTTTATACCTGTGTCGCATTCAAAATTGATGTTAAGCATCGTGGCATCTAGTATTGTGCTGGCGTTTAGTACGGCAGCATCTGAAGCTCGTCAGACACCGGCTACTGTGAATGCCAATGCCAGCGTCGGCGATTTCGCCGCACTCACGGCGGGTATGAAAAAGCAGACTGGCTTGTTCGATATCTGGAGTAGCGCGGAGCAGGCTAAAGTTTTACTGGCCGTGACAGAATTAGACAAGCCGTTTTTGTTGGTGACCTCATTGCCATTTGGTTTGGGATCAAATGATATTGGTTTGGATCGTGGTCAGGTTGGTAGTAGTAAATTAGTACGTTTTGAACGACACGGAAAACGTCTATTTTTGGTGCAGGAAAATACCCGTTTTGTGGCGGACTCGCCCAATGCGGATGAGCGCGCTTCGGTGCGCGAGGCTTTCGCTGGTGCCGTATTGTGGTCAGGCGATATTCTTGGGAACGAAACAGTACGTGGGAACCCTCGTTATTTGATTGATTTTTCCTCGTTCTTACTGGCAGACCGGCATGGCGTAGCAGATAGCTTGAATCGTAGTCGCCAAGGCAATTATGCGCTAGATGAAAAACGCAGTGCGGTACTTAGCCAGCAAGCTAAATCTTTTCCCGACAATACTGAACTGGAAGCGGTCTTAACTTTGGCTGGTGCTGGCGAAGGTCAGTATGTACGTCAGGTTGCAGCGGATGCCAAGAGCTTGCGTGTACATCAGCATATTAGCTTGATCCGTTTGCCAGAAGGCCATGTGCCGCGTGCTTATCATCCAGGTTCTGGCGGCATTGACAGTGAAAAAATGGATTTCGCAACACCTTTGGCAGATAGCATACAAGTGCGTTGGCAATTAAGGCATCGTTTAGAAAAGACCGATCCTAATGCCGCGTTAAGTACGGTCAAAAAACCCATCATGTATTACCTGGATCGTGGTACGCCAGAACCGGTACGTTCCGCTTTATTAGATGGCGCGCGCTGGTGGAGTAGCGCGTTTGAGAAAGCGGGTTTCAAGGACGCGTATAAGGTTGAGTTATTACCTGAAGGTGTCGATCCTATGGATATCCGCTACAACACCATCATGTGGGTACACAGAGCGACAAGAGGTTGGTCCTACGGTAATGCTGTCAGTGATCCGCGAACAGGGGAAATTATTAAAGGTGCGGTCACCTTGGGATCGCAGCGCGTGCGTCAGGATATCCTGATTGCTGAGAGCTTGTTAGCGCCTTATGGCAAGAGTACCAATATCGACAAAAAAAACGCTGCAGAACAAATGGCCTTAGCGCGTCTGCGTCAGTTGGCTGCGCATGAAGTCGGTCACACTTTAGGGATTGCGCATAACTTCGCGCCTAGCCGTCAGGGCAATGGTTCGGTGATGGATTACCCGCATCCTTTGTTAGGTTTAAATAGCAAGGGAGAAATCGAGTTGAAAGATGCCTACGGCGTCGGCGTCGGCCCGTGGGACGATTTCGTCATTCAACATTTGTACGCCAACTTCCCTGGCCAGAATGAAGACGAGGCTCTCGTCAAATTGCGGGTAGCTGCTAAAGCCGCTGGCCTGCAATATGTGTCGGACACGGATTCGCGCTCGCCTGGTGCAGCGCATCCGAACGGTCTGCTGTGGGATACCGGTGCCGATTCCGTGAAATCGTATGATCATTTAATGGCAGTGCGTCAACGCGCTTTGAATAATTTCTCGACTGCAGTATTACCACCGCAACGTCAAATTGGCGAGTTGGAAGCGCGCTTGGTACCGGTCTATTTATTACATCGTTACCAGACCGAAGCGGTCGCACGTCTGATTGCGGGTGGTGAATATGAATATGGCACGGCGCAAGATGTGAATACGGGTCGCGTGCAAGCAGGCGTTAAGACCGTAGCGGCTGCGGTGCAAAGACAGGCACTACAAAAAATGGTGAGTAGTTTACGTGCCGAAAATTTGGCGTTGCCAAAAAATGTGCTGGATATTCTGACACCGCAATCCGAAGGGTTTAATCGCACGCCTGAGTATTTTTCTGGTCGTATGAATGTGGTGTTCGATGCCTTGTCGGCGGTGGAAGCGGGTGCCGCGCAAACCAGTCTGTTCTTGTTCGATGCGGCCAGAATCAATCGTTTATCGTGGCAGCAGGCAAACGATGCGCAGCAACTAGGCGTTGCCGAAATGTTTAAACAGGTGTTTGATCAAACCTGGAAACGCGAGGCGGTTCCGAATCGTTTCGTGGCAGGGGAGGCAGTGCAGTTGGCGGCTAATTGGGTAATACTCGATGCAACTTTGAATTTACTAGAGAGCGCCCGCTTACATCCGCAAGTTCAAGCTGAGGTACGACAGGTAGTTGCTGAACTGGGCGTCTGGTTGCAAAAGAACCCTGCGAAAGGCAGTATTGCCAGTAGCCGTAAGCAAGCGGCCGAATTAATTTATTCATATTTACGTGATCCAGCAAGCGTGAAATTGCGCCCGCTGCCGCCGATACCGCCGGGCGCGCCGATTTAAGTTTGCTTGATTCTAGTTTTAAAAATACGCGGATACAGAAAGCATATCCGCGTATTTGCTTATTTGACTATCGCAAGAGTAATAACGCACCGTGATTTAGGTCGATATTTCTCAAAGATCCTTCGTTTGAGCTGACGAAAACAGCAGGTGCGCTTGCACATGTTTGGTTTAGGTTTAGAATGAAGTCGACATAATGTTCTTTTTAATGCGAGGTCATCATGAGCTTGATTCAGTTGGTGTATGTCAGTCGTTTACATGGTGACGAGTCGGTACTCAAGTCTATCCATAGCCACGCGGTTAGAAATAATACGGTGAATATGATTACGGGCATGCTGCTCTATGCGAATAAGCGCTTCCTGCAAGTTTTGGAGGGGGATAGCAAAGCAGTGCATGTCACTTTTGCCCAGATCAAAGCTGATTCCCGTCATGAGAATGTGACCCTGCTGCTAGAGCAAAAAATCGAAGCGCGTTACTTTCAACATTGGAATATGGGATTTCGTCACTTGCTTGATGAAGAACTGGCGAGCTTTCCGGCTTACGCAGTCTACTTTGAAGATGACTTTAGCCATTTTAAAACTCAGCCACAGATAGCTTTGGAAATTTTAAAAAATTTTAGAGAACTTTAACGCCGCATTATCTGGCAAAACCTGCGTATGTGTATATTGTTAGGTTTGCAAAGTATCGTTAAAATTTTTCAGTGGCCAATTGTTTAAATGCGTTGAAATCATGGTCGTCTCAGATCGTCGATGCTTAGGCGGCAGAGTTTTACGTACGCAATGACCGAGACGGTCGCTTTGAAATTTTTCTATCGAGCTCATCGTTTTAACTACCGCAGATTCCTGCGCATGAATTGCAAACTCTAAGTCAGGTATTGTGTGATTCCCTAGCCAAGTTAATGTTTGGTGAGTGGTGGTTGCGATACTTGCGATATAGTTTGCATCCTCGCTTGTTGTGCACGCGACAGCTTGGGCAAAATGGGAGTCGAATTTTCGCAAATTACCAAGTCCGAAATCAATCAGATATTGATTGTCGACGAGACAAAATACGTGACCTGCGAGTTGACCAGGCTTAGTGTATTTTGGATGCCCTAAGAAAAATCTTCGCTGTTCCTCTTCTAATTGCGCATAACAGACTATGAGTTCTACCTGATATTGTTTTTTACGCAAGTTCCTGCGTAACAAACTATTGATAAACAAGCAGCAAGATCCGTATTTCTTAAATAGACCAAGATAGTCAAAATCAGTGAATAGTTGATCGACATCAACGGACAAGGTTCCTGAGGGTAAGTGATTAATGAAGTGGCTATCCATATATTGTCTTTCATGTTGAACTGAAAAAACTATAATTTAGGATAGGCTTGAATCAGGTGAAAAACAAAAATGCTTACAACTGTTACTTTCTTTGTTGTGATTTGTAACTTTGTTTTTTGTTAGGTTTTGTGCATTTTAGAGAATAATAACTAGGCAAAACTTCGCTATTTTCAGACAGCTTGTGTATTCTTAGCTGATCTTGTTTTTTGACTAGGGCTGTCCATGCAGAACGCACATTTTCCTCATTTGCTAGAACCTTTAGACTTGGGCTTCACCCAACTGCGCAATCGCGTGATGATGGGATCGATGCATACCGGTTTAGAAGATCGTTTTTACAACTACGGTAAGTTAGCTGCGTATTTCAAAGAGCGTGCTCGCGGTGGTGTGGGCTTAATTGTCACAGGTGGCATTTCTCCCAATCGTCGCGGTTGGTTGCTGCCATTTGGTGGCACGATGAATAGTCTGGGCGACATTTTTAATCATCGTAAAGTGACGCGTGCTGTGCATGAAGAAGGAGGCAAGATCGTCATGCAGATTTTGCATTCGGGGCGTTATGGCTATCACCGTTTTATCGTATCCGCGTCTGATAAAAAGGCACCGATTTCCAAGTTTAAGCCACAGGCATTGACCGAGTCTGGTATTGAAAGCACGATTCGTGACTATGTGCGTTGTGCAAAATTAGCGCAGAAATCTGGCTATGATGGCGTCGAAATCATGGGCAGCGAAGGCTACCTGCTGAATCAATTCTTGTGTGTGCGCACTAATCAACGTACTGATCGTTGGGGTGGTTCTATCGAAAACCGTATGCGTCTACCGGTTGAAATTGTAAAGTGCGTACGTGCCGCCGTGGGTGAAAATTTCATTATCATGTATCGCCATTCGATCTTGGATTTAGTAGAAGGAGGTAATAGTTGGGAGGAAGTGGTAGCGGTCGCTCAAGCACTGGAAAAAGCGGGTGTCACTTTGTTCAACACCGGTATAGGCTGGCATGAGGCGCGAGTACCAACGATTGTAACCTCTGTCCCACGCGCAGCGTTTGCGGCAGTTTCAGGGCGTTTAAAAGAAGCAGTGTCTATTCCTGTTATCGCGTCGAATCGCATCAACATGCCGGCGCAGGCGGAAGAAATTATTGCCAGTGGTATCGCCGATATGGTGTCAATGGCGCGTCCTTTCCTAGCTGACCCCGAATTTGTCAACAAGGCAGCAGAAGGCAGAGTCGATGAAATTAATTCCTGCATCGCTTGTAATCCGGCTTGTCTTTATCATACCTTTTCCTATCAACGTGCCAGTTGTTTAGTCTATCAGCGTGCTGTGAACGAAACCGAATTAATGTATTTGAAAAAAACGGTGGTTAAACGTGTGGC
>CAUPKC010000017.1:0-74663 GCA_963511665.1 uncultured Undibacterium sp.
ACCAACCGGACGGCCTCAAATTTAAACTCTGATGTGTAACGTGCTCTTTTCATTTCAATGCTCTCCTAGCGTTATTTTAACCCCTCGCTAAGAGATCCATTTTGCAGGGACAAGCTCAGATAGACGGAAATTCAAACCAGAATTTCCATTAGGGTTTAAGACGATGGTGGATCCACTTTTCGAAGCAGGTTTTACGTGAATAAGGCGAAAATAGCTCGCTATTTGCAACGAAGAACGAAAAAATGACCGGCAATGCGCCGCCAGCGCTCAAATAGCGTCGAAGACGCGCCTAATGGAAAATCTGGGTTTAAGCAAACTACTAATCAAGCAATATAAATAACAATGAAAAATTACACCCTCCTTTTACTCTTGCTTTTTGCTTTAGCGCCCTTCCCAGCCCACAGCCAAGCTGACTCCAAGAAAAACATCATTTCATCTGAAAATACCAAATATATTTATTGTGAGTTGATTGACCAAAGTTCATATTGGTCGGGAGGGACCTCTGAAGCCCCGACGTCAGGAAGTCGCACAAGCACATTTCTAGTTTTTGGTTCTAAATCCAATTATCAAAACCAGGCTGAAGAACGCCAGTATGTCAGTTCGCTAAAAAATGGGATGGATGCTTTAGACTATATGAGTCAAAATGGCTGGGAGCTTGTTTTTAGAAACATTAGAGGAACAGGTTCAGCGACAATAGAAACCAATTATCTATTTAGAAAGAAAAAACCTTGATTTTAGTTGAAGCCAACTTAAAGCAAAACAACAGCGTCAGGTCTTGAATCAACACATACCAGTCACCCATGTGGCTCTAGCGAAAATAGTGCTACTGTTTTCGCCTAGGTAGCGTTGCTACAGTACAAGCCTATCAGTAACGCGTTGCTTCCAAGCGATGGGCGGATCTCTGGTTACCAATTTGGTTCCAACACTTTGTGGCTCGCATTACAGACGACCCATGTTACACAAACTAATATCGCAGCATCGATTTAGAAAAGATGCTGGCCCAATTAGTTCTCAATTAGTTCTACCTCTAGTCGCTAGTCAAAAGCTTGGTGATCTATTCGTGAGTTCACCAAATCCGATAAAGCAATTGAATCTGTTGTGCCAACCTCGCTCAGACCTTTGGCGGTACCTACCCTATCTTCCATTGCTTCGTCCTGACTTAATTTCCACCGTCCTTTAATAGCTGTGATTGGGATTTCTATCCCGACAATCGCGCCTAATAAGCGCTGTATGAATGCTTCTGGCGCATCAGCGACTTTCCATGGTGCCGCACCCACAGAATTGAGCGCTGCTGAGGCTTCATTGCGATCGGTGAGATCGCTGACCATTTGCAGTATCCAATCTCGGTCTTCTATTGCAGTCGCTGTGCCATATGCGTGTACGACAGTGTAGTTCCAAGTCGGTACCACCTTGCCAGCGATTTGTTTGCTCGGGTACCAGTTGGGTGTGATGTAAGATTGCGGCCCTTGGAAAGTGACTATTGAGGGTACCTCTGATGACAGCATTTTCCAAATAGGATTTGCTCGCGCTACATGGGCGCGCAATACGCCCAATTCACCACGTGATTTGTCTAGAATAAAAGGAATGTGATTGGCATCTAGGCCGCCATCGGTCATGCTGACCCAAGTACCCAATGGGTGCGTTTGTATCAGCGTATGCAGTACGTCGAGATCTTTTTCTTCGTGATAAGTAGGTAAATACATCGCTGATCCAGTCGGTTGGCATTGATAAAAAGCCTTGGATTATACAAGCACTAATGCGTGGAAATACGCTTTCATTTCTAATTGAGAATAGATAGCAAAGGACGGAATCAGTTCAGTCATTCCAAAATCCATCAAGAAACGACTCTGCATTAATCTAAAGAATAATGCTGACCCATTTAGCTCTCATTGAGCTCTGCGTCTAATCGCTAATTTTAACGGACTTCAAAAAATAGAAAGCTGGAGCCAATTCTTTACATACTGGATTTTCGTCATAAATACACTATTGCGAGACTTGCTCCGATAACATTTGCATGTTTCGTGATAACGTCGGTTCGAATTTGCTACGAGGTCTAAACAATCCATTAGTCAAATTACCAATTTACTGCTAGGATTTATTCTCTTTCTTTTGGGTTACCGTCATGTTAAAAAAATTCGCCTTCCTTATATTGTCATTTACCGCAAGTTCTCAATCATTTGCCCAAGAATATGTAGATAAAATTGCAAAGCGTGCTTGTGAATGCTCGGAGGCAAGCATCAAGAATAGCAATGAAAAAACACGCTCCATGGAAATAGGGTTTTGCATTTTGAACGCGGCTGACGCCGAAGACAAAAAGAAATTTAAGAAAGACTTCAACTTAGATTTTAATGAGATTGATAAAAATGGAGAGAAAATAGGCAAACTAATTGGTATGAAAATGGCGCCAATTTGTCCAACTACCATGATGGCTTTAGCAAATGCTCAAGTTGAGAAGGAGAAAACTGCCAACCCCGTCCAAGTGATTTCTGGTGAAGTCATCAAAATAGAAAAAGATTTTTTTGTTTCGTTTGTAGTGCGTGAATTAAATGGTAATTCGAGCAAATTATTTTGGACTAGCCCAATCGAGACAAACATCGATATGGCCAATCAATATCTTGCCTTACAAGGAAAATCTTTACAGTTTTCATTTGAAAACCAAAGTATTTTTGATCCAAAAATTGGCGAGTATCGTCCATTTAAGATCATTAAAAAAATCAATTCAAAGTAAAAGCATTCAACAGAACTGAGCTCGCAAGGCACCAATACCTACGTACAGAGATTGGGGTCAAGTTTTGAAATAACACATTGTTCCTGACAATGCGTTATTTCAAAACTTGATCCCTTTTTATTTACTGTTCAACGCTAAGACTGAATCAACTTCTTCGAGCGCAACAGATTTGCTGGATAATGAAAACCATTTTGACGGAAAATAAAAAATACATCACACTTGAAGTTGAGGGTCTTCCTGAATGTCACTCTCGCGCCCGAATACGCTTCCCCCACTTCGGCCATGTCCGCTCATTTTTTTCATAAGCAACTGAATATGAACTGTAAAAACTGTACAAGTAAAATTCATGGCAACTATTGTGCTCAATGCGGAAATGCTAGGCAGCTAAAAAGAATAGACGGTCATTTTATTCTGCATGAGATCGAACACGTCTTGCATTTTGAAAAGGGTCTCTTTTTTACGATCAAAGAGTTGTTACTGCGTCCCGGCAAATGCGTCAGAGAGTACATTTCCGAAAATCGCAGTCGGCTAGTCAAGCCCATAATATTCATCATCGTCACATCCTTAATTTATACCTTGGCGGAGCATTTCTTTCATGTTGAAAAAGGGTATTTCAAAATCAGTGACAGTGCGACGCCCGCCTACGATGCGATTTCACAGTGGGTGCATAGTCACTATGGTTACGCCAACATTATTATGGGATTTTTCATTGCGTGCTGGCTTAGAATTTTCTTTAGAAGACATGATGTCAATTTCTTTGAAATTTCGATTTTACTCTCTTTCACAATGGGTATAGGTATGCTTTTTTTCGCTCTCGGAGCGATCTTAAATGGCACCACCGGATTCAAATTCATGCCGGTTTTTAGCGTTGCTACTCTCATTTATATGTCTTGGGCCATCGGTCAATTCTTTGAACCGAGAAAGCTGATGAGCTTTTTAAAAGCCAGCGTCGCATATGCCTTAGGATTTATCAGCTTTAGTGCCTGCACATGGGTAATTGGTTTTGGGTATGATGCGATTATGCGGTGAGATCATTGCTTAATCAACTTTACTCGATTAAACCGCTTAGGATACAAGCATGGGAATATTACACTCGATTTCTCCAGCGATTGGTGCGATAACAGCAGCCATAATGGGCGGCACAATTTCCTTCATTAGCATGATGTTATCTAAAGATCAGAAGGCTACTGAATACAGGCAAAAATGGATTGACATGCTTCGCAATGATGTTTCGGACTTTGTATCGTAATTTTCTACGATTACATCCTACGAGATCATTGTTTTTTTGCAAATCAAGAAAGCAGGTTAAAGCCTTCGTTGAGGAATCACAGGAAGATTGGTATAAGTTAAATCGCTTAGCGTCGAGTATCCAATTGCGACTAAACCCTGAACTGTTCGCGCGCACTCAAATTTGACCAGTCGGGGTACGGGGGTGCGGATAAAATTTTGGATGCGCGTTAACAGGCTTGCCGTCATAAGCGCCTTGTAGCTTGGTCGTGCCTGTCATCAAGGCGACATCGCCATGAAGATGGACACAACATCTTCCGGTTCGTATGGTTGTATTACCAGCTTATCAAAAGTAATTCCGGTAAAAGTTGCGCCTTATTCGAGAGATGCCCTTCGCTATCGATATGTTGGAAAACATCCGCCATGTTTTGACTTATACCGATGTTTGCACACCATAGGAAGTCGCGCATCCGAAATCAGTCTAGGAGTTGGCTTCCCTTGATTCGAGGGAAACCAAGTTGCCAACTCCTTCTTCGTTACCTCGACATTACCAAATGCGCACGCGTTGTGATTCAGGCTTGTACATCGCATCGCCTGCTTTGGTTTTAAACGCTTGGTGAAAACCATCGACATTGATCAGAGCGCCATTGATCCGGAAGATGTCTGGCGCATGTGGAGCGGTACGTAGCCATTGCGTCGCGACTTCTGGTCTAAATTTACTGCGACGACTTTGTGCATAGCTGAGGAAAAATCTTTGCTCCCCAGTTAAGCCATTTTTCACCGGCGATGGCTTGCCATGTAAGGATTTCTTGTAGGCTTGAAAAGCGATTTGCAATCCTGAGAGGTCGGCCATATTTTCTGCCAAGGTCAATTCACCGTTGACGTGCTGACCAGGTAAGAGCTCATAAGCGCTATATTGTTTTATCAATTCTTGCGCCATCTTATTAAAAGTGTCGCGATCACCATCTGTCCACCAGTTTCGAAAGTGACCGTCGCCATCAAACTGACTGCCCATATTGTCAAATCCATGACTGATTTCATGACCGATGGTGGCTCCGATCGCGCCGTAATTCGTCGCGTCATCGGCACGCATGGAGAAGTAAGGTTCTTGTAAGTGCGCTGCTGGGAATTCTATGTCATTACGCAAAGGATTGTATTGCGCATTGACTGTTTGTGGCAGCATATCCCAATCGCGTTTATCCGCTTTCTTACCGGCTTTGGCAGCATTTTGCAGCCAATTGAATTGGGCAGCACGATGTCGATTTTCTAGCGCATTGCCAGCGATGATATCGAGTGTCGCGTAATCGCGCCATACATCTGGGTAGCCAATCTTAGTACCGTACTTACTAATCTTATCGAGCGCTTGCTTTTTTGTCTCCGCTGACATCCAACGCAAATCTTGTATTGCTTCACGATAGGCAGCCAGCAAATTGGCGACCATAACTTGCATACGCTTTTTTTGTTGGCTCGGAAAATAGCGTTCCACATATAAACGGCCGAGCGCTTCACCAAGTGCAGTATTCAATGCATTAATCGCTTTTTCTTCACGCGCTGCTTCTGTCGGAATGCCGTCTAAAGTTTGACCAAAGAAAGCAAAGCGGGCATCGCGAAATGCTTTTGGCAACACCGGTGCTGCTTCGTGCAAGCTTTGTAATTTGAAATAGGCCTTCCAATCTCCCAATGGCACACTGGCATAGAGTTTGGCAATCGCTGCGACTGCGCCTGGTTGCAGATTGCTCAGTATGTCTTGATTCACCAACTGTGCGCCTTCCAAAAACGCATGCCAATCAAAATCCGGCGCCTCTTTTTGTAATTGCACTATGCTCATACTCGCGATACGCCCCGGATCACGACTCATCGCTGGCTCCCATTGCGCCAGAGCGATTTGCGTTTCTACACTGAGTGCGGCGTCTACCAATTTTTTTGGCTCAGATTCACCAGCTAGGCGCGCCAATGTTTGTAGATAATCGCGATAGCCTTTTACGATCGAGGCACTTTTTACATCGTCCGTTTTCAAATAGAAATCACGATCCGGCAAACCCAATCCACCCTGCGACAACATGGCACGATTGGTACTTGGGTCTTGCAGACCTGGCATAACGAATGGCACAAAAATCGGCGTCTCAATTCTGCCTTGCAGTTCGCCTTGCAAGCGCGCAATCGCGCTCATGTCTGGCAAGCTGTCGATCTTTCTCAAGATCGTTTGCATCGGCGCAATGCCTGTTTTCTCAATAGTCGAGGTGTCCACATAGCTTTGAAAGTAGCGTACGACTTTGACTTCCGTTGCATTGAGTTGTTTACCACCGGTCTGCTTCTTTACAAGCTCGTCAACGATAGCGCGTATTCTTTGATTGATAATTGCCGGCAAGTCAGCACCAAATACATACGGTTTATCTTGCGGAATTGCCGTGTTGGCGAGCCAGTCGGCATTCGCCGCTTGATAGAAGTTGTCTTGGTAACGAACTTGATTCTGCTTACTTGCACTGCCATCGCTGGCCAAAGCAATTTGAGCGCTAAAAGCGAGGGAGATTGAAGCTAAAAGTGTGAGGTATCGCATGATTTTTCCTTTCAGTGACATGCTGCCGAATAATTTGGCGTAAGCGTATTATTTCGCTTAACAATCAGGAAAAGAAAAAAAGGTGCCGAATGGTCGGTATTGAGAATAAACGGCCAAAATCGGGTTTTGTCAGTGCCAAACACAGCGGTCTTGTTTGGATTAATTGATTATCAATAGCGATATCCTCGATAAGCGTAATCAACTACCTACTCTATTACACAATAAAAAATGCGGTACTCAACAACGCCTTCAATTCCTCACTCTGCGAGCAAGCAGACTTCCTACATATCAGTAGAGTCGAAGTAAGGCGCGGCAGCTGTTACTCCGTTTCCTTACTCCGCTCATCAAACCGGACGTGCGGATTTCCCGCATCCGGTTTTCCGACTTGATTTATTGCAAACGCTGTCGGTGGTGCGTACGCGTTTTACCACTTCGCTCTTAATTCATGCACAGCTATCAAAGACAATGCAGAGGAAGGCAATCGCGTTTTGACCAGCGCTTACTTGATACTTACTTGACGCTTACTTGGCAAATGCTATCGACATGTGTCTGACGAGACTGTAAGGTATAACTTTCTCGTAATATAATAACGAAGCGTATTGCGCCATTTGAAACCTCAGAGAAACAGTGTAATACCTTTCACACCTGAAATATGGATGACAAACCCAATGAAATACCAGAAGCTGTTTGCTCTCATACTATTCAAGCTTTGCCTAGTGCAAACTGTTTTTGCGCAGACCGCTCAAGACAGCACACGTTTGCGCATTTTGGATTTAGAAAATTCTGGCGACCCCATCGGTAAGTACGTCACGGAAGTCTTACGTTTAGCCATCAAACACAGTGGTGTCGCTTATAGCCTAGAGAAAATTCCATCGGTTTCGACGCCTCAAGTTAGGCTTATTGAAGACTTGTCGCATAACCGTGGGATCCTCGATCTCATGTGGACCATGACTAGCGATGAGCGTGAAACACAATTATTGCCGATTCGTATTCCTATCGACAAAGGCCTAATGGGTTGGCGTATTGCCTTCATTAATCCTGAAATGGCAGAGCGAATGAAAGCCATTAAGAGTATTCAAGACCTGTCAACGCTAAAAGCAGGTCAAGGCTATTTTTGGCCCGACACCCAGATTCTGCGTCACAACAAGTTACCGGTGATTACAGGCACTGCGGGCGCTTTACCACTCATGTTGAGTGAGCGCCGTTTTGATTATTTCCCTCGCTCCATCATAGAGATTTGGAACGAGCAAAGTAAACATCCGGAAATAAAGCGGGAGGTCGATACCTCGATGGTTTTGCATTATCCGACCGCTTTATATTTTTTTGTGGCACCGAACCAAAAGCAACTGGCAGAGGACATACGCAGAGGCTTGGAACTCTCCATTGCCAATGGCAGCTTTGAACAATTGTTCACACAGTATTGCCGCCCTTTTATCGTCAAAGCAGATCTCAAAAATCGCCGCATTTTCGAGCTGGAGAATCCGCTTATACAGCAGTCCTCACTCCCCTTACAGCGCCCCAAATTTTGGTTTAGTCCTTAGTAATTAAGGCTGGCAGATTATTTTCCAACTACTTAGGTCGCAAGAAGTCCACCCCTGATGGCATGGACCATCGCATTGACAATCTTTAATGGACGCTTTGAAATTGTGCGCTTAAGAAGCTACAGCTCTGACTCAAATCAATTTTGAGTCAAACATAGTGAGTTGATGAAGCTTGTGCGTTGTGAATCTTAACGCGCTTGATAGCGGTTATAAGCAAACCCCAATATCAACGCGGCGACTCCAACTTGACTGTAAAACAGTATGGAATTATTGCTCGCGGATTCATTGAATGCCAACACGTCGAAGTATGGTGCACCCTTGGTTTGAATAGCCAGGTAAAACCAGAACATAAACGGTCCCAAAAAGGTACGAGGCGTGCGGGTGAGTCGTCCTAACATGGATGCCAATGCACTCATGAAAAGTAAGCCAACTAACAGTGCTAAAGCGAATTGCGGTGCATGGAAACTCCAGCGATATAAGACCACGCCGAATAGCATGAACCCTAACAAAACACTAGCAGCAAATTGACGTAAGTAACGACGATCAGCACCGCCGATCACCGCGTCGCCCATGGCAGACAACTGTGCCTGATGATCTCGCGTACTCAGGTCACTAATCAATACTCCCCACAGGGCGCAAGCGAAAGTCAAAATACCTGCCAAATTTTTTGCATTCATGATTGCCGCAAAAAAGGAAAACGCGATCATTGCAAGAATTGCGAGCGGAGAATTGACCAAAGTAACCGCGACTTCAGCGACTACTTGTCCAGCAAAATTTGGCGTCTTTGCTGCGTAACCGAATAAGGGTTTTGCCAAACGCGAGACAGGGCGTAACCAAGCGTTAACGATCTCAAATGGTGATCTACGTTTTCTGATATTCGACAATTTTATTTTGTCCGGGGAATAACGATGAAACAGAGGAATAGCGAGCAGCATGGGGATGAAGCTCAGCAGGGTCGTGATGGAGCGGTATAGCAATATAGTGTTTGGGATCTCTGCCAATTCGACGACATTGGCGGGCAAGCTTGGATTGAAGGTGCCAAGTCCGATAGAAATGCTTTGCACAGTAAATTGGGTTCGAACGACAAAGTCGACGATCGTCATTCCCAATCCCTCTAGGATCATAATCGGTGGCATGCTAGACACGCGATCATGTCCGACTTTGTCGAGCATCGACACTTCGAAAACCCAGATGAAGAAATAGATTACATCGCCTGCTTTACCCATGAGAAGGGGAACACTGTCGAACAAAATTGCACAACTCGCACCAAAAAAAATGACTGGAAGGAGGACTAATCCATATACTTTCAGATAGACCATTAGCTGTACCGCCGATTCACCGCGAGCAATTTGTAGTCCGATGACCGTCACCAAATAGGCCAAGAGAATGAGAAGAAGGTACGCCACCGCGCCTAACCAACGGCTAAAGATAAAGGTGCCATTGCCGATACGCGTCGAGGCGATCACAGCGCCGATTCCGCAGCGCGCATCTTCAGCGATACGGCCTCGGGTTAGATAAAAACTCAACAATCCGAGTAGGGGCGCAAACAAACAAGCGGTACCCAAAGCGAGTGAGGAACTGTTGTAGACAGTACGTGCCTGATTAATCACCAACATGCTCAAATTACCTTTACCTGAGCCGAAAATCAAGCGCGCAAGCGCTGCAATCAAGATGAGCACCACCAAGGTGCTGAGACGGCGAGAACGAAGCTTGACTTCATTCATCACCAAAGTCTTAATGACTTGAATTTGTAGTGTCGACATACTCATCTACCTTTACAAAATGCTGTCATGATTCGCGTAACGCTGTGCCATCAGCGCTTCTTCTAAATTCGGCGTGGCCATTGCAGCACCTGCGCATGGTGAATGCGGATGCGCAATTCGAACATTTACCACCTCACCTTGACGCTGCATGTGCAATACATTGGTGCGAACGCGTAATTCTTCTAATTCTGCTGGTGAAACTTGTGCCGACCAGATCTGACCACGTGCGTTTTCTATCATGTTGTCGGGGGTATCAAAACCGATCAATTTACCCGAACGCATAATTGCCAACTCACTAGCAACACTTTCCACATCCGACACAATGTGCGTCGACATAATCACTAATTTGCTATGTCCAATATCGCCCAATAAATTTCGGAAACGCAAACGCTCTTCTGGATCGAGTCCCGCGGTCGGTTCATCGACAATCAAGATATCGGGATCATTCAGGAGTGCTTGTGCGATACCAAGGCGACGCCGCATTCCACCGGAAAATGTCGCTGCAGAGCGATTCGCGTGATCGTGCAGGTTAACTAATTCCAGTAACTCTTGAATACGACGTGGATCTTTGACGCCTTTCAGCGCTGCAAAATACTGCATGAATTCCAGCGCAGATAGGTTAGGATAAACACCGAAATCTTGGGGCAAAAAACCCAGACGCTGACGAATCGCATCGGGCGTTTTAATAATATTCACGCCTTGAAAAATAATCTCGCCACTGGTGGGTTTAGTGAGTGTCGCGATCATTTGCATCAGAGTGGTTTTACCTGCACCGTTGTGACCGATTAGTCCAACGACCCCACGCGTCAGTGATAGTGAAACATTATCCACTGCAGTGACTGCCTTGCCAAAAGATTTGACGACATTACGAATTTCTAACATGATTTCCCCCTACTAATTGACTCGCAAATACACGTCTTTGGTGCGCAAGTCGGTTGTCCATGTAGTCACAATAAACAGCTTCGGTAAAACTTGCTGACGAAAACCGATGAACTGCAAAAGGAAGGGGTTGAGTTGTTCAAAATTTGCGGAATTTCTTGATGAGCGTAACTCAAAGAACAAGTTTCCTTGGTTACCTATGGTTTCTTCGAGGCTCAGCGTTCGTACATTCAAAAGACGAAGAAATTAAGCAGAGCCACTTACATGCAACGCCACTATCAAGTTCATCAAGAGTGCATCACCTGAATTTAGTTTCGTTAAGGTAAACATGACTATAATTGTTTCTCCTTACTCAATCGAAGTTCTAATCGATCAACGTATTGATCCAAAATTTCTCAGATAGGCAGGAATCGAAATTCTTCATATCTATTCCTGTTAGCCAAGCACCAAACTCAAATGTTGGCTACATAGCCCTATCAACAGCGGCAAAACAGAGCGCTCAATCAAGGTAAAAGCTTGTGTAGGCATAATCAGCGCGGGCAAACTATTATTCAAGCATTTAGCAAAAAAATAGGAATGGTAAGCCTTGGAATGTCATATTATCTTCATCAACGCACGAAAAAAATTGCCGCTGAGCTTCTCGAATAGTCCCAATTGAGCCTCGCCTCAGCTACAGCTTTCTTTCACACACATTGGATGTCTGTTTCAAAAGTTGGCATTTATTGTTCTCAACTATAGAAATGCTGCTGATATTCATTATTTCTTCATAATCTGCGATTACTCTTTGACTCAGTTGAACTCGCGAAACTTTAGAAGGGAAAAGCTATGCAAACGAATGTACGCAAAAAAAGCTGGAACACACTTATCGGCATCAGCACGACATTGCTGATCTTCACGATGATGTCATGCCAGGCACACGGACAATCCAATTCATCCAAAAAAACGCCAGAAAATAAAGAAGCCCCGCCTCCAATAAAAGATGGAGATCCTGGCAGACCGCACCGCGAACCTCCACCAATGGCATACGAGGCTTGTAAAGCTAAGAAAGAAGGTGCTGTGGTTGAAATCGTGACGCCGCGTGAGGGGAAAATTAACGCGACCTGTACCACCTCACAGAAAGGCTTATTCGCTAGACCGGAGCGTCCACCGCATCCACCCGAAACGGGGCAAATGAGCGAACCAAAGATGAAACAAAAAGAGCCACCTGCCAAGAAAGACTAAGTGCCAATCGATCGAGAGAAAAAATGACTAGCCTTGAAGTAACGAATCACGGGTTCAGGTCTAGAAACGCGACACAAAGCGTGTAAAAGCACTATAAAAAGCTGGCTCTCAATTTTTTCTCAATTGAATGCTTCGTTTCGACGCCTTAAACAACAAGTCGAAACGAGCTCAAGTTTCTTTATCTTTCTGTACGCACTAGCCTTCGCCAATGTTTCAAATGAGCGAGTAAATTCACGAGTCTGGGCTCAAAACTATTCATTCCAAGTGCTCTTTGTTCGATGACTTGTGCTACGGTTGGATACTTAAAATAGCAGCGCTACTCCAGAAGCACGCCAGCACATCGAAAGCCACTTCATATGCTTAGGCGTATGGTCGTACTTACGCGATCGCAAGCGCTGGTTGGAAGAATACGAACGCAATGAAAAAGCCTATTCCTCATGCCGATTCCGTGTTACCAAACGCAACGAAACCTTACACATTATCCGGCAACGGCGTTGACCATCACCTGCTTCGAAGCCGGGTCAGACTCATGGATCGCTAGCACATTAATTCCTAAACCAAAAATAAGATAACCTTTCGCCTTCAAAAACTCGGTAATGTGATTTTCATTGGACTTAATTTTCTCTATCATCATCTGCGGCTTACAACGCGAGATAGATTCTGTTGCACCTTGTAAAGCTTCCATTTCCATGCCTTCGATATCAATCTTGATGAAGTCGAGTCTAGGCAAAGCCAAGTCATCAATGGCAAACAGTCTGGTCTCTATGGTTTTTTGTAGCGAATAATCGATGGTCTGTCCGATGAATTCCGTGCGTTCCGTTTTTCTGATTTCCAGACTTCCAAAACTCGATGGTATAAAATGATTCGCAGATGGTACTTGTATCGTACCACTACTCGCCCCAACAGCCGCCCACATCGCACGTGCATTAAAGCAATTGTTCATCGCTATGTTACCTGCCAGTGCATAAAAAATTCGCTCTTGTGCTTCGACGCTAATCACTTCACCCCAGCCATGCATGTGCTTCGCCCACTCTATCGTGTGTACACCTATGTTTGCACCACAGTCAATTGCCACCACGCCAGGACCGAAAAATTCTTTGCGCGTACTTAGTAGTTGCATAGCAAAATCCACTTCGCCCGGATCAAAAGCAGAATTATTTAACAACTGAAATCCAACACCGTAACCACCACGTTCAGTCAAACGATAGTCGTGGCGATTGACCAGCATACTACCGTGATTGGTAGCTGCGACCACAAAGGCAATGGGGCGTAAATTAGCGATAGTCATAGTTTGTCTTTTGAAAAAAATTAAAATGAAGGGAAGCGACCGCGTTTAGTCAACTCGTCTAGTGGTAACTTGCGCATCACAAACTCAATACCACATTCTGCCACAGGGGTAAGCGTTTGATCGAAGCGTTTTAATTGATAGCGATAAGTCGCATCCAACAACTCCAACTTTAAGATCTGTGCCTGCGACGAAAATTCAGGCAGCAACTGCATCAAATTGACCGATTTAGGCGACCAAGAAGTCGATTTTTGAATAGTAAAAGTCCATTTATGATCATCGTTATAGGTTGAAGGAAATTCGCCCTGCTCATAGAGGTCTTCGTCAGGCACCATGACGACTAAATGTCCTCCAGGCTTCAATACCCGCAACCAATTCACCAAAGCGATACGCGGCTCTACCATGTGCTCTAAGCTATGACTAGAATGCGCAAAATCCAAACTACCGTCTGGAATGGTCGCCAAATACTGTGCATCTCCATCTGGAAGATCCCAATTTTTAACGCTTTTTATTAAGGGAAATTGTTCGTGATACTGAGCGATAGGATCAGGACCACATCCAATATCAATTCCATTGCCGACAAAATACCGAGTCGTAAACCTTTGGTCATGTACACGTCGCATCAGTGCCTTACTGGTTCCGCTCATTGCTTATTCTTGTGAGTTTGAAGAAACGATTAATGAAAACGTGGTGAAAATAGAGTCAATTTCTAGCTTAACGTATTTATAAACCAGCTCATTGCCGATGTCCAGACCAATACGTTTAAGCTTCTCGGTGCAATCCATCACTTAAACTTTAGACGTAACCGTACATCTGCAAGTACCATCCTATTGGACTGGTGAGATTCTCCAATAGATCCACAGCAAAACCGCGATGAATGTGCACTCAAACTCATCACGGCGAGGTTTTCAGGTTTATTTCAACGCATCTCGATTTCCTGCTGCATCAAGTAAAACTCTTGATTTTGCATTAATAGCAGACCCTGCGTGTTGCTACTTGATTTTTGATGACCATGTTTGACGTCAAGCTTGATCACTTTGCTCGCGAAATCAGACCGTATCTGGCTCACCACCGTATGACCATTGACTATTTTATCTACACCGAAATATTGAAGTATTTTATCGACGTCGTCTTGTCTTCACTTCATCCACGGGCACCAATAATTTAGAAATAGAATTGAAGTTAAAATTAGGAAATTCGCGATTGGATGACTTTCGCAAACTAACGCAAAAAAACTAAACATGTTGCTTCGTGCTATCTTCTAGCGCAGGTCTACAATTAAAAATCGACCACACTATTCATAAAAGCATGGAGAAACAGAAATGAATTGCATCATTTTGGGAGCAAGCGGATTGGTGGGACAGCAATTACTCTTGCAAGCCTTAGGAAATCCTCGTGTCGATCGCGTGGTTGCGCCTACTCGTACAGCCCTGAACGCTCACCCTAAATTATTGAATCCGGTGATTGACTTTGCCGACCTACCGACGGATGCGGATTGGTGGCATGCCGATGTGGTGTTATGCGCATTGGGAACGACGATGAAACTCGCAGGGTCACCGGAACGTTTTTTCGAGATCGATCATGACTATGTCCTCAAGGCCGCGCGAGCAGCAAAGGAGGCCGGCGTTCAGCGCTTTATCTACAATTCTTCGCTAGGCGCAGCTAGCAATGCATCGTCGTTTTATTTGAGGGTGAAAGGACAGATCGAGCTGGATTTGGAAGAATTAGGTTTTGCAAGCTTTGGGATTGTACGTCCTTCGTTCCTCGATGGTGGACCACGCCGTGAGAGGCGTCCGGGCGAGTCAGTAGCGATTTTCTTGGCCAAACTATTGGCACCTATTATCCCTAAAAAGTATCGTGCAGTCAGTACCAGCAAGGTCGCGAAAATGATGTGGCAATTGGCGTTGCAAAATCAAGCGGGGAAACAGATCGCTGAATCAGGTGCGATTTATGATTTCTAAGCTTTACCATGATCGCAATTTCGCGCCATCGCAAATCCACTGAAATAGGAAGACACGCGCACATTGGCGTGCTGCGTTGAATCAAATTAAATTAAATTAAATTAAATTAAATTAAATTAAATTAATTTTACAGACTAAATTATTTGGACTCTTGCCAGATTTTGGCATTTAACACGATCAACAAAAATTCACTCTAACAAGGCTTGCATTCGATACTCATGAATCCCATACATGCGTCAGTTGACCATGCACTAATTCTTAATCACAAGCTACAAATTTTTGCGCAAGGCATTCTTTTGCCTTATTCTCTGCCCAACTAATTTGTTCCTGCTTTAGTCGCTTTGCAAGCACTTCAGCACGGCCAGCCGCCCAGCCATGCCCCAAACTAGCACTAATTTTGAACCACATATAGGCACGCGGTAAATCCTTTGTCACCGCATCGCCTTCCACATAAAATTCAGCAAGATTACTTTGCGCGATTGGCTCCCCGCGACTAGCTGCCAGTCGTATCCATTTCACCGCCATGGCGTAATTCTTGGCCACACCTTTTCCTTCAAAATACATGCCTCCAATTCTGGTCATCGCAGCTGGCAGACCTTGATTTGCGGCCAGACTCGCCCATTTAAAGGCTTCTATATCATTCCGTACTACGCCCTGCCCCCTACGATACATCTCGCTCAGGTTATCCTGACCATGCGCATAACCTTGGTTTGCAGATAGTTTGAAAAGCCGAATGGCCTCGACCAGATTTTTCGCAACACCCCTGCCTTCAACGTACATCAAGGCGAGATTATTCTGCGCAGCAGAATCGCCTTGAGCGGCCGATTTCTGATACAAGTTAAAGGCTATCGTGAAGTCTTCTTTGACGCCGCGTCCTGTGTCATACATGAGACCAAGATTGTATTGCGCAATCGAACTTCCCTGCTCAGCCAGCGGCGTAAGAATTTTTAACGCGGTGGCAAAATCGGCGCGGCGGGCAGCAGCAATACCTTCCTCGAGCGTATCGGCACGCACATTGCCAATCAAAACGAACAGCAGTGCAAAGATCAATCCACAATATCGTTGCTTCATTTTTGAATACCTCTGAGTATGTTGAAGTTTCATAAGACTTTGTGTAAACATGGCAAAATCGGACGGCATGCTCATATCTCAACGGCTTTAAGAGATTGGTCTGTGTACACGTTCCTCACTGCGAAATTTTGGCGTAAGGGAAGCTTAGATTATACCTTCGCGCTCTAGTAAGCACATAGTCTAGTTGCGCGGATAAAACCGATGTAGGACTTTATCGCTGAGAACTAAACCTTTCGTGCGTTGATTGTCAGGTTCTGAATTTTGCGATCAGAAATGGCAGGAGAAATGGCGACTTGTTAGTCGATTTCTCCAACCAAGTCGAGATCCAAATATGTGTATTCTCACAAAAAATATTGAAACCATGATTTGTGACAGCACATACTTTGTCGATTCGCTTACACCACCGATTCTCATCGCGTAACCATTTTGAGTCAGCATTCATGCGGGTTTCAAACGAGTTGAAAAAATTGCGTATTTTATCGTAGTCGTACATCTTTTCATTTTGCAAATTAAATTACATAAAACCCATCCACTATTTCTACGAGACTTAAATATATGAACCGCACTATATTCGCCATTGCCGCCCTCTGCCTCATGGTACCGTCGTCATTGTTTGCCCAGAATCCTCCGGAACAGACCACGGTGAAAGAGCTCCCCGATTCTGCGTTACCGCCTGACTTGGATCGAGTGCTTCGGGACTATGAGCGCGCATGGCGCGCGGGCGACGCGAAGGCGATTGCCGCGCTGTTCACCGAGGATGGAGTTTTGCTGCAGGACTACCGTCCGCCAGTCCGCGGTCGCCCGGCCATTCAGGCAGTTTATGAGGGCCAACAGGGCAGCCCATTGCGGCTGCGCGCGCTCGCTTATGCGGATGGAGGCACTGTTGGCTACATCCTGGGTGGATATCGCTACGGCGATGCGCCGCACGACATCGGAAAATTCACTATCACCTTGAAGCGTGCGCCTGGCAAGTCTTGGCTGATTTCCTCAGACATGGACAATATGAACAACGCACCGCAGAAAACCCGGCCGGCACCGGTTACGCCGACGCCAACCACGACCCCGCCTGTGTCTCACTAAGCAGGGGCAAAATTCATTCAAGCCGAACCCGTTTCGCTGGTCGGCTTAATTCAGGCGTTGCGCTTTTGGTTTTTGATAGCTTGGCATTGAGCAATCTACGTGCTTTCGTGCTTGCTGAGCGATGACGAGCTGCGGCTCGCTTTTTCAAGCAAGATCAAAGGTTTCTAAATTAATTCAATCACTGCAATCATTTCGACATCTTCATCAAGTCCGATTTCCTTGAAACCAAAGCTGGCATAGAAAGGCTGCGCCAGAGGATTCTCGGGATGGTAACAAATCGTGATGCGTTCCAAGTCGGGAGTGAGGCGAATTTCTTTCAAGGCTGCTTCCATGGCACGTCGTCCAACGCCTTTGCCTTGAAATCGCTGATCAATCATAAATCGATGGATACCCGTTTGATGTGCCACTTCACAATCGAAGCTGTGATACATCAAAAATCCAACCAGTTCATTATCCGCATAAATGGCGCGCGGATGATAATGTGGATCAAACTTCGATTGTGCAATCGAATAGGTATTACTCGCTAAGTAATCTTCTTGGTGCTTTAAGAGCTCTAACTCCACAACCGCATCGAAGTTATCGTAGGTAACTTCTTTCAAATCAATTTTCATGTTCTTTGTTTACCTGACATCTGTTTGTGACGCTCGATCTCGTCCAACTTGTATCTCGCCCGCTTCATCCATGGCTAAAGCAAATAACGCAACAAAAGCAACTAAGGCTCCAATAGTGAAACCCTTTGCGCCCTATAGATTCATTCGGAATCGGTGTAACAACCCTCGCTATAGCACTCTACAGCACGCACGAATGAAAGTAGCTCCAAGCCACCAACATGCAATCAAACATGTATTGCTATTTAAACGGCATCAACGCTTATGGTTGAATGATAGCGGTAACCCGACGTCTAGCCCGTTCACGCATTGAGCATTCACGCAGTGTGTCTGAGAGTGCCTCTAAATTCTTTACACCATACAAGTGCAGCTGCGGATAGCTGGTGTCGGACGATCTGAGTTGTAATATGCAGTAGCCCAGCAGACGCATTCCAAATGGCTTATTCAAATCAAAATGTTCTATCGTAAAGAGTTCGACGTTATCTTTGACTTTGGAAAAAATGCCACGCTCTAGCTTCACTCTTTGCGTCGTGATTTCATAATGTAGCCCGCGCGCCTTGAACCAGTAATAGAGATAGCCGACGCCAAGCGTCAGTACGACGACTATCCACTGCCAAGCACTAAAAATTGGGGCGGGATGACCAGCAAACAGAATCTTTTCCGCCTCATGCTCGGCATGTGTCATGTAGGCCTGTAAGTCGGTATTACAAAAGCGGCACTTGATCGCGACCGCTTTAATGGTTTCACCGCAAACCGGACAGTCTTTGGTCTCGCGAATATCAGGGGTATCGTTGGCGCTCATGTTGTCTTGTCGTTTCTTCGATTTTAGCAAAGCGCATAGTCTGCCATAAAGTGCTGTTGATAGGTACTTCCTATTCTAAGTTGGGCCTTGCAAATTATCTTGAAACTGAAGAAATCCTGACGCCCGCTAAGTGATTCTGTTCGACCATCCACATCGAGCGGGATAGACTCTGACATTCAAGCGTTTTTTCAAATGCTTAATTGAAGTCATGTGTTGAGCTCACCTGTTGAGCTTATGTGTTGAGATCACATGTGGGTTACGCATACCTCTTTATCGCTATTTTTATTTCTGAAAATATCTCCCCCTAACTGCAAATTGTCATTGACTTGGCGTATTGCGCCATCTAAGAATCGCGCAGAAACCCTGAGTTGCATTTCACTATTTCATCAAATGCAAGAATCCAAATAATTTCAACGCGACTTTTTTACCAAAACCCAAGTCAGTTGAGAATATATTTAAAATAGTGGTTTACTGAACCTTGCGATTCATCTAAATTAGATCAAAGCATTCTAAAAAACAGGGCATGCATGCTCTCTGAGACATTATGAGATAACCTCAAATTCATCCCCTAAATCGACGGAGAAAATATGAAATTACCCCTGCAAATAGCATTATTTTTTTGTCTGATACAAGCCAGTTTAATTGTTAGTGCTGCAGACACGATGTCCAAAATCAAGACCAATCAAAATATTACGGTCGGCTATCGTGAAGCCACATTTCCTTTTTCTTTTTTGGACAAGAAAAAGAAACCGACAGGCTATGCTATCGATATCTGTGAGCTGCTGGTGGACGCTGTAAAACGCGAGCTCAAAGAGCCTAAATTAAAGCTAACGTATTTGCCTGTCAACGCAGAGACGCGCATGAGCTCGGTGATCGAAGGCAAGGCCGATATAGAATGTGGCACTACCACCAATAATATAGAACGTCGCAAACAAGTCAGTTTTATCATCCCTCATTTTTACGCCAATGTGCGATTCATTACCCGCAGCGACTCCAATATCAAAAACTGGACAGACTTTAACGGTAAACCAATTGCCTTTATTAAAGGTTCTTCCACTGCCAAATTGTTAGCCGAAAACCCTCGCACGAAAACAATTAAATTTACGGCTATCGATGCGCCCGATCATCTAGCAGCATTTCAACTTTTAGAAACAAATCAGGCGAAAGCGTTTGTGATGGACGATGTACTACTTTATGGTTTAAGAGCCGGCGCCAAGAACCGCGAGCAATATGCTATAGCGGGGGATGTACTACTTACTCAACCTTATGCTTTCGTCGTGCGTAAAAATGACCCTCAATTTAAGGATTTCTTAGATAAAGAGTTGGCACGCCTAATGGTAAGTGGCGAAATTGGAAAACTATATGAAAAATGGTTTAAAAAACCGACGCAGCCAAATGGCATCAACCTCGAAATGCCTTTGAATCCTATCTTGCTCGATCAAATGCGATATCCGTCTTTCAAAGATGTAGATCTGTAACGTCGCTATGCCGACCACGGGAATCTGAACGCGATCGGCCTGCATTTATATGTCGCCTGGTGCCTACTTCTTGCTGCTTGCAGGAAAAGCACTACTCTCTTTTAATTGAAACGTTTGAAGCGTATGTATATTGTGGAATGCTGCAACTAAATGGCATACATACGCTAGAGCGAAACAATGGATTTTTCTTCCAAATCAAAAACAGTGAAGCATATTTTTCGGCATGGATTTAAACGACTCTTCAAACGCACGATCATCAGCTTGTTTGCCATCGCATGCTTATATGGCACAGCGATCTTTTTCCCTTCGTTTTTGTACGACTATCACTACCAAAGAGAAAATGTACACATCTTCAGCGACGAAGAATTGCCTTCCAATATTGACGATCTTGGTCGAACTGTTCTGGAAAGAATAAAAAAATCTGTCTATTACAATCCAAAGAATGAATACAAGGTTTTTATCTCAAATAAAAATTGGCGTTGGCGCTTTATTGCCAACCTGAGACCAGATGCAGGTGGATTCAATATTGAATTTTGCCCCAACAATTCTTTTATTCGTCCCAGTGTCATCGCGGAAAATCGGATTATTCCACCACGTGCAACGATGGCTGATGCCGCAGAAAGGGATCTGGTCTATTTCATTTCACACGAAATCACCCACGGCATGATGGTTAACTATAACGGCCTTTTCACTTCACTGTCGAAAACCAAAAGCTGGATTAAAGAAGGCTACGCAGACTTAATCGGGAAAAAGACTTTCGATTATGCGGACAACTTGGCGCAGTTAAAATCACACGAAAAAAGGCTGCAAATATCTTCTGGACTTTATGTTCGCTATCATCTCGCGTTACTGTATTTGACGGAAAAAAAAGGCATGAGCTTTGCAGAGATCGTCGATAAAAATCCGGCGCTGGAAGAAGTAATAGAAGAGATGTTGGCGTTGAAATAACTGCCTTCAAGCGCCCAATTTTCTACGCCACGGGCGAGCACATACACGCAGTCAATCAGCGAAAAGCCCGTCCCTACTTGACGTTACACACCGCTGCTGGCACACTCACGTCTCCATCAATAAGCACAGGAGAAAAAAGCATGAAAACAGTAGATATTGCCTTCCTGTCGGCCAACTGATCTGACCACATCACTGCCCGTATTATCTTTTTAGCGCTTTACGACTACGTGAAGCCTCTAAAAAATTTGTCGCTAGTGTGCTGATGCGCGTTTGATCACGCGCCGACTTCCATCTTCTTTTATTCGTTCCTGCACGTCGTGATTTTGTCACGTCTGCTGGATTACTTTGCGCATCTACAAACTATGCGCACCATGAATTTGGATAAACACACTTATCATGATCAATTTTGATTTCGCATCACTACGCCTGATCGGCTCAACCCCTGCCATCGCGAACCAATTACACGCACTGGCTGCCAACTTTTCCGAAGACGCCACATTGCAGGTGGCACGTATTACCGAGGTCCACCGCGATAGCTTGGTGTTGCACAATGGCAGCTACAGCATACAAGCACGAGCCTTGCCGCGCCTCTTACATGAACTCGCGGCAGATGAACTAAGCCTGGCTGTGGGTGACTGGGGCTTGCTCAGTGGTACTGCAGTTAGCGGTTATAGCTTCATTGCCCGCATGCCCGCTTTGACTCACTTGGCGCGACGCAATAATGAAGGACGTTTGCAAGCACTGGCCAGCAATATCGACACTGCCCTGCTCGTGATGGGACTGGACAATGACTTTAACCTGCGCAGATTGGAACGATATCTGGCGCTAGTGCATGCCGCAGGTGTTGCTCCCGTCGTGCTGTTGACGAAGGCGGATATTCATACACATGCCGCCGCTCGCCTCGCTGAGGTAGAACAACGTCTGTCCGCTAGCGTCCCAGTATTTGCTGTCAATGGACTAAGCAACAGCACTGTGGAATTGCTATCGCCGTGGATGTCTGCCGGGCAAAGCCTGATCTTGCTGGGGTCTTCGGGCGCAGGTAAATCGACGCTAACCAACACCCTCGCAAATTGTCAGCAAGAAACCAGTGCGGTGCGTGATGGCGACAACCGTGGCCATCACACCACCACGGCACGCTCTCTTCACCTGTGTCCAAGCGGTGCCTGCATCATCGACACGCCCGGCCTACGCAGCCTGCAACTTAATCTTGATGAAGAAGCACTGAGCGCAAGCTTTGCTGACATTGATGCACTGGCCGCAGAATGCCAATTTCGTGACTGCAGCCATCAAAGCGAACCGGGTTGTGCGGTGCGCATTGCAGTAGACGAAGACAGGCTCAAAAACTACCAAAAACTCTTACGTGAAACTCGTAGAAATAAACAAACTCCGCTCGACAAAATTGCGGCGCGGTCAAAGTGGAAGGTGTTGATCCGTTCTGTTAAGGAAAGGGATAAATTGAAGCGCGGCTAACTTTATTTGTTAAGTGGCCGAGGCCAATTCAAACAAACCAGAAATACATCAACATGTTTGAACTAAACTCGGCCACTATCAACCGTTTCCCTGATCGACAACAGTAGATTTTAATGTGTCTCGATACCTCAATGAGCAGCGATCTTCGCCTGACTCAAATGCCATTTATCCGAGGTGAACTTCAACATCGAGCAGACTGGTCCTCAATTGTGCCTTATTCTCCTAACGACATTAAGTTGCAATCAAATTGGGCGTACACTACGACTTTTCCCTAAATAAGAGTTGTTATGTTTGAGTTACTTTCCCGCCAAATTCACAGAGACCCTTTATTGTCCAATCACGTTGCGCCATTGAGTGTTAAGCCTCTACTCTTGATTGTTACTTTTATACTCACGGGATTCGCTACAACCGCCTCTTACGCCACCAATGAACCGAGTGCAATAGCCAAGAAAACCGCGAGCTATGCAATCGCAAAATACGATAAAGACATCGTCAAAACACTGGGGGAAATGGTGAGCTTTAATACCGTCGCCAACCCAGATGTTCCCTTTGAAAAAAATCCTGCGCATCTCGGCTTCAAGAAATTCCTGCAGTCGGAAGCAAAACGTTTGGGTTTCGATTTTACTGACTATGGATATGTGGTCGTCATTGGCTATGGCAAAGGTGAGCAACGTGTCGGCATGATCACTCATGGTGACGTGCAACCGGTCGATCCGACGAAATGGAAACAATCACCGTTCTTATTAGACAGCAAAAGCGAACCAGGAAAATTATTAGGGCGTGGTACCGAAGACGACAAAGGCCCTATCGCCAGCGGTCTGTACGCGATGAAAGCCATCAAAGACAAAAAGCTAGCTTTACGTAAGCGCATCGAGTTATATGTGTACATGGCAGAAGAATCCGATTGGGCGCCCTTGGAAACTTTTTTGAAGACACATACACCGCCGCAAGTTAACATCACTCTCGATGCCGAATATCCTGTTGTGATCGCCGAAAAAGGCTATGGCACGGTGCAATTAACGGTACCGCCACAGAATCCAACTATCGCCAGTACGGAAACTTATTTGAGCGCCTTCGGCGGTGGCTTTTTCGGTAGTCAAATTCCGGAAGACGCTTACGCCAGCATTAGCAACGCGACACCCGCCATTGAGCAAGAAATCAAACAACGGATAGCAAAGCAAAGCAAGATGCAATATTCGTTTAGCTGGAAAGACCGTAATTTACAGATTAAGGCACGTGGAATATCGGCTCATTCCTCGAAACCGGAAGATGGCGTAAACGCGATCGCCATGTTAGCCGATGCACTGTATTTCCGCACCTGGCAAGAAACAACAGCGGGGGGCATGGTAAATCTAATTAACGAATTACTCGGCACAAGTCTCTACGGTGAAAAATTAGGTAAAGCCGCCTATCATGACAACTTCATGGGGTCGATGAGTGTGGCACCCACAGTGATCAAGCAGACACCAGAAGGCATACAACTCGGTATCAACATCCGTCGCCCACAAGGTAAGGAGAGCGAGCAATTGCAACAAGAGATACAAGAAGCACTAAACGCTTGGCAAGCGAAACACGTCGCCTTACAAAATGTGTCGATAGAATTGAGCGATCCATGGATACGCAAGGATGCCCCGCAGATTCCAACATTGTTATCCGTCTTTGCACATTACACAGGCATTCAGAATGCGAAGCCCATCTCTATCGGTGGCGGCACCAATTCCCGCATGTTTCCAAATGCAGTAAGTTTTGGTCCGTCGATGCCTGGCATGGTGTATTCGGGACATTCAGAACATGAATTCATTTCAACAAAGCAGTTGCTACTGAATTTACAGATGTACACGGCGGTGTTGGTGGAATTGGCGAAATAGAGCCGATAGACAAGCCCCCACGAAGAATCTTTGAAGATATGCCTTTCCCAAATAAGTTGATCCATTGGGTGTGACGGACACTGCTAGATTTTGGCAGTTTCAGATGCATCTCTTCGAGTTGTGCCAGTAAAATTGACTGCTGCTAAAATGACGCAACACGACGTCATGCATTTTATTTTTAGTATTGCGAGGAATATCGAATGAAAGATAGCATTGAAAAGCTGAGTCAATTGGCACTGCAATCAGCCAATAGCGCTGGCCGTGGATTGCTTAATGTACAGACCATGGCACAAGATCTCACTCAGACAGTGTCTCAAACGGTTAGCAAGGAAGCTGTCAATAAAGCAAACGCAGCTACTTCATTTGCATTAGCCGCAGGTAAATCAATGCAACAATCTTTGACTCATGTGATCGAACATGAAACGACACAAGCTTTGATGGAGCAAGTCAAAGAGACTAGCCAGCAATTAACGGACAATGCGACGCATGGCGCTAAATTCGTTGGCAATCAAGTCATCGATGGCGTGAAAAAACTAGATAACAAGTTAGAAGAAAACCACCTTGAAATTAAAGAAAAAACCGAGACTGTTTCGATGGGTTTCGGCATTGCTGCTGGCGTCGCAGCAGGCGCAGCCATTATCGGCCCGCCTATCGTCGTTGCAGCCGCGCCAGTGATAGGTGTCGCCGCGACGGTGACTGGTGCGGTGGCGGGTACTGCCTATTTTTACTCCAAATGGAAAACCAAGAAAGTACCAACGGAAGCAAAAGATAGCCCCGAATCCGAATTAGTCCAAGCAAAGGATATTCCACGGGAATGATAACTTGTGGATCGTTCACATCGATATTCATGACGATGAGCAGTGCCTTTTGAGTTCCATATTGTTATGATGATCACGTTTCAAGCAACGCTATATAGAAATCACCTATCTCAGCAATTTTTATGAACAAAACCGACTTCAATGCGTTTTATGCGCTGTACATGGCATCACACCAAAATTACTGGAATCGCCGCGTGCATTTATTAGGTTGGATGCTCGGTATCGCTCTAGGCATATGGGCACTGCTTGACGCGCAGTACTGGTTCATTTTATTGGCACCATTCCCCGCATTGCTAGCGATATGGATAGGGCATGGCGTTTTGGAGCCGGGTGCGGATATTGAATTCAAACATCCTTTCTTAACAGCCTGCGCCAATCTACGCATGTTCGCTGAGATGTTTTCCGGTCGCATTCAGTTCTAGCAGGATCAGCATGACATTTAGCACATCAATGGCGTGGATCAATCTTCAATTGCACCACTGGATGCAGATGGATTGGCACTGGGCCTTATTGATAGCAACGCTTGTGCACCTGTCGATCTATTTAATCGGTGGCGGCGTCGGCTGGCTGCTAACTCGCCAACTCTGGCCCGCCATAGGATTGGGACGAGAAATCGATCCGCGTCCACTCAAGCCTGGACAACTCGCATACGAACTTCGCAATGGCCTGCAGGCATGTTTACTTTTTGGCGTCATCAGCCTTAGCTACCGGAGCCTATGTGTAGGCTTATGGCCGCAAGATGCGTCAACGGCGATCTGGCAACTGGCAGCGTTTGTGGTGTTTAACAACCTCTATTCTTATGGCACGCATCGACTTTTACATCACCGATACTTGATACGCTTTCATGCAGTGCATCACCGTTCGGTACGGGTCACGCCATTCTCCAGCTATAGCGTACATGGCTTAGAAGCGATCGTCATCGCCGCTACGTTCCCACTTTTTTTGTTACTGGTACCGATGAGCTTAGGCATGGTCGTCTTGTTGCATGCATTCGGTATGACGTACACCGTTTGCATCCACTGCAACTATGACTTGTGGCCCACTTTATCTGACCATCATTGGTTCAAAAAACTTATCAATCATCCGACCTATCATCGATATCACCACACACTGGGCAATGTCAATTACGGCTTTACTAACCGACTGTTGGATATGCTGTTTAAGACTAATAAAGATTGATTGAGCGCTTACGCCAAACTCAAGTTCTGAAGACTTGATCCATTTATTGATACGCGGTGGTGTCCATTTTTATACTTACTCTGCGCTGAACCTGTCCTCACTGATTTCGCCCCAAACAAGACGCATTTCTAAATTGCGCCACCACATGGGATAATGCTGTATCTCAAAATAAGAAAATCTCATGGCAATTTTCGATCAATTATTACTTCTATTTAGTGGTCTAGGCGGTATTCATGGCTTGCTGCTTGCCACTTATTTATTCTTCCGCGAGCCAGGAAAGTGGAGTAACCGTTTTCTCGCTGGCGTTATTTTCATGCTGAGCTTGCGGGTACTGAAATCAGTTTTGTTTTATTTCAACCCCGCCATCGGAAAACAGATTTTGCAATTAGGCTTATCGGCTTGTTTTCTGATAGGTCCCTTACTCTATTGCTATAGCCTACAATTTCTTGGGGGTTTCAGTCGCTCCTTGCTGCATCGCTTGCACTTAATTATTCCTAGTGTGCTGGTCATCGTGATTGGGGGACTCTTCCCTTACCACGTGTATCCGCAGCTTTGGGGAGGGTTATTTTATAAAACCATAAATTATGTTTGGCTCGCCTATACTTTGCTTTCCATCTATGTGCTGTGGCCGACAATAAAGAGCCTTGACCTAAAAAACTGGCGTCAACAAATCGATCTCGTCATCGTATCTTCGATTGTGTGTGGAAGTGGACTGATTTGGTGCGCTTATTACTTCGCCAGCTATACCTCCTATATTGCTGGTGCTGTGACCTTCACTTTTCTGATAGGCATAGGTGTACTCACCGTATTTCTACACATCCAACAACAAAACAAACTTGTCAGTCCTTACGCCAACAAGAAGATATCCAGCGAAAATGCAGAACCTTTGATCGCTGAATTGGAACAGTTCATGATTGCACAACAAGCCTTTTTGGATGCGAATTTGGTGATGCCAAAATTGGCAAAAATGTTAGGGTGGTCGACGCCTAAGCTGTCACAACTATTGAACGATAATCTTCATCAATCCTTTAATGATTTTGTTAACAGTTACCGGATTGAACATGCTAAAACCTTATTGCAAGGCGATACCGCCATGAAAATGGAAGACTTGGCAGAACGTTCTGGCTTCAATTCTCTCTCCACTTTCTATACCGCGTTCAAGAAGCAAACACAGCTGACACCCGCGAAATATAAGGCTTTGCAGACGTCAAAGAATTCCGAAATTATAAATTCGTAATCCGAAATCGTAATCCACGCTAGTACGTCGGCCGCGTAAATCTTATTGTTGCTCCTGGCGCGTGATGAAACACGCCCTCGTTTCCCCCATTCAAACCAGGAGCAACAATGCGTTATTTCTTAGCACTACTCGTTTTTATTTTTATTCAAAAATCCAGCTTGGCATCAGAGCTTGCAACCAACCATCAAGCAAGTGTCACTGCCATCCAACAAGTATTAAAAGATTACATACAAGGAACTTCGTATAACAATAAGCAACAAATAGCAAAAGCGTTCAACCCTGCTGCGGATTTACTTTTAGAAAAAGAAGGCCAGGCATTTACCAAAGTCTCAGTGGCCGACTATATAAGTTGGTACAAATCCGAGAACCAAGGAAAATTCAATGGCCGCATTGGTGAAATTCTGCAAATTGACGTCAATGGTGATTTGGCTACGGCCAAGGCAGAAATCATTATTCCTGGCCAACAACGTCGCTTTATTGATGTTTTTTTGTTGAAGAACGTCGACAAGCAATGGCAAATCATCAGTAAAGCTGCTGCGAAACAAGCATCAAAACAAAACGGGGTGCGCATCCTGTTTATCGTCTCCAATGCCCATTTTCATGGCACATCCAAGCTACCCACCGGTGCCAGTTTTTCGGAAATTGTGAATGCTTACCATGCCTTCAAACAAGCTGGATACACGGTTGATTTCGTCAGTCCTGAGGGTGGTGCCGTGCCACTTGCCTACATCGATACATCCCATGCCTTACATAAAACGCATTTGTACGATAGTGAATTTATGTTCGCGTTAAAAAACACCAAGAAAGCGACACAACTGGTGGCAAAGGAATATCGGGCGGTGCATTACATCGGCGGTGGCAATGCCATGTATGGCGTGCCAGATAATGTGGAAATTTCACGCTTAGTGATGGAAATCTACGAGCAACATAAGGGCATTATCTCTTCTGTGTGCCACGGGACAGCTGGCATCGTCCATTTGAAGACAAAAGATGGTAAGTACTTAGTTGATGGAAAAAGAATTAGTGGTTATCCAGAAGACTTCGAAAAAACGTCTGCTGAATACTTTAAACAGTTTCCTTTCCTGATCAAGAAAACGGTATTAGATCGCAACGGCACTTTCCATTTCGGAAAACCCGACGAGGCATACATTGAAGTCGATGGCCGTATTGTGACAGGACAAAATCATCAATCTTCAGCCTTGGTGGCAGAAGCGATTATTAAACAACTGCAAAAAGAACAGGCAAACTCCAAGTAATTAAACCCAGAATTTCCATTAGGATTTGAGATGATGGTGGATGCACTTTTCGAGGCAGTTTTTACGTGAATGAGGCGCAAATAGCGAGCTATTTGCAACGAAGAACGAAAAAAATGACCGAAAATGCGCCGCCAGCGCTCAAATAGCGTCTAGGGCGCGCCTAATGAAAAATCTGGGTTAAATCAATGCAGATATCAGTTACAAAGGATAGGCGTGTTTGACTTGAATTTACACCACGCTGCTTTATTCCTGCGCAGATGCACTAAAAAGATTTCCCACTCAATCTGACAAGGTAAGCCCTATTCCTGATGTTAGGAATAGGGTCCGATAAAAATCGGTGGAGTACAAGGATTGCAAGCTTTGTGGCTTGCAGTCGCTTTACTCACAGAATTACTTTAGCAAAGTATCGGCATTGACCAGTTTTACATCATGCATCATATTCAAATAGGCTTCGAAATAGCCCTTGTGTGACGCACCAACAATCGAGAGTGTGCGCTTGCCGGGTGTCGCACCCAATATCTCGCGGATATTCGACGCCATGCGCAGATTACGTGTCTCCCAATAGCCGACATAGACACGTCCCACTTGTTTGGCAGAGTGATCTTTCATCGCAGCACCAAAATCACTTTGGTAGACTAGATTGGCTTGGTCAGCGCGATTGAAGGCGCGATACATGGCGAGCACACCTTCCCCACTATCTAATTTTTTGTACAACACGTCGCTCTCTGCTTTACGTTTAACCGTTGCAGGATTGTTCCAAAGTTTTTGCATGATCTCGCCTGCAGCCTTGTCTTCAGCTTCGCTGCCAGACGCAGAATCTGCTGTATGGTCATCGATAGCATAGACTCGCTCTAGCCCAAGACGCGCGGCAAGCGGCGCTGCGACTTGATAATTTTCATTGCGTTTAACGGTCAAATCTTGCAGACGTTTCACCAATACCTTATCAAGTCCATCTTGTTCTTGCTGCTCTGCTGCAGGCAGACGCAGCCACTGTACCAACGCTGAAGCCTGTTCGCCGGCCGCCAGAAAAACCGCAGCCAAATGGCGTCGCTGTGCTGGCGTCGGCTCCGCTGGCCAAGCGGCTAGCAAGCGATCAACCTCTGCGGTCGCAGCAGGCACATCCAGTCCAGTGGCTGCTTGGGCTGGCGACGTATCCCAGCAATAGTATTTAATAGACTCAGCATAACGAGCGCTGTAACGACGCAGTATGTCGCACTGCATTCCGGACAAGGCTTCGACGGTAATGATTTGCGGCTTCCATGCTTCGAGACGGGTCATCAAGAGAGTCAATGATTTAGGCGTAAAACTCGCGGGCAATTCAGAAAGGTGCGGCGTACCTAAAACCAAAATTTCATTAGGCACGCTCGCTTGCGCCCCTTTTAGTCGACTCGGATCAAATTTTGCTTGGTAATCCGACGCACCTATTGCTGAACCTGAGATAACTGTCGCAATGACCGCAATCCATTGATATAACATATTTTTTCCTCTCATAAAATTCACACGAATCATGCCTATTTTTTTCAACCGACTTTACTCACGTCGTAACTATGAAAAATAATGCACATGAAGGCACAGAGCATAGCCAATGAAAAAAGAAATATTTCTACAATAAGACAATCTGCAGAAATGAAGGTGCGAACTGCAGTTTGGTGGTGAAATAAGGGAAGTTGAAAAGCTGGCCTACAAACCAATAATCGGTCAAGTAAAGTGAAATCGATGCGGCAGTCTCCGTTCCATTTGAAAATGAGAGATGGCGGCGAAACCCTCTCATTTTTGTCAACTCGCGCCAAGAACTCCGTGATTCATCGCATTCTTGTATTGGCTTTCTAGGGTTCTCGGTAAAGTTCGCTCTTTAGGTTTTGACTAGGAAAAGTCCGGGTTGAATTAACAATATGAGCCCACTCATTTTGTTAATTCATTTTTTCAAAGCAACACTTTGTCGTTCTATTTTTTGAGAGTATTAACATGCATAGATTTATAGCAGGCATTATCCTTTGCCTCGCATTCACGTCGCAGGTGCAAGCACAAACCTTAGCGGATGCGCACAGTGCCTACGATAAAAAAGATTACGCAACCGCTACCACGCTGTACAAAACCTTAGCAGAAGCTGGGGACACTTCAGCACAGCATAGGCTGGCGTTGATTTACTTCAATGGACTTGGTACACCCAAAAATTTTCAACAGAGTCTTTATTGGTTTTCGCAAGCAGCCGAACGGGGCGTGATTTCTGCGAATTACAATATTGGTCTGCACTATGCGAATGGTTTTGGTGTGCCCGTTGATCAAGCTATGGCACTTAGCTTTTATCTCAAAGATGCGGAACAGGGTTTATCAATGGCACAGTCAAATGCAGGTCAAATGTATGAGAACGGCATTGGCACACCAATCGACATTCCAAAAGCGCTGGCCTGGACCCGGAAAGCGGCAGAACAGGGCTTAGGGGCGGCACAGCATAATTTAAGCACTTTCTATATCAGTGGCAAAGGCGTACCCAAGGATCTTGATCAAGCAGCGATATGGGCTGCCAAAGCGGCCATACAAGGTGAAGCAAAAGCACAGAATAATGTAGGTTCATTTTTTAGTGCAGGCACAGGATTAGCGAAAGACGATGAGCAGGCATTCAAATGGTTTGGCAAAGCCGCTGATCAGGGTTTAGCCGATGCCCAATACAATTTGGCGCGATTTTATGATGCAGGTCGTGGTGTCCCAAAAAATGTATTGCAGGCCGTGATTTGGTATCGCCGTGCCGCTCAGCAAGGTCATGTCGAATCAATACATAGTCTGGGTGTGATTTGTCTTGAAGGTCGCGGTATCCAGAAAAATACTGAACAGGCGCTTGATCTGTTTAGCAAAGCGGCGGCAAAAGGATTTGCTGACTCGCAGGTCAACCTGGGCATGATGTATGGCATGGGTGCCGGTGTCAAAGTCGATATGGTGAAAGCGTATTTCTGGTTCTCGTTAGCGGCGGCGCAGGGCAACGCTGTAGCGATCGACAATCTGGCGGTAGCCGAAAAACAAGTCAATCCTAAACAACGGGCAGAAGCACAAGCGATGCTAAAAAAATGGCAAAAGTGATTGACTAAGAAGTAGAACTACCGACTCAATCGCCTAAAGCAAGTGCTCGCCTCATGGTTGGCACTTGCTCTACCCACGATAAATCCAATTCAAAAATACGATCAAATCTCCGCATCGGCAAACCCTTAGTGCTTTGATCGCAATACATCACGTAATACCAAACAACTTTTGTAGATTTCTTGTTCCGTGAGCGATGAAAATCCCAATAGTAATCCCGGTGAAAATGCACTTCTGACTTGACTCGCGTCTGGTGACAAAAAATACGAAAGTGGTCGTAACTCCAAACCTGCGGCGAGACCCGCTTTCACCACTGCATTCTCTGAACGATGTCTTTTAAAGTGTACGGCAAGATCTAACCCACCATCGCTGGAACCGCAACTTAGTGCGTCTGAAAGCTGGGTTTGAATTGCGTCCAATAATGCAGCTTGACGTTGACTGTACAGTTTGCGCGTACGTTTGATGTGTCGGCCAAAATAGCCTTCCGCGATGAAATCAGCCAATACCATTTGCGGCACAATCGCAGTGTGTCGATCTATGATTGCTTTAGCATGGGTGATAGGGGCAACTAGTGCAGGTGGCAATACCATGTAACCAAGTCGCAAGCCCGGGAACAACACTTTCGACATAGTGCCAACATAAATTACACAGGCATTCTTATCGAGGCTTTGGAGTGACGCTATCGGTGCGCCACTGTACCGATACTCACTATCATAATCATCCTCTATCACCCAAGCGGACCGCTGCTTCGCCCACGCCAACAGAGCCAGACGTCGTTGCAGACTCATCGTCATTCCTAAGGGAAGTTGATGCGACGGCGTGACATAAACTAATTTTGCATCAGGATAATGAAGCGCGCCAAAGTCGACATCCAGACCATCTTGATCGACTGGCACATGACATAGCTGTGCTTGTGCCGCCTGCAGGGTGGCAATGGCACCACGATAGCCAGGCGACTCTACCCACGCAGCATCCTCAGGATCAAGTAGCACCGTCGATAATAAATACAATGCCTGTTGCGAACCGGAGGTAATAATGATTTGCTCAGGATTGCAATTAACCCCTCTCGCGGTTTTTAGATATACCGCAAGAAGCTCACGCAAGCGGCCATAACCGGCCGGATCACCATATCCCAACTTGTCTTCATGATGCCGCCAACGACGCGCCTCCAGACGCGCCCACACATCAAATGGAAAAACATCCAAACCTGGCATGCTCACTCTAAATGCCCGTGTTTTTTCTTGATGTACCGGTGCCAAGCTGGCGCGATCAACAAATTGCCGGCCGCGTTTTGAAAGCGCAGGCGTAGTTTGCTTTGTATTGTTCGTGATTGCGAGACGGCGCTTGGCTGTGATTGCCAGGCTATTTGGCGCATCAAGCGCACCAGGAACGTCAGGAGCATCAGGCAAATCGACATTGACATATGTCCCCTTGCCTACTGCTCCCGACAAATAACCCTCAGCCAGCAATAACTCATAGGCATTCAGAACCGTTTGTCTTGAAATAGATAAGTGCTGGCAAAATTCACGGCTCGGTGGCAACTGCATTCCAGCAGGCAGCGCGCCTGTCAGTATCGCGTGTTTCACTGCCGCATACAGTTGTCGAAACAGGGGCGTGTCAGACGCCCTATTAAGTTGCAAAGAATCTAGGAACAAAGACATAGGCGTAAGCTCAATCGGCGATGTAAATTGGTAGCTCTATATTACCGCTTATTGGATCTTTTAAACAACCAATCTAAAAACTAAAATGGCGACATTCACACCACGAAAGCGCTCTATGCAAGATATCCAATACCACTTTGATCGGGAACTTACACCTACCCAGCTCGCTGACATTTTCGACCGTGCTGGCTTAAATCGCCCTACGGATGACCTAGCGCGAATAGCGCAAATGCTGGCTCATGGCAATCTCTTGATCACCGCCTGGGATGCTGACAAATTAGTCGGCGTGGCACGCTCCTTAACCGACTTTTGTTTTTGCTGTTACCTATCAGATCTCGCGGTAGACGAAAGCTATCAGCACCACGGTATAGGCAAACAATTAATCGCACTAACGCAAGAAGAAATAGGCCCGAGAACCACCTTGCTATTGCTTGCGGTACCAACGGCCATGGCGTATTACCCGAAAGTGGGTTTCGAGGCGGTGCCGAATGGCTGGACGATCAAACGCACGCAATAAACTAAAAATAGTATTGCATTCAATTTAACGACAAGGATTAACAATATGTACGCCCCCAAACATTTTGATGAAACCAGTCTTGAAACCATGTTTCAACTGATACAGAACTACCCTTTGGGTGCCTTAATCACCTTAGACCAAGATGGCATCAACGCCAATCACATCCCATTTGAAATCATGGCTCCGACGCCAGAGGCGCATTTCGGCACACTCAGAGCCCATGTTGCCCGGGCAAATTCTGTATGGAAAAATCCCGATCCGCTACACGAAACTTTAGTGATATTCCAAGGTCCGCAAGCGTATATCACGCCGACCTGGTATGAAGAAAAAAAGCTAAATGGAAAGGTGGTTCCCACCTATAACTACGCAGTGGCACATGGCTACGGAAAATTACGGGTGATCGACGATGCGCAATGGTTACGAGAGCATCTTGAAAGACTTAGTAGTCAACAAGAAAGCACACAAACAACACCATGGAAAATTAGCGATGCACCAGATGACTATATTCAAAAAATGTTAAACGCAATCGTCGGCATAGAAATTCCGCTGGCAAGGCTGCAGGGCAAATGGAAAGTCAGTCAAAACAGATCAGAACAAGATCGTGTCAATATTGCAGCTGGATTGAGATTGAGCCAGGATCACAATGCGCATGGCATGGCCGCTTTGCTTGAGGCACGCCAGGAAAACAAAGTGGTCATTTAGGAAGAAAGGCTATCTTAAAATAGAAAGCTAACAACCTGCAATAAACTAAACTTCACAAGCAAAAAGGACCGCAAATGCGACAATTTATCACCTCCGGCGATGGACTTCCTAAATGGTCCACACCAATCAGTCATGCCGTTGTGGTTGACAACATCTGTTACCTGAGTGGTCAGCTTTCCATTGGTGAAGATGGTCAGTACATTGCAGGCACAGCCAAAGAGGAAGCAGCTCGCGCTTTTGCCAATCTCTTTTCTGCTATCAAGGCTGCTAATTTCTCTATCAGTGATTTAACATTTGTCGATATTGCGTTCATTGATTTGAACGAGCTAAATGAGGTCAATGATTTGTATGCTGAACTTTTTTTAGAAGGGCAAAGGCCAGCAAGAACTATCTATCAAGCAGCAGCCTTACCTTACGGCGGACGAGTGAAGGTGATGGGCGTTGCCATCAAAGAGCGGAATGCGTGATCCGGCGAAATAGCGTGCGCAAGAGATGCTTACAACATGGCTGATTTATTTTTCAATATCCGAATAAATTTCAAACACCTTGCGCACTACCTCGAAACATCAGGACAGAGACAGCCACAAGTTATCCCAATCTTCGCCGCGAAAAGCACCTTCTCGCTTAAACACTAACTGATGCTGTTTATTCAATACAAAATGAGTGGGTGTCGTGGCGATTACGCCAAAATTGTCCTTGTGCGCTGGGTCATTGCGCCAGACGCTGGGGAATCTTTGCGCTTTAGGATAGGCAAGCGTTGTGACTTCGTTATATTCATCCAACTCTTTTTTGTTTTTATCTATATTGACGCCCAACAAAATGAAATTTTTCTTGCTGTTACCCACATAAAATTCGCGCATGAGTTTCAAGTCATTGGTACAAACTTGACAATCAAAGGTAAAGAAACTGACCAATACCGTTTTACCAGCATAGTCCTTCAATTGAACTTTTTTACCACTAACATCCGTACCGAGTAAATTAAACGTTGGTGTTTTCTCATCTTTGGCAGCAAACACCTGAGTCGATAAAAAAAGGCTAGAAATGGCCGCCGACTTCAAAAAAGCTCTTCGTTTCATCATCACACTCCTTTGTAAATTTGTACTTCAAGGGTAGTAACAAACTATGAATTTGCTTAGGAAGTATAAGCTGCTTTTGATTGGCCTATGCATTCTTACATCACTATCTGTATCCAAATTTCATTTCTACGCAAGAAAGGCAAAGAAAATGGCGCGTTATAGCGTGAAAAGATCGGTTCGCCTTCGGTTTTAAGCACGGCTTCACTAGTCAATTTTTTCAGCAAAGCGAGTTTTTCTTCGTACAGCGTTTGTGACCAGCTGCCTGAATAAGTGATCACAGCATAGGTTTGAGCCGGCACTTCGCGTAATTTCACTTTGGGATTATTGGGTTCGGGTAAAGTTGCCAAAGTAAATGTTTTTGGCATCGCGAATTGCACCAGATAGCCGCCTTCAACAGCAGCTTGAGAAACCGGCGCAGTCATTTCAATTTTAATAGGTGTCGGCGTTTGTGACACAGGTGCGGTCATCTCTATCTTCTTACTGCCCTTATTTTTGCCAAAAATGTAGCCCCCCAAATATTCAAAGGCGAGATTTCCTGCTTTATCTGCAGGACCTGGCACAACAACCTCTGCGACCAGATAGGCTTGATACTTTCGTATCTCAAACTGAGGATAGCGTTTCAACACCTCATAAGTCGGTTCTTCAATTGCCGCCACATTCATTACGACTCCCCAAAATGCGATAAATCCTGCCAGTATCTTTTTCATTACTATTTTCCTCAGAATATCTTTCATTGGGTTTAACTATGACTTCTCAAAGGTATTTCATCTGTCACTCAGCGAACATAGGCAGGCAAGAACTATTTCTTGTTCACCTAAAGCCTAAATCCATCAGAGCGCCTCTGAACACAGACCATCTTGAAATAGAAGATTTCTTGGAATAATGAAAATATTTGTACCTGAGTTTCAGGTCACAAGAAATTTCTTCATTTTTCAAGGCACTTATCGAGTGACCACCAAACTAACATGAATGCATGTTCATGGCGAAATTAATGCCCCAAGATCAGCAAGACTAAAGCAATACCTTTAAGGAAGCGTTTTTCAGGCTTCTTAGTCAGCAATCGATGAGCGTACGCAATAATCGCGAATCGAATTTAAAACCTCTGCATCCTCGCCAGCGGCGCCCACTTGCTTGACATCTAATTGAGGATAATTCAAACGCAATTCATCCACCATCAAAGGCAAATCGCGTAACAGGTGTGCGCCTTGCCCAAGAAAAATCGGTGTGATGGTAATCGCCTCACAACCTTTTTTAACTAAATCTGCCACCAATTCAGATAGCGGCGGTTGCATCAATTCTAGAAAGGCTAACTCAACCTGAATTTCAGGCAAGCTTTCTTGCGTCAGTTTTTGCAGGCGTTCAAAGGGTGCGGCCCAGCTTGCGGCGCGTGCACCGTGGGCGAATAGGATCAGAGCTTTTTTAGACATCGAAACAAGCTTTCATTTTTAAATATTTAATTACGTTCAACGTAACGCAGTCCAGCGAACGCCATGCCTGAAAATAACAAGCTCGGGAATAAAGCGGTCATGAGGGCAGGCCAAGTGTTGATCATGCCTAAGTGTGAGAACAAACTGTTCACCAGATAAAACACCATCCCCAACATAATGCCGCTAAATATACGCAAACTGATACCGCCATCACGCGCATGTAAATAAGCGAACGGCAGTGCCAAGGCCATCATCACCAAGATAGAAATCGGATAGGTAAGCTTTTTCCAAAACGCGATTTCATAGCGTTCTGTGGATTGTTTATTCTCCGATAAATGTCGGGTGTAGGACGCTAACTCATAGGCTGACATGCGATCTGGATCAATGAACAGTACCGCCAAAATATCTGGTGTAATTTCTGACTCTAATTCTTTGGTCGCCAGCTTGTGCGTATTTGACGCAATTTTTGTATCTTGCGCTAAGTTTTTTGGAAAATCCGTTTCTACCACATCACTCAAACGCCATACGTGAGAACGAACATATTCCGCTTTACTCGCATTAATTTCGCGCAGCAATTGAAAGTTGGTATCGAACTCATATACTTTCACACCCAATAGAGCACGAGTCGGGGAGACTTCACGCACATTCAAAAATCGGGTACCGGTGACCAAAGTTTTATCATGAGAATCACGGATCAAATCCTTAGTCCACAAGCCGCTACGAAAACCTTGTGTGACGGGTCCGTTGGTCGCCGTCAGCTTTACTTTTTTTGCTGTCTTTGCCGACATTGGCGCGATCACTTCGCCGAGTAAAAAAGTAAATGCGATTAAGATCACTGCAATCTTCGCTAGCATTTTTGCGGCAGTCCAAGAAGACATACTGGCAGCACGCATGATGGTGAATTCTGAGTTACTGGCGAATTGTGCCAGTACATAGATGGTCCCGATTAAGGCTGCGATGGGCAGAAAATCATAGGCATTCCCTGGGATATTCAAGAGCACATAGAGCAAAGCATGTTTGATCTGATAACCGCCTTTATTGACTGACGAAGCCTCATTCATCAAATCAAAAAACGACGTTAGCACTAGCAAGGCTAACAAGACAAAGAACACGGCACGAATAATTTCCGTACCAAAATAACGCTGTAGAACTTTCATTATGAATTCACCGTTTGATCTTCAGCACACTTCTGCTCTTTTTTAATCTGTATGCAGCCTTTGACGCGATTCCAGATGCCGCTTGGATGCAAAGGGCTATTTAATTTCAGACGCCATACAAAGAAAATCACGATGAAAAGCGCAACGATCGCATGCATAGGCCAAGACGCCTTCCAAAAACTCAAGCGTCCTTCCACCACGGCCAATTGCAGCATGTTTAAAATATTCAAGTTAATCGCCACAAAAACCAAGGCTACGATCATGTTCGCTGAGCGTCCTACACGCGGATTCACAAAGCCCAATGGGATCGCCAGCAACATCAATAGCAAGCCCATGAATGGCAATGAAACACGCCATAATAATTCACCATCGCGACTGGGATTTGGTTCATCTAGTAAGGTTTGCAGTGGTAAGGCTTTGGCAGATCTATTATTAGTATCCAGCGTATTTTGTGTCGAAACCAACACGGCATATTTCTCAAATTGCATCATCTGAAAATCACCTTCGGTCGGCAATCCATCGTAGCGTCTTCCCTGACTCATCACCAGAAAACGATCACCATGCGCATCAATTTCTATCTTGCCTTCTTTCGCCACAATTACACTGGACCGTCCATCATTCATCATACTGGTGAAAATGTTTTGTACTTTACTTAGGTCGCCAGATACTTCTTCTACGAATGAGACTCGGCCTCCGCTACGGGATTCCTGAAATTTTCCTGGTGCAACTTTCGCAATATCTTCGCGCTTTTCGTAACGATTGCGCACTTCCATTTTTTGCTCATTCGCCCAAGGCGACACGACCAAGCTTAAAGTTGCTACGATCAAAACCAGAGGAATGCCAACGCTTAACACGGGTTTAATCCATTTCGTCAAACTCAGGCCTGAGGCAAACCACACCACCATCTCCGAATCTTGATAAGCGCGCGTTACAACCAGTAGCACCGAAATGAAGCCAGTTAAAATTAATAAAATCGGGAAATAATCCAGGGAATTAAAGCCGATCAAAATCAAGACATCCGTGGATGCCACTTTACCGCCTGCTGCTTCACCCAAAATCCGGATCAGCATAAAAGTTACGGTAATCGTAAATAGTGTCGTGAATACAGCGCCAGCAGTACTGAGCAATTCTCGTCTGAGCGCACGTTCAAAAATCATAGTTATTGATAGCTTTAAATAATCGAGTCGTTGATGGAGTAATAAGTGAGTCGCTTGCAAACGCCAGGAAATCGATTCCCGCGCTATAAGGCGGTTATAATAATCGTTTTAGTTAATTCTTCGCGACATTTGAGAATTTAATCGCTGATAAAAGATCAAAAAATTGATCATTAATAAGGAGCAAAACGTGGACTTTAGCATAAAAACACTGGCAGCAAAAAGCGCGACAGATAACCTGAGCACTGTCAAAACGGGTTGCATCGTGGTCGGCGTATTCGAAAACAAGAAGTTATCGACAGAAGCGACCCAATTAAATAAAAAAGCCGCCATCGATGCCGTCTTGAAATCCGGCGATATCACTGGGAAGATCGGCTCATCCTTACTCTTGCGCAATCTGACCGATGTTGCCGCCGAGCGCGTATTGTTGGTAGGTTTGGGCGACGACCCAACGAAAGTTAGTGAAAAAGCCTACAACACTGCGGTTCAAGGCGCAGCACGCAGTTTAAATAATCTTGGTGCTGGCGACATCAGTATCGCTTTGCCCGCCGTCGATGGACGTGATGTGGCTTGGACGATTCGTCAAACGGTAATCGCTTTCCATGAAGCCGTATTTCGCACCGACGCGCATAAAAGTAAAAAAGATACTATTTCAGCCAACGTCAAGAAAGTAGCACTTATCGTCGCTGCTAGCGAAGCAAACACAGCCAAATTAGCATTGGCGCAAAGCATCGCTTTGGTGAACGGCATGGAGTTAACGAAAGAGCTAGGCAATATGCCAGCTAATTTCTGCACACCGACGCATTTGGCCAATACCGCCAAGCAAATCGCTGCTGACTTCAAAATGGGCATAGAAGTTTTGGAGCGTAAACAAATCCAAGCATTGAAGATGAACAGCTTTTTGTCCGTCTCTGCTGGCACCATTGAGCCACCCAAATTCATCGTTTTAAAGCACATGGGCGGCAAAGCCAAAGACGCGCCTGTGGTGTTGGTGGGCAAAGGTATTACTTTTGATTCCGGTGGTATTTCCTTGAAACCAGGCGCAAGCATGGATGAAATGAAATATGACATGGGCGGCGCAGGCTCAGTGCTCGGAACTATGCGTGCCATCGGCGAGATGAAATTGAAACTCAATGTGATCGCGGTCATTCCAACCTGCGAAAATATGCCTTCAGGCAGCGCCACGCGTCCCGGAGATATTATTACGTCAATGTCGGGTCAAACGATAGAAGTTTTAAATACTGACGCAGAAGGTCGCTTGATTTTATGTGATGCGCTGACCTATGTTGAGCGCTTCAAACCAGCTGCCGTGATTGACGTCGCCACCTTGACTGGCGCAATCATTACTTCGCTAGGTCACCACACTACTGGCCTGTTCACACGCCATGATGATACGCACGACAAATTAGCAGAAGAATTGCTCACCGCTGGTAAACAAGCGAATGATGTTGCATGGCGTCTGCCGATTGGTGAGCTGTATAACGAACAGTTGAAATCAAATTTCGCTGATATCGCGAATATCGGTGGCCCAGCTGCTGGTTCAATTACTGCAGCCTGCTTCCTCGAACGCTTCACGAAAAAATACACGTGGGCACATTTAGATATCGCTGGCGTGTCTTGGAAATCTGGCGCAGCCAAAGGCTCCACGGGTCGTCCCGTACCTATGCTGACGACATTCTTAATGAACCGCGCTGGATAAGCTGCTGATGTTAGTCATTCAACGCGCTCTTTGCATGCATCGAGCGCGTTTTTTATTATTAGTACCAATATCGCTATAGTCTGAGATCAAATATGAAACTAGTCACCTGGAATGTTAACTCCCTGAAGGTTCGCCTGCCTCAAGTTTTGCAATGGCTGGAAACCAATCCTGTGGATGTCTTGTGCCTACAAGAAACCAAATTAACCGATGATAAATTTCCCCAAGCGGAAATCGAAGCGGCCGGTTATCAAGTTGCATTCACGGGTCAAAAAACCTACAACGGTGTCGCCATACTCTCGCGTCATCCGATAGAAGATGTGCAAAAGAATAATCCGCTATTTGAAGATGAGCAGCAACGCATCATCGCCGCCACTATTGCCGGTATGCGCATTATTTGCGCCTACGTTCCAAATGGTCAGGCGCTGGACTCCGAAAAATATCCTTACAAACTCAGCTGGTTGGCGGCATTACATGATTGGGTTAAGGGCGAAATGGCACAACATCCGCAACTCGCATTGCTCGGTGATTACAACATCGCCCCTGATGATCGCGATGTGCACGATCCTGCAGCGTGGGAAGGTATGAATCTGGTCTCGCCGCCAGAACGTGCAGCGTTTCAGGCATTAATAAATTTGGGACTTAGCGATAGTTTCCGTCAGTTTGATCAACCTGAAAAAACGTTTAGTTGGTGGGACTATCGCCAACTTGGTTTCCGCCTAAACAAGGGCGTCAGAATAGATCACGTCCTCTTATCCAAACCATTAGCAGAGCGTTGCACTTCTTGCGTAGTCGACAGAGTACCGCGCAAATGGGAACAACCTTCTGACCACGCACCTGTGATTGCGACTTTAAGTTAAATATGGGTATTTAGTTCTGTTTTGAACCACTATTAAATTTATGGTTGCCTACCAAAATACGTGGGCAAGCATGAGAAAGCCGACAGCTACTAAAAATGGCGGTCGGCTTTTTTATTGATCTAAGACAAAATACTTTGAAATTCAAAGAATGCCATGTTTAACATGAGATTTTTCGGGCCAATTCCATGTGACACTTAGGAAGAACTATTTCTTCTAGCCTGAGAACCTACAATCATGCCAACACCTGTCCCCAATAAAATACAAGGACTGACTTCACAACAGGCCCTGACTCAGCTCCAGCGAGACGGCACAAACGAACTACCAACGGCTCAGCCGCAAAATCTATGGCAGATTGCCTGGCATGTTGCTTCAGAGCCCATGATTCTGTTACAGATTGCCTGTGGCAGTATTTATCTGGTGCTGGGAGACTGGCATGAGGCGCTATTGTTATGTGGTTTTGTTGCGTGCATGTTGCTTATTAGTTTCTATCAAGAGCATAAAACGGAAAGAGCCTTAGAGGCTTTACGTGACTTGTCCAGCCCACGTGCATTGGTGATTAGAGATGGCGTGCAAGTTAGTATTCCCAGCGATCAAGTCGTTAATGGCGACTATCTGGTCGTTGGTGAAGGCGACAGGATTGCCGCTGACGGCAGCTTAATCACAAGTTTGAACCTCAGCGTAGACGAATCATTATTGACAGGAGAATCTGTCCCTGTCGACAAAACGCCTGAGAGCAAACAACAGGATAGCGATGCCATCAATAAGACTGATGCCCAATTGGATAATGGCACGGATGCAGATCGTGCCAGTCAGCTGTTTTCTGGCAGTTTGGTTGTTCGAGGTAAAGGCATTGCCGTGGTATCCCGCACCGGTAGTAAAACCGCCATCGGAAAAATTGGTCAAGCCTTAGCGTCAATTGAAGAAGAACCAACCCGAGTTCAAAAAGAAACGCGCCATGTCGTTAAATACTTAGCACTTACCAGTCTGGCTCTAGCAGCACTGCTAGCTAGTTGGTATGGCTACACCCGCAGCGACTGGATAGGCGGTGCCTTAGTTGGGCTGACTTTTGCGATGTCGATGATTCCTGCAGAACTGCCGATTGTCTTAACCATCTTTCTTGGCATTGGTGCCTGGCGTATAGGTCAAAAACAAGTGTTGACACGCCGTATCCCCGCTATCGAAACCTTAGGTTCGGCCAATGTTTTATGTGTTGATAAGACAGGAACCTTAACGCAAAACAAAATGGTACTCACCGAAATCTCAATGGGTGATCAACACTTTGTGTGTCATGCCAAAGAAGGATTGCCAGACCAACTGCACGACATTCTGGAATTTGCCATCCTTGCCAGTCAAAGCCAGAGTAATGAACCCATGGATAACGCACTGCAACAAGCAGGGCAAGTTTATTTAAAGGGAACGGAGCACCTCCATCAAAATTGGTCGCTCTTGGAAGAATACCCATTTTCAAAAGAACTGATGGCGATCTCGCGTGCTTGGCAAAGCGCTGACGAGAATATCTCCCATCAAATTATCGCAAGCAAAGGCGCACCGGAGGCAATTGCAGATCTTTGCCACTTGAGTCCCGAACAGACGGCGCAATTGATGGTAGAGGTGAATGCCATGGCTGAGCGCGGTTTGCGCGTATTGGCAGTCGCCAAAGCGGAATTCAGTCAAAGCACTGAATCTAAGCAGCAAGCGAATTTACCATCAAAGCAGCACGACTTTGATTTTCGACTTCTGGGTTTAATTGCATTTGCGGATCCTGTACGTGAAGGTGTCCCCGCTGCCATTAAAGAATGTCTGAGCGCTGGCATACGCGTCATGATGATGACGGGTGATTACCCAGCGACGGCAATCAATATTGCGCAGCAATGCGGTATTGATAGTACAGCTGGTGTACTGACAGGCAAAGAGATGCTATCAATGTCAGACGAGGATTTAAAAGTTCAATTAGAAAAAATTCACATCTACTGCCGCGTCATGCCAGAACAGAAACTGCGTATCGTCGGTTTGCTAAAACAATCCGGTGCGATCGTCGCCATGACGGGTGATGGTGTGAACGACGCACCTGCACTGAAAGCCTCCCACATTGGTATTGCTATGGGTAAGCGTGGTACTGACGTCGCACGAGAATCTGCCGCATTGGTTTTATTAGACGATGCCTTTTCGTCGATTGTCGCAGCTGTACGCCTGGGACGACGTATATTTGACAACTTGCGTAAAACCTTAAGTTTTATCATTGCCGCACATATTCCCATCGTTGGCTTATCATTTTTACCCGTGATGCTGGGGTGGCCGATTCTCCTCATGCCTGTGCATATTTTGATACTAGAGTTAATCATTGATCCCAGCTGCTCATTAGTTTTCGAAGCGGAACAGGAAGAAGAGAACATAATGCAACGAGCACCTCGCAGCATTGACTCTGGTATCTTTCAAGCGGAAGTATTGTGGCGTGGATTTTGGCAGGGTTGTGCTGCCCTCGTGACGATACTTGACATTTACTGGCTCGCGACACAGCACAACATCGCGACTGATGAAACCCGTGCCATCACATTTGCAGCGGTGGTCACAGCTGACCTCGGCTTCATCTTCCTAAACCGTTCACTCAACGGAAATTTATCGCATGCCTTGCGTTCTCCCAACCCTATGCTATGGTGGGTTTGTGCTACAACAACTGTGATGTTATTACTTGTATTTACAGTGACAAGCTTACGTCACCTATTCAATTTTGGTGATCCACAATTAACACATATACTCATGAGCGTCGGAACAACAATCACTGCGATGTCTTTGATTGCATTAACACAACGGCTACTGCTTCAAAAGAACTCATGAATACAAATAAAATTTCTATAAAGCAATTTTATCTGCTACATTGTAATTTGACGAAAGCAGTATTCAAGCACACAATCTAGCAATGCCATTTTTAGCACCATCAATATGAGGCTGAAACGATCTGCAAAAGACATCAAATTGCATTTGATTAAACAAAGATAAGTGTGATTTTCTCAATACGGAGCGACTCTGTGTCATGAATAAATCCGAAGCCCTAGCCCTATTAGTGGAAAAAGCCCGTCATGGAGAACTTGTGTTTTCCGCGAGCGTTGCCACGTCCCTCAAAGTTCAAGAAGCGATTGATGTCCCCGATTGCAGCATTGATACCGCGACGAAAATCATCCTGAACGAACCTATGTTGGCCGCAAAAGTGGTTGCTGTTGCCAATAGTGCTGCCTATATGCGCGGCAGTGAAGTCACGAATGTGCGCTCCGCGATTGCACGACTCGGCTTCAATACACTAAGAGGATTAACCGCATCTATCGTGATGCGTCAAATCGCGGGTGCCAGTAAAGATCCGATTATTCGCAGCAAGATCAATCAATTATGGGAGCACTCTGCTCAAGTCGCCGCATTATCCCAAGTGATCGCGCGCAGAGTAACCAAATTAAATCCTGACACGGCCATGTTCGCCGGTATCGTGCACGAAGTTGGCGGCTTCTATTTGTTGTCGCGCGCAGAAGAATTTCCTTGCTTATTAGAACCAGACGACTTATCTGGTGCCAACGATGATGAGAATTTTGATGAGTTCCGTGACACACAGACCAAAATAGAGTCACAAGAAGTGATTATTGGCCGCGCGGTTTTAAAGAACCTTAACCTACCTTCTGAGGTCAATGAAGCAGTCGAAGCCATGTGGTATGGACTGCACGCGATGCCGCCGGAAACTTTAGGAGATACCCTACTCCTGGCAAACGACTTGGCAAAAACGGTCTCCCCCTTAGACACACGTACCGACACCGAAAGCAATCGATGTGAATCAGAAATTGATTTTGTGGTGGGTGAAGGTAGCCTGCAAAGTATTCTGGAAGAATCTGAAGATGAAGTGATTACCTTATCCGCTGCACTAATTATTTAACCCAGAATTTCCATTAGGATTTGAGATGATGGTGGATGCACTTTTCGAGGCAGTTTTTACGTGAATGAGGCGAAAATAGCTAGCTATTTGCAACGAAGAACGAAAAAAATGACCGAAAATGCGCCGCCAGCGCTCAAATAGCGTCGAAGACGCCCCTAATGAAAAATCTGGGTTTAAGCGTAATGCCACCACGATTCGAAAGTAAAAAAAGGGCACCAGACTATTCTGGTGCCCTTTTGTTTTTATACCTTCAGAACTTAACTTTGCAACGCACTCTTAATCTGTTGTAAGGACATAGGGTCTTCGATTGTCGTCAAATCTCCCGCGTCGCGTCCTTCGCAAACGGCTTGAATCGAACGGCGTAATAATTTCCCTGAACGCGTCTTCGGCAACATCCCTACAAAGTAGACACGCGCTGGTCGGGCTACCGCACCTAACTGCTTATCAACCACAGCCATGACTTCGGTTTCCAAAATTTTTGCTAACTCAGGTGTCGCAGCGCGTTCTGGATTTTTGAGAATCGCAAACGCTACCGCGACCTGCCCTTTCAATTTGTCTTCTAAACCAACCACAGCGACTTCAGAAATCTGCGGATGACTGGAAATACTTTCTTCGATTTCGCGAGTACCAAGGCGATGTCCGGCGACATTGATGACGTCATCGGTGCGCCCTAGGATAAAGTAATAACCATCGACATCACGGATACCCCAGTCGAAAGTCGAGTACAACTGCTCTTGAGGAAAATTTGACCAATAAGTTTGTACAAAGCGCGCATCGTCACCATAGATGGTTTGCATGCAACCCGGTGGTAATGGACCTTTAATCGCTACCACACCTTTTTCATTTGGCTCGCACACAGCGCCAGTCGATTCATTGATAATGGTGACGTTGTAACCGAACATGGCAACTCCAGGGCTACCAAGACGTGTGTCTTTATGTTCAACACCACGAGCAACCGACAAGATGGGCCAACCGGTTTCGGTTTGCCAGTAATTATCGATAATCGGCACGCCAAGTTCGGTTGCGATCCAATTCGAAGTCGTTTCATCGAGCGGTTCACCCGCCAAATACAAAGCCTTAAGCGAAGATATATCATATTTCTTCATCAGCTCGACTGGATGCTTCTTCAGCACGCGCACAGCAGTCGGAGCCGAGAACATACGTGTGACTTTATATTTCTCAACGATGCTCCACCATACGCCAGCATCGGGACGAATTGGTGTGCCTTCGTACATGATTGTCGCCATCCCAGCAATCAAAGGGCCATAGACAATGTAGGAGTGCCCCACAACCCATCCAATATCGGAAGTCGCAAAATAAGTTTCTCCGGGATTGCCGCAGAAAATATTTTTCATCGATGATGCCAAGGCGACCGCATAACCACCGACATCGCGTTGCACCCCTTTCGGTTTGCCGGTCGTTCCCGAGGTGTAGAGCACGTAAGACATCTCGTTCGATTCCAACCACGTCACTGGAACTTGAGCGTGCATATGCTGCTCACGCATTGCGGCGTAATCGACGTCACGACCGACAATGACATTCATCGCATCGAGGCCACGATTGACTAACAAGACTTTTGCTGGCTTGTGGTCAGCCAACTGAATCGCTTCATCGAGCAAAGGCTTGTAAGGTACAGCCTTACCGCCACGCATCCCGGCATCGGCAGACACCACCACCACAGGTTTAGCATCATCAATACGCGTTGCCAGACTCTTAGAGGCGAAGCCACCGAACACCACGGAATGCACAGCACCGATGCGCGCACATGCCAACATGGCAAATGCGGCTTCGGCAATCATGGGCATATAGATCAATACTCTATCGCCCTTCTTGACGCCGAGATCCAACATGATTGCTGCCATGCGTTGTACTTCCACATGCAGTTCAGCAAAACTGTACGTTTTCTCGGCATTGGTTTCAGTCGAAATGGCGATCAATGCCGCCTTATCCGACTGTGTCTCCAACCAACGATCAATCGCGTTGTAACAAAGATTCGTTTCGCCACCGACAAACCATTTGGCAAATGGTGGTTTGCTGTGGTCTAGTACTTGGGTGTAAGGTTTGTGCCAACAGATGAGTTGGGCTTGTTGATCCCAGAAAGTGGCTGGGTCTTGAATTGAGGCTTGATAAAAATCTTGGTAGTTCATGGTGTCTCCAGTTTTTATAGCGTTTGGGTTTGAATTCTGTTTGGCGTTTTATTGATTGTTGTTTGTTTTATCTATTCGCCTTTTGTACTGCATCAAAATTTGTGGTTCTCACTTTGTTTTTTCGTTGGAGCGTTTCAATTTCGCGGTCAATCGACCTTCTCTGGTCGAGTGTGGCCCGGCGGCCAATTACCTTTTTTGCTTCGCCAAAAAAGGTAATCCAAAAAAGGCGACCGTAGACTTGCCCCTTCGGGGTGCTTACGCTACGCTTCAGCATAATTTGTGCATCACAAAAAATGGGAAAGTGTTGAAACTCGCCTTCGGCTCAAACAACAACACTTTCGTATCCATTTTCTGTGAAGCACAAATTACGTCGTCTCTAACGGGGGTAGGTCAAAAACAAACTCAAAAAACAACGACATACAACTGCTACTAGAAAAATGTGAATTGGTCGATTTTGATTGTTTTGATGTTGCCGTTGTATTTGATGTTGCTGTTGTTTTTGACCTTGATTTTGTTTTTGACCTTGATTTTGTTTTTGACTTTCATCCACTTCTGACACTGCCAATTGTCCAGGACAGAAAATGGATAAGAAAGCTTCGTTGTCTGAGCGCAGCGAGTTTCGAAGCTTTCCCATTTTTTGTCATGCACAATTGGGCACCCGAAGGGCAGTGGCAGCGTGGTCGCCTTTCTTTGCTTACTTTGGCGAAGCAAAGAAAGTGAGTGGCTGTCGGGCCACCCCCGACCTACAAGCCTCAATTCAAACCGAAACAGCCCTTCGACTAAGCGCAATATCACTCACCCGCACCCAATAAAACAAATACATCATCACCAATTTCGTCACTGCACTCACACTCGCCAACAAGAGCAAAGGCCAACCATCTTTCAAACCCAACATCACTCCCAAGAAAATCGAGCTGATGTCCATCACAAAAATAAACTGGCTCATCCGGATTGACACCGCGCCTGTACTTCCCGACTCAACAATCAAACGAATCTGATGCGCATACGCTTGCGCTAAGAGAATCGTAATCGTTACGATCAAAAGCTGCGAAATGACACGGCCTTGATCAACAAACTGCTGCCCTGTAAAAAGCGTCAAACAAAGGCCTAATAGCCCCAGCAACAACATCACGTTCGCACACACAAACACTGTTTTTGCAGCACTACTACGGCGGTCTCGCCAAATCTCGTACAACAAAAGCATCACCAAAGTAGCAGCTATCAAGCGTGGCCAAACAATGAAATGATTGAACGGTTTGATCGAATAACCATATACAAAGAAGGACCAATATGCGAGGTAACTCACGCTAAATTGGTTGAGGGAGAGAATGGCGGTCGCACGTCCTTCCCCAAGCCCTTCCTGCTTTCGATGCCATACTTTTTTCACCTGCGACCAAATGCCCCACAAGCTCGCAATGATCAGCACAGAATTCAAACCACCCGCAATTTCTAACCACATGTATTCGTCTCAACTAGAAGCAATCACCAGGGACTCTGACAAACCCCTCCATCAAAACTCGAGCACTACGACTCATACTAGCCTTAGTCACAGTCCATTCGCCATCCACCAAGTGCGCCTCAGCCCCAACGCGCAAGGTGCCAGAGGGATGGCCAAACCGCACAGCAGACAATGCATCACTACCTGCAGCAATATTCACCAAGGTACCAGGAATCGCAGCAGCAGTACCGATGGCTACAGCAGCAGTCCCCATCATCGCGTGATGCAATTTACCCATAGACATGGCTCGTACACACAAATCAATTTCACTCGCATAAACCTGTTTTCCACTAGAAGAAAAATAGTCCAAAGGCTTAGAGACAAAAGCAACTTTCGGCGTATGTTGACGTTTTGCAGCCTCATCGATGTGTTTAATCAAACCCATACGCACAGCACCATAAGCGCGAATGGTTTCGAACTTAGCTAAGGCGGTGGCATCGCTATTGATTGCGTCTTGTAATTCAGTGCCGGTATAGCCAATTTCTTCTGCATTCACAAAAATAGTTGGGATGCCGGCGTTGATCATCGTCGCTTTTAAGGTGCCGATACCTGGTACTTCTAAATCATCGACTAGATTCCCGGTTGGGAACATAGAACCACCTGCGCCCTCTTCTTCAGCCGCTGGGTCCATAAATTCGAGTTGAACTTCGGCTGCAGGAAAAGTGACGCCATCGAGTTCGAAGTCACCTGTTTCTTGTACTTCACCATTCGTCATTGGCACATGGGCAATAATCGTTTTACCGATATTCGCTTGCCAGATGCGAACTACCGCGATACCGTTTTGTGGGACGTTGTCGACCAAGCCCATGCTGATCGCGCAGGAACCTACGGCTGCTGATAAATTGCCGCAATTGCCGCTCCAGTCTACAAAAGCCTTGTCAATCGAAACCTGTCCAAACAGATAATCGACATCGTGGTCTGACTTAGCACTCTTTTCTAATAAGACCGTTTTCGAGGTGCTTGAAGTGGCACCGCCCATGCCATCAATTTGTTTGCCGTAAGGATCGGGGCTACCAATTACGCGCAACAACAACGCATCGCGCGGTGCACCAGGCTGTTGCGCTATTTCCGGCAAGTCTTGCACGCGAAAGAACACACCTTTGCTGGTGCCGCCACGCATATAAACGGCTGGGATTTTGATTTGGGCTGGATGGGACATTCGTCTTCCTTCTTTTCTGAGTTCTGTATAAATCACTTACAACGGCTACACATTGATGGCTTTTTACCCCTTCCCCTTCAAGGGGAAGGACGGGATGGGGATGGGTGTCGAATGATTAAACTAGACGCTTTTTCGCCTACAAAACCCATCCCCACCCTAGCCCTCCCCCTTGAAGGCGAGGGAATTACCACCCGAATCTGAATCAACTCAGATCAACAAATCCTCAGGCAGACTTGGTCGATTCCAAAAAGTCCTGAGCAAAACGCTGCAACACGCCACCTGCTTCATAAATCGACACCTCTTCTGCTGTATCAAGACGACAAGTGACAGGGACTTCCACACGTTCGCCGTTTTTACGATGAATGACCAAAGTCAAGGTCGTGCGTGGCGTACGTTCACCAATCACGTCATATGTTTCTGTACCATCCAATTGCAAAGTCAAACGACTAACACCAGCTTTAAATTCGAGTGGCAACACGCCCATACCTAATAAATTGGTCCGGTGAATGCGTTCAAAACCTTCCGCAGCTATCACTTCAACGCCTGCCAAACGAACACCCTTGGCTGCCCAATCGCGTGAAGAACCTTGGCCGTAATCCGCACCTGCAATAATGATCAGCGGTTGCTTACGTTCCATGTAAGTTTCAATGGCTTCCCACATGCGCGTCACTTTACCTTCGGGTTCGATACGTGCTAATGAACCCGCTTTGATCTTGCCTTCTGCATCGCGCACCATTTCGTTCTTCAAGGTGGGATTCGCAAACGTGGCACGTTGCGCGGTCAAATGATCACCACGATGCGTTGCATAGGAATTGAAGTCTTCTTCAGGCAAACCCATTTTTGCAAGGTATTCGCCAGCGGCACTATCGAGCATAATCGCATTCGAAGGCGACAAGTGATCAGTCGTAATGTTGTCACCTAAGACCGCTAAAGCACGCATACCCGTCATCGTACGTGCACCGGCTAAAGCGCCTTCCCAATAAGGTGGGCGACGGATATAGGTGGAAGGTGCGCGCCAGTCATACAGAGGCGCTACGCTCGCCGCTTGCTCAGTTGAAATCGCGAACATAGGCTCGTAGACTTTGCGGAACATCTCGGGCTTCACACTGGACTTCACGATGGCATCGATCTCTTCATCAGTCGGCCAAATATCTTTCAAACGGATCTCTTTACCATCGACGACGGTCAACACGTCTTTCTCAATATCAAAACGTATTGTGCCGGCGATTGCGTAAGCAACAACGAGTGGTGGCGAAGCGAGAAAAGCTTGTTTTGCATAGGGATGAATCCGTCCGTCGAAATTACGATTACCGGATAACACGGCGGTCGCATACAAATCACGGTCAATGATCTCTTGTTGAATCACAGGATCAAGCGCGCCGGACATGCCATTGCAGGATGTGCAGGCATAAGCGACAACACCAAAACCCAAGGCTTCCAGATCCGACATCAAGCCCGCTTCTTCCAGATACAAAGTCACTGCTTTGGAACCTGGTGCCAACGAAGATTTAACCCAAGGCTTGCGCGTTAAACCAAGACGATTGGCATTACGTGCTAACAAGCCAGCGGCGATCACATTGCGTGGATTGGAGGTATTGGTGCAACTAGTAATCGCTGCAATGATCACTGCACCATCAGGCATTTGGCCTGGTACATCGTCCCATGCAGCAGCAATACCTTTTGCTGCTAAATCGCTGGTAGCGACACGTGCGTGCGGATTGGATGGCCCTGCCATATTGCGCACGACCGAAGATAAATCAAATTGCAGTACACGTTCGTATTCAGCTGTGACTAAAGCGTCCGACCACAGACCAGCCACTTTCGCATAGGTCTCTACCAAAACCACTTGTGCATCTTCACGACCTGTCAATTTCAAATAATCGATGGTTTGTTGATCGATACTAAACATCGCTGCCGTCGCGCCATATTCAGGTGCCATATTCGAAATTGTCGCACGATCACCAAGCGTCAAGGCTGCAGCACCACTGCCGTAAAATTCGAGATAAGCCCCCACCACTTTAGATTTGCGTAGAAATTCTGTTAGCGCCAACACGACGTCAGTTGCAGTAATACCGGGTTGTGGTTTACCGCTGAGTTCGACGCCAATAATGTCCGGCAAACGCATCCACGATGCGCGACCTAACATGACGTTTTCGGCTTCCAATCCACCTACGCCAATTGCGATCACACCCAGTGCATCGACGTGCGGCGTATGACTATCAGTGCCGACCAAAGTATCAGGGAAAGCCACGCCATGTTGCGATTGAATTACCGGTGACATACGTTCCAGATTGATCTGATGCATGATGCCATTCCCTGGCGGAATCACTTCCATATTCTTGAATGCGAGCTTGGTCCAGTTAATAAAGTGAAAGCGATCTTCATTGCGCCTATCTTCAATCGCGCGATTTTTTTCAAAGGCTTGCGGATCAAAACCGCCGCATTCAACTGAGAGAGAATGATCAACGATCAATTGCACAGGCACCACGGGATTAACCTGTGCCGGATCGCCACCTTGATCTGCAATCGCATCGCGCAAACCTGCGAGATCAACCAGCGCAGTTTGACCCAGAATATCGTGACACACCACGCGTGCCGGGAACCAAGGAAAATCTAAGTCACGCTTGCGTTCTATGAACTGTTTTAAGGAATCCGTCAAAGTCGCTGGATCACAACGACGCACCAAGTTTTCTGCAAGTACGCGTGAGGTGTATGGCAGCTTGGCGTAGGCACCGGTTTCGATGGCCTCAACGGCTTCGCGGGCGTCGAAATAATCTAGTTGCGTGCCAGGGAGGTTTTTGCGGAATTGTGTATTCATTTTTTGTCCATCTAAATTTTTTAATGCTTATTGAAGTCGTGCTGTTTCTGTGAACTCACCCCCTCCCCCTTCAAGGGGGAGGTTAGGAGGTGAATGGGTTTTATAAGAAACACGAAAGAAACCCATCCCCACCCCAGCCCTCCCCTTGAAAGGGAGGGAGCATAGAACAGCACACTGAAGCGCGTAAACGAAACATCACTCTTCTAGGTTAAGACTCTTATTTTCTGTCTTTCAACGCCACAAACTGCAAATCCTCTGGCCCAACATAATTCGCACTCGGACGAATGATCTTGTTATCGATACGTTGTTCAATAATATGTGCAGACCAGCCCGACGTACGTGCGATCACGAACAAAGGCGTGAACATCGCCGTCGGTACACCCATGACGTGATAAGACACAGCGGAGAACCAGTCCAAGTTAGGGAACATTTTTTTGATATCCCACATCACCGTTTCTAAGCGTTCTGCGATGTCATACATTTTGGTGGAACCAGCTTCGACAGACAAAGTACGAGCGACTTCCTTGATAACTTTGTTACGTGGATCAGAAACGGTGTACACAGGATGACCAAAACCGATCACCACTTCTTTATTTTCAACACGGCGCTTGATGTCTGCTTCTGCTTCATCTGGATTGTCATAACGTTTCTGGATTTCAAACGCGACTTCGTTAGCACCACCATGTTTAGGACCACGCAAAGCACCGATTGCACCCGTGATAGCGGAATGGATATCGGAACCGGTACCAGCAATCACTCGACTGGTGAAAGTCGATGCATTAAATTCGTGTTCTGCGTACAGAATCAATGAAGTGTGCATGGCACGAACCCAAGATGCTTTTGGTTTTTCGCCGTGTAACAAATGAAGGAAGTGACCGCCGATTGAATCATCGTCGGTTTCCACTTCGATGCGTTTGCCGTTGTGGCTAAAGTGGTACCAGTACAAAAGCATAGAGCCGAAAGAGGCCATCAAACGATCGGCGATGTCACGCGCGCCTGGCGTGTTGTGATCATCTTTTTCTGGCAACGTGCAACCCAATACTGATGAAGCCGTGCGCATCACGTCCATAGGATGCGAAGACGCTGGCAAGGCTTCTAAGGCCAATTTCAAATTCGCCGGCAAGCCGCGCAGGGATTTTAGTTTTGCTTTGTACGCAGTCAATTCAGCTACCGTTGGCAATTTACCGTGTACCAACAAATGCGCGATCTCTTCAAACTCGCAATTGTCAGCCACATCCAAAATATCGTAACCGCGATAGTGCAAGTCGTTGCCAGTTTTACCCACACTACACAAGGCAGTATTGCCAGCAGCAACACCAGACAATGCGACGGATTTTTTTGGTTTGAATGTTGGGTTTTCTTGTGTGGTCATTTCTATTCTCCAATAATTTCATTTTTTGAACCGCAGAGGTGCAGAGGTCGCAGAGAACGTGATAAAAAACTCTGCGTTCTCTGCGCCTCTGCGTCTAGGCGTTGAGGGGTTTTAAATTAAATTATTACTTCCCTTTTTGCTGCGCAAACAAGGCATCTAGCTTTTGTTCGAAATCGTGATAATTGATACGCTCATACAGTTCCATCCGTGTTTGCATGGTATCGACCACATTCTTCTGCGTGCCGTCACGACGGATCGCGGTATAGACATTTTCAGCCGCTTTATTCATGGCGCGAAAGGCGCTGAGTGGATACAACACCAAGCCCACATCTGCTGAGGCTAATTCTTCTACTGAGTACAAAGGCGTCGAACCAAATTCGGTGATATTGGCGAGAATAGGTACTTTGACTGCATTGGCGAATTGCTTGTACATCGCCAGTTCCGTAATCGCTTCTGGGAAAATCATGTCAGCGCCTGCTTCTACGCAAGCCAAAGCGCGATCGATTGCCGCTTCTAAACCTTCGACAGCTAAGGCATCGGTACGCGCCATGATGACGAAGTTATCATCGGTACGGGCATCAACCGCGGCTTTCACACGATCGACCATCTCTTGTTTGCTAACGATTTCTTTGCCGGGACGGTGACCGCAACGCTTGGCACCCACTTGATCTTCGATATGCATTGCGGCAGCACCGAACTTGATCATAGCCTTGACGGTACGAGCCACATTGAAAGCGGATGAACCAAAACCCGTATCGACGTCGACCAATAAAGGCAAATCACAGACGTCGGTAATGCGACGCACATCGGTCAAGACATCATCGAGATTCGAAATACCCAGATCAGGCAAACCCAGCGAGCCGGCAGCGACGCCGCCACCGGACAAATAAATCGCTTTAAAGCCAGCACGTTTCGCTAATAAAGCATGATTGGCATTGATCGCACCGACCACTTGCAATGGAGATTCTTCTTGCATCGCCTTACGAAAGGCAGCACCTGCGGAATATTGAGACATGTTCTGTTCCTTTTTTATTTGGATACTAAGTCTATTGCAAAGCCCGTGCCAGCACCTGCGGGTTCAGGTTTGTGAAACTGAATAGCGTTAAGAATCAAATACTTGAATTCAAACTAGAGAAGCTAAACTTGAGTAATAACTTAGCTTATACGACTAAAACACGTTGCAATTGAAACGACATTGAAACATAATTGAAACAAACATTGAAACATCAATAGAAACAAATACCGAGCAAGCCACTTGAGCATGAAATCCGCATGAGCCGACACCAACCCCTTCCACGTGACCCACAAGACAAACCCATCATTTGGACAGTCTCCATTTCGCGTCTATTTGATTTATTCCGTGACATCATGGTCGAGTACGATGCCAGCGCTGACATTGAACCGATACACCTTGGCTTTGAAGAAGCCGCCCAAGTCCTGCGCGAACGCTTACAAACCGAGCGCTGTGATGCCGTAATTGCTGCAGGCTCGAACGGCGCCTATTTGAAAAATCGCTTACCCATTCCGGTAGTCATCGCCAAAGCCAGCGGATTCGACGTTATGCAAGCTTTAGCACGCGCACGTAAAGTCTCGCGTCAGATCGCTATCGTCACCTACCAGGAAACCATGCCGGAATTGGCTGACTTCAAAACCACTTTTGGCTTTCAAGTTGAACAAAGAACTTATGTCACCGAAGAAGATGCCAAAAGCCAAATTAGCGAGCTCAAAGCCATGGGCATACAGGCCATCGTCGGTGCTGGCTTAATTACCGACTTAGCGGAGGAAGCGGGTTTAACCGGTATCTTTATGTACTCCGCTGGCTCGATCCGACAGGCGTTTGATGATGCGATTGAAATTTCTCGCCTTACCCGTCTCGAGGCGTCCAAAGGGCGCCAACAACCTGTCGGAGAATTGCGTGCTAAACATGGCTTGAATGATTTGCGCGGCGAATCCAGCGCCATGCAAGAAGTACGAAACACCATCATGCTTTATGCCCGCTCACCAGCAACTGTCTTATTACAAGGTGAAACAGGTACCGGGAAGGAATTAGCAGCCCAAGCCATCCACCGGGAAAGCCCAAGATCACGACAGGCTTTTGTCGCGGTCAATTGCGGCGCGATTGCTGAATCCTTATTGGAATCAGAACTGTTTGGTTACGAAGAAGGTGCTTTCACGGGTTCTCGTCGCGGTGGACATGCTGGCCTATTTGAAGCAGCGCATCGCGGCACCTTATTCTTAGATGAAATCGGTGAAATGCCCTTAAATCTACAAACACGATTACTACGCGTATTAGAAGAAAAAGAAATTGTACGTGTCGGTGGTGTACGGCCTATTTCTGTCGACGTTCGTATCATTAGTGCAACCCACTGCGATCTCCAGCAAAGAATACGAGATGGCCGGTTTCGTGCTGACTTATTTTTTCGATTGGCGATACTGCCATTACACTTGCCGTCGCTGAGTGAACGCCCCGAAGATTTAGTAAGTCTTTCTCAATGGAGCTTAAAACAAGCGTGCGCTGCAATCGCTAGCCGGCCACATCCCAATCTCCATGCAGAAGTAGCACGCTGCGAAGATCTACTCCGAAGCTATGCTTGGCCGGGCAACGTGCGCGAACTACGCAACTACATGGAACGGGTAGCCTTGCATTTATCCGCCACACCCTTACAGGCAATCACGCCTGGCTTCCTGATCAAATTACTTCCAGAGTTAGCGCAGAACGATGCAAGTGAACTCTCTGCGGCAAAAATCGCAGAAACTTCTGAAGAATCACTTGATTTCCTGATGCATAAGTTTAAAAATAGAAAAGATGACGTTGCCAAGTACTTAGGAATTAGTCGTACGACCTTATGGCGCAAACTAAAAAACGAAAAATCTATATAAACAGTATGCCTGACACAAAAAGTAACAAATATCGAAGGCTTTTTACAACGCCTTAAATCACCTAAAAATGCGAACACGAGCGCTTAGGGTAAAATATCAGCTGAGACTTTAGCTTCGCCAAACAAATCTTTAATTCAACATTAAATTAACAACGGAAAAATGCGATGACAGCCGACACGCCAGTAAAAAAACTACTGATCGTAGATGATAGTAAAGTATCCCGTATGATCATACGCGCCCGAGTTTTAGATGTTCATCCTGATTGGGAAATTCTCGAGGCTACCAACGGCACTGATGGCGTTGCCATGGCACTGGAAAAAAAACCTGATTTTTGCACTATGGACATCAATATGCCCGGCATTTTAGGAACAGATGCTGCCGAAATGCTACTAAAGGAAATGCCGCTCTGTAGAGTCGTCATATTTTCCGCGAATATTCAAGAGAGTTTTCAAGAGAGAGCGAATGCTATGGGTGCCATCTTTGTTGCTAAGCCGATCACGGAGAAGTCGATCGCAGAAGCACTGCGTTACTTTTTAGGATAATTGTGAACAGCCTAACAGAACTTCATTTAGACGCGCTCGCCGAAGTTTTTAACGTCGGTGCTGGTCGTGCTGCCGCGAGTTTGAGCGAAATTGTTGGAGACGAAGTAAAACTCTCAGTACCTTCAGTCGAAATTAAAAAAACCTCTGAAATTGATGCCAGCATCATGGAGCTGAGCAGTCCAAAATTCGGCGTAGTGAGTCAACAATTTTCCGGCCCTTTCGATGCACAGGCTTTGCTTTTATTTACTGAGAGTCATGCGCTGGAAATCGTACGCGATATGATGGGCTCACAGATGAGCATTGAAGAGCTGGCAGAGTTCGAACAAGAAGCGATGTGCGAATTAGGTAATATTATTCTCAATGCCTGCCTGTCTGCCATGGCAGATATGTTGCATATCTCCTTAAACAGCTCATTACCAGATTACAAAATTGCGTCGACCGAAGAAATTTTCAGACGCCTCCATAACGCAGAAGACCAAGATTTTATTTTGGTCTTGCATATCGATCTTTCGATCGAGAAACGCCATTCTGAAGGGCACTTAATTTTCTTGTTGAGTTCCATGTCGCTACTTAGCTTAGTCGACCATTTAGAGCAGTTTTTAGGAAATATAGAATGAGCTCTATAGAGATTTATCAAAGCCCTATTTTGAATAGTATTAATATGGGATTGATCTTGGTTGATGCCGACACTAAGATTTTGATGTGGAACGCTTGGATGGAAAAACACTCAGGCATCTCCTCTGACATCGCTTTGCAACACAACATGTCTACGGTATTTCCAACCGCGCCGAGCATGGCTTTCAGTAACTCCCTGAAAAATTCGATTACGTATGGTTTGCCTGCAATGCTATCGAACGCCTTACATCGTTCGCCTTTGCCATTATTTGGCGAAGAAGAAAGTTTAAATAAGCAAATTGCCATTCATCAATCCATTACTATCACGGTACTCGACTCGGATGTAGCAGATACTTGCTATTTAATTCAAGTCACCGATTCCAGCACCTCTATACGACGTGAAAAAATGTTGCGCTCGCACTCAGAATTACTGAAAAAAGACGCAACTACCGATAGCCTGACTGGCTTATACAATCGCCGCTTTTTTGACGAGCATTACAAAATCGCGTTGGGACAAGCGATACGGCAAAAACACCCTTTATCAATCTTTATGGTCGATATTGATTATTTCAAACAATACAACGACTACTACGGACATCCGGCAGGCGATAAAATTTTAGTAAAGGTCGCGTCGGCTTTAAGGGCGCAAATTTCACGCTCCTCGGATATGTTGGCTCGCTATGGTGGTGAAGAATTTGTTTTGATTTTGCCCGATATGGCCACAGAACACGGCATGCAATTTGCTGAGAAATTGATCACTGCAATTACTGACTTACAGCTCCCGCATTTAAAGTCAAAGTGTAATCAAGTCATTAGTATTAGCATAGGTTTAAGCACCTACGATCCCATCCAACATCGCGAAGTATCTGCACTGATCGATGCCGCGGATACCGCACTGTACAAAGCCAAACAGCAAGGCCGAAATCAAGCTTGTTTCTTAGCATTGGATACCTTGATAGCGCACAAGCAACAGACTATTCAACAACATACTGAACGTGAGTAATAAATCAACTTTAGTGATAGCCGCGCAAGACTTTATTTAAACCGCCATTTTTTGTACCGCGCTTAATCGCTTGATCAATCTTATTGATCACATCCACGTATTTTCCCTTCGCACTTGCAAAATGTGTGGTGTCATAAAACAGCGGCTGATCGGTAACATCAAAATGCTGACCTTTTAAGTCAGGGTCATTTGACTCTTCTACGATGATGCGATTAATGTATGCTTCAACTTCGGTATGATTTTGATATCCGCGTACCGGCCACACCATTAGATCACTACGCTTGGCTATTAATTTTTTAAAACGAGCAACCGTCGACGCAGAATCTTCTTGCACTTTAAAAATCACACCGCGAGCTTGATCAAACTCCATGCCATGACTAAATCCACGTCCAGTACTGACTACTTTATTGCGCAAATCCTCAACATGCCGATAGTTTGGTTTAGGTCTACCGTAAGTGACACCCCAAACTCGCTCAGTAATGACTGGCGATGAAAAGTGATAGACCTTCAAACGCTCGGAAGAACGTGAAAATCCATAAATAACGCCCTTTCCCTCTAAGGTTTCACTTTGCGCACGCTTCCAAGGCAAAATAATCGGTTCAAACTTGAGACCCGTTTGACGCTCGAAATAGGCTAGAACTTCCATTAATTTAGGATCGAGCGCTACTTGCTTTCCTTCACTATCCAGACTTTCCTGTAAAAAGAGACGTACCGAATTTTCTGACGCAATACAAGTAAGGGGCGACAACACCCCCAGCATTACAAATAGAGAAGCAAGTAAAACAACGACAGGATGGAACTTCAACATGGTGGGAATAGGGAAATAAATATAGCGCAGATTATCTCAGTCTAAGCAGCCTTGAGCAAGGAGCCGTGTTTTGCAAAAGTCTGTTTCGAACTGGGCTTCACTTACTTGATCGAGAATCGCAAGCCGTAACATATGCTATCGTGCCGCAAATACAACCTCATCAAATTAGCGCCGTTAGTAATTACACAAAATGCTATGCGAATAGTCAGACAAGATTCGTAAATCAGCAACATGCAAAATTTGAGATTGAGATTCACTTGCCTAGAGGAACTTCTTGCTCGATACTCACGTTAGGCTGATTAATCCCGTTATGGCACTTTGTGCTATCAGCAATTGACATGGGCGCGTATTCATAAACCTATCCATCGTATTCTTTATCACTGGAGCGAAGTGCATGAAATCACCCGACATGCCGCTGAACGAGAGTAGGCGGATACAGGCGCTAGTCGAGTTAAATATTCTCGACACGATAGAAGAAGAGCGATTTGATCGTCTGACCCGATTGGCCAAGCAGTTGTTTGGTGTCGAGATTGCTCTCATATCACTCGTAGACACTGATCGCCAATGGTTTAAATCCAAACAAGGACTGACAGCTTGCGAAACAGGCAGAGACATTTCTTTTTGCGGTCACGTCATTTTGGAACAGGATATTTTTCATATTCCCAATGCACTTGAGGACGCCCGCTTTGCCGACAATCCTCTCGTTACTGGGGCACCAAACATTCGATTTTATGCAGGTGCGCCATTACGGCCTGATGGCAAAAACAATATTGGCACGCTCTGCATTATTGACAGCCACCCACGTACTTTAAGCATTGCAGAATTACGTTCGCTGCGCGACTTGGCCGATTGTGTAGAACAAGAGATTAAGCAATTCCAACAAGATCAACAACATAATGCGCTATTAGCTTTAACCAAAATCTCCTCTTTAAGTAACACGGATTACGCCGCATTGTTGAGACAAGCACTGGAAATCGCGTGCCGTTTTTTGAACATGTCGAACGGCATGATTAATCGTAATCAAGGTAACGATTGCGAAGTCATTGTCCAATGGAATCCTAATTTCCCCTGCGAAGGCTCGGTATTGTCGTTAGATCAGACCATGTGTTCGGTCAGTATGAAATCGAACGAGATTACGCTACTTCCCGAAGTAAGCACAAGCCCCTATTCGGAAATAGCCAAAAATTCGCTCATGGTATTTGGCTGCTATATTGGTGCTCCTATCCATGCACAAAATACTCGTTTTGGGACTTTAGCTTTTTCAGATGGGCTAGCCCGCAAACCGGCTTATTTTACTCAAGTCGAAATTGAGTTTATCAAATTGTTTTCGGAATGGGTCAACAATACAATCTATGAATGGGAGTTAGCCAGTTCATTAAAGTTACAAGAAAACCTGGCGCAGGTTATTTCCAATGCTCAGGCAATATTCATTGATAGTCTGGAGCATAGTGAAGGATTTAAAAGTCTGTTGCATGATATCTTGAACCTAACTGGCAGCAGCTACGGTTTTATCGGAGAGGTTTTTCAAGATCAAAAAACTGAAACACATCTCAAGCTATTTACCATTAACCGCACCGCCACGAAACCAGCGTCGCCTTTAGCAGCTGACGAGTGCACGATACAAAAACTAAAACTGAACGCACTCGATGATTTATTTGGGGCGGCGATTCGAACCAAGTCAGTCATTATCTTGAATGACCTGACCGATGAAAGGATGCAAGGTACTTCCACTCATCCAGGCATTCATAATTTCTTAGGCCTGCCGATTTACTACAATGAAGCGCTCATTGCGACCATAGGGATCGCCAATCGTCCTTTCGGTTACAAACAAGACTTGGTCAGCTTCTTGCAACCGATATTGCTCACCATTGCGCAATTAATTCAGGCCGCGCGAGTACGGGCTAACCATCTGGATAGCGAACGCAGACTGGCGGATATTATTAAAGGGACCAATATCGGCACTTGGGAATGGAATGTGCAAACAGGAGAGGCTAGTTTCAATCAACGTTGGGCAGAAATTGTGGGCTACACATTGGAAGAATTGGCACCCATTAGTATCGATACATGGATTAAGTTAGTCCATCCCGACGATCTACAACAATCCGATTTATTACTGCGAAAGCATTTTAGCGGAGAACTCGATTACTACGAATTTGCAAGTCGTATGAGGCATAAGGCTGGGCATTGGGTTTGGATACTGGACCGCGGTTGTCTGATTAGTAGAACGGACGATGGCAAACCTTTATTGATGTCCGGTAGTCACGCCGATATTTCCAAACAAAAAAGTGCGGAAGCGCAACTGGCGCACACCATCGATCTGTTAGAACAATCAAATAACGCTGCGCAAATAGGCACTTGGGAAGTTGACTTAAATAAATCTTATGCCAAATGGAGCAAACTCACCGAGCAAATCCATCAAGTACCAACGGGTTATTCCTGCAGTCTGGAACAAGCAATACTGTTTTATAAGGAAGGGAAAGATCGCGACACCATACGAGAAAAAATCAATCATGCGATTCAGGCAGGAGAAAGTTTTGATAGCGAATTACGCATCACAACGATGCAAGGTCATGAACGTTGGGTTCGGGTATTGGGTCTTACTCAAATAAGCGAAGGTCGCTGTGAGCGCTTATATGGCACGATTCAAGACATCAGTGAACGAAAACGAATTGAAACAATGAAGAGCGAATTTATCTCCACGGTAAGCCATGAATTGCGCACTCCATTAACATCCATTTCTGGCGCACTCGGATTAATTGTGGGAGGTGCAGTAGGAGAGCTTCCAGATAAAATTAAAACCATGCTGCATATCGCACATAAAAATAGTCAACGCTTAACCTACCTGATCAATGACTTGCTTGATATGGAGAAATTATCCGCTGGAAAAATGCTATTCGATATGCAAAGAATTGAGTTAAGCAAGATGCTAAAGATTGCATCAGAAAGTAATCTGGCAGCCGGCATAGAAAGAATGATTTCGATAAGCGTAGACAACCCACATCCAGAAATCACGGTTTCCATAGACCAAAATCGTTTTCTACAAGTCATGTCTAATTTAATTTCCAACGCCATTAAGTATTCCCCCAATCATGGCAATGTATCCATTCAAGTCAACCGGCGCGAGCATCTGATTCGCGTTTCAGTGATTGATCAAGGATCAGGTATACCGCCAGAGTTTCAAGACCGTTTATTTCAGAAATTTGTTCAGGCCGACTCTTCTGATACCCGAAAACAAGGCGGTACTGGCCTAGGCTTGGCGATAAGCAGAGAGCTAATGGAGGCGATGCATGGCAGTCTGGACTTCGAAAGAGATCGTCATGGCGGTGCAAACTTTTTCTTGGAGCTACCAACTAAGGTCTAGCGATAAAGTATGCGCTAAACTAAAGTAACTTAATTTAGCAATCCTCACTATTTAAATCTCCCCCGCGCCCTTTGCATTTTCAGAAAATTACAACAGCACTATCAAATAATGCCTGTCAATCTGCGACAAAGCTTCCGTTCGTTCAAAAAAGACCGCATTATTTGAATCCTGATTGATTCCCCCCGTTTTTCTAAAAGAGACACATTATGTATAAACTCACCCAGCTTGCCTTTTTAATTGCCACTGTGACTTGCTCGACGAGCGCAATCGCTGGCACCACTGTGATTAACTGCGGCAAGTTGCTTGACGTGAAAGCAGGCGTCTGGCGCGAGCGCGTCAGCATCACCATCGAAAATAACACGATAAAATCGATTACTGCCATGCAGTCCGATCCGTCAAATATTGATCTAAGTAGTTACGCCTGCCTGCCCGGCTTAATGGATATGCACGTGCATCTATCTGATGATCCAAAACCGCAGGTTGATCAATTCAGAAATGCACTCAGCCTTGATGCAATTGACTATGCATACAGTTCGACAAAGCTGGCAGAACGTACTTTAATGGCTGGCTTTACTACCGTACGCGATCTGGGCGCCGCCGATGGTTTGAATGTAGCAATGAAACGCGCCATTGAAAACGGTTCTATCATCGGTCCACGTCTGTTCACCGCAGGCAAAGCAATCGGAACCACGGGTGGACATGCAGATCCATCTAATGGGCTATCCATTGCCATGCGCCACGCTCGGGGGAAACCGGGTCCAGAAAGTGGCGTGATCAATAGCGCAGACACAGCACGCGAGGCCGTTCGTAGCCGCTATCAGGAAGGTGCTGACTTGATTAAGATCACCGCAACGGGTGGCGTATTAAGTCAGGCAGCAAGCGGTCAGAATAGCCAGTTTACCGACGAAGAATTACGGGCGATTATTACTACCGCTAAGGACTATGGTTTCCGCGTTGCGGCGCATGCTCATGGCAATGAAGGCATCAAACGTGCATTGCGTGCAGGTGTAGATTCGATTGAGCACGGTACCTATATGGACGACGAGGCCATCGCCTTATTCAAGAAAATGGGTGCATGGTATGTTCCTACCATTTCGGCTGGCAAATTTGTCGCAGAAAAGGCAAAAATCCCCAACTACTTTTCTCCTGTCGTGCAGCCCAAAGCGGCAGCAATTGGTCCATTAATCCAAGCCACTTTTGCTCGTGCAGTTAAAGCGGGTATCAACATCGCCTTCGGCACGGATGCTGGCGTATTCCCTAACGGTGAAAATGCCAAAGAATTCCGTTACATGGTAGAAGCCGGAATGTCACCTATAGCAGCGCTACGTAGCGCCACTTTGGGTGCTGCCGAATTATTAAATCAGTCGAAACGTTTAGGCTCCATTGAACCCAATTATGTTGCCGATATCATAGCAGTAAAGGGTGACCCATTGACGGATGTCACGCTGCTAGAAAAAGTAGCCTTCGTCATGAAAGATGGCGTGGTTTATAAAAAACCTGAGCAAAAATAAATGTACTAGGGGAATCAGAGTGATGCTTTTCTCACTCTGATTTTTTTGCGCAAACGCTTAACAAAAACAATCTCTATTTTTTCATGCTCCCCTTACCCGCCCCCGATACTGTCTTAGCTGCGATACCTCACATCGCCCCCAAGTTACCTTACGAAAAATTAGAGCACGGAAAAAACTATTGGATCGTCGATGACGTATTGCCGAACGCAGAAGCAATCGCGGAACGTTGTTTCAAGCATACGCCATGGGAGTACGGCGCACCTTACCAGCCAGAAAGCTGGCCAGGCATGCGTTTTCATGGCGCGCTAAACAAAGAAGAATTGAACCATGTTGAAACTCAAGTGAAACGTTTAATTGGAAAAGACAAACTCTGGATGGAACAACCACCTGGTGGTCTGCGTCTCGATTGCAACGTCGCACAATTGGTTGGCGCCACAGAAAGCACCTCGCATCCACACACAGATAGCCGCAGCTTGTGTCGTTACGCTTGTGTCATCTATCTCAGCCCGAATCCCGCACCCAACTCAGGTACGAGTTTTTGTCGCCTGCGTTATCCCAATGGTGCGATCGGTGGCAATATCGTGTTAGCACCGCACAATAATTTAGTCGATGCACTGAAAGTACGGGCGCTACCAATACAAGCATGGTACGAAGATCTGAGAGTAGAAAATGTATTCAATCGTATGATTTTATACAAGGCAAATCTAGTCCACTGCGCAACCGGTTATTTTGGTGAAGAACTGCGAGAAAAAAGACTCACCACCGTGTTTTTTTGGATGACGGTAGACTAGCAGATATCGTAAAAGCACCAACAGCCGTATAAATCCCCACCTAATCCACGGATCAAATTTAGCCGAGTTTGTTACACTGCCTTTTAAATCAAAGTCCATACTACTCTGGGTCACCATCAACTTACAATACCTTACATAATTTATGAAACTATCAATTACTTGGTGCAAATGGGTATTAGGCATATCCAGCACTGCGCTCTATGTCGCTGGGTGTGACGGCTGCGAAAAAAGTAACACGACGATCACTACTACCACGACAACGCCGAGTTAAATGTCAATAAATTTGACGCAAAGTAACCCTAGTATCCCGCTCGGTTTATCTCAACAGTTTACGGCGAGCGGTACATACAGCGATGGTAGTAGTGCAGCCCTCACTAAAGATCTAGTCTTGAGCACAAGCGGTGTCACAGCTTCGATCTTGCAAGCAAGTGGGCTTGCGACCAGCAAAGCCGTTGGTGCAGAAACCATTACTGCGACTGTAGGAAAAATAATCGGGACGACTAAATTGATCGTTCTCGCACCCTATGTCAGCGTCACTGCTGGTGGTAGCCACTCCATCGTATTAAAAGCCAATGGCAGCATTTACGGAAGTGGCTTAAACCGCACAGGACAACTTGGCGATGGTACATCAACAGACCGCTCAGAATTTACTGCAATCGATACGGTCAATTCTTGGAGCACAATTAGCGCGGGTGAATTTCACACCGCAGCAATTCGTAGTGATGGTTCTTTGTGGACTTGGGGCTTTAATCAAAACGGTCAATTAGGCGATGCCAGCTTTGTCGACAAAATCAATCCTACCAAAATCGGTAGCGCAAGCTGGATCGCTTTGTCAGCGGGCAAATCGCATACCGTTGGGATTAAAAAAGATGGCACATTATGGACATGGGGTAGAAATTTTAGCGGTCAACTCGGTGATGGCACCGCCATCGATAGAGTAGAACCTGTACAAATCGGCACTCTAAAAACTTGGACCAGTATTGCCACTGGTGCAGCACATACTTTGGCGCGCCGTTCAGATGGCACAATTTGGGGATGGGGTAACAATAGCAATGGACAAGTAGGCGTTACCACAGGTTCCCCCATCTTTATTCCTACTCAGATCGGTACTGCCACATGGGTGGCGATTGCGGCTGGCGGGTCACATAGCTTAGGCATACGATCAGATGGCGCTTTGTTTTCTTGGGGAGCGAATGATCAAGGCCAACTCGGAAGTGGTTTACTTACTGATCGTCCTGTGCCAGCACAAATCGGCAGTGCTACGACATGGGCGATCATCACGGCTGGCGCTAAACATAGCGTGGCCATAAAAAACGACGGTAGTTTATGGTCATGGGGCGACAACAGAGATGGTCAACTTGGCTTAGGAATAAATCAATCACAATTTAATCCCATCCCAATTGATGACGCCAAAATATGGAAAACGGTCTCAGCTGGTCAATTTCACACAATTGGCATTCGCAGCGACGGGACATTATGGGTTTGGGGTAGAAATCTAGAGGGACAATTCGGCGATGGTAAGCAAATCAGCTCGAATCGCCCAATTAACGTGCCTTAACGTCAATTGCCATCATCGAACCCAAATCAATTCTGTAAGACATGCTTGTGCAAAACATATTCAGAAAGACTGATACATGTTGCTAGCTCGATTTTGCTACGACGTCGGAACCAAATTCAGCTAAAATAGACTGCAGCTCTCTCGCAATAGCATCATAGCCGTCTTAGCAATTTGATCCAAATAAGCCATCTTGTCGCTGGCATACTCAGCTTTAAGCCGGATGGCGTACGCTCATAGAAAAGACTATTTTGCTTAGTGCTTTGTAAATTTAGAAAGTAATTCCCACTGGCATCTGTCATGAAGCGTCTTTGAAGTTGAACTCTCCTTTCAATTATCTGTTACTTACGGTCATACTCGCAAGCCTGCCTCCAAAAGTTCAGGCATGGCAAACATACGCATTAGTTCCACAACAATCAGCACGGCCAACGACACCGGAACAAAATATTACCGTCCCCATCTTGATGGCAGAACAAAAAGGCGACCGCGATCAGGTTCTGCCGCTCACAAAAAACGTACTCCAGTTATTTAGTTATATAGAGCAAACCAGCAAGCTAAAACTTGAAGTCAGACGTTACCCCTGGCGCCGTGTTTTGCACAATGCGGCGAATGGCGAGGGTTTAATTTTTGGCATTTACAAGACGCCAGAACGCACCCAGATTTACAATTTTTCGGAGCCAGTCTACTCCGACAAAATCTGGCTGGTTCATCGCTGTGAAGATAACTTCACATTCCATACGATGGCCGATCTTAAAGGCAAAACTATAGGGATCGTGCTAGGTTCAAGTGCCGGTGACGAATTTGACAGTCAAGTGAATCAATTGTTTAAGGCCGAATATAACACCAGCAGCCTGGCAGGTCGATTTTCCAAGCTCTATCAAAAACGTATGGACGCATTTTTATTGTATGAACCTCGAACTAATCTGAAACAAATTCAGCATGAATTAAACCAAATTTACGCCTTCGATTTAGATGAATACAAAAAAAAGAAAACGGATATTTTTTGTATTTCTACCAAACCTGTGTCCGTGATCGATGCTCACTTTGCGATCAGTCCTAAGGCCGACCAAAGTTTGCTAGAAAAAATCGACAAAGCCATTATTCAAGCCAGAAAAACCGGAGAGCTTGAAAAAATATTTGCTAAGTAAATGACTATAGCGAATTTTCAAACTGGGATACTCGCACCAATTCCACAACATGCGCTCCATATCCACTTTTATTGTAAGTCGTCGAGTCCTAGCGAGTAGATCAAGCAAGCGCTAAAGCAATTGACCTAATTAGATGGCATCAGTGATGCCCTATTTCAATTTTCAACACCATTGAATAATGCTTACTTCTGGTGCCCGCCAAAACAACAAGGGCACTTAAATCTAAGCGCCCTTGGCATTCAACATTAAACCTAAGCACACGCGCTAAACCTAATTATGTGGGTATCTTATTGCGGCGTTTTTAGTTCAATAGAAATGCCGCACTATTTAAATAACGCTCGCAACTTTAAGCACTATTTATCAGCCACAACCATGCGCAACTAACCATCACTACGCAGGGCCGCAATAGGATCTAAGCGTGACGCTTGTTTAGCAGGAAACACCCCGAACGCCAAACCGACCGCGATACACATCGCCACGGCAACAAACAAACTCAAGGGTGACCAGGCGACTGACCATCCCGCCAAAGTGGCAATACTGTAAGCAGCAATCGCCCCCAATACGACACCCATCAAAGCACCGGTCACAGCGATCACCAGCGCTTCCGCTAAAAATTGTTCAACCACATCGCGACGACGTGCACCCAAGGCTCGCTTTAAGCCAATTTCACGACGCCGCTCCAATACATTAGCCAGCATAATATTCATGATGCCAATACCACCCACTAATAAAGACACGGCAGCAATCGAACTCATCACGATGGTAAAGATGCGCTGCGTCTGTTGGTTTTGGCGATACAAACCCATAGGCACAATTAAGTTGGTATCGTCGGCATTGGCATGACGTTGTTCAATCAAGGTTTGCAATACCCGTGCCGATACGTCGGGGGAATTTTTCCCATCTAATCGCAAACTAATACCATCGACCTCGTCTTCGATCTGAGTAAATAAAAAGCGTGCGCGGCCACTTTCCCAGGGCACGAACAAACGTTCATCATCTAAACCTAATTTAACACCTTCAAACTCTGCTTTGCCAGCGGAACGATCGGTCAATACACCGACCACTTCCAACCAGGTATGATTCAGTTTAATTCGTTCGCCCAGAGGATCTTTATCACCAAACAAACTCTTGGCCAAGCGCGCGCCTAATACACAAACAGGTGCCAATGTTTCGCTATCTTCGCCTACAAACCAGCGGCCATTGGAGACAAGTAGTCCACTGTGCTCAGCATAACTACGTGATACCGCAAAAGCCCGTGCCGCGACAATATTCGTACCGTACACCAATTGATCTACTTTCACTTCTTTCTTGAGTGCGACTGATTGCGCGCCAGGCACGACCGACATCGCAGCGCTAGCATCGGCAGCCGACAAACCTAGCGAACGGGTACGAATATCCTTCAATTTATCAGCGGCGATTTGCTTACTTTCAAGTAGTACATTATTTAAACCTAACTCGGCTACCAAGCGTAAAGCTTCGCGCTTACTACCTTCGCCCACGGCCAACATTGCGACAATGGCAGCGACACCAAAAATCATTCCCAGCAAGGTCAGACCGGTACGTAATTTGCGACGTTTTAGTTCTACGACGGCTTCTATTAATAATGCGCGATTCATGAACTCACCTCCTTCTTGGCCGGTATCAAAACTAACTGAGCCCCGATATTCAGACCCGACTTAATTTCACTACGAATTTGTCCGCGCATACCTAACTCCACCTTTTGTTTGAGTATCTTGGATTTTTCCATCAAAAACACAAAATACTCACTACCTTCCTGTACTAAAGAAATATTTGGCACCGTCAGCACTTTATCCGCACTCAACAAGATGACTTCGCCAGTAATCGCCTGTCCTGGTTTGAGTGCAAATTTCTTTACCATGTCCTGATCAATTTTTGCTTCAAACTCTGAATACTTGACAGGAGACTCGCGCGATTTGGTGCTCGCGGTTTTACCTACCTTAGTCACTTTTAAAATCAACTCAGTACCCGTGCCCGACAAACGTATCTTGATCGTCTGCCCCTCTTTCAATCCAAATGCGGCGCCCTCAGCAATGCTAAAACGCGCTACTTGTTGATCAAGATCTGGCAGAGATCCAAACTCGTCTCCTGCCCACAACTTGCCACCAACTTGTGGAAGGGTGCCATCCCAACGGGCCTTCAATAAAAACACTCCTTGATGCGGCGCTACCAATTCCAAAGCTGACAAACTCTTACGCTGCTGATCGATAGTCAATGACACACTATCTTTTTGCGAAGTAATCACGGCTTGCTCGGCCTGAGTTCGTGCACCTATTTGGGTATTTTTCCATTTCAAATAGTCTTGTTTATGATTGAGAAAACCAATATCTGCCAGGGTATCGAGAATTTTATTTTGTGCAAAAATCTGCAGGTCGGCATTCGCATAACGCTTACTCAAACTCAAGTCGCCTTCGACCTTAGCGCTATCAGATTTCAATTCTGTACGACTCAATTCCGCGGTCGCCTGCACACCGATTTCCATTAATTCTTTTCGTAACATATCGGTCTCAGCTTGCGACAACTTCACTCGAGCTTGCGCCGCGTCAAATCTGGCAATCACCTGCCCTTTTTCTACCAGGCTACCGTTCGGCACCATAGAAATCAGATTACGATTATCCCAACCAGTTCCAGGTACATTCAGAGGTGTGCTTGAGGCAGCTTTAATTTCCCCCTCAGCCACCAGGGCTTCCTGCCATGATTTTGCGGTAACCGTTTCAAGCGCCAACTTGTCACCACTTCCATCGCCTCCGCAGCTGCAAAGTGATAGCGCTGCCAATATCAAGCCAATTTTTTTCATTTCTTTGCTCCGGTTGCTGGCACAGCGCCACCTGAAACGACATTCGTAAATTTAACCTGCACAGCGGTGCCTGGTTTTAGATTCTTAGGCAGTGCGTCAAATTCGATTTCGATATCTCTCACGATAATAGGCTGATTTTTTGATTTACCATGAAATACTGGGCCGAGCGCACTGACCTTGGCAGCTATCTGGGAATTTGCGCCCGGTGCCGCGATCTTGACGGTTTGCCCTAACTTAACTAAAGACACTTGTGCTTCAGGTACTTTGGCAGCAACATAGAGTTTTTCTGGATCAGCCAAATTCGCAACAGCGCTACCCATAAAGACCCGGCTACCGACTGCAAATTTTTCCCCATCGAATCCACTGTTATGAACCACGGTGCCGGCTTTTTTTGCCAATACGTTTAAGCCTCTTTGACCTGTCTGCAATGCGTCAATTGTTTGCTGCAACTGAGCGATCTCGGATTTCACGCCACGAAATTCAGCGGTTCTGGCGCGCTGTTGCGCATCGCGCTGACGTTCAGCTAGCAACGCCAATTGATTAAATAGATCGCGTTCTATCACAAGCTTATCGTATTCAATCCGCTTCACTAATTCTTTAGGTAAAGAGGCCTTGCGTTGCGCTTTTTCAGCATTGCTCTTTGCCTCGTTCACAGCTAAGTCAGACGCCTTGGCTAATTCGGCGTGGTCCAATGCCAGTTTTTCTAAGGTGCGCTGTTTTTCTCTAAGTGAACTCAAACTCGTTTCTAATCTTGTTTTCACTTCATTGGCTTCAAAGACCGCCACCGGATCTCCCACTTTAAGCTGACTCCCCTCTGGGGCTAACATCACCAAGGTGTATTCCCAAACCTGCTGAATATTCGGTGGGGCAACCAAATACGATTGACGCGACAAAACCTCGCCTTCGATACTCAGTTCCTCACGATTCAGCTTCGTTGAATTTGCGGGGATTTCCTGGCTAACTCTGACTTTTTTTACTGAAACTAGCGCTGAATTTGCATCGTTCTGCGCCATTTTTTTTGTCTCATTCAATGACTCAATTGATACGCTCATGCCTTGCTGCAACGACCAATTTATACTTTCCGGCAACGTAATTTCAGTCTTAAAATAACGGCCATTACCCCAGATCGCCCTAGCTTCTGGCGCACTGGCGATACGTTCAATTTTGCCTGTCGTCAAAGAATCAGGAATAGCGTCGAAGCGCAACTTCATCGCCTGCCCTTCACTTAAAAATGGACGATCAGCTTCGAGCACCCAGGCAATCACTTTCAACTTCCCCGCACCCATGATTTGCCCAGCCACGGAACCTATATGAGCTGCACCACCCTCGTCTAAACGTTTGCCATTCCAAACATCATAGCCATGAATCACGATACCATCGCGACCGGCGCGCACCTCGCTCTGTGCTTGTTTCACTTTTGCATAAGCAATTTGAATTTGCAGTCGTTTGACCGCCAATTCGCCATCTTCCAGCTTTCGTTTCACAGCATCACGAGCGTTGTCTGAGGCTTTTTGTTTCACGACCAGATCGCGCGTGGCTCGATCTAGTTCGCCCTGATATTTATCGAAATCCAAAGCCGAAATTTGCGCCTTCGGTAAAGCTGCATCAATTTTCGCCTTGGCTAAAGCAGCTTGCGCGGTCACTAAAGCACGTTCCCCTTCCACGGTTTTTACATCTAATTCGGCTGCTTCTTTGTACCCTCGTTCCCGCGTCTGAACAAGCTCGAGTTCTAAACGCTCTAACTCTGAATCACCTTGTGAATCGACTCGCAAAATAACTTCGCCTGATTTCACCGTAGCACCTTCAGGTACAAAATATCTGAGGGTTACCGGAGAAACGTTCGAGACTGGCACTAAAATTGGCCATGAATCGATGGCTTGTACTTCGCCAGTCAATAAAACGGGCCGATGATACGTTGCAGTTTTATTGCCAAGCTTTTCGGTAGACTTATCTGTAGGCTTATCTGTTGGCTTACCAAGCGCATGCGCACTTAATGCTGATAGAGAAGCGCAAAGCAATACAGATGCATATGCTAAACGTGTGTGCTTCATAGCTGCACCTCGTCGACTTTGCCATCTTTCAAATGTATGGTGCGTTGTGCTTTTGCTGCGATATTAGGATCGTGTGTTACCAACACCATAGTCTGTCCACTCGCATGCAATTCAGCCAGCAAGGCCAGCACGTCGGTCGCACTTTTAGAATCAAGATTGCCGGTTGGTTCGTCAGCTAATAGTAAAGCAGGTTGATTCAACAAAGCACGTGCAATGGCAGCACGTTGTAGTTGCCCACCTGATAGCTCGCCGGGTAAATGGCTCATGCGTTGCCCCAAGCCAATACGTTCCAATAAGACGCGCGCACGTTGCTCTGCACTGTTGTCAACTGCGGCTGCGTAACGCTGGGGAAGTAAGACATTTTCTAAAACTGTTAA